>NZ_DATCTC010000029.1:0-5130 GCF_036568145.1 Parasphingorhabdus sp. | reverse complement strand
GAAAATAATCCCGCCGCGCTCGCAATCGCCCTTTATCCAGTCGCGGATCGAGAAGCGGGACCCATGTTTTGGCAGCAGCATTAAAGCCTCGGCATTTGCATTGAGAACGGCCCGGATCGAGGTTGCCATGCGCGCCGCTTTGGGCGCGGTCAGTTGCTCCGCAACAGTGCCTTTCAAAAGCTTGTGCACATCAGTGAGATCGGCCGTTATCAGCTTTTTGGCGAGCGCCTCGTTGGTCGGTGTTCCGGCCTTCATAAGCTGCATGCAGGATTGCACAAATACCGAGCGCGCACCGATAACCCAGAACTGGTCATCGCCCCCGCCATCCTGCGGAACAAGCGCTTCAGCCGCGCTATGAAACTCGGCAATGTCGCTGCAATCATTAAACACGCTCCACCCTGGACAGCGAGCATCCAGCGGGTTCAATATGACATCGCGCGAGGCGTCATAGAAATGTTCGATAAACGCACCGGTTAAATCGAATATGACGGCGCGTTGCCCCTTTCTGCGCGCCTCGTTTATCATCTCCAAAAGGGCAACGGTTTTACCGGTTCCGGTTGTCCCGATCAGCATGGCGTGGCTCTGTTCGAGCCGCCAGGGATAACGAACGCCTGCAAGCGTGGAGGGATTGTAATAGCCCGCTTGCCGAAGCTGTTTCTGTCCCGCGAGCCGCCAGCGCCAACCCAGTTCGACGCGCATTTCCCGCGCTTGTTCAGCCGCATTGTGACGGGTGATTTCTGCTTGCAGTTCGGGCAAGGTTGCAAGCTGCGCGCCGCGTTCATGTTTGCTTTCTTTCGACCTGCCACCAAAATATTCTGCGACCCAGTAGAACAGGATAAAGGCAGGCAGGAATAACAATGCGGAGATAATGAGCGCGGTGCGCAGCGACGCCCATAATGCTTCCATCGCGCGGACGACCGGCGGGAAATTTTGAACCGCCGAAATTGCCATTTCCGCGCTTGCGCCAGAAGCAAGATCGAGATTAATCAGCTTGGCTGGATCAAACTCCATATATCCGTAAAGCGAGGCATAAAGGTTCATGCCAACAAGGTAGCGCTGATAGTCGGTAAGTACGGATGTCACCTGCCAATAGGACATGCCTACCAAGAGAATAGCAGCGATAATGAGGGGGGCTTTGAGCCCGCTTGCAAACATGAAACCGAAATGCCCGAGAAGCTGGCTACCGCGCGTAAAATTGACCAGATTACGCTTCATCACTTGCCTCCATTCAAAGAGGCAGGAGCAAGCCTCAGGCGCTGCAAGCGGCGGGCATAGGCATCATGGGTTTTTTGCCGTAGCGAACTATCCGGATGAGCGGTCAAAATGGCATCAAGCGCCACCGACGCGAACACCGCTTCACGCGCTTTGTCGATATCTTTCAAACTGTTCTTTTGATCATCATCCTGCGCCAGATAAGTAGCCATGACGAGATCACGCAGAAAGACGCTAACACACTCACCGCGATCTTCAGCTTGCGCCCTTACCCACTCGGCAAGCGGATAGGATAGATAGGTTTGTAAGCAAATATGGTTGGTCATACTCAGGTTCCTTGAATTTCAAGAACCTGGTTCACCCTTCGAAAAGCCCGATAAGAATAAATCGTGAACAACTCACAGTCAATCGGTTATGTTTCCCTACTTATCAATAGCTTATGGAAATGTGATTGGGGTAAGACTTGCCAAAAAACCATCAAGTCTTAGAGGATTTGTCTATGTCATCGGCCTCTTTTGGGACTTAACCAGTTGATATTAATCAATATATCCAAGGCAGCGAGCTGCGTACGGTGTGCCCTCTTTTGTCCCCAGCTCGGCAGCAACAATCCAGATTATTTTCTCGATGAACTCATGAGGCGTTATGACTCATGGATAGAATGGTAAAAACGAGCGCTGATGATCTTCATCAGCGCTCATCCCTTTCTGACAAACAAACAAAACATCGCTCGGCAAACAAATAACAAGGGCAACGGAATGGGGATTCCGATACCCTTGTTACACCCGCTATGGGTGTATCCCGCATCAATGGCCGCCCGGGTCGCAAATAGCCGACATTGATACGGAAAACTGAATTTGTTCGTTCGGGTCTTTTAAGGCCGATCAGACCTGGATGATTGTATGTTTTCGCCCTAATGGCCAAACTGATATGCGAACAAAAAACACGGCAGAGACCGTTGCCGATCCCTGCCCTATGAAATGTTTCAAAACTCATCCAGTAGAGCCCCGTGTACGGTATGAACCACCCGGTTCATCGCCCATGCCGGTAGCGCATCATAATCTCCCTCATCCAGAGCCACATAACCCTGGGTCTCATCCTCTATTACATGCTGATCGAAGAAGCTGTGTAGAGCCCTGCGCTCTGCTGTTTCAACTGCCGCAAAATAGCTTTGTGTATCAAGTACTGTATCAATTGCCTGTGTCATGTTTACCTCCTGATATTTGTCAAAATTGACAGGAAGTCTGGTGATGCGTGGGGGGCTGCCGAGTCACAGGACCGGCTGGAACAGACGGCCGCGAAGCGGCGATGGGGGCAACGATTTTATCGCGGGAGGCGGCGTAGCCGCCGGAGCGGTAAAATGGTGGGGCCCCGTCGTCCTTGACGCGGCAGCCCTCCACGCATCATGCTTGAACTTCAAGTGAGCAAGACCCTCTCCACCTCTAATTCTAGTGACCGGCTTCTATTAGCAAAAACCGTTTTCCTACAGGCTTGAAGATATGCGATTACAGAAACTTCAAGGGGTCATAACCGAGAAGAAGGAACTCTCATGACCAGAAAAACAGGTGCGCTTGCAGCGCTCAAAAAACTAGAAACCGAACGGGCCAAGCTCGACACGAAACAGCAGGAACTGGAAACCAGAGCAGCGACCGAACTTGGACGGATGCTGCTTGGAAGCGGCGTTGAAGCATTCAGCCCGAAAAGCCTCAAGCAGATCGGAGCTGCGCTCGGCAAAATGGGTGAGGAGCAGGTTCTTATCAAGCTAGAAATTGGGAGCTCAACTGCGCCGCGTAATAGTATTTCCCAAAGCTAAAGAAAGGCCCCGCCGGGAAACCGGCGAGGCCTGAATGTTTAGGGATGAAGATTAGAAATCATTCATCGATGTCGGGTGCATCCTTGTTATCCTGAGACGCACCGCGGGTAAGAAAATCCACCTTGTCGGCAAGGATTTCGCAGCCATAGCGTTTGATACCGTCACCATCTTCCCACTGGGTATAGTGGATCCGGCCTTCGACCGAAACCATCTGGCCTTTGGTGCAATATTGGGCAACATTTTTACCCAGCCCGTTGAAGCAGGTGATGCGGTGAAATTCTGCATCCTTGGCGGTAAAGCCGTTTTCATCCTTGTAGGTCTTGCCGTCCTTGTTGCGGGCGGGTCTGTCGGTCACCACCGAAAGGCTTGTAACCGTTGTACCGCCGTCTGTTGTCCGGCTTTCCGGATCGCGGGTAACGCGGCCAACCAAAAGTGTAATGTTCGTCATGATATTTCTCCTGTAATTTCAAACCGGACCATTCCGGCTTGCGAACTGACACCGGAAACAGGGAGAAGCGGCATTGCACCGGTGGCGCATAAGCGCCGGAGGGAAACTGGCTTGTGCACCGGGTGGTGCGGGCAGCATGCCAAAGGCATGCAACACGGCCGGAAGCAAGCCGGTTGCCATGCTGCTGACCTGGTTCAGGAAGGTTCGCGAAAAAGCCGAATTGGCTCTCGGTGGAGCTATATGTCAGGAGAGACTGACGAGTGTCGTTTTGAATCCGTTATCCACGACTGATGCACAATATCTGGCGGCTGGTTGCTTCGTTTCAGTGATCGATCCGCCTGCGACATCGGCAAGTCCTGAGGATGAACTAGCGGCGATGCGATGACAATGTTACGCCGCCATATCCTCTTCATGGCAACAAGTTCAGGTTGGCCCCGCATCATCAAGGCCTGCGGCTCGATCTGCCGCACCCAGTCCGCAAAAGAAGGGTAAGCGAGAGCTGTAGGCCGCCTTGCGGATTATGGCATTGAAGGGTTGAAGGCTGCTTTGTTTTTGGAGCGGCGATTATGGACGACATGGGTTCGGGATTAGCGAGCAGTCATACGATTAGTCATATGACCACTCATATGAGTGGTTCTAGTCTTGGCCGTGTAGAGATTGTCGGCGGCCGTCGGCGCTGGACAGCCGAGCAGAAGCTGGCGATGCTGGCAGATGCATTTGGTCCAGGGGGATCGGTTGGCCAGACTTGCGAGCGTCACCGGATTGGCAGTGGCCAGCTATACACATGGCGCCGTCTGGCGGTGAACGGTCAGTTAGGGGGCATGAACCCGTCAGGCCGCGCGCTTGCCGCACCCGGTTTTGCCGAAGCCTCGCTGGATACTGGCCCAATCGACCGAGCGGCGGTAAACCCTGCACAGCCTGGTCTGATCAGGATAGACCTGCCGTCAAGGATAAGGCTGACGGTGGACGCGGCGGTCGATGCCGATGCGCTGGCGCGGGTGTTCGCGGTGCTTTCCCGATGATCCCGCCATCTCCTTCGATGCGCATTTACCTTGCTTGCGGTGCAACCGACATGCGCAAGGGTTTTAATGGTCTGGCTGTAATGGCGCAGCAAGTATTGCGCAAGAACCCGCATTCAGGGGCACTGTTCGCCTTCCGTGGCAAGCGCGGCGATCTGGTCAAGCTGCTGTGGTATGACGGCCAGGGCATGTGCCTGTTTTCCAAACGGATGGATCGTGGCCGTTTCGTTTGGCCGGTGACAAAGACCGGTAAAGTGCACCTCTCTTCGGCCCAGCTTTCCATGCTTCTCGAAGGCATTGACTAGACCTGAACGCACGGACGCCCCGGTTCTGACGGGATAAAACGGCATATTTGGGCGGGTTTTACTGGTAATCCATGAGCCACTCGGCTATTAAATGGCGGTGTCAGATACCGCTCATTCTTACCCCGATAAAGACGCCCGGATCGCCGAGCTGGAAGCTGCTTTGGCGGCCCGTGACACGCTGATCGAGACGCTGCGGTTACAACTGGACAAGCTGCGCCGTATGACCTTTGGCCAGTCGTCGGAGAAGCTTGTCCAGCAGATCGAGCAACTGGAACTGACGCTCGAAGAGCTGGAGAGTGAAGCTGCGATTTCCGATGCCCGGGCGCCTGAGCCGAT
>NZ_DATCTC010000028.1:0-97787 GCF_036568145.1 Parasphingorhabdus sp. | reverse complement strand
TGCCCCCCCCCCCCGCGCTTATGAAATAAGCCTGTCCTACACTATCCCTGATCGTTATGATGGAGAGGAAGAGGGGAATTGGATTTGGGGCCGTATATTTCGAATCTGCGCGAAACTGGTAAAACCCGGAATCTGGCTTTTGGTCAATTTGACAATTCCGGACAAATGGCGGAAATATGTGCTTCCTTGGTGTGAAGTTAGTGAAGTTTAAGCCTTAATCGGGTGATTAAATTGTTAATTGCAACCTTGTTCCGATGATGGCATAGTGCATCATAAGACTAAATAAGTGGTTGGAGAGACGGCAAATGACAACGCAAGCTATAAAAAGTAGCAGCAATGCACCTGAAAGAGCGATAGATTCGGTTGATGTCCTGATCGTCGGGGCCGGTATTTCCGGCATCGGCATGGCGGTTCATTTGCGCGACTTATGTCCGGGCAAGAGCTTTGCCTTGCTCGACCGGCGTGAAGAGATTGGCGGGACGTGGAACCTTTTCCAGTATCCCGGTATCCGCTCCGACAGCGACATGCACACGCTGGGCTTCAAATTTGAACCGTGGACCGAGCAGAAGGCGATTGCCGACGGCCCTTCGATCATGAAATATCTTCACCGGATCAAGAACAAAAATGATCTGGAAAAGCATATCCGCCTTGACCACAAGGTGCTGTCCGCCAGCTGGTCGAGCGAGGACGCACGCTGGACCGTGACCGCCGAAAGGTCCAATGGCGAGCGCGTCGTCATGTACGCCAATTTCCTTTATATGGGCTCTGGCTATTATGATTATGACCAGGGCTATGATGCCAAGATAGAGGGGATCGAGACGTTCAAGGGCGAAGTGGTCCACCCGCAATTCTGGCCGAAAGATCTGGATTACAGCAACAAGAAAGTCGTCATTATCGGCAGCGGCGCTACCGCGGTGACGATTCTTCCCAATGTCGCGAAAAAGGCCGCGCATGTCACCATGCTGCAACGCACGCCGACATGGTATTTTGCCCGTGATGCCCGCGACAAGCTTGCCAATTTCCTCCGCAAGATCATGCCGGACCAATGGGCCTATAACATCATCCGCAAGAAAAATGTCTTCATGCAGGATCTGGTTTACCGCACCGCCCGCAACAATCCGGAAAAGGTTATCGCCAAGCTTGAAAAGCCTCTGAAAAAAGAACTGGGCGATAAATATAACAAGGAAGATTACACGCCCCCTTATGGCCCGTGGGAACAAAGGCTGTGCCTTGTCCCCGACAGCGATATGTTCAAGGCTATTCGCGCTGGCACGGCGGACGTGAAAACCGGGCATATTGATACCGTGACCGCAGACGGCATAATCCTGAAATCCGGGGAAAAGCTGGATGCCGACATCATCATCACCGCTACCGGCCTGAAACTCGCGGTTGCGGGCAAGGTTGCGTTTGAAGTGGATGGCAAGCCGATCAATTTCCACGACCATTTCTATTATAAAGGCTGCATGTTCTCCGACATTCCGAACATGGCGATTGTCTTTGGTTACCTCAACGCTTCATGGACGCTGAAAGCGGATATTGTTTCGGAATATACCTGCCGCTTGCTCAACCATATGGATGCAACCGGCACAAAGATTGCCAATCCGGTGCTAACGGACGGAGTAGAAGAGGACGAGCTTTTCGACTTTTCTTCCGGCTATATCCTGCGCTCCATCAACGAATTGCCGCGTAATGGCAAGGAAATGCCGTGGAAGCTCAATCAGGACTATCTGTTTGATAAAAAGGTTCTGCTGAAATGGCCGGTAGATGATGGTGTCATCCAGTTTTACGGGCCAAGAAGCGTGGCCTCCAGCCAGGAAGAGCTGACAATGGAAGCGGCAGAGTGAGTGCCTGAACAGCTATTGGAATAGGCTCTCGCCTTCAAACCATAGTGCGGTTATAGCGTGAAGATGACTGACTTTAACGCACTGATCGAGGCCGATAAAGGCCAGCCCGCACGGACCATCCGGATATTGGATGTGCAGATTTTCGAGGACTGGCTGAAGGGCCAGCCCGATAGCATCCGCAACATTGTGGCGGCCTATAAATTTGTCGCCAACCCGGAATCCTATTTGATCCTTCCCGTCCTCTCGGCAAAGGAAAAGGATGATAGCGCAGAGCAGGGCGACTTCACCGTCGTTGCCGGGGTTGCCGATCATGAAAAGCTGGACCCGTGGGCGCTGGCAAAACTGGGCGGCAAATTGCCGGAGGGCAAATACCGGTTGGAAGGCGCCAGTGCGAAAGATGCGCTGTTCGGCTGGTTGATACCGCAGCACGAGTTTGACCATTACAAGGAGTTGCCGGACAGGCAAGGGCCTAGCGTCTTGCTCGTCAAGGATGAAATCAGCCAGATCGACGAAGCGGTTCGTCAGGCCGAGGCCACGGCGATGGTGCGCGATATGGTCAATGTCCCGGCATCTGATATGGGGCCGGACAAGATCGAGGATATTGTCACAAAGCTTGCGGAAAAACACAGCGCAGAGCTGTATATTACCCGCGGCGATGTGCTGGAGAAAAACTTCCCGATGATCCACGGCGTCGGCAAGGCCGCGATGCGCGATCACGCGCCGCGCCTGATCGAGCTGAAATGGGGCAAGGCGGATCATCCGAAAATTGCCCTGGTCGGCAAGGGCGTATGTTTCGATAGCGGCGGACTTTCGATGAAATCGCCCGCTGGCATGTTGTTGATGAAAAAGGACATGGGCGGCGCGGCCCATGCCATTGCCTTGGCTAAAATGATCATGGAAGCGAAATTGCCGGTGCGGCTTCACTTGCTGGTCCCGGCGGTTGAAAATGCGATAGACGGCCGGGCCTTGCGTCCCGGTGATATATTGAACAGCCGTAAAGGGCTAACGGTGGAAATCGGCAATACCGATGCCGAAGGCCGCCTGGTTCTGGGCGATGCGCTGACGCTGGCAGGGGAAGAGGAGCCGGAGCTGATACTTGATTTTGCAACGCTGACAGGGGCCGCGCGGGTTGCATTGGGGCCTGACTTGCCGGCTTTGTTCAGCAATGATGATGATGTAGCCGCCGGTTTGATTCAAGGCGGTGAAGCGGAAGACGACCCCTTGTGGCGTATGCCTTTATGGTCCCGCTATGAAAGCGGCCTCAACAGCACGATTGCCGATACCAACAATGTCGCTTCGGGATCGTTTGCAGGCTGCATAACCGCAGCCTTATTCCTGCAAAAATTTGTCCCCGAAGACATCGCATGGGCGCATTTTGATACCTATGCGTGGCGACCGTCCAGCAAGGCAGGGCGACCCAAAGGAGGAGATGCACTAGGATTGCGGGCGAGCTGGAACTATCTGAAAGCGCGTTATGGCGGATAAGCGCAGCGCATCGCTGCTTGATTAAGACGCTATACCTCGTTTAAGGGCGGCTTATTGGCATCACGTAGTTAAAGCGTAGAATCCGCGCAGTTGCGGCGAAAGCCGTAAATAGGGTAATAGAAATAATGAATGTTATCGGTAATATGAAAACCGGGGAAATCGCGGCGCGCGCAAAATTTTCGCTGCGCGGCCCCGAAGAAGGCTTTGATCCGCGGATCACCGCGCATCGCGGCGATCTGGCCGATATTGCGCTCGCTGGCAGAATGTTCGCTCCGCATTATGCCGAGCCAATGCCGATGCGCTGTTCCGCGCCAAAGGCGATGATCCGCAAGCAAGGCGGTAAAAACCACGAAGCTGTGTCCGAACTCTTGCATGGTGAAGATTTCCAGCTTCTCGATGTTGTCGGCGATTGGGCATGGGGTTATTGCGAGCATGACGGCTATGTCGGTTACCTGCCGGTGCATGCGTTGCAGCATCAGCACAAAACGCCGCAGCCCACCCATCTGATTTCAGCGCGGGCGGCACTGATATTCATAGAGCCTGATATTAAATCCGGCGTGATGAAACGCTTGCCCATGGGTGCAAAACTGGCTTGTGGGAAACCAAGCGAGTGTGGCAGTTTCCTGAAAACCGGAAAAGGCTATGTCCACATCCGCCATGTCCAGGAAATTGGTGCCAAGCGCGTATTTGATGGCAGGAACAACACGGTTGCCTTTGCCGAGCAACTTGTCGGCGCGCCCTATTTATGGGGCGGTCGCAGCGGTGACGGGCTGGATTGCTCCGGCCTCGTCCAGATAATTCTCGGCTTAACAGGGACGAAAGTGCCGCGCGATACGGATCAGCAGCTAAAGGTTGTGGGATCGGAAATCCCGGATGAAGAGGATTTGAAGCGCGGTGATTTTGTTTTTTTCCCCGATCATGTGGGAATAATGGCTGATAGCGATCGGATCATCCACGCCAGTACATACTGGATGCAAGTATGCGTAGAGCCGCTGGCCGACGTGATCGCCCGCTTTGCCAATGATACCGCGCAACCTGTTCTGGCGCGCAAGCGCTTGGGTTGAGGAAAGACCATGACATATAGTGTTTTCATTGATGGAGCCGCAGGGACGACCGGCCTTGAAATTGCCGACCGGCTGGCCGCACGTCAGGAGTTTGACCTTGTTCGCTTGCGCGATGATCAGCGCAAGGATGTGAATGCGCGCCGCGATGCCATCAATAATAGCGACTTTGTGATTTTGTGCCTGCCCGACGATGCTGCCAAAGAGGCGGTTTCCCTTTTGGAAAGTGATCATCCGCGAATCATAGATGCCTCCTCCGCTCATCGCACAGCGCCCGATTGGGTCTATGGCTTTGCGGAATTTCGTGAAGGGCAGCGCGAGCGTATCGCCGGAGCAAGACTTGTTTCCAATCCTGGCTGTTATCCGACCGGCTTTCTGGGCCTTGTCGCGCCGCTTGTCGCACGCGGATTATTGCCTGCTGATTGGCCTTATGCGGTCAATGCTGTCTCTGGCTATTCCGGCGGCGGTAAGGCGCTCATCGAGCGGTTCGAGCAGGAGCGTGAAATCGGGTTTCGTGGCTATGGATTTAATCTTGAGCATAAACATATGCCAGAGATGAAGCAGCATGCTGGCCTAAATCACGATGTCGTTTTCGCGCCCGCCGTCGTGTCCGCTTATCGGGGCATGATTGTCGAGGTTCCGTTGAACCTAGGCGCAATGAAGGTCGCTGCGAAAGCCGCTGACTTGCTTGAAGCTCTACAGGATCATTATCAGGGGTCGCCGATAGTCAGCGTCCATGATGGCAGCGGCATTGGTGAGTTGCTCCTGAATGACAATGACCCGGCGACGGACCGGCTGGAACTTTACGTGTTTGCCAGTGAAAGCGGCGATCTGGTCCGCTTGGCCGCAAAGCTCGACAATCTGGGCAAAGGGGCTGCAGGCAGCACGGTTCAGGACCTGAATATCATGGCCGGTCTGGATGAGACTTTGGGGCTCCGCCTCTAAAATATCCGGTCTATTCAGCGGCGCTAATTTCCTTTTCCGGTCGCAAACTCGTCCCTGCGCGGCCACTGCGGAATGAAGTAAACCAGCTTACCGGATTAAGGGTGGTTGTTCCGTCGAGCGAGAATGTAATAAACTCTGCGCGGCCACCGATATTTTCCCAAGGGATGGCACCATCCAGCCCAAGCGGACTCGCTACCCGGCTATCCGCAGACAGGTCGCGATTGTCGCCCAGCAAATAGACATAGTTTTCGGGAATGATGACGGGTGGAATATCATCGGAAGACTGTGGTCCTAAATCAATAACGTCATAGCTCACGCCATTGGGAAGGGTTTCGCGCAAGACCGGGAGCTGGCAAAAACTCTTGCCGGTTTCATCCGTCACCCGCAGGCCGGGGAATTCGCGGTTCTCGCAAGGGGAGTTGGTATCAATAGGCAACATCAGGTCCGGTCGGACCTCTTGCTTGACCGGCTCGCCATTCAGGAAAACCTGTCCCCCGCGCAGTTCCAGCATTTCACCTGGCAGGCCGATGACCCGTTTGATATAGTCGCTGCTTTGGTCTTTTGGCGTTAAAATAACGATGTCACCGCGCTGTGGCATTGAGCCTAAAAGGCGCCCTTCCATCCGCGGTAATATATGAAACGTAGGAGAAACCCATGACCAGCCATAAGCATATTTGCTAACGATCAGGCGGTCTCCGACCAACAGGCTTGGCATCATCGAAACGGATGGAATGTAAAAAGGCTTGGCTACAAAGCTATGAAAAGCCAGGACGGCAAGCAACAAAAGAGCGATGCTTTTGAATTCCCCGATCCAGTCAGTCTTGCTCTTTTTGGATTCATCCTTCTTGTCCGCCTGTTCATCCGCTTTCTCTAAACTCATATCTAGTTTTCTTCTTTAGTTAGTGCCCCGGGTATCATAATCGTCCGCTCGCATGAGGCCTGTCAAAATGAATAATTACCTGGATTGGGCTATTGCTTCGATAATGACGAATGCCTGAGCCCATGGATGATCGTCAGTGAGTGTAAGATGAATAAGCGCATCATATCCCGCCGGGGTCAGTGCGTCGAGCCGTTTCTTTGCGCCACCGGATAGCATAAGAGTAGGCGCGCCGCTTTGTGCGTTGACGACTCCGATGTCCTTCATGAAGACGCCCGCCTTAAAACCGGTTCCAACCGCTTTTGAATAAGCTTCCTTTGCGGCAAAGCGTTTCGCGTAGGTTCCGGCCTTTGTAAATGGCCGCCGTGCGGCTTTGGCACGTTCGATTTCCGTGAATACACGCATTTCAAAGCGCTCGCCAAACCGGTCGAGCGAATTTTGAATGCGCTCTATACTACAGAGGTCTGATCCAAGACCGATAATCATATCAATACGTCATCCCATTTAATCCACCTGTCATCCCTGCGAAGGATGGGATATCCGATGAAGAAACGCCCATTCGACAGAGATATTCGCCTTCGCGGGTAAGTACGAGGTTATGACGGGCGGTTTCGTTGAAATGCCAGGAGAAACAGACGCTCATCTCGCATCATCCATAAGAGTACGCATTTGCCGGATGCTTCCGGCCAAGCCGCTGAATATCGCCTCGCCAATCAGGAAATGCCCGATATTCAACTCAGCCAATTGGGGGATCGCCGCAATGGGCACCACATTATCAAAGGTCAGCCCGTGACCGGCATGGGGTTCGATACCATTTTTGACGGCCAGTGCGGCAGCGTCGCTGATTCTACGTAACTCCGCCTCCCGCTGCGCACCCGTGACCTCTGCATAAAGGCCGGTATGAAATTCAACCACCGGTGCGCCCAGACGGATGGCGGCTTCAACCTGTCTGGGATCAGGCTCTATGAACAGGCTCACGCGGATATTGGCCTCTCGCAACTGGCCGACAAAATCGTGCAACCGGTTATGCTGTCCAGCGGCATCCAGTCCGCCCTCGGTCGTGCGCTCTTCGCGGTTTTCGGGGACGATACAGGCAGCATGTGGTTTGTGACGTAAGGCGATGTTCAGCATTTCATCTGTGGCGGCCATTTCCAGATTGAGTGGAATGGACAAGCTTTCCATTAATATAGTCAGGTCATCGTCGCGAATATGGCGCCGGTCTTCGCGCAAATGGGCGGTAATACCATCGGCCCCGGCCTCTGCAGCAATTGTGGCGGCGCGAATGGGCTGCGGATGTTCACCGCCGCGCGCATTGCGGATCGTGGCCACATGGTCAATATTGACGCCCAAGCGAAGATACTGCGTTTGGTTCATGCTTTACGGCTACCTGGCTTTGTAGTTGGAATGGCGGCCAATTCAGCGGGAACTTCATTGTCGGCATAAGAAGGTACTTCAAGCGCGATCAGCGGGAAAAAGGGAACATCAAAGCGGGCCGCGCCATTTGACCTGTCGACCAACGCGCCCGCTGCAATAACTTCACCGCCCGCGAGAGCGATAGCTTTCATCGCTTCGCGTGATGACAGGCCGGTTGTCACAACATCTTCCATCATCAGGACTTTTTGGCCGGGCTCCAGTCGAAAGCCCCGACGCAGTTCGAATGTGCCTTCGGGTCTTTCCAGAAATATAGCCTCTTTACCAAGCGCTCTACCCATTTCATGACCGGCAATAACGCCGCCCATCGCCGGGGATACGACAATATCAATAGCATCACGAATAGCATCAGGCAGTTTGGCGACCAACGCTCCGGCCAACCTTGCGCCACGCGCCGGGTCCATCAACACGCGCGCGCATTGCAGATATTGTGCGCTGTGCCGGCCGGATGATAATATAAAATGCCCTTCTAACAGGGCGTCGCTCGCGCGGAATTCATCCAAAATTTCGTTTTCGGTCAATTTAATAGTCATCCTGTTTGGTCCGTATTCTTGAAATGGGGGCAACTTTGTTCCGGTAAAAGTCCAAAAATTTTAAAAATATGCGTAGAGTAGCTTGAGGCTTGCGATAACCCTGCTTATAAGCCGCGTCAAATAGTGCGTCTCAAGTTAACAGGACTCAGTATCCCTGCGGATTATAGTTGCCAGATTTTCTGGCTTGCCTGTTAGCGGAAAACGTATGGAAACAAGGGCTTAAATAAGGTTGGGCAAGTAATGACTCATTATGTGAAAGCATGGATTTTGGCATTGGGCCTGATTCTCACGCCAGCAGCTGCATTAGCGCAAGATGCGTTACCTGCTGCGCCGGATGTGGATGCAGCGCCAGTTGCTGCAAGCGTTGAATCAGAGGCTCCTGCGACTGAAGCATCTGCGGCTCCCGGGCTTGATCCTGCTCTCTATACGCCTATGAAGCCTACAGAAGGCGTTGGCATGCCGAAGGATGGTGGGTTTGATTTCCAGCCACAGGTTAGCCCGACAGGTGAGCAAGCCAAATGGATTAATAACGCGATCCTGCTGCCTATCATGATCGGGATCTGTCTGTTTGTTCTTGTGCTGCTTCTGGTTGTGATGGTCCGCTATCGCAAAAGTGCAAATCCGGAAGCTTCAAAAACCACACATAATACATTTATCGAAGTTGTCTGGACGGTTATTCCTGTTTTGATCCTTTTGGTGATTGCCGTGCCCTCGATCAGCTTGCTTGCAAAGCAGTTTGAACCTGCGCCGGATGATGTGCTGACTGTCAAAGTGACAGGCTATCAATGGTATTGGGGGTATAGCTATCCCGACAATGGTGATTTCGAAGTTATTTCCAATATGTTGCCGGAAGATGAAGCAAAGGCACGCGGAGAGACTCCGTTGTTTGCCGTTGACAACCGGATGGTAATTCCTGTCGGAGAGCCTGTAAAACTACTCATTACCTCAGCGGACGTGATCCACAGCTTTGCCGTTCCTTCCGCATGGTTTAAGCTGGATGCTGTGCCGGGCCGGATTAACGAGAAAGTACTGCAAATTGACAAGGTTGGCGTATATTACGGCCAGTGTTCAGAGCTTTGCGGTGTGCGCCATGGCTTTATGCCGATCACGATCGAAGTGCTTCCGAAAGACAAATTTAATGACTGGGTGCGCGCTAACGGCGGAACCGTAAAGGGGGACGAGCCGGCAGAAGCCAGTGGTGATGAATCAGGCGGAGATGATGTAGCCGCTGACGCTACCGCATCCGATGACACGATAACACAAGGCGAGCCTGCTGATGCAGCCGCCGCTGCGAACTAAGGGGTAGCAATCGATGACAACTATTGCAGCAGACGGCCAGATTTTGGACGATCATGCACATGACGCAGACCATAAACCTGCCTTTTTCCAGCGCTGGTTCATGTCCACCAACCACAAGGACATCGGTACGCTTTACCTGATTTTCGCGATTGTTGCCGGTATTATCGGCGGCGGGATTTCGGGTATGATGCGTTTGGAACTCGCTGAACCGGGTATCCAGTATCTTACAGGCTGGGTTGGCTCCGGGGCATCATTGGATGAGGCCTATCACCTATGGAATGTGCTTATCACTGCACATGGTTTAATCATGATCTTCTTCATGGTTATGCCAGCGATGATCGGTGGTTTCGGTAACTGGTTCGTGCCGCTTATGATTGGCGCACCGGATATGGCTTTTCCGCGGATGAACAATGTCAGCTTCTGGCTGTTGGTTCCTGCATTTTTGCTGCTCCTTGGCTCTACTTTTGTTCCAGGCGGTACCGGTAATGGTGCTGGCACGGGTTGGACAATCTATGCGCCGCTATCGACCAGCGGGTCTATCGGGCCGGCTGTGGATATGGTCATTCTGTCTATGCACTTGGCTGGCGCAAGCTCGATCCTGGGTGCAGTGAACTTCATTACCACTATCTTCAACATGCGTGCGCCGGGTATGACCCTGCACAAAATGCCGCTATTTGCATGGTCTGTTCTGATTACGGCATTCCTGTTGCTTTTGGCACTTCCGGTGCTGGCGGCTGCTATCACCATGCTGTTGACGGACCGTAATTTCGGTACGGCTTTCTTTGATGCTGCCGGTGGCGGTGATCCGGTTTTGTACCAGCACCTGTTCTGGTTCTTTGGCCATCCTGAAGTTTACATCATGATCCTGCCCGGTTTCGGGATGGTTAGCCACATTATCTCGACCTTCTCACGCAAGCCGATCTTTGGCTATCTCGGCATGGCTTATGCCATGGTGGCGATTGGTGTGGTCGGATTCGTTGTGTGGGCTCACCATATGTTCACAACCGGCCTATCGGTTAATGTGAAAATGTACTTTACCGCTGCGACCATGGTTATTGCGGTGCCGACCGGCATCAAGATTTTCTCTTGGATTGCAACCATGTGGGGCGGCTCGATCACGTTTAAAACACCTATGGTTTGGGCGCTGGGCTTTATCTTCATGTTCACAATCGGCGGTGTGACCGGTGTGGTTCTTGCCAATGGCGGGATCGACGATAACCTGCACGATACATATTATGTGATTGCTCACTTCCACTATGTGTTGTCTTTAGGTGCTGTATTCTCGATGTTTGCTGGCTTCTATTACTGGTTCCCGAAAATGTCGGGTCGCCATTATAGCGAGCTGCTGGGTCAACTGCACTTCTGGATTTTCTTCATCGGCGTGAACGTCATGTTCTTCCCCATGCACTTCTTGGGTAACCAGGGCATGCCGCGCCGCTATCCTGATTATCCGGAGCAGTTTGCCTATTGGAATGAAATTGCTTCCATCGGCTATGCGATCATGGGGGTTGGTGTGGTGATCTTCTTCATCAACATTGCATGGGCGTTCATCGCTGGCCGCAAGGCAGAAGATAATTACTGGGGTGAAGGTGCAACGACGCTGGAATGGACATTGTCCAGCCCGCCACCTTATCACCAGTTTGAAACGCTTCCCCAGATTAAATAATCTGGGAAAATAAGTGGGCTTATCTGTCCGGTGGCTTTTGGCTTGCCGGACAGAAAGTGATAAAACCGACTGAGATAATTGAAACAGAAATGACTATCGTTACGACATCATCATATAAATTGGCCAGTGCGAAGGATTTGTTTGCGCTCACCAAGCCGCGCGTGATGTCTCTTGTCATTTTCACAGCTATTTGCGGCTTGCTGGCTGCTCCCGGTTCCATTCATCCCGTGCTTGGTTTTACTGCCATTCTGGCAATCAGCCTGGGGGCAGGGGCGTCGGCGGCCCTGAACCAATGGTATGAGCGGGATATTGATGCAGTGATGAAACGCACTGCAAACCGCCCGTTACCAGCTGGGCGTATGGATAGCGAAACCGCTCTCCATTTCGGTATCGGCCTTGCCGTATTTTCCGTTGTGCTCATGGGATTAGCGGTTAACTGGCTAAGCGCTTCTATATTGGCGTTCTCAATCTTTTTCTATGCGGTGGTGTATACGATCTGGCTTAAACGCAGCACGCCGCAAAATATCGTCATCGGCGGTGCTGCAGGAGCATTTCCGCCAGTTATTGGCTGGGCGGCTGTGACCGGTGATATCAGTTTGATGCCCGTCTTGCTGTTTTCAGTTATCTTTTTCTGGACTCCGCCCCATTTTTGGGCACTCGCGCTGTTCGTAAATAGCGATTATTCCAAAGCGGGAGTTCCGATGATGCCGGTTGTTGCAGGGCGCCAGTCGACCCGTCGGCAAATCGCCGCTTATAGTGTGATACTCGCGATCTGTGCGATTGCTCCCTTTGCCCTGGATATGACAGGCGCGATTTATGGCACGGTCGCAATTGTGCTTAGCGTGATTTTTGCTTTCCTGTCCTTCCGCGTTGGCCTCAGCAAAACCGAAGAGCCAAGCAAGATGAAGGCCGAGAAGCATTTGTTCAGTTTTTCCATTTTTTATCTGTTTGCGCTATTTGGCGCGCTGGTAGCAGATCGGGTTATATTAGCATGAGCGAGATTGATCCCGATAAAAAGCCAATGACACCAGAAGAGCAAAAGGCATATCAGGCGCGCCAGAAACAGCGGGCCCTTATTACGGCCGGGCTGCTATTTTTTCTGGTGGTGCTTTTTTACCTGATTACTGTTGTTAAGATTAGCGGGTCTTGATTATGAGCGCCACGCAGAAAATAGACTTATCGGCTAAAAACCGGCGGGTAGCCACGATATTTGCTGCGGTCGCGCTGGCCATGCTTGGCGTGGGCTATGCAGCAGTACCTCTTTACGAAGTTTTCTGCCGAGTGACTGGTTATGGCGGCACGACACAACGCGTTGATGAGGCAAAGGCGGCGACTGTACAAACATCGCACCGCGTTATGTCTGTGCGTTTTGACTCCAACGTCAACTCTGCCTTGCCATGGACTTTCAAACCTGAACAAGCTGTGGACCGCGTGACTGTCGGCGCGCGCGATATGGCTGTTTATCTGGCAACCAATGAATCGGACGAGGCGATTGTCGGAACCGCGACATTTAACGTAACGCCTCTGCAAGCGGGTCAATATTTCAATAAAGTGCAGTGTTTCTGCTTCACCGAGCAAGTCTTGCAACCAGGTGAGACGATGCGGATGCCCGTGCTTTACTTTATTGATCCAGCGATCCTTGATGATCCGGATACAAAGGACATTGAAGAGATTACCTTGAGCTATACATTTTATCGCTCAAAAGACGGCATAGCAGTAGACCCCGCGAATAGCGGCGGCTAAGGACATTAACGAAAGAAGTTTGGGGAATCACACCATGGCTGGAGCCAAAAATCACGATTATCATATATTACCGCCAAGCATTTGGCCGTTTTTTGGTGCTTTTTCTGCGCTAGTATTGGCGATGGGCGGTGTGATGTGGCTGCATACCGATTTCTTCGGTGCAGCCGGATCCTGGGTGTTCGGCCTTGGTGTTTTGTTGATGGCCATTACCTTTTACTCATGGTGGTCGGATGTGGTCGCAGAGGCTCAGGCCGGCGATCATACACCTGTTGTGCAATTGCACCTTCGTTACGGGATGATCCTTTTTATCGCTTCTGAAGTGATGTTCTTTGTTGGCTGGTTCTGGGCCTGGTTTGACTTTTCGTTGTTCCCACAGCCACTTGAATTTGTTGACGGCATTACGACGAATATGATCGGGCAGGAAGGTGCTGAAGCGCTGGTACAATGGCCACCTAAGGGCGTAGAAGTACTGAGCGCATTTGAACTTCCGCTGTTAAACACGCTGATTCTGTTGTGCTCCGGTACCACGATAACATGGGCGCACCACTCGCTGATCCATGGCAACCGTAATGGATTGATTACTGGCCTGTGGTTAACAATCATTCTTGCCATTATCTTTAGCTGCATTCAGGCATATGAATATAGTGTTGCACCATTCCCGTTCGCTGGATTGAACTATAGCAGTGCCTTTTATATGGCGACCGGGTTCCATGGCTTCCATGTGATTGTCGGTACGATCTTCCTGATCGTTTGTTTGGTCCGTGCTTATAAAGGTCACTTCACCCCCCAACAGCATTTTGGCTTTGAAGCAGCGGCATGGTATTGGCATTTTGTCGATGTCGTGTGGTTGTTCCTGTTCATTGTTGTATATGTATGGGGCGGCTGGGGCGCACCGGTCCACTAGGATAGTTTGTTGACCGATATTGAAAAACCCAAAGGGCAGCCGGACGTTCTTCCTGCTGCCCTTTTCGGACTTTGCCCCCATTGCGGGCAAAAAACCCTGTTCCGTAGTGTAACGGCTTTTGCTTCCAAGTGCCGTGCCTGTGGTCTGGATTACGACCAGTATAATGTTGGCGACGGGCCCGCTGCATTTCTGACTTTAATTGTCGGCGGGATAATCGTAGCCCTTGCCTTGATCGTAGAACTGAATTTTCAGCCGCCCATATGGGTTCATGTGATATTATGGTTTCCTTTGACGGTTGCCGCTGTTGTCGGTTCACTAAGGGTATCAAAGGGAATATTGTTAATTCTTGAACATCGAAACCAGGCCCGAGAAGGCAGCATTGATGGCGATGGTAAGGAATGAAGCGGATACCGGTCTTTGTCACTGCTGTCGTACTTGCGGCTGTGGCGACTATGATCGGGCTAGGCATTTGGCAGCTACAGCGCGCTGAATGGAAAAACCAGCTACTCACAACCTATGAAACGGCGCGGGATAAGCCCGCTATCAGCTATCCTGCGGTTCCCGTTGAAGGTGATCCCCCTTATTTCCGTCGGTCATCAGTGAATTGTCTGGAAGTTCTGGATTGGCGTTCCGTCAGCGGCCGTAACGTGAAGGGCGTATCGGGCTGGGCCCATATTGCCCATTGCAAAACTTCGGGAGGAGAGGGGCCGGGCGCACAGATTGTCGCCGGTTGGTCGAGATCAGCCGAAAATCCGGAATGGAGCGGCGGTATTGTGGATGGTGTTATTGCACCTGATAGGCTGCATATCGTGCGGCTAGTGGCTAGCGAGCCCGTCGCCGGACTTGAAAAAAGTCAGCCACCAGCAACAGATGATATACCTAACAACCACATGGCATATGCGGTGCAGTGGTTTTTGTTCGCGGGCATAGCTTTAATCATCTATATTCTGGCTTTGCGACTACGTAATCGAACGGACAGCGAAGCATAAAACTTGCCCTTGAAGGACGAGGCCGCTAACCCGCTGGCCATCATGAAATATATCTCGACGCGCGGTGGCGGTGAGCCACTTAATTTTGAACAGGTAACTCTTGCTGGCTTGGCCGGTGATGGCGGCCTTTATGTGCCCGCTCAATGGCCCAAGCTGACACAAGATGAAATCGCCGACATGGCCGGTCTTCCGTACACGGAAGTGGCCGTTCGCGTGATGAAGCCGTTTATTGGTGATTCCCTTACCGAAGAGGAATTAAGGTCTTTGTGTGAAAAGGCATATGGGCGCTTTGCCCATAATGCAGTGACACCGCTTGTGCAGTTGGACGGACAGCACTGGTTGCTGGAATTGTTTCACGGGCCGACTCTGGCGTTCAAAGATGTCGCCCTGCAATTGCTTGGTCTGTTGTTTGAGACGTTTCTAGCGCGGCAAGACAAGCATCTCACAGTTGTGGGGGCTACGTCCGGTGACACGGGATCAGCCGCCATTGATGCGCTGGCCGGGCGTGAGAAGGTGGATATTTTCATGCTTCATCCCGATGGACGCATATCGGATGTACAGCGGCGCCAGATGACTACCGTTCTAGCACCTAACGTTCACAACATTGCGATTAGCGGAAGCTTTGATGATGCGCAGGCAATGGTCAAACGCATGTTTGCCGATAGCGAGGTAACTGACCGCTTTGCCATTTCTGCTGTTAACTCGATCAACTGGGCCCGGTTGATGGCGCAGATAGTCTATTATTTCTATGCCGCATCGCAATTGGGTTCGCCGCACCGCAAAGTTGCGTTCTCTGTTCCGACTGGCAATTTCGGCGACGTGTTCGCCGGTTATGTCGCCGCGCAAATGGGGTTGCCGGTGGAACGGCTTATTGTCGCAACCAATGTGAATGACATATTGCACAGGGCTTTGAGCGAAGGTGATTATTCAACCGGAACCGTGACGCCTACTGCGGCGCCTTCGATGGATATTCAGGTCAGCAGCAATTTTGAGCGTCTATTATTCGATCTGGAAGGCCGCGATGGAGCGAAAACGGCTGCCCGGATGAAGGCATTTGAAGAGACGCGCAATATGCAGATTGATCCGGAGATGCGGGCCAAGGCTGCGGCTATTTTTACAAGCGCGCGGGTGGATGCGGACAGCATGACGCTGGCTATGAGCCAGGCGCAGGAAAATTCCGGACAGGTGATTGACCCGCACACTGCTATCGGTCTGTCTGCGGCTCGGTCAGCGGATATTGATCCGTCGGTACCCATCGTGACTCTGGCCACCGCTCACCCTGCCAAATTCCGGGAGGCTGTGGAGCGGGCAACCGGATCCAGACCAATTTTGCCGCGCCGCATCGGGGATTTGTTCGATCGCGAAGAGGCGTGTGAGAAATTGCCGGGCGATTATGATGCCGTAAAGGCCTACATCACCGCAAATGCAACGCCCGCCAATGGCTGAAGCGTCGTCTCAACCCGGCGTAATGATTAGCGATCCGCGCAGTGACTATGCGCTGATCGACAGCGGTAATGGCCGCAAGCTGGAGCGCTATGGCGACTATCGTTTCATTCGCCCGGAACCGCAGGCCATGTGGTCACCGGCACAAGACGACTGGCAGGCGGATGGCGAGTTTATTCCCGCATCGGATGATGAGGGCGGTGGGCGCTGGCACTTCAACAACCCGGTTCCGAAAGAGGGGTGGCCGCTTAGCTGGGAAGAAGTTACGTTCACTGCTCAGTGCACTCCCTTTCGGCATCTTGCCTATTTTCCCGACATGGCCCCGGTCTGGCGGTGGATCCGTTCCAATCTCCAAGGTCTCGACGAGCCGCAAGCGCTTAACCTGTTTGGCTATACCGGCGTCGGAACGCTGGCTCTGTCTGCGGCGGGGGCGAAGCTGGTTCATGTGGATGCTTCCAAGAAATCGGTATCGGCAGCGCGCGACAATGCGGCCTTGTCTGGCATGTCGGAGCGTCCGATCCGCTGGATCATTGACGATGCAGCGAAATTTGCTGCCCGCGAGGTCCGTCGGGAGCGGCGCTATGACGCGATCCTGCTTGATCCGCCGAAATATGGCCGCGGTCCGGACGGCGAGATATGGCGGCTTGAAGAGGATCTGGCCCCGCTGGTCGAAAATTGCGGGAAGCTGCTCGATGAAGACAGCCGGTGCCTGTTCCTGACCGTTTATGCTGTGCGGATGTCTGCTTTGGCGCTGGGGTCGCTGCTGGAAGAAAAGCTCGCGCATCTTGGCGGCACGATTGAGGTGGGCGAACTGGCGGTCCGCGAAGAAACACGCGGATTGTTGTTGCCGACTGCGATCTATGCGCGCTGGTCGAAATAGGGGTCAGGCTGACGGCCCCGAAACAGGCGGTGATGCTTGCCATTGGCGCTGCAAAGTGGTGAAGATATATTATGACTGATACGCTCACATTAGAAGTCAATGATCTGGAGGTCGATGTCCTGACGGGCATCTATTCCGAAGAGACCCACTTGCCGCAACCGCTTCGCATTTCCATTGCGGCCGAGCTGAAAGTGCAAGAGCGTTACGAGGCGGATACGCCGCTGGACAGTTCCAAAAACTATATGGACCTTAAAGAGGCCGCGACCACAGCCTTGCCGGAAGGCCTGCATTTCAAACTGATAGAGGCGGTAGCAGATCATATTATCGAGACTTTGTTTCTACAGGACAAAAGAGTGCTTCGCGTCACGGTGAAGATCGTAAAACTGCTGCTCTCTGAAAAGGGAGAGGCCATTGGTATTACCCTCTCGCGAGTGCGTAAATGAGTGAGCCGATCAAGCTGGCGCTGGTGACAGGCGGATTCAGACGGCTTGGCGGACATATTGCGGGCCGCCTGGCACAGGCCGGATATGCGTTGGCGCTGCATGGTCATAAATATTCCGAACCGGGCGAGGAGCTTGCCGGAACGTTGAAAGAATGTGGCACTCAATGGTTCGGCTTTACCTATGATTTTGGCCATGACAGCGCGGCTGCGGCCTTGCTGGATGATGTCGTTCAACATTTTGGTCGCCCCCCTGATCTGCTAGTTAATAGCGCATCTGTATTTGATTATGACGACGCCCGGACACTGGACGGTGCATCGCTGGAAAAGCATCTAAGGGTCAACATGACGCTGCCGACCCTGCTGACGACCGCGCTGGCACGGCTGACACCGGCGGATCAGCGCGCGTCGGTGGTCAACATAATCGACCAGCGCATCTGCAACCCCAATGGCGACCAGCTCAGCTATACCCTGTCGAAACAGGCTCTGGCCGCATCGGTCCGGACGCTTGCCAATGCCTGTGCCGACAAGCTTCGCGTTAACGGCGTTGCGCCCGGCCTGACCATCCCGACAGAGGATTATGACGCGGAGCAGATGGAGCGTTTGACCGCCCTTATGCCGCTGGGCCGACTATCCTCTCCGGACGATATTGCGTCGGCAGTATGTTATTTTGCCGAAGCACAAAGCGTCACCGGCCAGACCCTTTTTGTCGACGGCGGCGCCCATATGAAGAGCTTTGAACGGGACTTTATGTTCATGTAACAACGACAGGTCGTGATTTTGCCCTCGGTTCGTCCATAAAATCCTTGCTTACTGGCAGGTTTTCTTCATCTCGAAGCCGACTCTCCCCCAACGTCATCCAATATCTCTGAAAGGAATCTAATGCGTATTACTTCTAAAATCCTTGTGGCAAGTGCTGCTGTTATTTCGTTGGCCGCTTGTGCCGATAACAGCGGACAAAGTGAAGCCGACAAGGTTGCTGCAGAAGAAGCTGCAGCAAAAGCGGCTGAACCTGTGTCACTTGTCGGTGCAGCCCAGCGTAACGAAAATTTCTCTACTCTGGTAACAGCATTGGCTGCTGCTGATCTGGGCAGCACATTGACCGAAGAAGGCCCATTCACGGTTTTCGGACCAACCAATGATGCGTTTAACAAGGTTGACCAGACCAAATTGAGCGAACTTTTGACCGCCGACAAGAAAGAAGAGCTGGCTGCGTTGCTTAGCTATCATGTTGTTGCTGGCAAGATGACGGCTGCGGATATTGCCAAGGCTGTTGCAGAAGGCGAAGGCACAGCGACCCTGAAAACGCTTCAGGGCGGTTCGCTGACCGCTTCTCTGGAAGGTGACAAGGTCATTCTGGAAGACGAAGACGGTAACAAATCCTCTGTGGTGGTGGCCGATGTCGATGCGACCAACGGCGTCATCCACGGCATTGATACGGTTGTTCACCTGTAATAGCCGTTCCAATGAAGACATTGAAAGGCCTCGCCCGACCGGCGGGGCCTTTTTTGTTGGCGGCAGAACGGCTATTGCTATCCGGTATTTGGATGAAGGAGCGGAAGCGATGGCGCATTACTGGTTGATGAAATCGGAACCCGATGAATATGGCTGGGACCATCTGGTTGCCGAAAAAGAGGGCACCTGGGACGGCGTGAAAAATGCACAGGCCAGCAATAATATGAAAAGCATGAAGCTGGGCGATCAGGTTTTTTTCTACCACTCGCGGCAGGGGCTGGAAATTGTCGGCATCATGGAAGTCAGCCAGGAACATTTCCCCGATCCCTTCGATGATAGTGGCCGCTGGGTCGCCGTTAAAGTGAAGCCGGTCCGCAAGCTGAACAAGCCGGTTACGCTGAAAGCCATGAAGCAGAATCCGAAACTTGCCGACCTGCCCATCATCCGCCAGTCCCGCCTGTCGGTAGCACCGGTAACGAAAGCGCAGTGGGACGAGATTTTGTCGATGGCGAAGTGATTTTGAAGTCCCGTTGGGGAAAGTCAAACTTCACAAACTTCACACCAAGGAACTGCGCATTTCCACCAAATCCTGAAAAATGCGGATTTTGGGTGAGGCGCGGGATTTGACATATTCGGCCAAGTGAAAAACGCGCATATATTATTCAAAGCTGAGAAAGAACAAAAGCGAAATTATCACGGCCGGGTGCCTGTAGGAAAGGGGTTTTTCGGGGAGTTCCGGTGAGAGGTTGTGCTCCGCACTTGATGCGGGGCCCAGGGTGGCTGTCACGCTCCCCTACTCTGGGCTCCGCATCAAGTGCGGAGCACGTTGCTCTTAATCCTTAACCCTTAACCCTTATTCCTCAACCCGCTCACCGTCGCGCCCGCTGCTGTCAGATATTCCACATCGGTTTTCAAATGAAGCAGGCGCAGGCCGGTTTGTTCCATGGCTTGTTCCAGCGCGGGGGCGAATTGGTCGGTGCTTTCCACGACTGCGCTCCACCCGCCATAGGCGCGTGCGAGCATGGCGAAATCGGGGTTTCTCAGGGTAGTCGCAGATAGCCGCGCCGGATATTCGCGCTCCTGATGCAGCCGGATGGTGCCATAGCTGCCATTGTCGATGATGATGACGAGCAGGTTCGCTTCATATTGGACCGCGGTGGCCAGTTCCTGCCCGTTCATCATGAAATCGCCGTCGCCTGCTATGACGACCGAGACGCGCTCCGGAAAACGCAGTGCGGCTGCGACTGACGCAGGCACGCCGTAACCCATGGCGCCCGATGTCGGGGCAAGCTGGCTGGGGTAATCGCCATAGGTCCAATAGCGATGCCACCAGCCGGAATAATTACCGGCCCCGTTGCAGATGATTGCATCGGCGGGCAATATGTCCTGCATTGCCTGAACGCACAGCCCAAGGTCCAGCTTGGCGCCGGATGGTTTTACGGTTGCCCATTCCCGATAATCGGCATGGGCGGCTTTCCCGCAATCAAAGCTCAACAGGTCATCTTCCCACAGCGCGGCCTGCTCGGCAAATTCGTGCATCTCGGCACAGATGGGCAGGTCGGTGCGATAGACATGGTTCAGCTCGTCCGGATCGGGATGGATGTGGACCAGTATCTGGCCCGGATGATCGGGGGTGATGAGCGTATAGCCATCGGTCGTCGCCTCGCCCAGCCGCGCGCCCACCGCGATGACAAGATCGGATGCCTTGATCCGCTCGACCAGCTTGGGGTTGGGACCATAGCCCAGATTGCCCGCATAGACGGGGCTTTCGTTGGGGAAATTGTCCTGTCGCCGGAAAGCACAAGCGACGGGCAGGCCAATCCGCTCGGCATATTGGGCAAAATATTCACGCGCACTGAGGCACCAGCCAGCACCGCCGACAATGGCAATCGGATCGGTCGCATCGCGCAGCAAGTCGGTGAGCGTGGTCATCGCATCGGCGCACATGGGCTGCACCGGGGCGATGACCTTGGGCCGGTCGAGCGCTTCTACCTGATCGCGCAGCATATCTTCGGGCAGGCTGAGCACCACGGGTCCGGGGCGGCCGGAACTGGCGGTATCGAAAGCGCGGGCGAGATATTCGGGGATGCGCGCGGCGTTGTCTATCCGTGCGGCCCATTTGGCGAGCGGGGTGAACATGGCGGTAAAGTCGACTTCCTGAAACCCTTCGCGGTCCCGGTCATCGCGTGAGACATCACCGATGAACAGGATCATCGGGGTGCTGTCCTGCATCGCGGTATGGACGCCGATGCTGGCATTGGTCGCGCCGGGACCGCGGGTGACAAAGGCAATGCCGGGCTGGCCCGTCATCTTGCCATCGGCCTCTGCCATGAAAGCGGCGCTTCCGTCCTGCCGCGTGACGATGGTTTCTATGTTTTCACAGTCATGCAGCGCATCGAGGACGGAAAGAAAGCTTTCGCCCGGAACGGTGAAAATGCGTTCGGTGCCCTGAATGACCAGTTGATCGACAAGGATTTGCGCGCCGCTCCGGGTGGTTGTCATTTTTCATTCTCCTAACAAGTCATTCCCCCGGATCGTCATGTCCGTCAACTCTGGTGGATCGCTTTCGTTACCATATAGGCTTTTAGCCCGTCGGGGCCGTCCTCTGATCCGTGGCCTGATTCCTTGACCCCGCCAAAGGGCGCATCGCCCGGACTGACGGTCAGGTTGTTGATCGCCACCATACCCGCTTCAATCTTGTCCCCGACAATATTCGCCGTGCGCAGGCTTTCAGTGAAAGCATAAGCTGCAAGGCCAAGGGGCAGGCGGTTGGCCTGTTCTATGGCTTCGTCCATCGTGTCAAATGGCCGCATCACCGCCACGGGGCCAAAGGGTTCGGTGTTCATGATGTCGGCATCCAGCGAAACATCGGTCAGCACCGTGGGCCGGTAATAAAAGCCCACATTGTCCCCGCCATTACCCAAGGCTTCCCCGCCAAGACGCACCTGTGCCCCCTTGGCCTTGGCATCTGTGATAAGCCGCTCCATTGCTTCGGGGCGGCGCGGATTGGCGAGCGGACCCATGTCGATATTATCGCCAAAGCCGTCCCCGACCCGCACTTTTTCCGCGCGCCGGGTAAACTCTTCGGCAAACCGGTCATAGATGCCGGACTGCACGTAAAAGCGCGTGGGCGATACGCAGACCTGGCCCGCATTGCGGAATTTCTGCACCGAAAGCAGGTCGAGCGCCTTGTCCATGTCGCAATCGTCAAAGACCAGAACCGGCGCATGGCCGCCCAGCTCCATCGTCGTGCGCTTGACGCCTTCTGCGGCCAGTTTGAGCAGATGTTTGCCAACGGGGACCGATCCGGTGAAGCTGATCTTGCGGATGACATCGGATGCGATCAGGTGGCTGGAAACCTCCGCCGGGTCGCCAAACACCACTTGCGCCGTGCCGGAGGGCAGGCCCGCATCAATCAGGCAGCGGATCATCTCGATCGGGCTGGCGGGCGTTTCCTCGGCCGGTTTCAGGATGATCGAGCAACCGGCGGCAAGCGCGGCGGCCAGTTTCCGTGCCGGAGTGAAGACGGGGAAGTTCCAAGGGCTAAATGCCGCAACCGGGCCAACCGGCTGATATTTGACGAGGCTTTGTTGACCCGCGGGGCGCACCAGAACGCGGCCGTAACAACGCTTGGCTTCCTCGACCATATTGTCGAACAGATTGGCGGAATTACTGACCTCGCCAATCGCCTGGGCCAGCGGCTTGCCTTGCTCGGCAGTCATCAAACGGCCGATGTCCGGCGCGCGTTCGCGCATCAGGTTGGCGGCTTTACGAAGGATCGCGCCGCGCTCGGCTATCGGGGTATCGCGCCACACCGGAAAGGCCCGGCCCGCTGCATCCAGTGCGCGGTCGAGATCGGCTTTGGTGGCTTTGGGCAGGTCGGAAATTATTTTGCCGGTGGAGGGGTTTACGACATGGT
Source organism: Parasphingorhabdus sp. (assembly GCF_036568145.1). Taxonomy (GTDB): domain Bacteria; phylum Pseudomonadota; class Alphaproteobacteria; order Sphingomonadales; family Sphingomonadaceae; genus Parasphingorhabdus. Next base: position 74,874 of record NZ_DATCTC010000028.1, on the reverse strand, counting down.
GAATGTCGCGGCCTTCGACCTCGATCCATTCGCCATCAATATGAAGTTGCAGTGACCGGGGATAGGTGTCTGGCATAGTCTCTCCTGTAACTGATGCTAACAATACTAGACTTGTCGTAACTTTCCCGCAATGACTGTGATCAAAATGAAATAATGGAGGGGATATATGGAACTTGTAACAGATGGACTTCGCTTTCCCGAAGGCCCGATCGCTATACCGGACGGCAGCGTCATACTGACCGAGATTGAAGCGGGGCAGCTAACCCGAATCGCGCCCGATGGCACAAAGGATGTGGTCGCAAAGACCGGCGGCGGGCCCAACGGCGCAGCTATCGGGCCGGACGGCAAAATCTATGTCTGCAACAATGGCGGTTTTGAATATACGGAATCGGGCGGCTATCTGGCCCCCGCGGGGATAGCGCGCGATTATTCGGGTGGCCGGATAGAGCGGATTGACCCGGTAACCGGCGCGGTGGAAGTGCTTTACAAATCGGGCGATTTTGACTGCGTCCTGCGCGGCCCGAATGACATAGTGTTCGACGAGCATGGCGGCTTCTGGTTCACCGACCATGGCAAGACCGACTATGAAAAACGCGTCCACGATATAGTCGGGATATTCTATGCGAAAGCCGATGGCAGCTATCTGGAAGAAGTCATCTTCCCTTCGCAAAATCCCAATGGTGTCGGCCTGTCACCCGATGGCAAGTCGCTATACGCGGCGGAAACCTTCACCTGCCGCCTGATGAAGTTCAATATCACCGCGCCGGGAAAAGTATCGCCGGATGCAGGGCCGGGCGGTCCCGGCATCCCGCTTTACCGTCCCGCTGGATACAAGTTTTTCGACAGCCTGGCGGTCGAGGAAAGCGGGAATATCTGTGTCGCGACGATCGGCGAATGCGGGATCAGCGTGGTCTCTCCCACCGGCGAGTTGGTAGAGTTCGTCCAGACAGATGATATTTTCACCACCAATATCTGCTTCGGCGGTGATGATATGATGGATGCGTGGCTATGCCTGTCCGGCTCCGGAAGACTCGTCAAAACCCGCTGGAAACGCCCCGGCCTTAAACTGGAATATTTGAATAAATAGGAACGTCTCTTGTCCAGAATTCATGATGAATCACACCGGATCGATCGAGTTGGCTGGCTGCGCGCGGCTGTACTGGGCGCTAATGACGGGATTGTCTCGACGGCAAGCCTTGTCGTCGGGGTGGCTGCTGCCTCGACTTCCCAGCAGACGATATTGTTAACTGCCTTTGCCGGTCTGGTGGCTGGCGCAATGTCGATGGCAGCGGGCGAATATGTGTCGGTCAGTTCGCAGGCTGACAGTGAAAAAGCAGAGCGGGCGAAGGAAGCCTGGGAACTGGAGAATCAACCGAAAGCTGAACGGATCGAGCTGATATCAATATACAAGAGTCGGGGATTGACGAGCGATCTGGCGGAACAGGTTGCCGACCAGATGATGGCGCATGATGCGCTTGGCACGCATTTGCGCGACGAGCTGGGCCTGAGTGAGCATTTTTCGGCACGGCCGTTACAGGCAGCCTTTGCCTCGGCGCTCGCCTTTGCCGCCGGGGCGATACTGCCGGTGATTCTTGCCGCACTATTTTCGGGCCAGATGTTGATCTGGGTCGTGTCAGGCGCGGCGCTGGTGCTGCTCGCTGCGCTCGGCGCGATAGGTGCTTGGTTGGGTGGGGCCTCAATCTGGCGACCAGTGGTCCGCGTCACTTTCTGGGGGGCTGCCGCGATGGCGATCACTGCTGCCATTGGATCAATTTTTGGAGCTACTGTTGCATGATATACGAGACTGTTATTTTTGACTTTGGCGGGGTGATTACATCCTCGCCTTTTGAAGCGTTTAACCGGCTTGAGACTAAACGCGGCGTTCCGCTGCACAGTGTCCGCAAAATCAACAGCACCAATCCGCATGACAATGCGTGGGCGAAATTTGAACGCTCTGAAATTGATGCGGCGGGTTTCGACCTGCTCTTTGCCGAAGAGGCGCGGGCCATCGGCGTTGAGCTGGAGGGTAGCGAAGTGCTTTCGTGCCTTGCCGGGGATATTCGCCCCGCTATGGTTGCGATGCTCGATACGTTGAAGGACAGGGATTTCACCCTCGGCTGCATAACCAATAATGTGCCAACCGGAAAAGGCTCCGGCATGGCGCAGAACGAGGAAAAGGCGAGTGCCATCGCGGCGATCATGGCGCGATTTGACCATGTGATCGAAAGCAGCAAGGCGGGTGTCCGCAAACCCGATCCGCGCATTTACCAGATGATGTGCGAAGCGCTGGATGTGCAGCCTGACCAGTGCATTTACCTTGATGATCTGGGCATTAACTGCAAACCGGCGGCGCAGCTTGGCATGGCGGCGATCAAGGTGACAAGCGAGGAACAGGCATTGAAAGACCTGCATGACCTGCTGGATCTACCGCGCTAAGGGCCGGGGCTAAAGATTGAATAACTTTTCTGTTATCAATGAGTCGCAGGTTGCTGCGCAAACCGTTATACGCATCCTTGAACAGGATGTGGGGATTCGTGGATAATCAGGTGTCGAACCAGTTTCTGGTAAAAGGCCGGCTGTTTCCCAAACCGGGGCTTTATACCATTATACTGGTCATTTTGGCTATTTTGCTGGTGGTGCAGGCTGTCAGGCTGGTCTGGCTGGTGGTGACACCTGTGGGTCCGGTCGGGGAGTGGAGCGCGTCGCAGGTGCAGGTGCTACCCCCGCAATCGCGCGCGGCGCTGCTGAGCAGCTTTGACCCCTTTTACCGCAGCAGCCCGGAGCAAAGCGCCAATGTTATCACCTCTTTGCAACTCACTTTATATGGCGTCCGGATGAACGAGGGTTCCGGACTAGGCTCTGCAATATTGGCGGGGCCGGACGGTGTGCAGCAAAGCTATGCCGTGGGCGAGGAAGTGATGCCAGGCGTGACACTGGATGCGGTTCATTTCGATCATGTCGTCATTGATCGCGGTGGAGCCAGGGAAAGCCTGTATCTGGACCAGTCCGTGCCTGCGGAAACCGTGGGCGATGATATGGGCGGGGCCGTAGATGACGAAATATTTGATGAAGATGAAACGCTCGATGATATTGATCCTGAAACGGGCGCGCAATGATAGCGGCGTGGAGAAAACGAACGCTTGGCTTCGCGGCCTTTTTCATGGTTCTGGGCGCAGTATCGGGCGCTGGCACATGGTCTCCGGCGGCGGCGCAGCATAGCCTGAATGTCCGTGATGCCGACATTCGCGCTTTTGTTCAGGATGCGGCGCGGGTCACGGGGCGCACCTTCATCCTCGATAGCCGGGTGCAGGGCAAAGTGTCGGTCGTGACAGACCGGCCGCTATCCCGCAGCGAATATTTCGAGATTTTTCTTTCCACTTTGCGCGCGAATAATCTGGTCGCCATACCGACGACACGCGGTGCCTATCGGATACAGCCCGCCGATGATGCGGCGACCCAGCCCACCCGGATCGGCACGCGCCAGTCTGCCGCCAACCAGTTTGTCACCGAAGTCGTGCGCCTGAAATCTATCGAGGCGAGCGCCGCTGTGGAAACACTGCGCCCTTTGATAAGCAAGCAAGGGGCGATTACCGCAAACCGCAATGCCAACAGTCTGGTGATTGTCGATTATGCCGACAATATCCGTCGTGTGCGGGAACTGATCCGCCAGATTGACAGGGACAGCGCGGCATCGACTATCGTGAACCTGAGAAATGCCGGGGCGCGTGAAATTGCGACCTCCCTGCAAGCCTTGGCACAGCAGGGCGGCGAAGGCATGGCCGCGCCAGTGACAGTGGTTGCGATTGACAGCAGCAACAGCATCGCATTGCGCGGGGACCCCGGTGCGGTGGCAAAATTTTCCCAGATGGCGCGCGAGTTGGACCAGCAGGCCGAGTCCGGCACGGAACTGCGTGTCTATCATCTCGATTATGCCAATGCCGAACATTTGCTGCCGGTGATTGAACAGCTTGTGGGGCAGGGCGGGAACGCTTCTGCCGTGCCTGTGACGACGACGAGCAGCAGTGTCGGCGGGGGGAGCAATGGCGGCGCTACTGCGGCGGCAACACCTGCACCGGCCCAGATTAGCATTAGCGCGGGCGGCGGGATAGCGCGCCATGGCCCGGCGGTTGTCACCCGATTTGAGGGGACAAATGCCATTATCGTTGCCGCCAATCCCGATGTGCAGCGCATGGTGGGTGAGCTGATTCGCCAGCTTGACGAACGGCAGGAACAGATCGCGGTCGAGGCGATCATCGTCGAGATATCCGATAGTCTTGCGCGGGAACTGGGCGTGCAATTCCTGATTGGCGGAAAGGATGTGCCCTTTGCCGTCACCAATTTCTCCAACGCTTCCCCGAATATTGTCGATATTGCGGGCGGCTTGCTGGCCGACGAGTTTGACACGACAACCACCACGACCACGGACACAGCGACAACCGTCACGACGAATAGCTCGGTCGGGGATATGTTGCGGCAAAATGCGGCGGAAGCGGCACTCGGCGCGCGCGGGGCGTTTACAGGCTTTGCCACGACTTTGGGCGGCGACACGATATTGGGCGCGATTATCAACGCGGTGCAGCGCGATTCCGAATCGAACCTGCTCTCCACGCCGTCCCTGACGGTGAATAACAACCTGAAAGGCAGTATCCTGTTCGGTCAGGAAATCCCCGTTTCAACCGGCGAGGCTTTGTCCGGCAATTTCGATAATGCGTTCCGGACGATCCAGCGGCAAAATGTCGGGATCGAGCTGGAAGTCACACCGCAAATCAATGCCGGCAACGAAGTGCGGATGGAACTGCGTCAGGAGGTCAGCTCTATCGCCGGGCCGGTGTCCAATGATTTTAACGAGCTGATTATCAACAAACGCGAAATCAAGACGACCGTCACCGTGGGCGATGGAGAGATTATCGCACTGGGCGGTTTGCTCGATGATAATGAACGCCGCACGATCGAAAAAATCCCGTTTCTGGGTGATATTCCGGTGCTTGGCGAATTGTTCAGGTCGCGCGGGAAGTCGCGGATCAAAACCAATTTGATGGTGTTTATCCGGCCCAAAATCCTGCGTAGCCGATCGGATGCGGCGGCTTATTCGGCGCGGCGCTATGGCTATATCAGGGAGCGGCAATTGCTGCGTAATCCGGATGTTGAACCGTCGCTGGATGCGTTGGTTCGTGACTATATGGGGGCAGTGCCGCCTGTTGATGTCAATCGCCCCGGTGACCAGATCATCCAGGCGCCGGGAACAGAGTGATGCCCCATTTTTCCTACACAGCGATTGACCCGAAGGGGAAGGAAAAGAAAGGCCGTCTGGCCGCGGACAGCGTAGATGCAGCGCGGGCCAAGCTGGCGGAGCGCAATTTCTATGTTGTGAATATGGAGGCCGCGCAAGAGGGCGATAGCAAAACGGGCCGGCCCCTGTTCGGCCCCCGCAAGCTGAATTCGAAAGAACTGACCCTGTTCACCCGGCAGCTATCCTCGCTCGTGCAGGTCAGCCCGCTGGAAGAAGCCTTGCGGACCATCGGCGGCCAGAACGAGAAAGCCCATGTCCGGGAGCGGATAAGCACCGTCCATGGCGGGGTTATCGAAGGGCAGCGGCTGGCCGAGGCGATGCGCCGCGAACCGGCCAGCTTTCCGCCGCTTTACCGCGCGATGATTGCCGCTGGCGAAAGCTCTGGCACATTGCCGGACATTACCGAGCGTCTGGCCGACCTGCTCGAACGCCAGACCGAGATGCGCGGCAAGCTGATTAGCGCGCTTGCCTATCCAGTCGTGCTGGCGCTGGTGGCGATACTGGTGGTGGCGCTGCTGATGATTGCGGTTGTCCCGAAAGTGGTCGAGCAATTTGACAGTGTGAACCAACAGCTTCCCTTCGTTACCCGGCTGGTCATCGGCATTTCCGATTTTCTGGCGAGTTGGTGGTGGGCGATTGCGGCCTTGATCGCCGCGCTGGTGCTAATCGGTTGGCGCGCGTTGAAGGAACCGAAAATGCGATACAGGTTTGACGGCTTTTTGCTGCGCTTGCCGTTTCTGGGCCGGTTGATGCGCGACCTGAATGCAGCGCGGCTGGCGCGGACGCTCTCTACCATGGTCGCAAGCCGCCTGCCGATCATTGAAGGGCTGCGCCTGACGACCGGCACGATCAACAATGCCGTATTACGCAAGGCAACGGAGGATATGGTGGAGGCGATCCGGGGTGGTGGCAGCCTGTCCAAGGCGCTTAAAAATACCGGCGTTTTCCCGCCTATGCTGGTCTATCTGACCGCCAGCGGAGAGGCATCGGGGCAGCTTGACGACATGCTTGCCCGCGCCGCAGATTATATGGAGCGCGAGTTTGACAATTTCACCTCAACCGCGCTGTCATTGCTGGAACCGCTTATCATCGTCGTGCTGGGCGGCGTGGTGGCTGTGGTGATATTGGCGATATTATTGCCGATATTGCAGCTCCAGAACCTTGCCGGACTATAGGGGGATATATGTGCGTTGATCCGGCCTGTTTGCGGAGCGTGACAGGGCAGGGGAAATTGACTACTAAATCCTGCAAAGCGCAAAGTCTTTCAGTTGATTCGAGGAAGCCATATTGGAACCGCATCCGTTGCCCCCTCGTCACGACTTGTTGAACGGGATTTCAGTGCGCTAATGACGGCATCCCGCTTCCTTTTCACTGTTTTTCCCACGACAGAAATGCAGGCCCTGCAATGGTGGCTGGTCGATGGCGGCGCGTTAAAGGCAAAGGGCTGCGATGTTGACCCGATGCTTGCCGCTGGACTGAAACGGTCATCGGATGAAGGGGGCATGTCGGACAGTGACCAGAATGAAGACGGACAGGCGGAAGAAGACGGGCTGACCACCATCGCGCTGATGCCCTCGGTGCACGGGGTTGTGCGCTGGCATGAGCGGATTGATGACCTGACCGACCAGCAGCAACTGGCGGCTGCCCGCCTTGCCGCGCGGCAGCACAGCCTTGATAGGGAAAATATCCATATCGCGGCGGTGCTTGACGGATCGGGGCAGGCGGTAACAGCAGTGGCTGGCCGGGATGTCATGGCGAGCGGTCTGTTAAAGCTGAACGCGCTGGGCATTGATCCGGATGTGATTGTTCCCGCCGGATGGCTGATCGCGCCGCCGGAAGATACGCTTGTCGAAGCGGATTTCGGGTTCGAGAAGTTGCTGCGCGGTTCGCAGGTCATTGCTCCCGATGAACCGGATTTGCGTGCGCTTGTCATCGGTGACAGCGCCGTAACCGTCTTGTCCGCAGAGGCGGTTGACGGGATTTTGGCCAGCGTTGCGGTTGATGGTGCGGCCAGCCTGTCACTGAACCTGCGGAGAGGGGATTTTGCGAAGAAGGTCCGGCGCGCGATTACAGACCGTCAGAAGCGGATATTGGGCTGGCTCGCGGCGGCGCTGGTGGTCATAACGTTGCTGATCCCCGTCATCCATCTGGCGAAATATCATTCGGCTGCGTCGGCTGCGGATGCCGCCGGGCTGGCAGCTGCAAAACCGATTGTAGGCGAAGTGGACAGCGCCGAGGAAGCGAACCGGCTGCTGAGTGAACAGCTCATCCAGAAAAATCGCGGTTATGTAGCATTTCCCGTTCCCGCATCCGCCCTGTTTTCCGCGCTTCAGCAGGCGCCGGGCGTGTCGATCGAAAAGATCGGCTATCGCCGCGACGGGACGGTTTCTGCCGGGCTGAGTGCGGTCAGGGCAGAGGATATAAACACGGCGCTGATTGCTGTGCAAAAGGCCGGATTTGTGATCACCGCGACGCCGCGAACCGATGCAACAGGGGCTACCAAAGCGGATATTACGGTGAGGGCGCCATGATCGCAGCATTAAAGGACTGGTTCATCGGCCTAAGCCAGCGCGAGAAGATATTGATCGCGGTGATGGGCGTCTTAACCGCGCTGATATTGGGCTATTATGCCATCATTGCCCCTTTCATCGGTGCTTATGAAGACGCGCAGACCCGCTATGGCGAGGCGATTGACCGCCAGGCACAGATCGAGGCCAAGGTGGCCGCGCTGGCCGCTCCTCTGGACGCTGCGGTGCAGCCGGTGGCTGGCCCGCTCGACGTGTTTATCAGCCAGAATGCCGGTGAGGCAGGTTTCGCGGTCGGGCAGCTGGACCCGCAAAGCAACGGGACAGTCACGCTGGCCATATCTTCGGCCAGACCAACCGCTTTGTTCGGATGGTTAGCGACGCTGGAAAATCGCGGTGTTGCGATTGAAGAACTGTCGGTTAATCCGGGTGCCAATGACACGGTGACGGCAACGATAATATTGCGGTCGGTGGTGGTTGAATAGGCTGTCACGCGGGGGCTTGCGAAAACACCGTTAGTGCTGAGCCTGTCGAATCACGTTTCTGTATCTAACGCGCGCATCAAGCCCGAAAACATCCTTCGACAGGCTCAGGATTAACGGAGTCCCGCCTTTGCGGGAATGACGAAAGATTTGAAATGTGGTTCGGCTGGCCAATCACGAAATGTCGGCGGCTGCCTTTGCGTTATCCACCTTCGCATCATTGGCAAACATTACCCCGCCATCATCTGCGGACATGTCTTCCGGGCTTTGCAGGCTATCGGACTTTGCACCGAGAGCCTGTTTCTTCTCCTGCACCCAGTTGCCATCGGCGTCGCGGACATATTTGGGTGCGCGCTGGACATTCCAGACCAGACCCATTTTCTCCCACATAGTGATGATATAGCCATTCACATCGACCTCCCACCACATCATTCCGGCATAGGCCGAGCGGGGGTGCTGGTGATGGTTGTTGTGCCAGCCATCGCCAAAGGTCATCCACGCCATGAACCAGTTATTGCGAGAGCCGTCCTTGGTATTAAATCGTTGCGAACCAAAGACATGACCGATGCTGTTCACGCCCATGACGAAGTTGAGAAAAAAGAAATTACGGAGAAATCCGCCGATAAGGATGGTGCCGATAATATGTTCCGGCCCGCCAAAGGCCAGCGCCCATAATGCCGGCAGAACGATGCTGGAGAAAATCGCAATCGCCCAGCGGTGACGATGGCACCATAAGACTTGCGGATCGTCGATCAGGCCCTTGCCATAGACATTCATATCGGACGTTGTGTTATCGAACAGCCAGCCGAAATGGGCGATGCCAAGCCCCTTCCACTTACCCATTTTCTTGCCATGGCCGTCAACATAGGGGCTGTGCAGGTCGCCAACGCGGTCGGCAAAGGCGTGGTGGCGGCGGTGGTCGGCTGCCCATTTCAGGACGGATGCCTGACAGGCCATTTGCGCCATGATGCCAATGGCAAGGCGCATTTTTGGTCCCGCTTCAAAAGCGCGGTGAGTGTAAAAACGGTGATAGCCAATGCCCACGCCGACATTGATAAGGATATAACCGAACAGGAAGGCCGACCATTCGACCCAGCCGGTTGCCTGAGTCACGGTCCAGTAGAGTGCGCCAAGCGAGCCGATAACCATGGAAGACAGCAATATGCCATATTCTATGCGCTTGGCCCGTGCTGCGGGGCCGCCAATGATTACGCCATGCTGCGGATGGATTTCCGTGGGTTTGTAATCGTCCGGTTGAATATCACGAAATGCCGTCGCCATAGTCTTGCCCCCAATACTATTGATACGAATATTATTAACAGCAATGCAGATAACGGTTTTTACAAAAGATTACAAATTAGTTAACCATTATCTCGGCTAACCCGTGGGACTGTCCTGAATAGTCAAAAGATTTGCCTGAAATCAGGCCAATATTGATCTGAAGTAAAATGGCGCGGCCACGGAGAGAGTATTTAAGGATATTTTCCCAAAGGGGATACAGCAGGGCTTTTGACGTGACCCGTAGCCGCTTCCTTATTTCGGGGAGCGGCCCGGTTTCATTCAGTCTTTGTTGACCTTGTTACGCGAAACGACGTTACGGCCATTTTTCGCGGTTGGCCTTGCGGCTGGGACAGCGCGTGCGGCTGGTGCCTGTCTTTGCTGAACCTGTCTTTGCTGGACTTGCTTTTGTTTCACTTGCCTTTGCGGCGCTGCTGATCTTGTCGGGCGCTGTGCGCGGGTGGCAGTGCCTTGGCGATTGCTGCGCGGTTGTACCCGGCTGCGATCATCATTTGTGCGATCACGTCTATACGTGCGGCGGTCCCCGCGATCAGAGCGGTCTTCACGGCGCTCTTGCCAGCGTTCCCTGCGTTCGGCGCGTTGGGCCGGGGTCAGGTCTTGCCGGCGGTCGTCCCGTCTGTTCCAATCGCGGTTACGGTCCCGGCGATCATGGCGCGATCCATATTCCGCGCGTCTTTGGGCCCAATGCCGACGATGGTTATTTTTCATGGTATGGCGAGAGCCGCGGTTATCAAAAACATATATGCCATAGCCGGGGTAATAGAAATCGTCATACCAACCGCCGCCAAATCCGATATTGGCGTAGCCATAGCTGTTGTCACAGGCGTAATAATCATCAAAGGGCGCATAGGGGTCGCAGGCATAGCCCATGCCGTTCACATAATTGTCGCCATAGGAGCCGCCGCTATAGGCACAGGCGCTAAGGCCGAGCATCGCTCCGCCAAGCATGGCCGGTTTCACCAGCTTTTTGATTGAAAAATGTGTCATTAAGAGCCCCTTTTCATGCGCTGTTGCCCAATTATCTAGCATTGATGGATTGAATTGAGAATGAACAGAGATGTTTGCTGACATTAATGAAAGTATCTATTATAAAGGCCAAAGAATGTTGATTTAGGAGAATTATTTTGGCCAGCGTCGCACAAGCCCATGGATATCCCCATACAGAGACTGCCAACCCGCATTGGGTTCCGCCGCCCGGTAAAGAGGCGCTTGCCCATATTCCCGGTGAAGAAGGAGTGCCATTCCTGGGCACGACCCTGAAAGTCATAGCGGATCCGATAGGTTTCGGGCGCCATATGTTTGAAAAATATGGCTCGGTCTATCGGACACGCAGTTTCGGCAAGCATAATGTCACATTGCTGGGCGCGGATGCGACCGAACTGGTGATGTTCAACAAGGACAAGATTTTCTCCAGCGAACAGGGCTGGGGACCGGTATTGAACAATCTTTTCCCGCGCGGGCTGATGCTGATGGATTTTGATCGCCACCGTGCGGACCGCAAGGCGCTGTCGGTTGCGTTCAAGCCGGGTCCGATGAAACATCATTGCAAGGTTCTGAACGAAGGCATAGCAGAGCGCGTGGCAGAATGGAGCGAAACCAGCTTCCAATTTTATCCCGCGATCAAATCCCTGTCGCTTGATACCGCAGCCAGCGCCATTCTGGGCATCCCCTGGGGGCCGGAGGCGGACAAGATCAACAAAGCCTTTGTTGACGAGGTGCAGGCATCCATAGGGGTTGTGCGCTCCCCGCTCCCGTTCACCAAGATGAGGCGCGGTGTGAAGGCGCGGGAATATCTGCTCAGCTATTTTACGCCGCAGGTAAAAGCCCGCCGTGAAAAAGGCGGCGATGATATTTTTACGCAGATATGCCTTGCCACGCACGAGGATGGCGCGCTGCTGACCGAGGGTGAAGTGGTCGATCACATGAACTTCCTGATGATGGCGGCGCATGACACGATCACCTCATCTGCAACCAGCCTGGTCTATCTGCTCGCCAAACATCCGGAATGGCAGGACAAACTGCGCGAGGAATGTCTGTCTGTCGCGCCCGCCGGCCAGCCGCTTGCCTATGAGGATCTTGGCAAGCTGGAACTCACCGAAATGGCGTTCAAGGAAGCGTTGCGCCTGATCCCGCCGGTGCCGAGCATCCCGCGCCGGGCAATCAAGGAGTTTACCTTCCGCAACTACACGATACCCGCTGGCACAAGCATCGGGGTCAGCCCGCAATTTGTGCACAAGATGGAAAAACACTGGCCGGACCCCGACAAGTTTGACCCCATGCGCTTCACACCGGAAAACAGTGTGGGTCGCCACAAATATGCGTGGGTTCCCTTTGGCGGCGGCGCGCACATGTGCCTGGGGCTGCATTTTGCCTATATGCAGATCAAGATTCTGATGCACGCCATGCTGACGCAAAACCGCGTGGTGCTGTCAGGCGGACCGGATTATGAGCCGGATTGGCAAGTCTTCCCGATCCCGCAGCCCAGAGACGGATTGCCGGTGCGGCTGGAGAAGCTTTGATACTGCCGGATCGGGGGACACAGGGCATCGCGCCCTTTAGTCCCCCGACATCCGGCGTTACCCATTGTCACCCGCAATATATTCACATAGGCTCATTTCTATGAACGACACGCCTGAAACTCCTTCGCCTGCCGAGCCTGCTCCGATCTGGAAGTCGCGCTATAATCATCCTACGGACTGGGATCAGTTTTTCTCTCCGTTGACGTTGCCGGGCATGTTTTTCCGTTCGGCGGGGCGCCGCGGGGATATGAACCTGCTCGATTTCATGGGGCGGAAATACAGCTATTCCGAAGTGGCTTCCGGAGTCATTCGGGTGGCGAAAGGCTTGCAGGATCTGGGCGTTAAGAAAGGCGACCGGGTGGGCCTGTTCCTGCCCAATGTCCCGCATTATGTGACGGGCTATTATGGCGCGATGGCGATAGGCGCTACGGTCGTCAATTTCTCTCCGCTCTATACGGTGGATGAACTGGCCCATCAGGTTGAGGATAGCGGGACAAAAATCCTGTTCACGCTTTCCGCCAGCGCGGTCTTTCCGGTCGCTTATGAAGTGCTTCAGAAATCCAGTCTGGAACGGCTGGTCGTGGGGAGCGTTGCGGGCGCTTTGCCAGCGGGCAAGGCTTTGTTTTATCGCCTGTTCCGGAACAAGGAAAACACACCGCAACCAGATGATGACCGGATCATACCTTTTGCCGACCTCACCAATAATGACGGTAATTATGTCGCGCCCAATATCCACCCGGAAAAGGATATTGCGTTGCTCCAATATACCGGCGGCACCACCGGCACGCCCAAAGGCGCAATGCTCAGCCACCAGAACCTGACCGCCAATGCGCGGCAGATCAACAGCATTGATCCCTTTATAGAAGAGGAGGACCGCTTGATGGGTGTGCTGCCGTTCTTCCACGTCTTTGCCAATAGCGCGGTGCTGAACCGCACGGTTGCGCGCGGCGGAGAGATTGTGATGCTGCCGCGTTTTGATGCGAAACAGACTTTGAAGGCCATTACCCGTAACCGGATTACGGCGATGCCCGGCGTGCCGACCATGTATCAGGCGCTGCTCGACCATCCCGATATTGACAAGACGAACTTCTCGTCCCTGAAGATATGCGTGTCCGGCGGCGCTCCCTTGCCGTTGGAGCTTAAGAAGAAGTTCGAGGCAAAGACTGGTTCGAAGCTGGTCGAGGGCTATGGCCTGACCGAAAGTTCCGGCGTGGTGAGCGCCAATCCCTATGCCGGTTTGAATAAATCCGGCTCGATCGGACAGCCGGTTCCGGGCACGGTGGTCAAGCTGGTGGACAAGGAAGACCCGACCAAAGCGGTTCCGGACGGGGAACCGGGCGAGCTGATTTTCTCTGGCCCGCAGGTCATGCAAGGCTATTGGAACTTACCGCAGGCGGACGAAGAAGTGTTCGTCGATGGCTTCCTGCGTACCGGCGATGTCGCTGTGATTGACGAGGACGGCTATATCAAGATTGTGGACCGGCTAAAGGACATGATCGCGGTGGGCGGTTTCAAGGTTTTCCCCAGTCAGGTCGAGGAAATACTCTACAAGCATGAAGCGGTTAAAGAGGCGCTGGTTATCGGTGTGCCGGATGATTATCGCGGCGAAAGTCCCAAGGCTTACGTGGCTCTGGAAGAGGGCATGGATGTTGATGGCGCGGCGCTGAAAGACTGGCTGAACCCGCAGCTTGGCAAGCATGAGCGGGTCATCGATGTCGTCGTGCGCAAAACCCTGCCCAAGACGATGATCGGGAAACTGGATCGCAAGGCGTTAAGGGCGGAAGAGCTGGGTTAGGTGCTTGCGTTGCGGGGCCAAACAAGAATCCGTTAGTCCTGAGCTTGTCGAAGGACGTTTATGAGTTTGGCACTGCGTCTGGCCTGGGGACGTGCTTCGACAGGCTCAGCACTAACGGGTAAGGGGAGTCCTATTATAACGCTCAACCTTCCGCCACCCATTCCTTTTGCAAATAGCGCGCTGCCAAAGCCATGAAACCGGCAGCGAACAGGTAGAATATCAACGAAATCAGCATGGAGTAGCGCAGGCCCTCTTCGCCATAAACAGGCGTCAGGGCATCGGACAGCGCGCCCAGGAAGAATATTCCGCCGCCAATCCCGACCAGATTGTTTATCAGCAGGAACAGCGCCGAAGCGGTGGCCCGCGTTTCCGCTGTCACCAGATGCTGCACCGCGGATAGAACCGGGCCAAGCCAGATATAGGCCAGACCCTGCGGGATCAGGAATAATATGAAAGCCAGCGTGGCCGAACCGCTCATGATGCCAGCGGCAAATAGCGGGACCGCGAGCAGAAAGGCAATGGCCGGGACAAGCCCGTAAGCGGCCTTGTTCTTGCCGCCCAGCCAGTCGCCCAGCATACCGCCGCCCATCACGCCTGCAACCCCGCCGATCAGCAGTATCGAGCCGAAGAACAGCGATGTTTCGATTAAGTTCAAGCCAAAGCTGCGCTGCAACAGGCTGGGCAGCCAGAAGGCAATGCCATAGCCGAGCATCGAACTGGACGCCGCGCCCAGGGCGAGAAACCAGAACGCACGCTTTGCGGACAAGATTTTTAGGACTTCCATGAAACTGGGCTGCGGCGGTGCAGCTTCGTCGATCACAGGTGGCTTCACCGGATCGCGCACAAAATATTTGAAGACGGGAACAAGCAAAACGCCCGCAAGCCCGACAGTCAGGAACGCGAGCCGCCAATCGACGCTGGCCGCGATATAGCCGCCCGCTACCACGCCGGTCGCAGAGCCCAGCGGAATGCCGAGCGAATAGATGGACAGCGCCCGTGCCCGTTTCTCGCTGGGGAAATAGTCAGAGATCAGCGCATAAGAAGGCGCAACGCCGCCCGCTTCCCCGATGCCGACACCCAGCCGGGCGAGGAAGATCGTCCAGAAACCCTGGGCAAAGCCGCAAAGCGCGGTAAACCCGCTCCATATACCCAGCGAGATAGTGATAACCCAGCTTCGGCTGGTCCTGTCGGCAATCCAGCCAAGGGGAACCGCCAGAGTAGAATAGAGCAAAGCAAACGCAATCCCGCCGAGCAGCCCCATCTGGGTATCGCTTAATCCAAGGTCGGCCTGGATCGGACCGGCAAGAATCGCCAATATCTGGCGGTCAACGAAATTGAAGATATAAACGAGTAGCAACATGCCAAGCGCGACATTGGGTGAGGTCACGCGGGGAGCATCCGGGCGCGGCATGGGGCTTGTTTTATCCGTCATCTATCGGCTGCTTTTATTCAGGAAAGCATCAATCGCGGATAAAGCCGCTGGTTCGTCCAGCATCGGTGCGTGGCCCCTGTTCGCAATCTCTACCGCGCTAATCGGCCCCGAATGGCGGCGCTGCATTTCCGAAATCGTATCGGCGGATATAATGTCCGACAATGCGCCATAGATAATCAGCGCGGGAAGGTCGGAAAAGCTCTCCCACAAAGGCCAAAGATCAGGGGGGACAACCGTTTGGTCGCTGCCCGACAGACCCTGCGCAATGGCGGGATCATAGTCCAGTTTCACGCGGCCATCTGGCAGCTCGCGGCAAGTGCGTCGGGCAAAACCCATCCAGTCCTGCGCGCTATATCCGGCCATCGCATCTGCATGGACCTTGCGGGCATTGTCGGCCGCATCCTGCCAGTTATCAAACGGCTCGTGCGATCCGGCATAGCTTTGTATCCGGTCCAACCCGGCCTGCTCGACCACCGGACCGATGTCATTGAGGACGATACCGCTAAAATCTTCCGGCGCGCTCGCGGCCATCATTATGGACATCAGCCCGCCCATGGAGGTTCCGATCAGGCCCGGATGGTCGAGCTTCAGATCAGCGATCAGCGCCGCCATGTCGGCCACATAGACAGCCGGATTATAATTGTCGGGCTCCGGATCATATTCGGATCGCCCGCGTCCGCGCTGGTCCGGAATGACAAGCCCGTATTTCCCCGCCAGATGCGCGGCCAGCCCTTCAAAATCGGCGCTGTTGCGGGTCAGACCGTGCATCAGTAAAAGTGGCGGTCCATCGCTTTCGTAAATGCGGGCATAGAGCGTTAACCGGTCATCACCGCTGCGGTAATAATGGTCCCGATAGGCAGGCGCACCCGCTCCGTTGTGATCCGCCTGCGTTTCCTTGCTGGTCATCCTACCGGCTTAAAACCTGATTTCGCCGGTCACGAAGATGCGCCGTGGATCGCCGTAAAATGCGGTCAGCGTTCCTTCCAGTCCCAGATTGGGCACAAATGGCGCGCCGTTTTCGCCGCCGGTGACAAAATTATAACCGGCCACCTTGTAACGCTTGTCGAACAGGTTCTTGCCATAAACCCCGATGGTAAACCGGTCGAGATCATCACTGTAGATCAGGCTGGCATCGACCAGAGAGAAACCATCCTGGTCGAGGAACGGGTTGGGAGCCTCGAACTGGCTCGCATCGCTGCGGAACGAGATAGCGCCGTTCAGGTCAAGCATCCCGCTGGCAACCGGGAAACCGACATTTGCTGAAAAACTGCCCGTCCATTCCGGTGTGTTCTGGAACACGCGCTGGTCGGCGACATCATTGCCGAAAGCGTCGATAAACGTGTTGAACTTGGCATCGAGATAACCAATCGACCAACTGACGTTAAAGTGGCTACCGGCTCCGGCAAAATCGCGGCCGACCAGCGCGCGGCCTTCAAATTCAAAGCCGTTTACGTCGGCGCTTGCGGCATTGGATGTAATCCCCGCAAAGCTGTCGCTCACGCCGTCGCCATTGGTATCAACGCCGATCGATCCGGGGATCTGCACATCGGAATAATCGCCTTTAAACGCCGCAACACTGATGTTCAGGCGGTTTTGCAGCAAAGAGGCTTTCCAGCCGATTTCGTAGCTATCAACAGTTTCCGGATCAAATTGCAGGAAGTTGAAAACTTCATCATCGGAAATTGTGCCATCCAGGTTAAAGTCCGGCGTAGCGCTGGACTGGCCGCGCGGGTCAAACCCGCCGCCCTTGAAGCCGCGTGAATAGGTGAAATAGATATTGTTGTTGCGGTCCGGTTTCCAGCTGACCGACGCACGCGGGGTAAACTCCTTGAACGTGTCGCTGCCGTCAAAATCGGAAGTCACGGCGATCGGGACACCCGGACCGTCAAACGCATCAGACAAGCCGCCGACGAAGGTCGTCCGCAAAATCCGTGCGCTGCGCTTGTCACTGGTATAACGGCCACCGACAGATACGCTGAGCTGATCGGTAAAGTCATAGGTGAAATCGCCGAATATCGACCATGTCTTTGTATCAACATCACCCAGCGTCTGGGCATTAAGGCCGGGCAAGTTGATAAGATCGCCGGTGGTGGCCAACAGCACATCAAACACGTTGAACGCATTGGCATCCAGATAATAAGCGCCCAATACGCCGTTCAGATTGTCGCTTTCATAAAGCAGCTGGAGCTCCTGGCTAAGCTGGTCATTTTTATAAATAACCGGAACGTCGAGGTCAGCCGCTGGCAAGCTGTCAAAGTCGATATTGGAAGCCGAACTGTCCTTGCGGTAAGCGGTGATGCTTTTCAGCGTGATATTGTCCGATACCGGCGCTTCGATCAAAAGCGATCCGCCATAAGCCTCTACCAGCTGGTCAGGCACAGTCAGGCCAGCGCGTGCGTCATAAACATCGTCCAGAACCGGAGCGCCCGAAATCAGGCCGGGGATCAGGCGGTGGCCCTGACGTGCATTACTTTCATCGCGGATATAATCGCCGGAGAGACGGACGAAAAAGCCGTCACGCTCATATTCCATGCTGGCACGGCCGGCCCACACATCCTTGTTATAATTCTCGACACCCGGCTGCGCCAGATTATCGCCGAACCCGCCACGGCTAAGCCGAGCGCCGCTGGCCCCGATACGCAGATTATCGGTAATCGGTGTGGAAGCGGAGACGATCAGATCGGCCTGGTCATAGGAACCATAAGTTCCTTTAATTTTGACAGACGTTTCATCGGAAAGGCGCCGGGAAACATATTTGATCGCGCCGCCAATCGTGTTGCGGCCATAAAGCGTGCCCTGCGGTCCGCGCAGAACTTCGATCCGTTCCACGTCATACACGTCGAGAACAGCCGCTTGTGGCCGGTTCAGATAGACATCATCGACATAAAGCCCGACGCCTGCCTCAAACCCGGCTACCGGGTCCTGTTGCCCCACACCGCGGATAAAGGCGGTCAGTGTCGTATTGGTGCCGCGTGATACTTCCAGCGTCATATTGGGAACGGACTGGCCGATTTCGGTGATTTCCTGAACCCCGGCAGCGGCCAGATCATCGCCGCTAATCGCTGTGATCGAGAGGGGGACATCCACGATACGCTCTTCGCGGCGGCGGGCGGTGACGACGATTGTGCCATCGTCAGAGCTTTCGCTTGCCGTATCATTGCCCTGTGCATGAACCACGCCCGGCATGATGAGGCCTGTTGCAAAGCAGCTTACCAAAGCCGCATAACTCACACTATTCCGAAATTTCATAACAACCTCTCCTCCTGTTTTTATTGGCTGGTATTGCCGAGCCTTGTTCTTACCCTTATTGAAAGGTGAACCATATTTCAACTTAAGAATTTGCCAATTACAGGAAATGGCGGTAGCCGTGACCTTATGGCCACAGAATATACCGATCATATCGATTCTAAAGACAAGCAACCCCGCACCGCGCGGGGGCTTAAGACCAAACGCAAATTGCTCGACGCAGCCGCGTTAGAGTTTGGCGAGAAAGGCTTTCACGAAGCCTCGATCACCGGAATTACCCAAAGGGCGGGAACGGCTCTGGGTAGCTTTTACACCTATTTCGATTCGAAAGATGAATTGTTCAGCGCGCTGGTCAAGGACATGAGCCTGCGGGTCAAAGATCGCGCCGCCAGTGCGATGACCGAGTGGAAGGATGCGCTGGAACGGGAAAAGCTGGCCCTAGAGTCGTTCATGAACTTTGCCCGCGAGAACAAGGAAATTTACCGCATCATCGACGAAGCCGAATTTGTCGATCCGCAAAGCTATCACGACCATTATGAAGGCACGGCAGCGCGTATCTTTGAACGGTTGCAGGAAGGCAGCGAGGCAGGCGACCTTCGCGATGGACTTGATGAAGCGCACGCGTGGGCGATTATGGGGATGAACGTATTTCTGGGCCTGCGCTACGGTATCTGGAGCGAGGATAAGTCCGCTTCGCAAGTGGCGGAAATAGCCAATGATATTCTTACCAACGGGATCGGTGCGCGTAAGGGGTGAGTGGCTGGTTTGAGGCTGTTTAAAGTGCATCCTCAACTCGTCATTCCCGCCTGCGAGGGAATGACGGTGGAAGAGCAATAGAGGCTCCATCAAGACTCTATGCGAAAAGCGCATCATCCGTTACAATAGACAAAAATTGTGGAGGAACCGCTGATGCACTCTCTATTGACCCGTACATTATCGCTGGCGCTGCTCGCTGCTTCGCCTCTGGCTTTGCCTGCATACGCACAGGATGCAGACCGCTTTGCCGAGGTCGAGATCAAGGCAGAGAAGCTGGCCGACGGCGTGGCTATGTTGACCGGGGTGGGCGGCAATATCGGTGTTTCTTATGGCGTTGACGGCACGGTGCTGATAGATGACCAGTTTGCTCCTCTGACTCCAAAGATCGAAGCGGCAGTGGCAGCGCTGGGCGCGGAGCCGGTGAAATATCTGATTAACACCCATTGGCATGGCGACCATAGCGGGGGGAATGAGAATTTCGGCAAAACGGGCGCGATGATCCTGGCGCACGACCATGTACGTGAACGGTTATCGGGTGAGCAGGAAAGCGGGAAGGGCAATGACCCCGCTGCCCCGAAAGAAGCACTGCCGGTTTTGACTTATCATGACGGCATAAAGCTGCACCTTAATGGCGACGAAGTGCAGGTCAAACACATGGCACACGCGCATACGGACGGTGACAGCGTCATTTTCTGGAAAAAGGCCAATGTGGTCCATATGGGCGATATATTTTTCCACGAGGAAACTATGCCGTTTGTCGATCTTGAAAGCGGCGGCAATGTCATGGGCATATTGGCGGCGGTAGAAAAGGTGCTGGCGATGGTCGATGACCGGACGCGGATCATACCGGGCCACGGTTCGCTGGCGACCAAAGCCGACCTGAAAGCTTATCGCGATATGCTGGTCAGCATCATCTCTGCGGTGAAGCAGGGGCGTGAGGACGGAAAATCACTGGCGCAGATTCAGGCCATGAAACCGGCGGCGCAATGGGACATAAACGAAGACGCGTTCATTACGGGTGATGCCTTTGTGGAAGCCGTGTATAAAAGCCTTGAAAATCCCGCACATAGCCATGGCGGGAACGGGCATTAAAGCGTCGCGCGGTTAATCTCTTTACGCAAGGATACGATCAGCCTGCTGACCCGCTTTAGCCGTTTCTCTTCTTCATCAATGATGGCGCGGAACAGGTTTTTCTTGAACTCCAGCGTTTGGGCTGCATCGGGCCGTTTGGATTCGGGGAGCGTGGAAAGCAGGATGTCGATCATCCGCTCGCCCCCGTGGAGCCGGCCCCACAGATAATCATTCTCGCGATAGCTTCTGCTGAAAAATGCGCCAAAGTTATTGAATTCAATCCCCTTCAATGTCGCGGCGACACCGCCCTTGCGAATGGTTCTGGCATCTTCGGGTGAAATCCGGTCCACCTTAATCGGGTCAAATTCATCCAGCCCTTCACCCTGAAGCAGCGGCAGGGTGGCGATGTCGTAAAACGGAAAGCCAAGGAAAGCGAGCAGCAAAGAACGTCGTTCAACCTTGGGCAGATCGACCATGGCCTGGGCCAGCTTATGGTCGATCAGCGCGTCCAGAGCCACGATATCACGGGCCTTTGCCAAGCTGTCCAATAGCTGTTCGGGCCGGTTCTCGGCATGTTCGGCCATGGCTACAAAATCATCGCCTAGATACTCGACCGTCTCACGCTCGATATAGAGTGCAAGACATTCGTAGATCACATCGTGCACTTGCTCGACCACGGCATAATCATCGGGCTCTGCGCGGTCCAGATCCTCGGCAAAGCGCCGCGCAAGAAACCGCATGCGCCGGATACGATAGCCCAGATCCTGATGCCCGAAAAAGTCGGTCACCATTTTGGACGGCCCATGCCCGCCTTTTTTGGATATATCGTCAAAGCCATGTTGCAGTAAATGTGACCATAATGCGGATCGCATGGCCGGATGGTTATGTGCTGCGGCATCGGACCGGGCGCGCCGGACGGTGCTGGCAATATCCTCAACTACGCTCGCCAGCCTCAGATGGCCGTATGCACTATAGGAAAAGCCGGCAAGTTTGCTTGCCTTATCCCGTGCCTTGCCTCGCCATGCAGCCAGCCGAGCGGCAGTCGGGCTGTCAAAAAACAGCGTCCTGCCGAAAAGGGTTTCGACATGATATTCCACTTCGCCGCGCAGGTTTTCCGTTATCTGCCGCATCTGGATGATCCGGTTGGATCGCCGGGCTATGTCATTCAGATTGTCACGGATCGGCTGTTCACGCGGGATATTTGAAATGGCTGCAAATATGGTGGAAAAGAAACCGGGCAGATGTTCGTTTTCGGCTTCCTGAGCCGCCTGTAACCGCTCCAGCGCACGGTGGCTTTTGTCAACATCCAGATCGGGTCGTGGATCAATATAGACAAAGCGCCTGTCCACCTCGCGCGTGGCAGGCCGGTTTTTCAGCGCGTCAATCGCTTGGGCAAAGGGCGCGTTGGCCAGCACCGATCCGTCGATCAGCACCGTGTCTTCAGCGGTTCCAGCGCGGCTTTGGCCGGGCAGGATGCGTTTCAGAAAGTTCATGCGATTGGGCCATTCCAGCTTGCGGTCCGCCAATATGCTGTCGAGTTCCTTGACGGTGAAGGGCGGAAACGCACCGGGGAAACTGGCGGTCGAGCGGCCTGCAAAGACCAGCTCCGCCGGATCAGCCATATTGTCGCGGCTTGTGCCCCGGGTGGAAAAGCTGATCGTGAGCCGGTGCTCCATCTCCAAGGCATCTGACGGGCTGTGCAGTTGCAGCTTTTCCGGATAGCCGACAAAATCCGTGACCGTCACAAAGAGATCAAGCGGCTGTCCGGGCGGCAGTAATTTAGGGCCAAGATCGGTTCCCTTCATACTGGTCAGCGCATCCAGGATAAGGCCGGAGAATATCTTTCCCCCGAAAGGCGGAGCGAACCAGCGGGCGCGCACAAAGCGGGAGAGCTTCATTTTCACTTCTTCACGCGCTTCTTTTGAAACCGTCTGTTCCACCGCGCCGCCCTTGCGGCCCAGCGCCATCCACGCGATGGGTTCTGCCCAGAATTTGGAAAAGCGCGACAATGGTCTGGCGTCGGGATCAAGCAGCGTATCGACGTCCGCTTTCTCCAGCCACATCTCTGTCAACGGTTCCAGCGATTCCCCCGATATAATCGCCTGCGCCAGAAATATGCCGTTAATACCGCCAGCACTGGCACCGGCGATAATGTCAGGCAGGACGCGCAGTCTGAGGCCACCTTCCTCCTCTATCCATTTCAGAATGTCATAATAGATTGCGCGGCTGTCATCATAGGGGGGTTGTTCGTCATGGAAATTCCGGCTGGCCTTGGTCAGTTTCCAGATTTCCTTGGTGATGCCGTGCATATAAATGGCAAGACTAACGCCGCCGTAACAAATAAGAGCGAGTCTGAGTTCCTTCTGGCGCATTTTTCCAAGAGTGGCAGGATGAAGAGTTTCACGCAAGCATGAAAGCGGTTGAAATAGCCATGAAAAACTATAATGTTCTATTTTTGTTCCACTAGAGGATGGTAATGGCGAAGCCAAAGAAAAAATATGTCTGCCAGAATTGTGGCTCTATCTCGCACCGCTGGCAGGGGCAATGTGCGGATTGCGGGGACTGGAACACGCTGGTCGAGGAAGCGGGCGAAACGGTCTTTGCCGCCAGACATAATTTGCAGAGCGGCGGTCGGGAAGTCCGGCTGGTCGGGCTGGATTCCGAAATCAAGCTGCCGGAGCGTAAAAGGACGGGGATCGAGGAGTTTGACCGCGCGGTTGGCGGCGGACTGGTGGCCGGTTCTGCCACGCTGATGGGCGGCGATCCCGGTATCGGGAAATCTACATTGTTGCTGCAAGTGTCGGCGCGGCTGGCCCATGCGGGATGCACGGTCGCCTATATATCGGGTGAGGAAGCGGCGGATCAGGTGCGGCTTCGTGCGCGGCGGCTTGGTCTGGGCGATGCGCCGGTCAAGCTGGCTTCGGCGACTTCGGTGCGCGACATATTGACCACTTTGTCAAAGGCTCCGCCCGATTTCGTGGTGATCGATTCCATCCAGACGATGCACAGCGATCTTATTGAAGGGGCGCCGGGAACCGTCAGCCAGGTGCGTGCCTCTGCACAGGAACTCATCAAATTTGCCAAGGAATATGGCACGATGATGATGCTGGTTGGCCATGTGACCAAGGATGGCAATATCGCCGGACCGCGCGTGCTGGAACATATGGTTGATACGGTGATGAGCTTTGAGGGGGAGCGTAGCCACCAATACCGGATCTTGCGTTCGATAAAAAACCGGTTCGGCGGCACGGACGAAATCGGCGTGTTTGCAATGGAGGAAATGGGGCTTAGCGAAGTGCAGAACCCTTCCGCGCTTTTCCTGACCGACCGAAGCGAAGAAGTGACTGGCGCGACTGTTTTTCCCGCGCTGGAAGGGACGCGCCCGGTGCTGGTGGAGATCCAGGCGCTGACCGTCCGGCTGGCCAGCGGAGCGACTCCGCGCCGTTCGGTTGTCGGTTGGGATAGCTCTCGTCTCGCCATGATATTGGCGGTGCTGGAAGCGCGATGCGGCCTCAGCTTTTCCGGGGCGGAAGTATATTTGAATGTTGCCGGCGGCTATCGGCTGACCGATCCGGCGGCTGATCTGGCGGTTGCAGCGGCGCTGATTTCCGCCCACGCCGAACGGCCCATGCCAAGCGATGCGGTTATCTTTGGCGAAATCGCGCTTTCGGGAGAGATCCGGCCGGTGTCCAATACGCCGCTGCGCCTGAAAGAAGCGTCGAAACTGGGCTTTGACCGCGCGTTGATTCCGGCCTCGGGTGAGAAAGGCGGCGGCACTGTAAAGCGGCTGCAATTTGCCAAACTCGCCAATCTCGTTGACCATATGCTTGCTCGCGCTTAGCTAGATTTAATGACTGGCTTGGATATTTTCGTATTGCTGCTGATGGGCGGCGCTGCCATTTTTGGTTTTCTGCGTGGTTTTGTGCAGGAAATCTTGGCCCTGATCGCTTGGGTGATGATCATTTTCGCGATCCGTTTCCTGCATGAACCGGTGACTGAATTTCTGACCGAGCCCATCGGAACAGAGGGCGGCGCGTCGGTTCTGGCATTTTGTTCCCTGTTCATAGTGACTTATGCCCTGGGGCGCTGGATAGCCAGGGCAATCGGGCAGAGGACACGCAAATCGGTGCTGGGGCCGATTGATCGTGTGCTGGGTTTCGGTTTCGGCATGATAAAGGGGCTGATTGCCGCGACGCTGGCCTATTTGTTGGCTATTCTTGTCTTTGACAGTATTTATGGGGCATCCGAACCGCGCCCCGAATGGATTGCCGATTCCCGGACCTATCCGTTGCTCAATGCCAGCAGCGAGGCGCTGGTCGAGTTTGTAAACGAAGGACGGGCCATGGCCGGTATTGGACCGGATGACGAACAATGAGCGGCGCTCTTTATACGCGCGATATTCTAAGGCTGGCGGTTTCGATTCCGCACCAATCGCGGCTGGACAAGCCCGATGGCACGGCGGAGGTGCGCTCACGCACCTGTGGCAGCCGCGTTGCCGCCGACATCATAGTGTCAGAGGACGGGCGGATCACCGATCTGGGCATAGAGGTCAATGCCTGCGCACTGGGTCAGGCTTCAACGGCCATATTGGCTGCAGAAGCGATCGGTAAATCGGCGGAGGAAATCGCCGCAGCCAGAGAGCATCTGGCCGGCTATCTGGCTGGCGCAGAGGCGCAGCCCGGTTCGTGGGATAATATGGAACATCTTTGCGCCGCGAGGGACCATCCCGGCCGACACGCCGCAATAATTTTGCCATATGATGCCATATTGGCCGCATTCGTAGCACATAAAAATGAGGTGGTGTAACGGATGGAAGGCACAGAAACACATTTAGGCGATCTGCTGCTTGGCGGTTTCACCATGCTGGGGGCGTCGCTGATCCTGGTGCTTCTGTTCCGCAGATTCGGCATTGGTGCGGTTCTTGGTTATCTTATCGCAGGTATATTGATCGGGCCGCAGGGCTTGGGCCTGATCCGTGAAGGTGCCAACATCCTCGAATTTTCCGAAATCGGGATTATCCTGCTGCTGTTTCTGGTGGGGTTGGAACTTGCGCCATCTCGTCTGATGCGGTTACGCCAGGCGATATTCGGGCTGGGCATGGGGCAGGTTATTTTATGCGGACTGGCGCTTTTCCTCCTCATCCTGGCAACGACAAATTTCAGCGTTGGCGCTGCGCTTGCGATTGGACTGCCGCTTGCGCTCTCGTCCACGGCGCAGGTCTTGCCGATGCTGCGATCATCTGGACGGCTTAACACACCGGCTGGTGAAAAGGCCTTTTCGATCCTGCTGTTTCAGGATTTGTCGATCATCCCGCTGTTGACAATCGTGGCAGTATTGTCCCGCGCTCCCGCCGACGAGGGGGCACTGCCGGGATGGCAGGTTGCTGTTTTCGGGATATTGGCGATTGGCGGATTGATCCTTGCGGGGAAATATTTGCTGCAACCAGTTTTGGCGTTGGTCGGTAAGGTTGCCGAGCGGGAATTGTTTATCGTCGCCGGACTGGTTGTTGTGTTTGGCAGTGCCGCCTTGATGGAAATCATCGGACTATCCCCCGCGCTGGGCGCCTTTATCGCGGGTGTCATGCTGGCCAATTCCCCGTATCGCCATGAACTGGAAGCGGATATTGATCCCTTCCGCTCATTGCTTCTGGGGCTGTTTTTCCTGGCGGTCGGAATGATGCTGGATATTGCTATTATTGCAGAGAACACAGCTTTTGTATTCAGCGCGGCAATCGCGCTGGTCGTTGTAAAAATCGTCATCATAACCGGCCTTGGCAAGCTGTTCGGTATGGCTACCAGGCCTGCTTTGGTCATGGGTATGCTGTTGAGTCAGGGCGGTGAATTCGGCTTTGTATTATTCGGCGCCGCTGAAAAGGGGTTGCTGATCGAGCCACAGGCGAGCAGCCTGTTTAGCGCGGTTATCACCATTTCAATGGCAACGACGCCTTTGCTGATGCTGATAGTAAACCGGTTTAACGTTACTGGTCCGGCAGGCGATGAAGACCTTGATGATGTGAAAAATGCCAATCCGGCTTCGGTAATCGTGGTCGGCCATGGCCGGTTCGGACAAACCGTCGCACAGATGCTGAGCGGCGCGAACGTGCCGGTGACGATGATTGATAATAAACCACATCAAATTGGTGTCAGTCGCAAACATGGCCGCAAGGTTTTCTATGGCGATGGAACGCGCGTGGATCTATTGCGCGGGGCGGGTGCGGATAAATGCTCGGCTATCGTTTTTTGCATGGAGGGAGCAAAACTGAAGGCAGAGACGCTGGAGTTTATTGGCATGAACTTCCCCCATTTAAAATTATATGTGCGTGCTTATGACCGGATTCATTTGCTGGAAGTGAAAAAGGCCGGAATCGCAGGGGCCAAGAGGGACGTATTTGAATCAGCAATCCATCTGGCCCGTCAGACGCTGACGGGGCTTGATATTGATGATACGTTGATTGATGACGTTGAGCGCGAATATCGCAAGCTGGACTGCGACCGCCTGGAGGTGCAGCGCACCGCCGGTGACGTGTTCGCGGGACGCCATCTTGCCTTCGGAGTTACCGAGACAGACAAAGACGAGGAGTAAGCAGGGGGATTATCTCCTCACGGAGCATGCCCATAGCGCGTCAGTCTGCCTGATCAAGAAACGCCGCGACGTCCGCCAGATCAACATCTTGGGCAAGGAATGTCTGACCTATGCCATTGGCCAGCAGGAACGGCAGGTTGCCGGACGCCATTTTCTTGTCATGCAGCATGTGCTGGACCAGCCTATCACCGGATGCCTCTACCGACGCGCTGCTCAAACTATGTGGCAATCCCGCGTTTTTCAGGTGGCTTTCCACGCGGCGGGCATCGGCTTCATCGCAGTGCACGCGCCGGACGGAATAGTGAAAGGCCAGCGCCATGCCTGCGGCGACCGCTTCACCATGCACCAACTGGCTGGAATATCCGGTTTCCGCTTCCAGAGCGTGGCCAAATGTATGACCCAGATTGAGCAGCGCCCGGCGACCGCTCAATTCCTTTTCATCTTCCGCCACTATCGCGGCCTTTGCCCGAACGCTCTGGGTTATTGCATGACTTAACGCGCCGGGATTACGGTCGAGCAAAGCGCCGCAATTTTCCTCACACCATGCGAAAAACGGCGCGTCGTTGATAAGGCCATATTTAATCACCTCCGCATAACCGGCACGCAGTTCGCGGTCCGGCAACGTGTTCAGGACCATCGGGTCGATCAAGACAAATACCGGCTGGTTAAACCGGCCGATCAGGTTCTTTCCCGCGCGGCTGTTAATCGCGGTCTTCCCGCCGACACTGCTATCCACCTGGGCAAGCAGGCTGGTCGGAATCTGGATAAAGTGGCAACCGCGTTTCAGGATGCTTGCTGCAAAGCCGGTAAGGTCGCCAATCACCCCGCCGCCCAAGGCGATCAGAATGTCCGACCGTTCCGCGCCCTCATCCAGCAACCAGTCGGTCAGCCTTTCGAGCTCCGCCCAGCTTTTGGTCTGTTCGCCCGCATCCAGAATATGACTGATGGTTTTAATGCCGGATTTCTGTAAATCCGTTTCCAATGGTTCCAGCCAGTGTCCCGCGACATTGGCGTCGGTTATCACGAAAACCCTGTCCTTTCGGATATGGGGCAAAAGATACTTCGCAGCACTGCCTAGCGCTCCGGCTTCGACAAGAATATCATATCCATTGCCCGCAAGTTCCACAGGGATTCGGTTCATTTACGTAGTGCCTCGATTATTTTATCTACGGTAAGGTCATGCGGCGCATCATTGCCGGTCACATGCACATGGGCGAGCGCATAGACGGGATTTCTTTTGGCCGCTAGACCGCCTAGAATTTCCTCGGTATTGCCGCCGCGCAATAACGGCCTTGTGTCGCGGCGTCCGACGCGTTTGACCAGCGTATCAATATCAGCATCAAGCCATATCGCGGTTGTATTGGCGAGGATAAGCTCTCTTGTCTCTTCATTCATAAACGCGCCGCCGCCGGTGGCGATAACGCGGCGCGGTCCTTCGATAAGCCGCGCGATGACGCGCCTTTCCCCGTCGCGGAAATAATCTTCGCCAAAGCGGTCGAAAATCTCCGCCACCTTAAGGTCAGCCGCTTTTTCGATTTCCTCATCGGCATCGACAAAAGGCAAATTCAGCCTTTTTGCCAGTCTGCGGCCTACAGTTGTTTTGCCGACACCCATCAGGCCGATCAAAACCAGTGGCTTGTCAGTCAATATACCACACGCTTCACCGGATTCTTCGGCGGATTGGTTAAAAGGGTCTTTCATGTTTTTGTCCATTAAGGCAAAGGCTATACATAGGATGGTTGCGAGTGCAAAACCCAATGCATGAGTGGCCGCTTTTTCGAAGGATATGGCTTTTTATAGTGAAGGGCCACTTTGTAACAAACAGGATAGTGGAAGATATATGCCGCGCAGTTTAGTTTTTTTGCTTATTTTGCTGGCTGTCATCATTGGCGCCATGTTCTTTTTGTCCTCGATGGACGTTGAGCAAGACGTTAAGCCGGTGGAAAAACCGGTTGTTGTCGGAGAAGCAAACTAAGCAATGCGCTTTCGCCACAGATATTTATCATTGGCTACGGTGGGCATTGCTGCCCTCGCTTTGTCCATACCGGTCATGGGGCAAAGCGCGCCCGAATCCCTATTGCCGCCGGGCTTTGGTGATCCCGAACCACAGCCAACACCCGCGCCGCGTCCGGCCCCTACGCCCACTCCGGCGCCCAGAGCCACTCCAACGCCCAGATCTTCTCCTGCACCCACTCCCACACCCGGCCCGGTGGCGGGCAGTCCATCGACGCCTTCACCTGCCGGAGCGCCCATAGACGGAACACTCCCCGCTAATCAGAATGCGGGCGGTTCGATGTCCTCGCTTTTGGACGAGGAAGGAAATATTGATCCGGAGGCGCTGGAGCAAAGGCTGTTACCGCAATATTATTTGCCCAGCGAAGCGCGCCGCTCGATGGATAGAATCGGGGTTTTGACGGAAAGTTCGGGTGGCCTTGCGCCTGATGCTTTCGGCGGTGAAGGCGGGCAATATCTGACCAGCCTTATATCAAATCTTGACGGACCTATCTTTTCGCGCTGGGGCTCGATCCTGCTGCGCCGCACGCTGCTCAGCAAAGTGAATAGCCCGGAAAATGTCAATCCGGCCGATTGGGTCGCCGCACGCGCATGGCGTTTGCTACGCATGGGGGAGGCGCAGGCCGCCCGCTCGCTGGTGCTAAAGGTTGACGCAAGCAATTTTACGCCGCAGCTTTATACCGCCACGATGCAAGCGCATTTGGCAACAGCCGACCCCGCCGGCGTCTGCCCCTATGTGCAAGGGGGCGCGCAGGCCAGTGAAGCGCCGACATGGGATTTCTTCCTTTCCATTTGCGCGTCTTTTTCCGGCGATCAAAATCGGGCCCTATCGCTGTTACGGGATGCACGGCGGAAAACCGGGGTCACCAGCATAGATTATCTGCTCGCGGAAAAAACCATGGGTGCGGGAGTTGATGGCGCACGCGCGGTTACGATCAAGTGGGATGATGTCCAATATTTCAACAACTGGCGTTTTGGTCTGGGGGCCGCCACCGGCGTCGAACCGCCCGACCGGCTATATGCAAAGGTAGGCCGCCATGTGCAGGGTTGGCGTGTGCAGGCGCCCATGCTGTCCAGAAATTCGCGGATGCAGGCGGCGGATACTGCTGCTGCCATCGGTGTCTTGTCGAACAAGGCAATGGTTGACCTCTATGGCGCGACCTATGACGATCCGGAGGCCAGTGACGACCTGAAGGCGCGTGCGTCTTTGCTGCGTCAGGCTTATACCGGCGGCACAGCGGATCTGCGGATTGAGGCAATGCGTTCCTTGTGGGGGCGCTCCAACGGGGCTTTGTCATCCCACGCCGCAAAAATCCTGACCGCCCGTGCAGCGGCCAGAATCCCGGCTTCGGCCGACCTGGCGGAAAATAGCGGCGATTTAATTGCATCCATGCTGACCGCCGGACTGGACCGCAATGCAGCGCTTTGGGCCAAGCATGTGGAGCCGGGCAGCTATGCCTGGGCCTTGCTGGCCGTCGGTGCGCCGGGCAAAGCGGTGGAGGTTGATTATTCCGCGCTCGATAGCTTTGGCGATGAT
This sequence comes from Parasphingorhabdus sp., assembly GCF_036568145.1. GTDB lineage: Bacteria > Pseudomonadota > Alphaproteobacteria > Sphingomonadales > Sphingomonadaceae > Parasphingorhabdus. Next base: position 44,327 of record NZ_DATCTC010000028.1, on the reverse strand, counting down.
GACGAGAGCGCCAACCGGTTAAAAAGCCAGTTCCTGCTGGCAGCACTGGCAGGGCTTGGCCGCGTGGATGACGATACGCTGCAGGATTATGCCGGTGTGCTGGAACTGGACCTTTCAAAAACATCCCGATGGAGCAGGGCCATAAGGTCGGCAGCATTGCGCGGGCAGGGCGGCACCGTCGCCTTGCTGGCCGCCGTTGGCATGCAGGGGCGAAGCTGGAAAGCGATGTCGCCGCTCCATCTGTTCTATATCACACGCTCCTTATCCAGCGTAGGAATGGAACCCGAAGCGCGCATGATCGCCGCCGAAGCATTGATGCGGACTTAAGCCTTTAGCCGTCTCACGCACGATCATCCTTGCCTGAACGCAGGGAAAATGCATAGCTCTGCAAAAGGGATGATGGCCAGAATATGAGCAATGATGCTGCCTATATCGACCGGTTTCTGGAAATGATGGCCGCCGAGAGCGGGGCATCTGTGAACACCCTGTCAGCTTATCGTTCGGACCTTGAGCAGGCGTCCGCCCTTGCGAAAGGCGCCTTGTCGCAGGCAGATCGAAGCATGTTGGAAAAGATCGCCCATGACTGGAGCGATTTGAAGAATAGCAGCATAGCGCGCAAATCCTCTTCGTTGCGGCGGTTTTTCGGATTTCTGGTAGAGGAGGGCTTTCGGGAGGATGACCCTTCGGACGCATTGCCGCGCCCCGGCGGGCAGCGCAATTTGCCCAAAATCCTGTCGCATGAAGAAATTGCTGCACTGTTTGAAACTATCGAATCCGCCCTGACGTCCGAAAAGGCGAAGCCCGCCGATACAAGGCTGTCTGCCTTGATGGAACTGCTTTATGGTTCGGGGCTTCGGGCCAGCGAACTGGTTTCTTTACCGCGCCGGTCAGTGGTGGCCGATCGCCCTTTTTTGATTGTCCGTGGCAAGGGCGGGAAAGAGCGGCTTGTGCCCATATCCGAACGTGCACGAAGCGCGGTAAACAGGTGGATCACCTTTGTCGATGCGGACGGGAAATATCTTTTCCCTTCCCGCACCGGGCATCTCAGCCGGATCAGGCTGTTTCAGATTATCAAGGATCTGGCGGTAAAATCCGGTATCAATCCCGCGAAAATAAGCCCCCACGTCCTGCGCCATGCTTTCGCAACGCATTTGCTGGAAGGCGGCGCCGATCTTCGCGCGTTACAGACTTTGCTGGGCCATAGCGATATCAGCACGACCCAGATATACACACATGTCGATAGCGCGCGGTTAGTAGAACTGGTGAATAAACGCCATCCGCTCAGTCGTTATAATCTGATGCGTTGACGTTTTTGTTCAGCGGTTCTAACCGGATAGCATGACATCCTTTCTTGATTTTGAAAAACCGATTGCCGCTCTGGAATCGCGGATAATTGAGCTGACAGAAACTGCCGACGAAGGTTCGCTGGACATCGAGGCGGAAATTGCGAAACTGCAGGCAAAATCGGCCAAGATGCTGGCCGATACCTATGCTAATCTGACGCCTTGGCAGAAAACACAGGTCGCCCGCCATCCCGAACGTCCGCATTTCAAAGATTATGTGGCCGGCCTTTTTGACGAATTCATTCCACTCGGCGGTGATCGTAATTTTGGTAATGACCAGGCAATTATTGGTGGCTTTGCCAGAATTGGCGATATGCGGCTGGTCGTGATTGGCCATGAAAAGGGCGACGACACGCAAAGCCGATTGCGCCATAATTTTGGCATGGGAAAGCCGGAAGGCTATCGTAAGGCCATTCGGTTGATGGACCTTGCCGACCGTTTCTCCCTTCCCGTGGTGACTTTGGTCGATACATCGGGCGCTTTTCCCGGTGTTTCGGCAGAGGAGCGTGGACAGGCGGAGGCGATTGCGCGTTCCACCGAAAAATGCCTTTCGCTTGGCGTGCCGATGGTCGCGGTCATCGTTGGCGAGGGCGGTTCTGGCGGTGCGGTGGCACTGGCGGCGGCGGAACGTGTGCTGATGCTGGAACATGCCGTCTATTCGGTGATCTCTCCCGAAGGCTGTGCATCGATACTGTGGCGGACGGGCGACAAGGCCGATGTCGCGGCGGATGCCATGAAGATCACCGCCCAAAATCTGAAAGAACTGGGCGTCATCGACCGTATAGTTGAAGAACCAGTAGGCGGTGCACATCGTGACCGGGGTCTGTGCATCGCGGAACTGGGCAAGGCGATTGTCGAAGAAGTTGAGGCTTTAAACAAGCTTGACCGGACAGAATTGCGCAATATGCGGCGGGAAAAATTCTTGAAAATTGGAACCTTATAGCGCTCCAATCATTACTCTTATCAGTTAGATCGGGTTGGTCGGCGATCAGTGATACCATTTTACATGCTTCGCCCTTCCGCTGCTTTACCCGCTAATATATATAGCTGCGTTAGAGGAGAGCCCCCGATGAGAATATCACGCACATATCTGTCAACGATCGCTTTATTATCACTGGTTGCATGCGGTCCCGGCGGGGTTGAATCCGCCAGCAGTTCTGCGGCGCAGGGCGAACCACGCGCCATCACGGAAGAAGAAAAACGCCAGGGCGCACAGGCGCATCCCCAATTCTTGCAGGAATTTGGCGGGGCCTATACCGGACCGCAAAGCGCCTATGTCGTTCAGGTTGGGCAGAATATCGCAATGCAGTCCGGACTGGGCAATGCGCGGAGCGACTTTACGGTGACCCTGCTCAACAGCCCGGTCCATAATGCCTTCGCCATTCCCGGCGGCTATGTCTATCTGACACGCCAACTTATGGCTTTGATGAATGACGAAGCAGAGATGGCCGGCGTTTTGGGCCATGAAGTCGGCCATGTCGCCGCCCGTCACAGCGAAAAGCGGCAACAAACAGCCACGCGCAACACGCTGTTGGGTGTTTTGGGCCAGATCGGTGCCGCTGTCCTGCTCGGCGATAGTGCGCTTGGGAAATTGGGACAGGAAATTTTCGGCACTGGCAGCCAGCTTTTGACGCTACAATATTCCAGAAGCCAGGAATATGAAGCGGATGACCTGGGGATCAGATATCTTGCTTCTGCCGGTTATGATCCAGATGCGCTGTCCACCATGCTGGCATCGCTGGCCGCACAAACGGCTATTGATGCGCGGGTTGCTGGCCGGGATGCACGTAGCGTGCCCGAATGGGCGAGCACCCACCCCAATCCGGCAGAGCGTGTCACACGGGCTGCAACAAATGCCCAAAAACTTGGCACTGCAGGGGGAATGCATAACCGCGACACATTCCTGACCAAGCTTGACGGGATCATGTATGGCGATGACCCCAAGCAAGGTGTGATACAGGGCAACAGTTTCCTGCACCCGGACATGAAATTGCAGTTTACCGTTCCGAACGGTTACACGATGCAAAACGGGACGAGAGCAGTCACGATCAGCGGCTCTGGCGGTCAAGGGCTTTTCACAACTGGCGCTTATAACGGAAATATGTCGACCTATATCGCCTCTGCCTTTCAGGCACTGGCAGGTGAGGGCCAAACTATATCCCATGGGGGAATTCAGCAGACAACCGTGAACGGGCTGCCGGCATCCTATGCAACAGCGCGGGTGAACAGCAATAATAGCCAGGTTGACGTGACTATATTTGCTTATGAATTTTCAAAAAGCAGTGCATATCACTTCGCTACTTTGGCACCGGCGGGTCAGGCTGCAGTATTTACGCCAATGTTTCAAAGTGTGAAAAGGCTTTCGACAGCGGAAGCCAGTGCGATTAAACCGCGCAGAATTGATGTTGTGACGGTGAAAAGCGGAGATACGATAGATAGCCTGTCGCGGCGGATGGCTTATACTCAGTATCAAAAGGACCGTTTTCTGGTGCTGAACCGGCTGGCTTCGAACGATACGCTTCGCGCTGGTCAAAAGGTGAAGATCGTTACATATTGAATTGGACGATTTCGGTAGACACAAAAAAGACGGCAGCCATTTTCAGGCTGCCGTCAATTTTTTTATGCGCCGGCTGGAAGTTTTTCGTTGCCTTTTTCCATTTCACCTGCAACGCCGTTGAAGGTATTCGTCAAGGTGTTACCCAGCGATCCCATTGCAACAATTGCAGCAACAGCAATCAAAGCAGCGATCAGGCCATATTCAATAGCCGTCGCGCCTTCTTCATTCTTGAACAATTTACGTACGAGTTTCATATCTGGTCTCCTGTATTTTCGAACTTCACTTACCCAATCAACCCCGAATTTCGGGCCGATGCTGATCACAATATTTCAGAAAACTTTATAAATGTTTAATTGGCTCTGAAGGCTTAAGAATTCGTGCTGACCTTTTCAGAAACATTGCCCCACATATTTCCCGTTTCACTTGCGACGCCATTAATCGCTGTTATTGCGGCGATAGCGATCAGTGCCGCGATCAAACCATATTCAACTGCTGTCGCGCCATTTTCGGAGTGGCACAGGTTTTTGGTCAGATCCATTATACCTCTCCCGGCGTTATTAAATTCTATCTGGTTGCGAATGCTCCGATTTTCACCGAAAGGGATTAACAAAATCCTTACATCAGGAAGAAAAGTGGAAAATAAACCGACATATCTGTTCGTTGTTGCTGCAGCGTTAATGGATCAAAACCGGAAGATATTGGTTCAGCAGCGCCCCGAAGGTAAGCCGATGGCGGGCCTGTGGGAATTTCCCGGCGGCAAGATTGAAAATGGGGAAACACCGGAACAAGCCCTTGTGCGAGAACTGGCGGAGGAACTGGGAATAGAGGTTGAGCCGACAGCGCTTAGCCCGGCTGCCTTTGCCAGCGAGCCATTGGGCGCGAAGCATTTATTGCTGTTGCTCTATACATGCCACGACTGGGCGGGTGAGGTGCAAAATCTGGAATCGGCCGATATGAAATGGATGCCACTGGAAGAATTGCAACATCTGGAAATGCCGCCCGCTGACATTCCATTGGTGACACAATTGATGGCTGCTACGGTTGCTGGTTCTAAGGACGTTTCTTAAGCGCATCCTTCAAAGATACTGTCCCGCTCCCACGCCGGGCAGGGGCGGGTTGGTCGGGATGGGGTGCCCAGCCGGATAGATAGATCAGCTCAAAAAATTCGCTTGTCTTGCCGTCCTCATCCGATCTTTGCGCAAATTCGCGCTTTGCTTGAAGGTAAACGCTGCGGGGCAGGGGGCGGACCTGGCCTTTCAGGATATTGCCCCCGCCTATATCCCGTATATCGCTTATCAGTTTGTCAAAAGCCCCGTAACGCAGGCGCAGGCCGTCGCTGTCGATCACCGGCAGCGCAAATCTGGCGCGGGCCATCAGGTCGCCTGCGGTGCGAATATCAATTTGCGGATGAATGTGGCTTGCTACCCGGTCACCCTCTGCCTGCATCAATATTGATTTCAATGTGGTCAGGCTCTCCGCGCCAATGAAAGCCGCCAGAAACAGCCCGTCCGGCTTCAATATACGGCGGCTCAGAACCAGCGCGCCGGGCAGGTCATTCACACTGTCCAGCGTGGCTACATTGATTATCAGATCAAAACTATGGTCCGCAAAGGGCAGGCGATCCTCGTCACACTGGATACCATATAGCGCGTGGGCGGAGCTGAAACCAGCGTCCACAAAGACGCTTTCGATGCCCAATAGTTTGAGAGCTGACGCCAGATGATGCCCGGCTTGTCCGACCAGCAGGCATTTTCTGAAATCCCGTTTCACCAGCGACAGCCGCTCCAGAATCTCCTCTGCCATGATCTGGCCGATAAAATCCTTGCCTCCGGTCCGTTCAAAAGCACGGTCGCGAAAGAGCCGCCTTCGGCTTCGGTCAAATAATTCGGTTGGGGTGCCTGTCTGGTTCATATAGTCTTGTGCCTTTCGCTGGAACGGGCGACAAGAGCAAATGGAAATTTTGTCCGCCTTGTTCAAACCGGTGCTGGATTTCGCGCTTCCTCCGCGCTGTCCGATATGCGGCATCATGGTGGAGGCGGATAATCGTTTCTGTCTGTCTTGCTGGGAAGGTCTGGATTTCCTGACCGCCCCGTGGTGTGCGTCATGTGGCAAGCCCTTTGCCTTTGAACAGGGCAGCGGGGCACAATGCGCTCCATGCCTGACAAAGCCGCCGGAGCATGATGGTGTCAGGGCGGTTGTCGCTTATGATGACAAAAGCGGCCTGTTGGCCATGCGATTAAAATATGGCGGCCGCCTGGGCTTTGCTGAGTTGATTGCCGGGCATATGGAGCGCTTTTTGGACGGAATCGGGCGGGATTCCCTCATCATTCCAGTGCCTCTCCACCGCTGGCGGCTTTGGTCGCGCGGTTTCAACCAGTCGGTGCTGATTGGCCGTGCGCTATCCAAACGCAGCGGTATTGCGATCGAAACGGGGTTGCTGTCGCGCAAAAATGCTACGCCACCGCTGCGATCAATGTCGGCAAAGCAGCGGCATAATATCGTCAAGGATGCGTTCGTTCTGGCCCATGATGCCCGTGCGAGAATAGACGGAAAAACCGTGATACTGGTCGATGATGTCTATACGACAGGCTCAACGGCCAATGCCTGCGCCAGAAAATTGAAGGCGGCAGGTGCGGAGCGGGTGCTGGTTTTCTGTTGGGCCAGAGTTTTGACAGACAATGACCGCAGTTGAAAAAATATACTTCAGGGGCCATCTGAAAGATTGAAACTGGTTTTTTTGGGAAAGCGGCTATGGCAAAAGTAGAGATTTATACCAAATTCACATGCGGTTACTGCTTTAGAGCAAAAGCCCTGTTGGAAAAAAAGAACGTTGATTACGTAGAAACAGACATCAGCATGGGCGGAACAGACCGCGAGGAAATGATCCAGCGGTCCGGCGGGCGCACTACCGTTCCCCAGATTTTCATCAATGGCCAGCATATTGGCGGTTCCGACGATCTTGCCTCCCTGGAGGCAGCAGGTAAGCTGGACGCTTTGCTGGCGGCCTGATCCCCATGCGTATTGCCATAGCCCAAATGTGCAGCGGCATTGACCCTGCTGCCAATGCGAAAGCCTTGCGCGCGCATATTGAAGAAGCGGCCGCGCAGGGGGCGGAGATACTCTTTACCCCGGAAATGACCGGGCTGATTGACCGCAACCGAAACCGTGCGGCGGGCAATATCCATATAGAGCGCGACGATCCGGTGCTGAAAGAGGCTTGTGATGCCGCCGCGCAGGTCAATATCCATGTCGCGCTTGGCTCGCTTGCGATACGTCCTGATGCCGGTGAATATGGGGAGGATGACAAATGGGTGAACCGCTCTTTTCTGATCGACCCAACCGGCCAGATCGCTGCGCGTTATGACAAGATCCACCTGTTCGATGTAGACCTGGACACGGGGGAAACGTGGCGCGAATCCGCGGCTTATGCGGGCGGCCAACAGGCGGTTCTCGCGCCGCTTGCGGGGCCAGCGACAAAGGCGACGCTGGGCCTGTCGGTTTGTTATGATCTGCGCTTTCCCGCGCTTTATAGCGCGCTCACCAATGCGGGGGCTGATATCCTGTCGATACCGGCGGCCTTTACTGTGCCAACGGGGGCCGCGCATTGGGAAATATTGCTCCGCGCCCGTGCGATAGAGGCAGGGGTTTTCGTCGTCGCAGCTGCACAATCCGGAACGCATGAGGATGGCCGCGCCACCTATGGACATTCGATGGTCGTCGATCCGTGGGGCGAAGTGCTGCTGGACATGGGCACGGATACCGGCACAGCGACGTGCGACATTGACTTGGAAGCGGTTGCAAGGGTACGGAGCCGGATTCCCGCAATCTCCAACCGCCGGGAATTTGCTTCACCAAAGGTTTCTTTCGATGATAGTATTTGATCTGATCTGCCGTGCAGGAGGTCATGAATTTGAAGGCTGGTTCGGCTCTTCGGATGATTTCGAGCATCAGCAAGCGGCGGGTCTGGTCGATTGCCCGGTCTGCGGCTCCAGCTCTGTCTATAAAGCGGTCATGGCTCCCAATGTCGGCATCAAGAGCAACCAAAGGACAAGCTCGCGTCCAGCTTCCTCCAAACAGGCAGAGCATCTCCACCCGGCAGAGGGCGGGCAGGCCATGACCAAGGCAGTGCCGATTCCGCCGGAATATCAGGAACTGGTGGACAAGCTGGCCAAGGCGCAAGCAAAGATATTGGAGCAATCACAATGGGTCGGCGGCGATTTTCCGGAACAGGCCCGCGCCATCCATTACGGCGAGAAAAAAGCCGCCCCCATCCACGGTACGGCGACAGTGGATGAAGTGGCCGAGCTGGAGGACGAAGGCATAGACGTAATGCCGCTCCCCCTTCCCGTAACACCCCCCAAAGCGCAAAATTGACGCTGGCATAGCAGCCAATCACCCGCTAAACGACGCATAAGCGCCCGTAGCTCAGGTGGATAGAGCATCAGATTCCTAATCAAATTGCCGAAATCGCTACATGTTGCGGGAAACTGCGATATTAGCCTACATTTTTTTCAGAATGTGACGTGGAATGTGACGTAAACGCGCTGGCAAGCCGGTCAAAGGCGGTAACGTGCACGTCCGATTTGATATGAGCATATTTCATCGTGACGGATATGTTGGAGTGTCCAAGCGCATCGCAGATGTCTGCCAGATCAGCACCGGCCTGACGCGCCCATGACGCGAACGTGTGCCGCAGATCGTGGAACCGGAAGTCTGCCAGTTCGGCATCATCAACGGCTTTATACCAGCGTTTGCGGAAATTGGTGGTGGTGAACACATCGCCGGTTCGGTCTTGCAGGACGGACAGAACGGCTTTCGCTGGTTTTGATAGCCTGATGCTATGGCGCTTGTCGCCTTTCAGAATAACAGTCACCCAGCCACTCGTCATATCAACCTGCGACCAATTCAGAGACAAGATGTTGTCTTTTCGCAGTCCGGTGAACACAGCAAATGCAATGATCGGCCGTATAGATGCATGGGCTGCTTCCATCAATTTATCATATTCTTTACGAGATAAAAACCGGATGCGATGGGGGTTTTCCGGAACCTTCAATGCCTTCCACGCTATTTGCGGGATAGGCTGGCCGTGGACATTGGCTGCGAAATTGAAAGCCGCTTGCAGCGTGGCAATGTCACGATTGACTGTCTGTGCAATCACATCCGCTCGGCGTTCTGCCCGGTATTCAATGAGCTTGGCATTATCGAGGTCCATCAGTTTGATAGCCCCCAAGCCTTTGGTCAGTTTTTCAATAATAGAGATGGTTGTGAGAGCAGAATTTTGATGCTTGGCGTGATCATTCCAGTAAATCGAAAGCATGGAAGCAACTGTCCAGGCGTCGATGTATTGAGGCTTATTTTCAGCCTCATGGACTAACTGCCTTTCGGCAAGTTGCGCTTCGCGTTTTGCAATCCTGCCCGTGCTTCCGCGAAATCTAACACCATTGACCGTGAAGTCGTATTGCCAATACGGGGTGTTTTTTCGGCGGTAGAGTGACATTGCCTAGCGCTTTCTATGAAAGTCTTAAGATCTGATTCTGTGTAGCAAATTGTGCGCCCAATTTTTACAAAAGGCAAACGACCGGCCTGTCGCGCCTTTCGCAGCGTCTTTGGACAGGCGCGAACGATGTTCGCAGCTTCTTGTTCGGAAAGCAGCACGGGTAAGGTCATTACTGCTATATCCCCCTTTCACATGCATTGTGGCTTGTCATTGCAGCCTCCCTAATCCGGCGGACGGCGGTTTCGAAATGCTTTGGATTGTGCTCAATGCCGCTGAATATTTTTCCGGCTTTGATAGCAGCAACGCCAGTGCTGCCGGTTCCCATGAATGGATCGCAGACAGTTTCGCCAGCTATGTTGCGCATGATCTTGTCCATTACCTTTTCAGGCTTCACAGTGGGGTGATCGTGGATTTTGCTAGGCTCAACCGGTGCGGTCACATAGCGGTGGAAGTCGTGATGTTCCTGACCGGCGGGATGATGGCCGCGATGCCATGCAAAGAAATAGTCTTTCGCGCCATCTTCCGTCCAACATATGAAAAATTCTTCGACGTCGAATATCAAGCTGCGGTTGTGATGCGGTGCCGGGTTGTCCTTTTGCCAGTGCATCAGGATATTGCGGTGGAATTGCTGCTTTAGATAGCCTTCCAGATCGTGCCGCTGGTCCGCGTGGAAGAAAACCACGGCCTGACCGCAGCGATTTGGGTTTATGATGGTGTGATCAAAGCCGTTGGTCAGCCCTTCGGCAATCATCTGGTGGCTTGCTTTGCGCTTATTTCGCCATTGTCCGCCGCCAGAATTGTCGAACAAATATGGCGGGTCCATGCAGTCACAGTCCATCCAGCCCAGAGTGGGCCGAATATGGTAGGCATCACCGCAATAGAGCCTGTGTGGGCCGATTTGGGCCAAATGAATGTCGGGACCGCTGGCCTTATCCAAACCGATCATTTTCGGTTTTGGGTTGAGCGGTCCCATGTCGGCTAGGGGTAGTTCGTGTTTTTCGAAAAGGTTGGTCATGCTGCAATTCTTTCGCTTCCGAGAAAGGCGACATCATTAATCGAGACACGGCTGCAGTCCGGATCGGATAAATCAATATAGATTCCGAGGCGTAGAAACAGGTTTGTATTTACGCCGGGTTTCACTTCGCAAACTACCGTCCCGCGATCATCGTCTGTGACTTCATCGCCGCCTTTGGCACCGGTAGCTTCATAGATCGAGGCAAGCTCGACGCAATCAGAGCAGAGCAGAACAAATTTCCCCTTTTCTCTTTGAATGATTTTCCATCCTACTGGACCGTCAAAGCCCTCGGGCCGATTTTCTGTCTGGCCGCATTCACATTCGAATATGGCGGTGTTTGGTTGATTCATGAGCTGTTCCTCTATGCAAAGCTGAAATAGTTGATGGCGATTGCGGTGGCGGCGATGGTGAAGCCGATCAGTGCGATTGATGGACATGGAACCCAGAATGAATATTCACCTGGCATTCGCGGATGGCACCCCCGGCATTTGCAACAGTGGGCGTGGATCCTCTGATCGACATTAAGCAGCGCGTTTTTGGTTGGCATGATGTCCTCCCCTTCCTTTGGTTTCGATTTTGTTTTCAGTGATGGGATCGAGCGCGTTGGTTCCGCTATGGATGCGGAATTTCGCTTGATTGCGTAGTGCGTGGGTGGTGCTGGCCAGCCAGTAGATGTCCTTGCGGAAGTGCTTTTTTTCCAGATGCCAGCGCATCGCGATCACGAGCTGGGCTTGGCTCTCCAGCTTTTCATCAAATCCGCCGTTTTCCTTGGCAATTTCAGCGATTGTGGACAGGCTTTGATCGAGCTGGTCCTTGCGATCCTGATAATTGGTGGGACATGCACGCTGGCCTTTGCCGGTGACGATCCATTCCCAATCTTCGACAATGAAGGTGAAGATCGCGATTTGCTGATCGGCATGCTGCTTTTGCATTTTTCCTTGATGCACGAGGTAGGGCAGTTTCTTTTTGCGGGTCCCGAGCATCTGTTTGGCCTGATCCAAAATAGCCTGATGATCGCCGCGCAGAGTTGGCGGTTCTGGTGATATGATACCCATCCAGTCGCGCTCGTTTGGTCCGACCCGGTCTGTCATTTCAGATGATCCTTTCGGGTTGATTGGGCTGCTCAAAGACCCAGCAACTGAAAACTTTGTTGCCGGGTGCATTGATGTTTTTGGTTTCGATAAATTTGCGGGATTGCGAGTTGCGGAGAAGCCGTTTCAACTGATCCATGTCGGGGGTGCGTAGCTGCGCCTTCTGGGTCGCTGCTTCAAAATGGGGCAGGTTGATCGCGATATACTGGTCGGGTTTGCGGTGCTTGTTGAGGCTGGTGCCCTCTTCGTGGCGGTCGTCATCTTCGCCTCGCAAAATATAATCGACCTTCTCCCAGAAATCCGCGACTGTTGGATGATCGCCACCTGAAGAAAGCTGCCGCGCCAGTGCCATTTTCTCGACTTCGGCAAGCGTTGCGCTCACCCATTCAGGCTTAATGACCGGGAACATGTTCGGCAGGGCTTCGAGTGCCGCTGCAAGCTGGCTGTGGCATTTGATGCAGCGAGTGTTAGTCAGACCGGAGACGCGGCCCCGCATGGTTTTATTGTGATGTTCAAATTGTTTGAAGAAAAACCGAAGGAAATCGGCTTCCTGCCGGATTATATGGACCAATGTTCCAGACATGGTTTCCATTGGCATCCGTTCAATCCGAATTGCGGCCGCACTGGTTTCCTCTGACCAGTTGGCTTTGTCGATCCGCATGGACATGATGCGCTCCAGCACCGCTGGCATGGCGTCAATCGGGTCATTTTGCATCAGATAGACCGAGCCGAGGAACGGCTGTTCACTGGTTTCATTGCCGCTGGATTTCATGCCGGTTCCGCGTGGTGAGCGGCCATTGAAGAGGGTCAGCAGTTCATTCCAGTCAAACTGTTTACCGTGGCTGGTGCGGCCTTGATCACGGTTTCCCTCGATAAGACCGACCGGCAGATTGGAAACGCCCATCATGGAACGGGCTAGGAAAGCGACAGTGCCTTTGTTCGGGTCCAATCCTTCGTAACCAAATCGACCGAAGGACCGCCAAATTGCTTCGATCAGTGTAGATTTACCGGATCCCGCTTCGCCAGTTATTTCCAGAAATCCGAGGGATTTGTGCTTCTCACGTATCTGGACTGCGAATGCGCTCATGCAGAAAAAGGCAAAGGCGATCAGTCCCTTTGGACCCCATGCCGTCCAGATATCCTCGATCCAGTCGAATTGAAGCTTGTCAGGATCATAGGTGATGTCGAGCAGGTTCTGGCTTGACCGGCGCTTCACGGCATCTCTGCCCAAGTCAAAATAGTTTTCGCGGTTTAGCGTAATGACCTTGCCATCGCGCACTGCGAGATCGCCGAGAACCCATGCTTTGTGGGGTGCGCTGTAGCCGGTGAAGTTGATAGGCTCGACGGTTTTCAGATCACGCGTCTGAACGCGCATGATCCTGTCTAGCTGTTCGGCAGTGCCAGACCACATTCCGGCAAAGGCCATGAGGCGCTTTTTGAATTCGGCGCTGGTCGCGCATGCAGCGGCACTGAATCGTGCCTTTTCCGTTTTTTGCTTGGTGGGGAAATCTATACGAATGAAATAGCTGGTTTCATCCAGTATTTCGTCACGTTCGCGGTAAAGGATATTAAAGGCGCAGTTAGCAATTTCTGTGACAATCAGTGTGCCAACCTGAACTTCCGTCTCGCTGGACATCTTTGCCCACCAGAGTTGATTGTTATGACGAAATTCAAAGCTGCGGTAGGAAGCACGGCCATTTTCAAGCTTGTGCGCCATTATCAGTTTTGCTTTATCGCGTGCTGTGGCCGCAACCGTTATTGCGCCGTTATACAGAATCTCGCTGATCGCATCTTCACCCAGCGGTGATTTTTCTTCCTCGCCTGACCAATCGCGGTGGCGCAGCCACAGGTCATTCCAGTCAAGTTTCGTTCCTTCGCCATCTGGTCGCACCTGTGCCGCTTTGGTTTCCCAGCCTTCATCGCTTAACTGCTTGACGAATTTCTTGGTGTAGCGGACACCTGCCACGCCGACATCAAACGCGAACACAATTTCAGGCCGTTTCTTTGGTGTCGGCCCGTCGAGGATAGCTTTTTGCAGATCGGCGAAGAATTTTTCGGGAAAGACATTGACTGACATGGCTGAAACCGCAGCGCGATTGGTTTCGCGGCCAGCGAATGCGGCGCGTAGGGCGAGGGAATCAAATATCCCCTCTGCAATCCAGATTTCATCCATAGCTGCGAGAGCCGCGAAATCGTCTTGCGGGTGCATCCAGCAATAGCCGTTCCAGCTACCGCCCTTCTGGAAATGCGCTTTTTTGCCAAAACGACCGGGCTTGTCGATTATCCGTTCCCAATACGTATCATTCGGCAGTTTGAAACGGACCGTTGCGCCAGTGGCACCGCTATTGAAATCCTTATAGATTTCTTGCGTATAGGAACCGCGCAGCCCCTGCAGATCGATACCGCGCTCATGGCTTAGATAGGCATCGGCAGCGGCGTTAGGTTCGGCTTCGGTTGCTTCAAAGCGCTTGGACCAATCTTCGAACAGATCAGGGAGAACATTGCGAACGCTGTCTTCAAACCCGCATTTTTCCGACCGGCTGCACCGTATGATCTTGGGCTCGTCGGCAGCGCAGAACAACTCCCACTTACCGCATTCCGGACATTCGCCCGCTTGCATCCAATTGCCGCCGGTCTTTTTGAAGCGGTAACGCTCTTTCAGCGCCTTTATGATTTGCCCTTGAAAATCCATTAGAGGGCGATCCCCTGAAGATCTGCGGGGATTTGGATTTGATATTGATCGAGGCGCTTATAAAAATCAGTAATATGCATACCGGGGGGCATCGTGCCGCGACGGGCGTGGAAGCTGAAAATAGCGCGTAGATAATCCCTGTTTGCTTTGGTGTTTTCCGTCCGCTGCTGGAGGTTGTTCTTCACCTCGTAAGGGCGGATGGGGGTTGTGGCCGCAAATGTCATTGGTCGCGGTCTGCGATTATGCTGGCGCAGGATTAGCGCGACTGTTCTGCTCTGCAGACCGTAGATTTGACCTATATCCAGTGCTGTCTTTCCGCCGTCGAACATGGCGATAATGCCAGCATTGCGTTGTTGTAATGTGGGTCGCGGCGAAGTTGGTTTCAGAGGGATTGCAGACATAGTGATCCTTTGCGGAAAAGCGCGGCTTTCCGTTCAATTTCAGTTTGAGTATTCGGGTGGCTTAGGTTTCGAACATCGGTATTTGTCGTGGGTCCGGTGCTTCTTCGCCCGGTGGCAGATAGGTTTTACGCGGCACTCCGGCAGGGGCCATCGGAATATCGATATCGGGGTTTTCGATGGCGCTTGGCGACAGCAAATAAACGACCTGCATCTGCGATTTCCATGTCGCGCCGCAATCCACGTTCATGCATTGGATATGCAGGTCACGCACGGTCGGCGTTACCATTGTGCTGCTACGCACTCGCGCTCGGTCGTGACAGATGGGGCATATTTCGCGCAATGTGCTTTTCCCGCGTTCGCTAATAGGCGGCGGCTTTTGCAGTGCGGTGGATGCGTTTGAAGCGCTCATAGTTCGTCCTGCTCCATAAGTTCAAGTTCGGCATCCATGGTGACTGCTACGCGGATCAGGTCGGCGATTTCCTTGCGGATATCGGGAATTTCCTGTCCCTTAATCTCGCCATCATTCGCAAGCGCGATACATACTGCATTGGCAATGTCCCCGCCTTCCTTTGACTGGACAGCCAGCAGGTTCAGAATATCTCCACGGTTTGCTTTGACTTCGGGCTTTTTGAACAGAACATATCCGGCACGGCCAGCGAGATAGCTGGTGACATGGGGATGACCAAGTTTGCCATGGGTTAGCGATTCCAGTTCTTCAATAACGGAAATCGGCATGGACTCGGCATAGTTGGGCCGTGAATATTTAGACAGTTGTGCTTCGGACTTGCCGGTGAATTCTGCCGCTGGTGCGATGCCGCCGACAGTTTCTATTAACCGGCGCGCAGCGCGGGATTGTGCCTGTTCATTGACGGGCAGTTCTATTTGACTGCGTTCGCTCATGACCGCGCCTCCACGGCGCGAAAGCTATAGTCGCTTTGTTTCGCAGACATAAAGCGCATGGCGGTGTAATTGTGCTGGCATGAAGAAAGTAACGACATTTAAGCAACCCTCCGTTCCGCAAGATGCATGCGGCGATCAGAGCCATTATCGGTTCCGTGGAACCGGATTTCGAGATCAGGCTCGGCTTCAGGGGCAGGGGGGTAATTTCGCGGATATATATCGGGTCGCAGATCGTGGCGGGAGACGCCATAAAGTTTTTCGGCGCATAGAACATATTCACCGGGAAGTTGTTTGGTTTGGTTCAGCCAGCGCCAAGCGCGTGGCTGTGTTACTCCCAAATCACGCGCTAATTTACTATCGTTCCCGGCAATATCGCGGCAACATATCAATGCTTCAAATCGGGTAAGTTCGTTTCTCATAATGCGGAGATATACGTAAACGTATAATTGTGTCAACGTAAAAGTTGGATGCTGCATTATTCGTTTTCGTATAAGTGGTGCTTTATGTCCGACATAATTCCTGAACGCTTGGAAAAAGCTATGCTTGCTGCCGGTCGGAACCAATCCGAGTTGGCGAGAAATGTGGGTCTAAAGCAGCCGTCAATTGGTCGGCTCCTTAGTGGCGACACAAAAAAAACTGGTGTTCTTCACTTGATCGCCCGCGATTTGCAAACGACACCAGAATATCTAACGGGTGAATCTGATAATCCTGGTGCTGCCGAAGATAGTCAGCCCTTTATTCCCGCACCAAATTTGGAAGACCTTGGCGCTCTGCAACTGAAGCAAATGGGTCTTGCTCTGATTCCAGAACTGGAACTCGGCTATTCTATGGGCGGCGGTAATGTCATCGAGATGTTTGAACATACCGGCGTGGCTCCCTTCAAACGTGATTGGCTGCGCCCGATAATGAAGGGCAGCTTTGACGATCTGTTCGTCGCCAAAGGTGAGGGCGACAGCATGATACCGACGATGCTCGATGGTGACATCGTGCTGATCGACACCGCCCAAAAGGACATATTGCAGCAAGACCGCATCTGGGCCTTGTCCTATGGCGATTTGGGTATGATTAAGCGGGTCAGGAAGCTGCCCGACGGCGGCTATCAGATTAACAGTGATAATCAGGCGGTAACACCTATGACCGCCTATGACGGCGAAATGCACGTCATAGGCCGTGTAATTTGGGTGGGGAGGCGAATGTGAAGTACTCTGAACGCAAAGTTGATAATACTAAGTTTAATCAACCTGTCACTAGGGCAGGGCTTTGGCACTTTTTAATCATAATGTAGGCGTTTATATCATTTACAAACCCACTACTTCCCAGATCGGTTCGTCGCTGATATTATCGCGTATGGATTCGCGACTACTTTTAGGCCTCGGTGTCAGCTTTGTATTCGGCTTCGTTCGCTGGAGATTTCCAGCCGTGCCTAAGCACTTTGCAACATTCGGTTCTGTGCTTGGAATGGGATTACTTGTCTGGGCAGCCTTCCCGGCCTTCGACTGGCGGTGGGCGGTGGTGTTAATAACAGTCGCTGCTGTCACCGCGGCTTTGTTGGATGCTATGCTAGTCTCCACAACCAAGACCGCCGATCCTCCTACTACCGCACCTACCATTGACCAGCAAGTTACTTCCCAAGCACAGTCTGGCGGGATCACCGCGCGAAATGTGAGAGTTGATAATGTCGATAAGTGATTCGTTCGAAGAGATGTTTCGGAAACGCTTCGGGCGCGCACCTACGCAAGATGAGCTTACTGTCCTCATCGATCAGAGCGTAAAATCGTACAATCAAAGTGGGGGCATAACAGCCCACACCGTTAATCTTGGCCCTCAACCTAGACGGATTGAAGACGCTCTCAAAAACGAAATCTTAACTAAGGTATCTAGGACTCACCCCATAAGCGTACAGACCATTCTAGGCGATGCGGAGGCTTTCCAGTTCGCACAGCAAATCAAGGAATTCCTAAAGGCAAACGGATTTTCGCTCGCTGAAGACGGCGTTTCGCACAGTGTGTTTAAAACCCCGCGAAAAGGGATCTCTTTTAATCCTGTTACTTCAACGTTTATCGTCGGGTCGAATTTGCTTTGAAGGCGACTTGCCATTGGCTTGGGGTGAATAACAGGAGACAGAAGTGAAAGCCAAGATCGAGTTTGGTTGTATATCTGTTGCTATGTTGTTGCCGATTGTAGTGTCACTATGTTCCGGTATTTTTGAATAAGGGGGGGATTTATGAAGAAGATAATCATTGGCGGACTTGTCGCAATCGGGGTTTTATTCGGTGTCTGGTATTTTGCCTCACCCAGCTATGCTCTTTCCAATATGCGGGACGCAGCGATAAGCGGTGATGCGGACGAGCTTGAGGAATATATCGATTTCTCTTCCCTACGGGAATCTATGAAAACGCAGGTCAAAGCTAAAATGGCGGTCGAAATGACCAAAGAAACAGACGGTTTGGCCGGTTTGGGCATGGCTTTGGGGATGGGGCTGATCGACCCGATGATCGACGGTCTGATGACTCCGGAAGCCATGCGCGCAATGATGCTGCAAAAGCCACAAGATGAGGTGGTGTCGGGCAAGGCTGTTGCTGAAAGTGAAGCTCCCGAATGGGATATAAAGCGGGTATCAATGTCCGAGTTTCAAGTTACAGTTAAGCCCGAAAAATCAACTGATTCAACGCCAACTTTGATATTTAAGCGGGATGGTTTGAGTTGGAAGTTCTCCGAGGTGGATATTTCAGAAATGGAAATGGGTTCTTAGATTTTGTTGTCGCTGTGGGTAAAGTATATAGAATATAGGGGGTTTTATGAGCGATGAAATGGAAGCGCGATATCGTCGTTATTTAAGGGATATTTCGGAAGGCAGTCTCAAAGAATTATAGGACGCAAGTAAAAATGCGCCCGCAGAGGAAAGAGATAAATATAGTGATTTCGAGATCTGGGAAAAAGTAATCCAAGAATTGCTAGACAGTCGCTCGGTATAGACTGGGGTATTAACCCGCCGTTTCCAATGTCACACTGGTCCGCAATCCGTTACCGTCGAGGTCGGTTTTCACTTCATCGACCAGCCATTTAATCCCGTCAATCTCGCTATCCCAGCCCGATAGCGTCACCTTTGCATTGGGAATCACTGTCGGATCGCCAAGAGCCAGATCATAGGTAAAGGCATAGATGCTGCGCTTTGATCGTGCGGTTTCGGCTTTTGCGGCCGCTTCGGCATCGGCTTTGCTGGCATAGGTTTTTTTCAGACGCTTGCGCTTGCCGCTGCCAGTTTTAACCGTCTTGGTCTTCGCTTCGTCCTGATCATGATATTGCGCTTCGGCTCCGCCATAATCGTCATGATCGGCAGCACGAAATGACCATTTCCAGCCATCGCGTTTTGTCCAGGTGATTTCTGGCAGGGCGTTTCCGCTGGTTGTGGTATCTGCCCCGATGGGCATGAATATCAGTGTATCGTTTTTCCATGTTGCCACGGCATCATAACGCCGGCCCAGATCACGGACGAACTGCCGGTTTGACTTGGTGCCTTGCTCGATCGCTTTAATTTCAATGCTGGAAAGATCAGAATGCACCGAAGCGCTCTGGCCGTCTGCGCTGGCTATTTCATTGATAATCGCGCCCAACTTGGTGTCTTTCCATACCTTGTCGCGGCGTTTGCGGTGGACTCCAGTCATGTTGGCGGATCGTGCGCGGATGGCGATAATATCGGGCGGGCCTTCGCGTTCGACTTCATCAACGCGGAATTTGCCTTTATTGACCAAGCCAGTCGTTACGTCATCGCCGCTTTCCCAGCCCAAAGAGAGCGATAGATAAACGCCCTTTTTCGGCGCGGCGATCTTGCCATCATGATTTTGCAGAGTGATTTCCAGCGCGTCGGATTCCTCCCCGCGTTTTTCGGTCAGAGACAGCGACAGGAAGCGCGGATCGATCTTGTCCGCCAGATCGGTGCCATCGTCGAGGGTCAGGCGCAGAGCGGCTTTATTCGCGGCCATTAGTCGGCCCGTTCCAGATCAACCGCGAAATCGGTGGCGCGGGCAAAGCCGCCCGCCATTATTGCTTTCTGGCGTTGATCCACCGCGATGATGCGGAATTCGCCAAGCACTTTGCCGCTGCCATCAACCAGTGGCCAGTGATCGCCGGTCCCCGCCATCTCGATCAGGCGGTCGATTGCACCATAGCTGCCCGCGATTTCAGGTACCAGCATGCCGGAAAGCGTGATCGTGTCTGCGCCGGGGCCGACAAATTGACTGGCTGGCCGTGCACCAAAGCGTTCGGACAGCGCGTGTCGCCAGTCGATGCGCCGCTCCATTTCGGAATAGGGAAGGCTGTCCATGCCGAAAACGAACATTCCAAGGGAGAGTAGTTCACGCGTCATCGCTATATGCACTCCGCTGATCGACGCCTTTCAGCTTCTCCAGTTCCTTTTTAATTTGGCGAGCGAGCTCTTTTACATCACCATTGAAGCCATCAATTTTTATAGTGATATAATAAGTATCGCCGCCGCTGTTTACAGGAACAGCGATACTCGATGCTGAAGCACGCTGAAGTGGCGTGGCCCCCGCAGGTGAGAGCGCCAACGCACCGGCACCCGCAACACCCGCGGCCATGCGTCCAGCGGCATTGATGGCACGTCTCCCGCCTTTCGTGATGCCGATCTCCATACCCTGCGCCATATAGTCGCCCAAGCCCATAAAAAGCCGGGAAGGGGATTTGATGCCGAGCAAGCCTTTGACGCCAGTGATGCCCTTCATTACGACATTTTTCAGCGCATTAAACACCGCACCCGGCGCGCTCATGATGCCATTGACCAAGCCCATGATAATATTCTTGCCGATCCCAAGCATCTTGCTGTGCAGGCCGATGACGAAATTGACGCCATTCATAAATGCGGTTTTGATATTAGCCCAAGCCTGTCCGAGCCACGCAACTGCAGAGAAAAACGCCGCTTTGATGGTGTCCCAGTG
This sequence comes from Parasphingorhabdus sp., assembly GCF_036568145.1. Classification (GTDB taxonomy): domain Bacteria; phylum Pseudomonadota; class Alphaproteobacteria; order Sphingomonadales; family Sphingomonadaceae; genus Parasphingorhabdus. Next base: position 23,876 of record NZ_DATCTC010000028.1, on the reverse strand, counting down.
GGTGTAAATCAGATAGGCCGCAACGGCGATGGCAGTGACCAGCAGTCCGATTGGGTTCATAAGCATAGCGCGACCCAAAAACAGGATTGCGCGACCGGCTATCATTGCGCCTCCTTTCAGAAGTGTCAGGACGCGGGCAAAGCGAGAGACGCCAGCAATATTAGTTGCGCTGAAGAACTGGAATATAGAGGCCGCTGGGCCAAGCAAACTGCCAAAAGCGAATTGTGCAGCACCCAAGCCAATTTTAAGAATAGCCAGCCCGCCGACTAGCTTCATAATCATGCCAGCAGCTTCCGGATGCGCCTGCGCCCATGCAGCCATGGCTGTCACACTAGTGTTGAGCGTACCAAATATTTCAGACATCACCGGCAAAACGGTTGTGCCAAGTGTGATTGCCAGGGCAGATGCGGTACCCATAAACTCACGCCATTTTACGGTAGAATCATTAGCTGCACGTTGATCAAATGCTTGATCGATTAATCCGCCTGCTTCACCCGCTGATTTCCGGATGCGTCGATATTCTTCAAGGTTTTGAATTATGCTACGCAGCGCACCTTGCGCCTGCATATCCTGAAACCCGAATCCAATCTTTTTGAGATCGCCACCGGTCGCCTTTTGAGTAACCAAGGCTATTGCTTCCAGTGAAGTATACCCTTCATCCGTTAGTTTCTTCATCGCCTCCGGTAATTTGATCCCGAAGTTTTTTTCAAAAGCTGTGATGGTGCTAGGTGCGTTGATTTTCGTTAACAGGTTGAGGATGTTGTTAGCTGCCTTATCAGCATCACCGGTACCCTTTTCCGCCACTTGTAAAGCTGCAGACAGATCTGAAACTGTGTCTATGCCTGTTTCGCCAAGCGCCTGCATTTGCGCAGTTAGAGCTGGAAAATGTCTTGCCATATCGCGAATTTCAAAGGCACCTTCATTGCCTGAAGCGGCCATGATATCGAGCGCACGTGTCGTCTGGCTCATTGGCACTTTGAGATTGTTCAGATTTGCATATGCAGCAGCTGCACCATCGGCCAGATCAACCTTAAATGCCGTTCCCAATCTTCCGATGGCCGGTGCCATTAACACAGCTTCCTGCGGGGTAAGACCTTTGCCAGCCAGCACATCGACTGCGGCACGCATATCTTCTGGCAATTGCTTTGCCGCCATTGCGCCAGCGATAATGTTGTTCTTCAACTTGTTGGTTACACCGTTAGTCAAATTGGCCTTTTGCTGGATATCCACCATCCCGCTGGAAAAATCACCCGCGGCTTTCGCTGCGAGTATGATTGGGGCGGCAAGCGTGGCTCCGGCGACAATATTCTCACGGCCGCTGGTTTTCAGTTCCTGCCCACGTGCGCGCATCTGGTCAGCCTTAGCGATGACGGACAGGTTCTTATATTGTGCTTTCAGCTTTTCATTTGCTCCGGCAGTGGCGCGCTCCAGTTCGCGTTCCTGATTGATGAGTTTGGTCATGTTGCCAGAACCACTGGCAATTTCGCGGCGAACACCGGCCAGTTCGCGTTCCAGCTTGCGCGCCTCGTCCTTCATGCCCTTGAGAGCGCCCGCGCCCTTTTTACCGGTGCCGATGATGTTCTTCAGCGCACCGGAAAGCTTGTCCGTGCCGACGAAATTAACGGCCAAGAGCAGCTTGTTATTCATTGTACCTGGCCTTTCCGTTTAACATGAGGTTCAAGTCCCGCTGCCGCGCATTTCATTCCATCTGCCAACCGCCAGTTCGCGCCACATGTTCAGCTCATTCAGCGACATTTCCTGCAAATCGGAGAGCGGCCAATGAAATATGGCAGCAATGTCGGCCATCAAGGACTCGATTGACCCTGACCGTTCAGCATTGATTCCAGCATTTTCTTCTCCGCTGGCGTCATAAAAAAACCGCGAATTGTTCCTGCGATCATGCTGAAATCATCGACTTCAAGACCGTTGACCTGTTCCGGATTCAATGCGGGTTCGCAAATGCGCGGGATGATAGAGAGCATTGCGGTGACTTCGGTCGTCATAATATCCTGCAACGACAGCCCGCGAAGTTCGCCAGCGGTCGGTTTGCGAAGGGTGAGTTTGTCGATGGTTTTATCGCCAACGATGATCGGGGTGGAGAGGGTGACGGTGTCCAGTTTCTTATCAGTCATGCGGGGTTCCTTTGTTTTGCGGGGCAGGGAGTTGAACCGGCGGTGCTAGGCTAGGGCCAAGTTCTCACCGCCGGTTCCCGGCCAACGCGCCCCGCATGAGCCGCGATGGCCGATAGGTTAATTTGTGATGATGGCCATGATTTCGGCGTAACGGTCCACGCCATCGACCGCGAAAACTCCGGCGATCATATCGATTTCCAGTTCGGTACGGCCATCGACGACGCGCTTGTAATAGGCGACCGGCAGCTTGTATTTATGCTCCGTATCATCGCCGGGTTTGGCCGTGCCGGGGTCGATTTCCTGAAACCGGCCACCCAGATAGATTTCCACCGCCTGCGCGTTTCCGCCATCGTCGCTTTGATATGCCCCGACCAAGCGCACACGGACTCCCTCGACATCGGTGGTGCCGAATTTGCGGAACAGGGAGGCCGTGTGACCGGCCATGGTCAATTCTGCCTCCATTGGTTCCAGTCCCATATCGATCTGGACTGCGCCGATCATGCCGCCGCCGCGATATTCTTCCATCTTGATCGCCAGCTTTGGCTCTACATATTCGGGGATCACGCCCAGATAGCTTCTGCCATCGACCGAGGCATTCAGGTTTTTCAGTTTGCGGGGCAGGGACATTGTGGCAATTCCTTTTCGTTACGGGTTTTCGGCGCGGCCTAGTTCAACAGGTCAGCAAAACCGGTGTAATAGAAGTCGGTAATGATCAGACCGATCTCTGGGTTTTCGAGAGGTGCAGCCGGGGTATATTCAATCCGGAATTTCGGACGGCCAGCGGCCAGCGCGGATGGCTCGTTATCATCGGCGTCAAAGAATATCTCTGCACCAATGATCCTGCCATCGGCTTTCAGCTTGCGGAAGCGTGCGTTGCAGATTTCCATGATGTCCTTGATCAGGCCGATGGTCATGGGCTGATCCATGAACGGGCGCACGACCTCTGCAATTTCATCCTGCAGAGCGTGGCTTGTCCGCACAGCGCTTTCAAAAGCAAATTCAGGTTTGTCAGAACAGGTGCGATTACCCCAGAAGCGGAATCCGTTGCTGCGAATGATGGTGGTAATCTGTTTGTCGTTCAGCAATCCGGCAGGTGTGGAAGGGTCGAGAAGGTCAAAATGGATGTCACGATCGATGCCCGTCACTCCGTTAATCGCGACATTGGAAATGGTTTTATGCCATCCGATTTCTTCATCAATGCGGGCGCGCAGCCCCATGGCCCGTGCAACTGCATCGCCATCAAAGCCGCCTGTAAATTCAGGCCAGATCAGCATAAGTTCACGTGCAGCGTAATTCTCGCGATCAAGTATGACCGCTGCTTCAGTCTCGCCTTCTGGCGCAGCATAGGCAAAGGCACGTAGTTTTTGCGCCATCTCGATCAGCTTTGCAGTGATGGGTGCTGTATCAAGCCCCGGCGCGCCCAAGATGCGGGGGCGAACCCCGACTTTGGTTTCCGCCGCCAGCAAAGCCTGCATACCGGTATATTGATTGTCGACTACATCACCCAGCACGTTCGCTTCCTCGACCTCCGGAAGCTCGTCAGGCAGTACACGGACGACAACCAAAATCGGTGTGGTCTGGTCGGCGATTGCATCAAGGGCGGATTTCAAAGTGCCTTCGTCACCGGCACTTGACAGAGCGTTGGTAATATTTGTCACGAGAACCGGTGTATTGACTGGGAAAGCAAGGTCCAGTGGGGCGCTGATTTCTGGAGTTGATCCCGCTGCTGTAGCAACCAGACCGATGACGGCCAATGATGCGTCCTGGACGGTACGAGCGCCGATGGCAGATTCAGTAATTTTCAGGCCGTGTGTCATGATGGTTCCTTTGTTTTACGGGGCAACAGTCGGCGCGCCGCCGACACGGATAGGGATGGAGAGCGAGACATGAGCATTGGCAGAGGGCAGGTCGGTGCGGTCGCCCTCTATGGTAATTGACAGTCGGCCAGAGGCTGGCTCGCCGTCCATAGTAACCTTGCGTAGCTTCAGGCGGGGTTCCCAGCGTGAAATGGCAATGGCGCTGGCCGCATGGACCAGTGAGCGGGTTGCAGTGTTCAGGGGGCGGTCAATCAGATCAAATATCAATGATCCATAATCGCGCCGCATGATCCGTGTTCCAATGGGAGTGGACAGAATATCGGCGATGGACTGGATCAGATGGGCGTTTCCATCGAGCGCTTTGCCAGTTGATTTGGAAAGGCCGATCATTCTGCCGCACCTGTTTTAGCAGTGCCAGCGGCCACCGCGCCGTGCAGATGATCGATCAGGCTGATTTCATCCGCGACTATATCGCCGGTCGATGTAATCTGGCCATCGACGCTCACATCGCCGGTGATGGTGACGGGTCCATTGACGGTAATGCCATCACTGGAGGTGATTATGACGCCGCCACTTTCGGTAATATCCACCGTCCCCTTACTCGGCATAGATATGGAGAGGAGGCTGGCGACTGCATCGTAAGAAACTGTGGTTCCGTCCTCAAAGGCGATCAGGTCAGGTTCCAAGTTGCTTGCTGGTGGAAATTCATTGCTGGCAATGGATGTAATGATAATTCCGGCAGCAATCTCCCCGGCAGGGAATGCGACCAGAACCTGCTCACCTTCGACTGGCGGGGACCACACACGGGTTTTGCCGACACGCGAAGCGCCCCAGCGGATGTCAGGCGTTTCAATCGCTCCCGCTTCCGGATCGCCGATTTGAACGGAACATTTGGCCGCTGCCAGATCAACAGAAACCACTACGCCGATGCGGAGCAATGCGGCGGGATCAAGGGCGATATCTTCGGGCAGGGGCTGTGATGAAACCATGCCGACGACATTCATTGCCGACACGTTATTTGCTAGGGGGCGCTGTTGTAAGCAAGCGGTTTACAACAGCCCGGGGAGGGTGATTTTACAAGATACTGATCACACCGGGGTTAGAATCCCCGGCATTTTTCAATCCAGTTTGCTTCTGAAAATAGGGGGTTTCGTGTGAGGGTAATAGTTTTTCCTGCGGGGATCGTAATATTTGCATTATCTTTAAGTCTAAATTGACCGCCACCGCCAGCCTGATTTATCAGAGAAGCATTACCGCTACCCATTAGCGTAACTTCAACGCTGCCCGATAGCCCGGTTATCCCCATATGAGTTATATTTCCAGCGCCATTCAGTTTCACGAAGCCATCACCTTGGGGTGTATCAATCACTTCAGATGATGCTGCGTCATGTTCGACCGCGAGGTTTCCATTATTGTTTCCAACATAATGACCGCCATTTTGTTTGGTTTGGTAAGTCTGCGCTAATCCTATATCATGGCTCCATTGCATATAATTGCCATAGCGTCCCAGCATATAGTCGTTTGGTCCACATCCGATTGCTTCGAGCGCATAGGCCTCTCCTGATGGCGCCACCCCTGTTATGATTTTATTGGAAACGGCCCCGTTCAGCATGCGGATGCAAGGCACTGTATATGGGCCTGTTTCGAGCACGCCGCCGATAACGGTATTAAAGCCGACTGCGCCATCCATAATGACGCCTGCTTCGGTATACTGCTCACCGTAGGATAAAATAAAAGTGTTGGATGAAGCCCCGGAAGCGGGTCCATCGGCCTTTAATCGTAGAACCGTATCTGTTTGTGTTGACGACAACCAAAAAGTATTGCCGTTGCAGAGCTGATAAGAGCTGGTTTGCATATGCACTGGGTCGCCGCACTGAACTGCGCGGACATCAATGCGATTGTAATATGTCTGATCCGTCGAAGCCAATGGGTGGCAGTATACCGCGTCAAGCATATTATTGACCTGGACGTTTATGACTGAAGTATGGAAGCCGGTAAAATCAACGCCTACTCCCTGCGCGCGGTCTAACGGTGAGAGCCTGACAATTGATACTCGATTTGGCATATTTAGCGTTACCACACTCGCTTCTGCCGGGTCTTTTTTGAATACGGTTCCGCTGTACGAATTATCACAGATAATTTGTGTATTGCCGTCGCTCTGGAAACCGCAATCGCGGCCGACTAAAAAGCCACCTGCTTCAGTTACCAGAAAGCCTACACCGCGCACATCGAGAGAGATTCGTTTGAGCCGAATTGGTCCGTCAATAACATACTGCCGCCCCGGACGCAGACGGACGGATGACCTGCTGGTTGTTCCTGCAATCGACAGAGATGACGCTGCATCAATCGCGGCTTGAATAGCCGATACATCCGAACCAGTGCCATTACCGACTGCCCCGAAACTTTCAGCGCTAACCCAGTTAACCACGTCCTGAACCGTGCCGCCTTGATATAGTGAGATTAGATCACCGCTATTTTTCTTCCACACACCAGCTGTCAACGCCGCATGGTCCGACTTGATGTAAATAACATCATCGGGAGTTATGTCGCTAAAATCATCAGAAATCCATGAATAATCGACTGCACCGGCGGCTGTCATCAATGTAGCTTTTCCCTGTGGCGGGTTCGCCTTGAAATCCGCTAGAGTATTAAAAATAGAAACCTTGCTATCAACGAGAGCTTTGGTGGCCATCTGGAAAAGCTCTTGGGATGGTGCTCCTTTTTTCCAGTAAGTAGCGATTCCATCCCCGGGGGCCACTGCGAAGACCATGCCATCTCCGCTCGAAGCCTCTCCCAATTCTTTCGTGGTATAAAAAATGGCAGCGGATGCAATCGTTATATCTCGCGCCTCTTCGGCCTGTGCGATGTAAGGCATGGCAAGGCTTGCGATATGTGAGCCGATAAAGCCTCGCCGGGTCACTCCATTTTGAACCAGCGGAACATGTTCATCGCCAGTCAGCGGGTTCGCGGGGTCTAGGTCGGTGATTTTTGCCATTAATAGAGTCCTTTCTGGTGGAGGAACCACTAGCCTTCAGTCAGATTTTAAGCCCTGACGCATAATCCTGCCGGTATCAACCGACCTGATGCCTAGTCGCTCTCTGGCCATGACGGATGATTTACAAGGTCGAGCGCCATTATTGCTCCGGCATCGGTCATTGCGGATATTTCTGCTTCGATAGCATCAGAAGCCACTCGAATTTCATCAATCTTTGTAAAGCGAGCCGCTGCATCTGGGCTCATGATCTCTCCCACTTGAGCTGCGCGAAGGTCGTTCATCTGTCTGAATATCGGGGAGACGATTATAATCCTTCGCTCCGCTTCCGCTTTAGTACGCAGTCGCATGATATCAATGGCCGCTGGCAGAGATAACGGCTCTGGCCATACAGATACAGGCGCGCCGGTTTCTGGATCGGTTCCGATTGTAGCACCCGCCGACTGGTCTTCCATCAATTCAGAGTGGCGGGATATTGCGACGGAAACTACATCGTCGGGTAACGTCTCCTCATGAATTTTGTCGTCATAGAAGCCGCCAGTTTGTGCGCTGTAAAACATGGTCATAATCAAATTCCAATCGCAAAATAGGCCGTGCTGGCAGACTCGTCATCTGCCGAGAACACCGAAAATCCGGTGGCAGATATCGTTGATGCTAAAACCTCCGCCGGATTGTCTTTCGCATCAACCCCACTGATATTCGTTCCGCTGCACACAACCGAAAAGCAGGTGGCCGAATATGCGAGAGGGAAGACGACTGACGTTGTACCGTTCGCGTTCGCGGTAAATCGGCCCCATGTCAGCCGCAAACCGGCGCAGCCCGGCAAAACACAATAGCCATTTTGGTTGAGGCTCTTAGGCAGTGAAGCCAGCGCCAGAGGTGTGACTGCTGAATTGTCCGCGGTTTCAGCGGCGATAGCGGCGGCATTGGCTATGGCGACGGCGAGTATGCGGTTCGCGCTTAAGTTTCCGCCACCTGTCACCAGCCCGCTGCCGGTAATAGTGCGGCTGTTCAGGCTAGTGATATCAGCGCCGTTCTGCGCGATCGCGATGCCATTGGCATTTAGAAATGCCCGGACAACATCCAGCAATTCTTTGAGTTTCAGCGGCGTGATGATAGATTGATCGTCTTCGCCAAGGGTCGCAAGTTCAGTCGTGGCAATCTTAGCCACGCCTTTTGCGGATTCCGATGCGGGCGGATAGCTGAAAATATTGGAGCCGAATGTGATGTTTGCTCCGACACTGTTGTCAAAACTGATATCATAGGAAAACAGGCCAAATGCCAGTTGGGCTTTTGAAAGCACTGGTTCGGCTTCGGCACTATAAACGGCGAACAGCGTGCCATCTTCAAGAAAAAGGCCAAAACCTGTGACATTATATGTCTCATCACTGGTGTCATAAGCCGTCATATGAATGATAGTTTCGCTGACCGGTTCACCCGCAATGGCATCTATCAGTTTGAACTGCCCCGGCAGCGCAGTCAGCGTTGGTGCCTGGACGAATATTGTGCTGGTGAGCCCCAGTTTGGTGATTTTGATATCATCGCTGCCTCCATTCTGCGCATCAACCAGCGCGTCCAACCCGGCATCTGTAATTGTCATCAATAATCCGGCCATTAAATTTCCTCCAGCAATTGACCGTCTTCGGTTTGGAGCGGCTCTCCATTTTCAGTTTGCAGGTAAAGCCCCCAGATCGGATCTGGATCGTGCACCGCGCTGTAATCTTCCCGCGAATAAGAGCCGACCTGTCCAGCATTGGTCAGATAAACGCTGCCCTGAACCTCCAACACTTGCACAAAGTCGAAATGGGACCGGACAGGCTTTACCGAGACAACATCGCGGATGATTGCGTTGACGGTTTCCACGTTCAAAAAACTGGCAGGAATGAGGTTGGCGGGTGCGCGGACCTCAAAAGTGTGCGGTTCGCGTTTGGGATTAGCCTCCCACCATTCAACTACCTGCAGGAGCGGATTAAACCGCTCCAATACTTCCTCGACAATAGCTCTGGTGCCTTTGCGGCGGTGGAATGCGATGGCGTCTGCGACCTCTGCCCGTTTTTCCGCTTCGCTCCAGTCGGGATCCCACTGCGCAATGGCTAGTCCCCATCCGAGGAAGGGCAAAACAGACGCGGGGCAAGTCCACGGGTTCCATAATGTGCCGACCGCTGACAAATCCACGTCCATGCGCATGGCATCTTCAAGCGCATGCTCGGACGGAGCCGTATTGGGCGGCAGCAGACTTTTGGCCAAAGTATCAGCGGGAATCGGCATCAGTCGGCTGTCCCGGCAACGGCGACGTTAATATTCACCGCATGGCCTGCCTGAAGCATAGTCAGAACGATATCGGCGGCAGGTGCAGCCAAATGAACACGCTGTACCCCGGCGACATGGAGCGCGGCGATCAGGGCAGATCGATTGATATCGCGGCCAAGGCGCTTCACGCTGCCCAGAAACTCGTCGAGTGAGGCCATCGCAGTATCGAGTATCAGCGTTTCATCCGGACCGGCATAAAGCCAAAGGCTTGCCGTCACATCAAATTCGATGATCGCCGCGCTTTGCACGGTGACATGATCGGTCATCGGGCGAACCGCCTTGTTTTGTAGCACCGCGCTTACTGCGTTTAATGTCTGGGCAGGCGCGGTGCCATCTCCCGTGCGGGAAAGGATAGAGACGACGACTTCGCCGGGACTAGGCGATGTTGCAGATGCATCAAGCACGTCGCCGCTGGCGCTGTGCGCATGATAAACATAGGCCAGTTCCGGCCCCGCAACGGAAAAGCTGTGCGGCGCGATCAGGACGCGGCGGCGCAGGTCATCGTCGCTTTCCATGACGGCAGGTGCTCCGGTAACCGGATTGACGGGCGTCGTGACAAGCCGCGTGACACCGTAAAGAGCCGCGAGCTGGTCAAGTGACCCGCCAGTTGCATAGGCCAACAGCAACGACCTTGCCGCATCATTGAAATGCTGCGCCAGCACCATTTCATCATAGCTATCCGCCTCGATCAGCTTGATGGCTGGATCGCTTTCGACCAGCGCGGAAAATTCAGGGAGAAGCGAGATCAGACGGTCAATTTTTGCTTGTCGCCGCGTTTCAAAATCAGGTTGGGCGATTAGTTCAGGCGCGGGGAGCCGCGACAGGTCGATTGCTGGTGATGAGGCGATTGATGAAACCATAGAACGCCGATGGCCGAAGCAATGGCGTTCTATCTAGTGGCTGCTGTTGTAAGAGGCCACTTTACAACAGCAGCTAGTCCGCCAAATGCTTTGCTGCTGCGTCTATTATTTCGTCGCGGTCGGCATTACCAAAGCCGAGCAAGCGCCGCTCGGTCAAACGCGCTTTGATCGTGCGACCGTCGCGGGTTTTTCCGATAAAGGCTTCCAGTCCGTAATGATGTTCCGTCGCCACGCGGCCAGCCCCGCCAGTGAAACTCAATTCTATACCATCGGGATCTGTGCGCAGCTTCATATTGCGGACAAGGCGCAATTTCCGGAACATTTTGCCTTTACGCTTTATCCGTCCGGACTTTGACGATTTGCGGGCTTTTCGTGGAATGCGTGGATCCATAGCCCCGCCATCGGGTTCTTCGTTTCTGGCAATGCGCCCGGTATTGCTACGCCGGATAGCCTGTCCGATTTTAAGAGACAACCGTCGGCGTGCGGCGGGTTTTAGCTTTGATAAATAGCCTTCAAGCCATGGTTCAAGTGCTTCGAGATCATCAGCCACGGCTCAGTCTTCAACGCTATAACCGGACAAAGGCGGGATCGGTTCAAACAGGCCAGTGTCATCGTTGAATAGCAAGGCAGGCTCTTCGATATGGTGCAAGTCAGTCGTGCCATCTTCCCCCACCGTAACGGCCACCGATTCCGTCAGCATGATTTCCAGTGACATATCTACTGCTTGATTGTCGAGAATATCGGCCTCAAAAGTCAGGGCTTCGTTTGGCGGCACGGTCAATTCCGGCTGATTGATACGCGCCCAGTCCAATATTGCCAGCATTACGGTGCTAGGCGATCCGGCAAAGTCAGTAATGATGATATTCAGTTTGTATCGATACTCAAATGACCGGCTTGCGGTCATAAATCCGCGCACGCTGCCGCGGTCGATGAACATCAGCAATCGTTCAGCATCACGGGCCAGCGCGGGTATGGCGGCGACAATTGCCGCTCTTAATGAGTCTGGTTTAATCATCAGGTGCGCCGTTCATCTTGATGCCATTCACATCGATAAGCGCTGTTCCGGCATAAAATGCCTGCAACCCGATCAGCTTATCGATGCTGCGCTGGGCATCAGTTATTCGGGCAGCAAGGTCTTGACAATCGGCGGCTCCAAAAGCGCGGCAGGTGGCATCGGTATGACCGGACATTGCCGCGTCTGCGCGACCGCCGGAATTGAGGCTGGACGTTTGTAGCTGCTCGATGCGTTGCTGCAGGCGGTCAGCGCGGCCAGCATAAGAGGCCATGCGTATTTCATATTTTTCCCTTTCCTTTTCGGCCACGGCGGCGACTTCCCGTTCGACGCGGGCGATATTCTGCTTATCCAGTTCCTCTGCAGTGCGGGTGGCAGCGATATAACCGATGATGGTTGCGTTATGAGCGGTCACTTCGTCCTGGTATCGTTTCGCCAAAATAGTTTTTGCGTCAGACTGCACCACGATTTCATGGTTTTTTGATGGAATGATGCAAAGCCAAGTCCATACGGTCACTGCAACGAGCAAACAAAACAATGCACTACCGGGGTTTTCGACTGCCCAGCGGATCAACGCCGTGATGAGGCTGACCAGCCATTTGAAACCGGATAGCAGGCCAAGTCCTATTCTTGCGAGGATGCTCATGCTACCAATCCATTGAAATATGTGCGGCGCGAGTATGTCAGCGTCTCTTTACGCAGGCGGTTGGCGCGGTAGCTGCAATGTATCCAACCGGAGTTGGGATTGCCGCGGATATAGTTTTCAAGGATGAGCTGATCGAAGATGATATTGTCGCGAATCCACTTGGCCAGTTCATAATTGGAAATGCCGGTGATTTCAAAGTCAGCGGCTTCGCCCTTTGCGTGTTGTGATGTCTTTTTGGAGCCGATGGCGACACAAAGAGCAGGTGATCGATAGCCGCTGGTGATGCGCACCGGACGATTGAAATGCGTACGGATCGGCTCAAGCACATTCTCGCAAAGGTGCGTCAGCTTCATGATATGCCCATTCGCAGGGGTGTTGTTGATTTTCAGCTTTATGGCTGTGTCGCTGTAAGTAAATTCGGCCAGCGAAAAATGAGGGCTAAGGCGCATTATCGTTTCCCTTTTCATGATGATGCTTTTCAATCCGCCAACCGTGCCAAATCGCTTTGGCAAGCGGCGGCATAAACATGCACAGGCTGATGATGGCGAAGCTTTCAGTCGGTGACATTTTTCTTCCCCGCTGCCCCCATATCCGGCAGGCCAAGGCGCTTCCGGAAAAGCCATTGCGCGCCGTCGAGCAGCATTGCGAAACCGACACCGCCTAAAAACATCGCAATCAGGACGGCAACAATGGGGTTCAGCCCCCAATATTCCACAGCGGTAACCGATATCGTGGCAAAGGCGGGCAGCGCGGATAGCTCCGACCATGCAAGCCAGCGCCGTCTGCGCGCCCAGTGGAGCGCTAATACCGGATCATCTGGCGGATCGGCAGCGAGGCGGAACAGAAACATGCCCAACCGTCCGCCGACAATGGTCGCTGCGGCTATGAGGGCTGCGAGCCACCAAAATAGAAAATCGCGTAATTCTTCCATGCTTAATCCCACAAATTCACAGTTTCACGAATGGCCGGTGCGGCAGTATTGATTTTCGGCAGGATGACCTCCTGACCTTCGGCCAGCTTTGGACCCGCAGCGGCAAGACCGGGATTGAGTTCCAGAGCCTGCTCGGTAACACCTGCGGTGCGGCCCAACGTCCGCCAGCACAGGGCGTCCAGCGTTTCACCGGCAATCGCGGTGACAATCATATCAACTCGACCATGTTGCGCTGCACCGGTGTTTCAGTGCCGATGGAGAGGAGGTCGGTCACGGCATTATGTGCGAGGCGGCGATAGTCATCTGCCGAAATATTCTCTTCATCGGCACGGTCGCGGCCTTCGACGGTTGCGGAAATATCGCGGTACAGGTCGGCAATTTCGGCAGCGGAATAATAACGGATAATCCGTTCCCAGATGATCACGGGCCGGGTCTTTCCGCCAATGCTGATATCTTCAATATCTTCCAGTTTTGCGATACCGGTTGCGGCAATCGCGCTGCGCCAGTCTGAAAGCATCCGCAAGGCAGTCAGCGCCGCACCTTCAATCGCGCCTAACAAGCGTTCGTGCGTGACGATGCCTTCGCCCATACGAACCTTTGCGCGGATGTCAGCGACCAGTATATCGGGGAACCAGCCATCCATAACAACGGTGGCGTCTTCCGGATCAACAGGCGTCGCGGGGGAGGAAATAAAGCCGCTCATTTTTCACCTTTCCTGTCCATTTACGGGTGGTGGGGAAGGCCGGAACGGTGTCTAGGCGACCCTTCGCCGATCCGTCCTTCCGCCACCCGAGCGCCGTGGGCGAGACTTCTATTCTTCTTCGTCTGGATCGGTCGATCCTGCCTGATCACCGGTTTCCGGATCAGTTATAGCGGCAGGGCGACCGCCCATTTTTTCGAGTGCATTTTCCAGCGCCGCCAATTCCTTTTTGACGCCAATATTTTTATTGAGCTTTAGGGCCAGAGTCAGATGATCGATGGCAGATGCGGTAAGCGCTGGCTTGCCGCCCGCGACCGCGTTATCCGCTTCGGGATCAAAAGCTTCTGCCGCATCTGCAAGGGCGCGGCCCAGCGCCTTCATCAATTTTGCCCGCGCCTGATCAGGCATGTCGGATTTTTCGGTCAGAGCATGAGTGCGGTTTAGAATTTCAAGCGGGATATCAGCATCGGGAGCAAGCGCGTTTTCCGCGACCTGTTCTGCCACCAGACAACCAAGTGACCGCGAATAGCGTTCAGGCAGGGCCAGACCGTGTTTCAGACAATGATCGGCTATAATGAGCGCATAGGTATAATTGCCATAATCCAAAGCCCAGATCATTTGCGTGACGACAATTTCATCCTGGACGGCTTTTTCCTCAAGGCCCGCCTGCAATGCGCCCGCCACCCAATCGACATATTTGTGGGCTTTTTCCAGTTTGACCGGGTTGCGCGCTTCGAGGGATTGAATATCGCTTATCTCGCGCAGATCGTTCTGTAGCGCGGCAAGCAGCACATTATATTCATTCACGCCTTCGCCCGTTTCCGGCATGGCCGGTGCAATGCCCGACGGCGATTTCAGACCAGTGCTTTCGGCAAGGCGCTGGGCCAATTTGCGTTCACGAGTGCGGCGGGCAAGACTGGTCATATCGGTTTCCTTCCATGCGGGTGATTGAGCAGAGCCGAAACATTTGGGGAGGCGACCGCCGATCCGGATGGCTCAAGTCCGGATCAGCGATCTAGCTGGTGTCAGGCTGCGGGACGGGCTGGCGCTGCACCGATGACGATATTTTCAACCAGCGCGGCCATGTCATATTCTTCCACGACATAGTCTTCGTTCACGCTTTCGAAATTGGCGATCCGGTCAGCTTCGGGTTCGTCCTTGATCATGCGGCGGCGCGTTTCTTCCTGCCAATAAATGGACAGGTTATCGAGGCGCGTAATCATGATCGCGTTGGCGGGGAAGAAAGGAACGCGAACCGCAGGCAAGCCGCCAAGCTGTTTGTCGGAACGGATTATCCGGTCCATTGCTTCCACTTCGGTGGCTGTCGCACCTGTTTTCTGGGCGATGTTGAAATATTTTTCATCGACCAGATCATGGCCGACAATGACAACCAGACCGGTGTCGCCGCGATGCCATTCTTCGATCAGCGACTTGGCGTCGAGCACCAAGGAGTCGAGAGAAGAATAATCGGCCTCGCCAGTGTCGCTGTTGTCCAGCGATTCATCATATAGCGTCACGCCAGCTTTGACGTAGATCGCTTTCAATGCCGGGTTGTCGGTCTTGTCTGATTTTACCGTCAAGGAACCATCATCCAGAACGTGCGCAGGCGCATCCTCGCGGACGTGCTGCAACCAGCCTTTATTGACATCCTGCAACAGCGGATTTGCATCGCGGTCCGTTGTCGACGCCGCGCTCGTGCCGTTCCAGCCAATCATGATGCGGTCGCGGCCCTGTTGTTTCAGGATGGCGTTGCGCAGCAATTCCTGAAAATTGGCCTTGTGACGCCACGCGTCCAGCTTGGCATAACGGATCGCCCAGTCATAGTTTGTCTGGCGGCAGAAATAACCGTGCTGCGCCGTCGTGTCGGTCGGATCGGTCGGATTGCGTTTTGTGCCGCCGCTGGTGTCGGTTCGGCCCGCAATGCTGCGGGTCGCCTCGATACCAACCTTGTCGCCAGATTGCTGAATAACCGGCACCAGATTGACGGAGGACAGAAACTCACTGGACTCCTTCATGCGTTCCTCGAGTTTCTGCTCGACGGTCGGGTCGACCGCGAATTTCGTTGATACATCGGCCACGGAAACGCTGTTAAGCAGGGCGATCTGCGAAACATAAGCGGCAAATTGAACGCGGGTTTGTCTGTGCATTTTGGGTTCCTTAAATTCTGGCGGTAATGGGCGGTGCGATTTTCAGAGGGTCAGCGATTAACAGTCAGTTTTGACCTGACTGGTTCCGTTCGAGAGTGACCGGCTGTGCTGGTTTGGCGCTTCGGTTGTCTCCAGCTTGGTTTCCAGCGCGGTGAATTTCGTATCGAGCGCTGTGAGGCAATGGGTCAGCGCTTGGCTTTGCGCCGAAAATTTCGCATCCATTTGTTTGGTAATGTCGCCCAGAACAGTCGTCATTGCGGCAAAGGCTTGGCCTGCCGCATCTTCCGACTTTTCTTCCGTTTTTTGCACTGGCGGCGTTGCTGGCGCGGCGGTCAGGTTGATGCCTTTTAGCTTTTCGGTCAGCATGGCGAAAAAGCCGCCGACCTGTTCGTCCGCTTTGGTTTCTTCGGCAAATTCCAGTGCTGCCGCGTCGATGCCGCTATCCTTAGCGGTGACTGCGATTGCACTGGGCAATGCGCGATTAAATTGCAGGCGTTCTGTTCCGATGGCGGCAGGGCTGTCGGTCAGAGCGCAGCCCATCATATAGGCGAAGCCCTTGCCCGCGAAATTGGGTTCGATTTCAATGCTGGGATAGACTTTCTGGCCAGCTTCATTCAGTGCCTTCGCCGATTCATCGACATCAAAGGTGCCGAACAGACCGAGGCGCTTTTCGTTTGTGCCGTTGAAATTCACGTCCACCGTCTCGGTCGATAGTTCCAGAACGTCGCCATAAGCGCGAAACGGCCCTTCGGTTCCAAGCCCACGAATATGCTCGATATTCAGGCGCGCACCATAGGTTTTCGGATCATAGCTTTTGGCCATTTCCGCAATCATCTTGTCATCGATATTGCGGCCATCAACGGTTGAACCGGCGGTTGCGAGGAGAAATTTTTTGGTTTTCATGGCTTCGGGGCTCCGGGTTGTGCAAAGGGCAAAATTCCGCTTGTCGTGATGCCTTGGGGCCGAAAAACCCGCGTCTATGCAACGGGGTCATGTTGTAAGAACCGGCTTTACAACAGCGCGCTAAGGTAAAAGAGCCATCGGTTAGTGCATGGCAACGGTCGATGAACAGACCCGCACAAATTGACCAGAAAACCGACATTGACGCCGCGCCAGCGCCGCCGGTGAACGTGTTTGACAGGGCCAACCGGGATGATCGGCGCGAGGCGCGGTCGCTTTACTGGCGCGGATGGTCGGTTACTGAAATTGCGGACGAATTATCGATAAAGCGCACAACGGTGAGCAGTTGGAAAACCCGCGACAAGTGGGATAATTCCGCGCCCCTGACCATAATTGAGGACAGGATCGAAGCGCGGATCGCTGCCTATATCGACAAGCCCGATTTCAATGAAGGAGATATGAAGCGGGTCGATTTCCTGATGCGGCAGCTGGAACGCGGCGCACGTATCCGTAAATATGAGGAAACCGGCAAAGAGGCGGACCTTAATCCGAAAATCAATGCGCGGAATGATGAAAAGGCGGAGGCCAAGCGGGCCGAAAAGCGGAAAAACTTCCTGACCGACGAACAGTGGGATTTGCTGGAAGCCGATTTTCACGAAAAGAATTTTGGGCATCAAAATATCTGGTGGGAACAGCGCGACCAGCGCACCCGCAAAATACTGAAATCCCGGCAAACGGGTGCCACTTGGTATTTTGCCCGTGAAGCCATGATGAAAATCCGTGAGGGATATCTGAACGGTAATGCCCGGAACCAGATATTCCTGTCCGCTTCTAAGCGGCAGGTGTTGATTTTCCGCCGCTATATTGTTGCATGGGTCAAAAAAGTGACCGGCGTCGATTTGAAGGGCGACCCGATCATGATCGATCTGGGCGAAGGTCATGAACCGGTCGGCCTGTATTTCCTGTCTACCAATGCGCAGACGGCGCAGGGTGAGCATGGCGATTTCTATTTTGATGAGTTTTTCTGGGTCCACGGCTTTGCCGAGCTGAACAAAGTGGCGGCGGCGATGGCCACCCACAAAATGTATAAGCGGACCTATTTCTCGACGCCCAGCACTATCACGCATGAAGCCTATGCGTTCTGGTCTGGTGAGCAATGGAACAAGGGCAAAGCCAAAGGGAAACAGAAACGGTTCGATGTTTCCAAGCGGGCGCTATCCGCTGGCGCGATTATGCCGGATGGAAGCTGGTGCCAGATACTGACACTGGCCGATGCGATCAAGGGCGGGATGTCAGAATTCTTCGATGAAGAGGAATTGCGCGCAGAATTGAGCGAAGAGGAATTCGCCAATTTATACGAATGCGAGTTTATAGACGATAGCGCATCCAGCTTCCCATATTCGATGATCAACCCGGCACGGGTCGATAGCTTTTACAAATGGCGCGATTTCCTTCCCGCTGCCCCGCGACCATTTGGCAATCATCCGGTCTGGATCGGCTATGATCCCAACAAAAACGGACGTGACGATGCCGCGCTGGCAATACTCGCACCGCCGAAATCGGCAGGTGGAAAGTTTCGTGTGCTGGAAAAACTGCGCCTGAACGGACTAGATTTTCAGGGGCAGGCTGATGCGATCAAAAAGGCGGCCGCACGGTATAATGTGACGGATATCAGCATCGATACGACCGGAGCGGGACAAGCCGTTTTCGAACTGGTGAAGCAATGGTTCCCCACCACCCGCCGCATTGAATATTCGGTGGCCGTCAAAACCGCGCTCGTCCTGAAGGCGCAGAATATTTTCCGCAACAACCGTATCGAATTTGACAGCGGGTGGTCGGATGTTTCGGCCAGCTTCATGGCTATCCGGCCCACTGTGACCGGCGGCAACAAAGTCACCTATACAGCCAATCGTAATGGTCAGATCGGCCATGCCGACATTGCCTGGGCAATCATGCACGCGCTTTCCAATGAACCGATGAATGCCGCGCTGGCCGGATCAGGCGGCGGGACGGTGACTTTCCTTGATTAAGATTTTTCCAATGACGGAGCATAAGCAATGACCGATTTGATTACAGCCGCTGACCAGATGTCCGGAGAAGCCAGCTCCGCGACCGGCAAGGATGTGTCAATGTTCACGTTCGGGGATCCGGAAAGCGTGATCGATGGCCGCGATCTTTGGTCCTATTTCGAGATGTACCGCAATGCCGACTGGTTTGAACCGCCATTACCTATGCTCAATCTGGCCAAGGCGTTCAACATGTCCGCCCATCATCGCAGCGCGATTGCCCTGAAAGTCAATTTGCTGATGAAGCATTTCGTCCCGACTCCGCAATTTGACCGGGCCAATTTTGAACGATGGGCAATGGATTTTCTGCAAATGGGCAATGGCTATGTCGAGCGGCGCAAAAACCGGCTTGGCGGGATAGCGCGCCTTCGCACGTCGCCAGCGGTCCACACCCGCGTTGGCGTGGAGGAGGGCACATATTGGTGGGTCAAGCATGAAGTCGGCATGGGCCATCACGAATTTGACGCTGGCAGTGTGTTTCACATCATGCAGCCCGAACCGCTTCAAGAGGTCTATGGCATCCCGGAATGGCTGTCGGCGCTGCAATCCGGCTTGCTCAATGAAAACGCGACCCTGTTTCGCCGCCGATACTACAAAAACGGCGCTCATGCCGGGTTTGTATTCTATGTCAGCGAACCTTTGGCCGATACCGAGACCGTGACCAAGCTGAAGGAACGGCTGCAGTCGGCCAAGGGTGTCGGCAATTTCAAGAATATGTTCGTCAACATACCCGGCGGCAAAAAAGACGGCATCCAGATCATGCCGATTGCCGATGTCGTCGCCAAGGATGAGTTCTCTAACATCAAGAATATAACCCGCGACGATATGCTGGCCGCGCACCGCGTCCCGCCGCAATTGATCGGCATCATTCCGCAAAATAACGGCGGTTTTGGCGATGTTGGAACGGCCACAGATATATTTTTCGACAACGAGATTGAGCCGATCATGCTGCGGATGCTCGAGATCAATGCATGGGCCGGAACCGAAGTGCTGCGGTTCAAGGATTATGTGCCGAAAAGCAGGGCTGCTGCTGCCTAGCCGCCAGCCCTACGACATTTCCGCTTCACATCGGTGAGGCGGAGGTAACGGCGTTGCAGCGCCGCTAACCGACGGATCAGACCCGCCATGACCAGACCGGTCCGCCCATGGGCGTGATCGGGCCACTCCGCCTGCCGAATCGGTACCGATGCGACAGCGGAACAAATATGGAACAAACGAAATGAAAGCGAGTCTGAAAATACAAGTCGAGGACAATTTGGAACCGGTAAAGCCAGTGCGGCCAGTCGCGCCGTATATCGGCGGGAAAAGGATGCTGGCCAAGCGGCTATGCGCCAAAATAGCGGATATCCCGCATCGCACCTATGCCGAGGCTTTTGTCGGCATGGGCGGCGTGTTTTTCCGAAGGGAGTGCAGGCCGACAGCCGAAGTGATCAATGACTGGTCAGCCGAGGTGCATAATCTGTTTCGGATATTGCAGGTGCATTACGTCTCTTTTCTGGAGATGATGCGTTTCCAGATCGCTTCACGAGCGGAGTTCGAAAGGCTTTCGCGTGTGGATCCCGAAACTTTGACCGATATGCAGCGTGCAGCTCGGTTTCTTTATATCCAGCGCACGGTATTTGGCGGAAAAGTGACTGGCAGTAATTACGGCGTGTCACCTGCCAATGCCGCTCGTTTCGATGTGACTAAGTTGCAGCCGATGTTGGAGGCCGTCCATGACAGGCTGGCCAGCGTAACGATTGAGCGGTTGCCATGGGCTGATTTCATCCGGCGCTATGACCGTGACGCCACGCTATTCTATCTCGATCCGCCATATTTCGGTTGCGAAGATGATTATGGAAAAAACATGTTCCGGCGCGAGGAGTTTGAGGAGATGGCTAGACTATTGGCCGGGATCAAAGGCAGGTTCATTCTGTCGATCAACGATCATCCGGAAATACGCTCTTTGTTCAATGGGTTTTCGATGGAAGAGGTGGGCGTCCGATATACATTGGCTGGCAATAGCAATGCCAAAACCTTCGGCGAATTGATCATCAGCAACTAAGCTGCGCGTATCTGGCATGCAGAACGACAATCGGGCTGGTGGCATCGCTATCAGCCCGTTTTGCATATATCGAGAGTATGTGAAGTACGTGTCTGACCACAGAACATTGGTCCATTCGATTTCAATAGCACTGACCTACGGTCGGCATAGTTGAACCGCCGCATCCATGGGTTACCTCCGCAAATGGGTGGGAAGCTGTAATTCCAATAGTCAAAATCTAACGGCGGGATTTGGGCGCCTTGCTGATGGACCACTATCTGACACTGGTACAGTTAAACTGGACGTTCCGCCAAGCCCCGAAAACGGTTTCGACGGTGGAGTCCGACAAATACGACCACACCATACCTTTGTTCAGTCGATGGAAGAAAACACCGCTTCGAGTCCGCTTAAGGTCACTGCCTCTTCAACTTGTTGGCGCTCTGCCGGAGGGCAGGCTATTGCATCCGCGGTGCCAAGGACCCTCGGGTTTCCTGCGCCTTCGTGTAGGTCGCGTAGGAATAGAGTTGCAGAGGGGAAGACCAGCGGTTCGACGGAATGCAATCTGCCGGCGTCGAGCTCATATCTTAAAGGTGCGCGTAAATGCTCCTGAGCAGCCACCGACGCCTCGATTTTTCGTCCGGTGGGTTCGAGACTGCTTGTTCCATCTCGATAGGTTACTGAATACTCTTTGAAGCTGCCGTACCGAGATGAGCGCTCATCCCACGTCTTCTGGAGCAGACAACCCGTTAGGATGACGCTGCGAACATCATAGACGTGGTCATGTATCTCGTGGAAGGGCTGCGCCACCACCGATCCTTCCCATACATGCAGGCGCAGGTCAACATTGGATTCCTTATAGATATCGTAGACCAGAAATCCGTTCGGATGCGCATAGGCTGGCGTGCCGCGAATCGTTTCCCGCAATGCAATGAATAGAGATTTCACTTCTTGCGCACTTGCAATGCCGCGAACCGCATTGAAGAGACTCTTAAGTTCAACCATAGAGCTGGCCGGAATTATTGATCTTCTTGAGAATAGATTCCTCATTCACTGCACCGTTCAGCGTTCCTGATAGTCCAGCATGTGCCAGTATCTCGTTTACGAATGTTGCGTCGAGTTCACGATTGCGGAAGCTGGAAACAGGCTTGGGAAGCTTTGTG
The DNA here is from genome assembly GCF_036568145.1 of Parasphingorhabdus sp. Classification (GTDB taxonomy): domain Bacteria; phylum Pseudomonadota; class Alphaproteobacteria; order Sphingomonadales; family Sphingomonadaceae; genus Parasphingorhabdus. The sequence continues at coordinate 2,180 of NZ_DATCTC010000028.1, read as the reverse complement.
CCCATTTCGATTGTGTGCTCTACGTCGGCACGGAACGTGCTGTAAAACGATGAGGTGCGTGTGTATCGCATTGCCGGAGCGTTTTTGTCTTCCACGGTCATGACAGCTGATCCGTCCGTGATGTCAACCCGATATGCTGGAAACCAATCGGAAAGGCCGATGCAGACATTGAGGAAATTCGACTTAGAAGCATTATGGTATGCCGATACGATGGCGGCAAGTATATGCGTAGTAACGATCTCCTGCGTCCAGGTGTCCTTGCTGCCTTTATAGGCAATCGATTCCCGATAGTCGGCGTACTCCTTCATCAGCTTGACATTAGAAGGATCGGGGAGTGCCATGAACAGATTAATGCGTATTTGGTCGGTGGACGCCCTATTCGACAAGATAGGAAATACCACGTCTCGTACCCAACGAGCAGATCTTCCCTTGAACCAGTAGCTTTCCGTAGTACGCAGGTGTTCGTGAAGACTTCGCCCGACGTCACTCCCCTCTATTACCGAGACATCCCCTGATCGATCATCGCGGGGAGTTAGTAGCAGGTAGGCGACCGCTAGCAGAAACGTCGTCATCGCTACCTCGAAAACGACCAAACCAGTCGTCGTAGCGAGCCTGGCCCATATACTCAGATAGCGCCCCGACTGCTCATCCGCGCTCGCGATCGATGGCACTAACCATTCGCTCGAAATGAGGGACAGGATACCGATCAGCACCAATCCGAACAAAAACCATCGGGTCGCGCAGCTGCTGGCAAGAATTCTCTGTTTTATATCCATATTTCTCACTCGGTTGCTAGTATCGGCTAACTACCCCATCACCACTGTATAAGTCTCGAGGAATCGGTTTTCGGTAACGTTTACTGGAACGGCCACTATCGCGGCTACACGCAATGATGCAGGTCTTGTCGCCTTCATAGGGAACAACGTCCACCGGTCGCCCGCGCAGTGATGGATCGCGCAATTGCTCAACCGGAGCGAAGAAGCGGTCAAAGTCGAGATAGAGATGCTCTGTGGTGGCTGGTTTGCGATGGTGGCCCTCACGAGTCGGGCTATAGCTGCATGAGAACATTGAGAGAACATCTATAAAATTCGAGGATGCTCGCCGAACCCCTCGCGCCGCGCTCACCCCCACGCTCCGCTTTGGGCTTCTTTGTGCGTTTTCGACGCAGATCAACAGCTACCTCCAGATAGCTAGGGAAGGGGGTGGGGGCGGGAAACATATAATATTTATAATCAGCTACGATAATTATAATCAACATACTGAAAATAAAGGAAATTTATATTAGGTCGCTGATCTAATCTGATATAATATTTTTGCGGCTCCGATGTTATATCATTGTATTATATATATAAATTTATTCGAAATATTATATATAATGATTATAATTAAATTAGGTCGATATTATCAAAATATTATATCTGAAACCCGCCTAAGTCCTCACTTATTATAAATATTATATGTTTCCCGCCCATACCCTGCACCTTAGAATGATCGACGGTAGCCAGCCAAATTTGATGAGAAAGTTTTTTAAACCTCCTCTGGTGTCGGGCGGTGGTCCTGCACCGCATAACGACGCACTGTGATGTAAGTATGTTTATAGTTTTGGCCATGGCGCATCTGTTCTTCGCAGTCATGGTTGGGACACGAACAGATCATGAATATCCTGTGACGCAAAATGTGACGTGAGTGTGCCGTAATGTGCCGTAGATTTCCGTTTTGTTCCGTGAGAGGTTGACCAGCGGAAAATGTTGATCTAGCGAAAAGCCCGTAAGTCCTAGGTCTTAGGCAATGCGCCCGTAGCTCAGGTGGATAGAGCATCAGATTCCTAATCTGGGGGCCACAGGTTCGAGTCCTGTCGGGCGCACCATTTTTCAATGACTTAACTATTCCTATTTATTCAAAAATGTTCCTGGGTAACATTCTGGGTAACATTTTTCTGAATTCTTGAAAAGTGTTGATTGAGAATGGGGAGGGTGTTGCAAGAATTTTGTGGTGTGACTTATTGGTGGATGTATCAGATTTAACGGACGTGCTTAGGACCAATCCAATCGACATCAATCGAATCGATACCGGACTTCAGGCCTTCGACAACAACTTCTTCGGTTTCTTCCGGTACATCCACATCAAGAAGTTCCAGTCGCCAAACAGTCTCATCGTCGCATTGCAGGAGGTAGTGCCGA
>NZ_DATCTC010000027.1:0-183287 GCF_036568145.1 Parasphingorhabdus sp. | reverse complement strand
TTAGGCAGAGAGCTTGTTGCGGCCACGCGCACGGCGGGCAGCCAAGACTTTGCGGCCTCCGACCGTTGCTTTGCGGGCGCGGAAACCATGGCGCCGTTTACGGACCAGGCGGCTCGGTTGAAATGTGCGCTTCATCGCGTTTATCCTACGTCTGAAATGTCAATTAAAAAGGCCGCCAAAAGTTGCGGCCCCGTGTTGTCGCTGCGAATAAGTGTGACGCCGCGCAAAGTCAAGCATTAGCCCGCTGTTTGGATAAATAATTAGGCACTAGACCCTGTTCAATTTTAATTGAATCAAAATTGGGGCCTAGTTTATTGCTTTACCGTTATTTCCGAGCCGTGAAATGTTCCATTTCACTCGAAATCACTCTAATGTTTCAGCTTTCCGACTTGGTTTTGACCTTGCCCACTATCGGCAGCTCGAAATCATCCGGCAAAGTCTTGTGCCTGTTGCGGCGCATGGCCCAGTCGGTCCACTTGCCATATTGCGGGAAACGCCGCTTGAAATCGACATAACGCCGCTTGGACCAGCGCGAATTTTTGAGCACCAGCGCCAGACCGATGGGGAACATGATGATGAAACCCGGCCCCGGCAGCGCCCCGATAATGGGGGAGAGCAGCATCAGCACAAAGCCGATGATCGTGAGCGCAAGGCGCGTTCCCGCCGTGTTGCGTTCGCGTTTTTTTCTCCGAATCTCGTCAATATCCACGGTCATACCTATTATGTGATGTGTCCCCATAGAACCCGCAAGCCGGACTGTCGAAGAAAACAGGCTTTTGGTCGCATATCGATTTAAATAAGGGTAATGATTGTCAAGTGGACCCCGTTGCGCCAGATCACGCAGCAATCCACCCAAAGCCCCGCCGATCACGCCCTTCCGCTTTTGACCGTTCCGGCCAAGCCATTGCTTTTGATCGACTTTTTTCATGATTCTTGCCACTATTTCACCGGGCAAAAGGCATGCGGGGCGGTATGAAATGGTAGCACTGGTTTCCACCGTCGCTTATCTGGGCCTCGAAGCGCGCGGCGTAGAGGTGCAATGTCAGGTCGCACCGGGGCTGCCGGCTTTCAATATTGTGGGATTACCGGACAAGGCCGTGGCGGAAAGCAGGGAACGGGTGCGCGCGGCGATTGCGGCGCTGGGCCTGTCTTTGCCGCCCAAGCGGATCACGATCAACCTGTCACCGGCGGACTTGCCCAAGGAAGGATCGCATTACGACCTTCCTGTTGCGCTGGCGCTGCTTGGTGCGATGGGGGTTATCGATGCGGAGACAATGGCCCAATATATTGTCGTGGGGGAATTGTCATTGGACGGGCGCCTGGCCTCTACGCCGGGTGTATTGCTTGCCGCTCTGCACGCATCGGGCGAAAAACTGGGGCTGATATGTCCGGAAATGCAGGGTCCGGAAGCGGCATGGGCGGGCAATATCGAAATATTGGCACCGCATGACCTGCTCGCTCTGCTCAACCATTTCAAGGGCCAGTCGGTTCTGACTCCGCCCGGCACCGGTGAGGCAGCGGCGCCCGTTTATGGTCCCGACCTGAAAGACGTAAAGGGGCAGGAAACCGCCAAGCGCGCACTGGAAATCGCGGCGGCGGGCGGGCACAACCTGCTGATGAACGGTCCGCCGGGATCGGGAAAATCGCTGCTTGCGTCCTGCCTGCCGGGCATATTACCGCCGCTATCACCCGCCGAGGCGCTGGAAGTGTCGATGGTGGCCAGCGTCGCCGGGACATTGGAGGGCGGCCGGATGAGCCGCACCCGCCCCTTTCGCGCCCCGCATCATAGTGCTTCGATGGCCGCGCTGGTGGGCGGCGGCCTGAAAGTGCGGCCCGGAGAGGTCAGTCTGGCGCATCTTGGCGTATTGTTCCTCGACGAACTGCCGGAATTTCAGCGCGCCGTGCTCGATTCGCTGCGCCAGCCGCTGGAAACCGGCGAAGTCAGCGTCGCGCGCGCCAATGCCCATGTGACCTTTCCGGCGCGGGTGCAGATGGTGGCGGCGATGAACCCGTGCCGCTGTGGCCATTTGGGGGACGCCGCGCTGGCCTGTTCGCGTGCGCCCCGATGTGCCGCCGATTATCAGGCAAAGGTGTCGGGGCCGCTGCTCGACCGGATTGACCTGCATCTGGAGGTGGAGGCGCTGTCGGCTGCTGACCTCACCATGCCGCCGCCTGCCGAAAGCTCCGAAATGGTCGCGGCGCGGGTGGCGCGGGCACGTGACCTGCAAAGCGCGCGCTATGCCGGTCTGGACGCCCGCACCAATGCAGAGATTGATGGCGGCGCGCTGGAGAAATTTGCAACGCCGGATGAAGCCGGACGGCAATTATTGGCGCAAGCCGCCGCTGCCATGCGCCTCTCCGCGCGCGGCTATACAAGGGTGCTGCGCGTATCCCGCACGATCGCCGATCTGGCAGAGGTGGAGCAGGTCAGCCGCGTCCATGTGGCAGAGGCCCTAAGCTACCGGCGGCAGGCTCCGCGTAATTAGCTTGGTTCGGTGAAGTTTGCCGTGCTCCGCACTCGATGCGGAGCCCAGAGTGGCTGCCACAACCTTCCGGTTATCTGACGCCTCAAGTGTGAAACGCAATCCGCAGATGCTACCAGAAAGCGCTGTCCTACAGGGGCGCAGTCATGCTAGTTCCCCATCTGTTCTTTCTCATCCTTGAATATCATGCGCGCAGCCAAGGTGGTGCCGTTCCAAATTCTTCGTCATTTCCGCCTGCGCGGGAATGAGGGGTGGGGGGATAATTGCGCCTAAATCCAACAGCTTGCTTTGTTGCGGGCCTATAAGGTCCATTTCCGAAAGATTTGGCGGAAAATAAAGCGTCCTAGGTGTGAAGTTAGTGAAGTTAGCGATTGTGCCGCAGCTATTATCGGCCCGCTCCGTTAGCGGGGAGCCTGACAGAATATAAAGGGCATAGGCCCCCGTTGACCCTCGGCCCGCTTGCGGCTCGGCAGGCTCAGGGCAAGCGGAATGGGGTGCTGAACAGGACGTTTGCCTGAACTTTGGCGGATGGCAATGCCGTCCGCCCGAAAAGCTTAAGCCGCTTTCTCGCCAGACGTCAGCTCCAGTGACGGTGCTTTCGCGGACACATCGAGCGTGTTCTTGTTCAGATGCGGTGTCCGGTTGCTTTTGTGCTTGAATCGTCCGTCAACCTGGCCACCTTGTTCGATCTTGACGTTTTCGTAGGAGACATCGCCGCCGATACGGGCGCTGGAATTGATGACCAGATCGCCTGCTTCGATGGAGCCTTCGACCGATCCGGACAGATTGGCATTATCGGCGATGATAGAGCCTTGAATCTTGCTCGACGGGCCTTGCACCAGCGACTGGCATTTAATGTCGCCAATCACTTCGCCGTCAATATGCAGATCGACTTTCGCGTCGATATTGCCGGTGATTACGATACCGTCCCCGATGACGGAAAAGCTCGGTTGATTGTTGCTGTTGTTTCTAGCCACGACGGGAGCCTGTTCTATCGGTTTGCTCTTTGGTGCTGGTGGCGTCGGCTCGCTGTCTGGCGAGGCTTTGAACTTTGAGAACATCTGTATTCTCCTTTAGAAAAGGTCGGGGGTTAATCGCCGCGCCATTTAACCGCACTTCGAAATGAAGATGCGTGCCGGTTGAACGGCCCGTGCTTCCCATTGCCCCCACTTGTATGCCCCTCTTTACTTTATGACCAGCCTTGACCTGAATCCCGGAAAGATGGGCATAGCGCGTCATCAGTCCGTTGCCATGTGTGATTTCCACTGTTTTGCCATAGCCGGATTTCCACCCGGCATGGGTAATAGTGCCCTGAGCGGCCGATAATACCGGCTGGCCGCTGCGTCCTTTGAAATCAATGCCGCTATGCATCGCGCCGCTGCCGTTAAAAGGATCGCTGCGATAGCCAAAGCCGCTCGACATCATGCCCAGGTCGGTTGATCCCGTTGGCACGGCGGACGGAATGGCCAGCAGGATACGTTCTATATGATCCATCTGCAACAAGGCATCGTTCAGCCGTTTCAGCGTCGGGTGCATCTGTGTTTCACCATCTGTAAAAAGCGGAACATAGGGACCGCCAGCGGCCTTATTGGATTTGGGGGAGAGAGTCGCAGGGTTAAGCCCGAAGTTGCGGATAGCCGCTTCGACGCGCGCCGTGCGGGCCAGGGCAGCGCGGGTCAGCTTGTCCGCAAAGCTGATCTGGCGGGATTCGAGCCGGGCCAACATGGCCGCTTCCGGAAAGGCGGCGCTGATCTTTTTGCCATTTGCAGAAAGCTTGTTGCCCGAAATACTGTTCCCGTCGTCGGAGAGGGGGATGGCGCCATTTTTCAGCTCTTCGCCGCTAATAGCTTCTTCGCCGATAAACTGCTGCGTAATCTGTTCCATCGCTTCCTGACGCCGGATCAGGTCTTTGGCAAGGCCGTCAATCGATGCCTTATAGGCGGCAATCTCGCTCTGCCCGCTATTTACCGCGGCTTCCTTTTTCGCCAGCGCTATCCGTTCACCAGATGCGCTCAACGTGCTGACTGTCATCACCAGCGTAACCAACAGCCAGAGCGCAATTATAACGCCGACAGCCATTGCGATCCGTTTTTGCAGCTTTGCCGATATGGTCAGAAAACGGACCTGACCATTGGCGCGCATGAAAAACTCGCGGTCCGTGAACATACGGTCCACGCGCGCGGACAATCCGCCCTTCAAATTTTGGTTTTGCATTCCCGATACTCTAAACTAATCCCCAAATCGCGGGTAGCAGAGGGGCGCGGGCGGTGCGAATCATCGGGGTTGGACTCGTGACGAATCGAAACACAGATCGGATGAGTTGCAAAATATATGTAAAATCTCTGCACATTAATACGAATTTTCGAGTCGTTTGTGCGATTTATCACTTTGTCGAAAATAAAATTGGCCTGTGCCGCAAAGACTTTTTTCCTTATCGCCAAGCCATAGCCATGCTAGCAGGCGGGCATGACAGAACATGAACAACTTGTAACCGACATGGGCCAACGCGCCCGCGCCGCTTTTGCGGTTTTATCCACTGTAACCGACGAGCAGAAAGCCCGCGCCCTGAACGCTGCCGCATCAAAGCTGCGTGCCGACCAACCTGCGATCCTTGCTGCCAATGCAAAAGATATGGACAATGGCCGTGCCAACGGGTTGAGCGATGCCATGCTCGACCGCCTGATGATCGACGGCGAACGGCTAGAAGGCATCGCATCGGCAGTTGAGCAGGTGGCGGCTCTGCCGGATCCGGTCGGCGCGATTATCGACCGTAATGAGCGGCCCAATGGCTTGATTCTGGAACGTGTGCGGGTTCCGCTTGGCGTGATCGGGATTATCTATGAAAGCCGGCCCAACGTGACAGCGGATGCAGCGGCTTTGGGGCTGCGGTCCGGCAATGCCGTTATCTTGCGCGGCGGGTCAGAGGCGATTGAAAGCAACCGGGCGATCCACAAGGCGATGACTGCCGGGGTGGCGGCGGAAGGCTTGCCGGAAGATGCGATCCAATTGGTGCAGACAACGGACCGCGCCGCTGTCGGAGCGATGCTGAAAGCCGCTGGCCTGATCGATATCATCATTCCGCGCGGCGGGAAGTCGCTTGTCGCCCGCGTACAGGAAGAGGCGCGGGTTCCCGTGCTCGCCCACCTTGATGGTATCAACCATACTTATATCGATAAATCGGCGGATCCGGACAAGGCCCTTGCCATTGCGGTCAATGCCAAGATGCGGCGCACCGGGGTTTGCGGGGCGATGGAAACATTGCTGATCGATCAGGATTATCCTGCACCCGCGGCCCTGATCCGCGCGTTACTGGATGCCGGTTGCGAGGTGCGCGGTGATGATGCCGTCATGGAGCTGGATTCGCGGACTGTGGCAGCGGACAGTCAGGATTGGGATACCGAATATCTCGCCCCGATTGTATCGGTTCGCATGGTTGACGGACTGGAAGAGGCACTGGCCCATATTGCCGAGCATAGCTCCCATCATACGGATGTCGTGGTGGCAGAAGATGAAGCGGTCGCCAACCAGTTCATCCGGCGCGCGGACAGTGCGATAGTGATGTGGAACGCTTCCAGCCAGTTTGCCGACGGCGGTGAATTCGGCCTTGGCGCAGAGATCGGCATTTCTACGGGCCGCCTGCATGCCCGTGGTCCGGTCGCGCTGGAAGGGCTGACCACCTATAAATGGGTAGTGCGCGGGACAGGGCAGGTCCGGCCTTGAGCATCAATTGGTGAGGACGACGGGCCTTCTTGGCGGGTCGTTCAATCCCGCGCATGGTGCACATCGTTCAATCAGCCTGTTTGCCATACAGGAACTGGCGCTCGACGAAATGTGGTGGCTGGTGTCGCCGGGCAATCCGCTAAAGGCAAAGGCCCGGGATATGGCTCCGCTTCCCGCACGGCTGGCATCGGCGCAGAAAATGGCACAGCGCAGCGCGATAAAGGCGACGGCTATTGAGCAGACTCTGGGCACCCGATATACGTATGATACGCTGCGAGCGCTGGTCCGGCGCTATCCAAAACGGCAATTTATCTGGGTCATGGGGGCGGATAATCTGGCTCAATTTCACCGTTGGAAGGACTGGCGAAAAATTGCCCAATTATTGCCGATTGCAGTTATCGCGCGTCCCGGCTATGATGACGATGCTTTTGCGGCACCCGCAATGGCATGGCTCCGGCGCTCCGTCCGGCCTGCGAGCCAGCGGATGAACTGGACTAACTGGAGTACGCCAGCGCTGACATTTTTGCGCTATCGTCCCGACCCCCGCTCTGCCACCGCGATCCGGATGGCCCGGCCCCATTGGCACAAACAATATGCAACTCACTGTGTCCGCGACACCGTGACGCATAAATTGGTTTGCCAGACAGATTGATAGGATTTGAATTGACGAAATCGAAAAGCAAAGTGCTGAAATCCGCTACTTCCAAGGAAGGAAAAGCCGAATCAGATGCCCTTTATGCTCTCGTGATGAAATCGCTCGACGATGATCAGGCACAGAATATTGTTTCCATTCCGCTTGAGGGAAAAAGCAATATTGCCGATCATATGGTCATTGCCGAAGGGCGATCGACTCGGCAGGTCGCGTCCATGGCGCAGAAGCTGGCGGAGCATATCAAAAAAGCCGGTGGCGAGGCGCGAATCGAAGGGCTTGCCAATGCCGATTGGGTGTTGATTGATGCAGGCGATGTGATCGTTCACATCTTCCGCCCCGAAGTGCGTAGCTTTTACAATCTGGAACGCATGTGGGCTGTGGGTGAAGAAGAAGCTTCCGAAGCAGAGGCTGCCGAAGCCTGATTCGGCAGCTTTACCGGTCATGAGGCTCCATATTGTCGCTCGCGGGAAAATTGGCCGCAGCCCCGAACAGGAACTGGTTGACCGCTATATCAAGCGAATCAACTGGGACGTAAAACTGAGCGAATTGCCCGAACAGGGCGGAAAAACCCCGAAAATCAGCGATCAGACAAAAATCATTGCGCTTGATGAAACCGGGGAAAACTGGACCAGCAAAGCCTTTGCCAATATCTTGAGCGATTGGCGCGATAGCGGTGTCCGGGAAGCGCGCTTTTTAATCGGGGCCGCCGATGGTCTGACCAGTGAAGAGCGCAGCAGCGCCGACCATTTTTTTTCTTTCGGTAAAGCCACATGGCCGCATCTGATGGCCCGTGCAATGCTGGCCGAGCAATTGTTCCGGGCGACTGCGATTATCGCAAACCACCCCTATCATCGTGAGGGATAGGGCGTGATCCGCGGGCTTGTCATCCTGTTCATTCTGGTGGCGACAGGCGTGTTTTTTACAGTAGCCCTGCCAGCACAAACCGGCGACCCGTTACTGGCTGACGAACAGCGGGCTTTATTATCCGCACGCGAACAATCGGAAAGAGCACAGCAGCGCAGCATTGCCTTGCTCCGTCAGGCAGAAACCGCAACCAATGATGCAGGCAAGGCTCGCATCGAAGCTGCGGCCATGGCGGCGCGTATAGAGGCTGCAGAGGCCGATATCCGGGCGGCACGGGCGCGCATAGCGATCGTTACACGGTTGCAGGACCGCCAACGCGACCGGCTGGCCGAAAAGCAAAAGCCGGTGGTGCGGCTCACTGCTGCCTTGCAGATGATGACCCGTAAGCCGACGGCGCTGGCCATTGTTGAGCCACGGTCGCTGGATGAACTTATCTATATCCGCTCGGTCATGTCCACGGTGCTCCCCGAAATTGAACGCCGCACGGCCAGTTTACGCAGCGAAGTCAACCAAGGCGAAAAACTGCGGATACAGTCGGCGCGGGCAGTCGCTTCCCTTGATGAAAGCCAGCGGCGTTTGACTCAGCGGCGAAAACAGCTTGCTTATCTGACATCCAATGGAAAAGCCGGTGCTCTGCAATTTCCCACTGTTTTGGGGCAGGACCGTGCCTTGGCACTGGGTGAAGAAGCGCGCGATATACTCGACCTGATGGGGCAGATTCGGGAAAGCGGTGCTGTTCGCGAATCGCTGGCCGCGCTGGACGGCCCGATGTTACGCCCGAATCCGAATGGCCTGAGTCAAAACGGCCCGAATCGAAACGGGGTTCAGGCGACTCGCTTTCCTGCGCGCCGGAACATCGCTACGGCTTACCTTTTGCCCGTGACCGGCGATCTGGTCACCGGCCTGGGTGAACGGTCGGACAGCGGTTATCGCTCTCGCGGATTGACGATTGCCGTGGAACCGGATGTGCAGATTGTCGCGCCAGCCGATGGCCGGGTCGCCTTTGCCGGTCCGTATGGCGGGTATGACAATATCCTGATTATTGAACATGATGCGGATTGGACCAGCCTGATTACCAATATGGCGGCGATCAATGTAGAGGTAGGCGATAGCGTGAAGCAGGGCGCACCGATTGGCCGTGCAGCGGGGCGGGGTGATCCCAATGTTACGGTCGAACTGCGCCGCCAGGGCCGCCCGATTGATATTGCTGCCCTGATTTATTGATTGGTTGGCATTATCGCGGATTCGCGCTTATATTCGTGCTATAGTAAAGTTTACAGGATGCCGATTATGAAAAAGCCTTTCTTGCAAGCCACCGCTCTGGTGCTGTCCGTTGCGCTCTTGCCTGCGGCTACGTCTGCTCTTTCGGCTGTCGATGCGAGCACCTATCGCGAGATGGAACAGTTTATGAACGTGTTCGACCGGGTGCGGTCGGAATATGTTGACCAGGTGGATGACACGGACCTGATCAAAGGCGCGATAAACGGCATGTTGGCCAGCCTTGATCCGCATAGCAGCTTTCTGGATGCCAAGGACTTTGAAAACCTGCGGACACAGACGGACGGCAATTATGGGGGTCTTGGCCTTTCTGTGACAATGGAAGATGGGGCGGTGAAAGTGATAGCGCCGTTCAAGGATACGCCGGCTGATTTAGCGGGTGTAAAAGCTGGCGACTATATTACCCATATCAACGGCAAATTGATCTACGGCGGTTCGCTTGATGAAGCGGTTGAGGAAATGCGCGGCAAACCCGGCTCCCCGATCAGCATTACCATCGTCCGGCCGGGTCGGGATAAACCGTTTGACGTGTCGATGAAACGGGCGATCATTGACCTGAAACCTGTCACTTGGGAACTTAAGGACAAGGTGGGTGTGATCAGCATCAACAGCTTCTCCAGCGATACCGGAGCAGATGTGCAGGCTGCGATCCTCGGCATAGACAAGGCGCTGGGCCAGAAACCATTGGGGTATATTCTGGACATGCGTTCCAATCCCGGCGGATTGCTGGATGAAGCGGTGAATGTTTCCGACGTATTCCTCTCGCGCGGGGAAATTGTCTCGCAGCGCGGACGCGGTAAATCCGACATTGAACGCTATTTCGCCACAAGGGGTGATGCCACAAACGGCCTGCCTATCATTGTCCTGATTGATGCGGGTTCCGCTTCTGCTTCTGAAATTGTTGCCGGTGCGTTGCAGGATCATCATCGCGGGCTGGTGATGGGTGAACGCAGCTTTGGCAAAGGATCGGTGCAGACCCTGTTGCCATTGTCCAATGATTCCGCTTTGCGTTTGACCACGGCGCGTTATTATACGCCATCGGGCAAATCGGTTCAGGAAGGCGGTATCAAGCCGGATATTCTGGTGCCGCAATTATCCGACCCCGATTACAAAACCCGTCCGCGTTTCCGCGAATCCGATCTGCGCAGGCATCTTATCAATGAAGTAGGTCTGGAAGATGAGGTGCTGGAAGAAGATCTTAAGGATGATCCGCGTTTCAAGGCAACTGCGGAAGAGCTGAAAGAAGATGGTATAGAGGATTTCCAGCTGCACTATGCCCTGCAAACCCTTTCGCGGCTTGGGCCAGAAGGTCTTAAGGTTGCCATGAACAAGGCAGCGGAAAAGACAGCAGCACAAGCGGCGAAGAAATCAGCCAAAGCGGCTACCGCTTCGAAAAACTAGGAGCTTTTCGGATATGGCCCCTTCCAACGCGGCGCTTCGGCTGTCCATTGCTATCCCGGCGGCCCTGATTGGCGGCGCGTTGATTAGCCAATATGTGTTTGGCCTCTACCCGTGCGAAATGTGCATGTGGCAGCGCTGGCCGCATTATGGCGCTATTTTCCTCGGAGTGGCAGCCTCGGCACTGTACCCGCGGCCGTTGGCAAACTATCTGGTATTTGGCGCTGCGTTGGCGATATTGACCAGCGGTTTGATCGGCGGTTTCCATGCCGGGGTTGAATATGGATGGTGGGAAGGCATAACATCTTGCGCGGCTAATATTGCGGCGGGGGACGATTTGCTCGGTTCGATCATGAACGCACCTCTGGTACGCTGTGACGTTGCGCCGTGGACGCTTTTCGGCATTTCGCTGGCCGGGTTTAATTTCCTCTTGTCAGTTGGCGGCGCGATGATCATCATGGGATTATTGGCCATGGGCCGGAAGGATGCGGGTAATGGCTAAGGACAGCCAGAGCAAACCAACCTTGGGTAATGAAAGGCCGGATATCGGTTCGATGATCCGTGTCAATCAGGCCGGTGAATATGGTGCTGCACAAATCTATAAGGGGCAGCTTGCCGTAATGGGTGAAGATGCCCCCGATAGCAGCGCGATTCACCTCATGGCGGAGCAGGAACAACGGCATCTGGACGCGTTTGACCGCATGATTGTCGAACGCAATGTCCGGCCAACGGCGCTGCAACCGTTCTGGAAAGTGGCGGGCTATGCGCTGGGCGCGGGCACTGCGATCATGGGGCCACGCGCGGCTATGGCCTGCACAGCGGCTGTCGAGACAGAAATTGACCTGCACTATCAGGAGCAAATGGAGCAGCTTGCAGATGCAGATGAGCCTGAACTGCTTGGCAAGATTGCGGAGTTTCGGGAAGAGGAACTGGAACATAAGCAGACTGCGATTGACTCCGGCGCGGAAGAGACATTCGGTTATCCGGTGTTGAGCGCGGCCATAAGGCTGGGCTGCAAGCTGGCAATAGGGCTTTCAAAACGGATTTAGCCCGTAGTTTTTACAAGGTAGAGCCGCGCCGCTGGGCTTCAGCGGCGGTTCATTCGGGTTATGACAAAGGATAATATATGAAGAAGACAGCTTTTCTCTCCGCGGGCTTGCTTTTCGCAAGTGGTTTGTTGGTCAGCCCTGCGCTCGCACAGGACGAGGCCGGTGATCGGGTCAACCAACTGATCATCTATGGCGATGACCCCTGCCCGGAAAGCGCGGAAGGAGAAATTGTTGTCTGTGCGCGCAAGGACGAATCGGAACGCTATCGCATTCCCGAAACACTCCGTGGTTCCGAGCTTGGCGATGCCAAGAATCAGGCATGGTCAGAGCGCGTCCGCTCCTATGAATATGTTGGCAAAAACGGCACGCAAAGCTGTTCGCCCGTTGGCGCTGGTGGCTTTACCGGCTGCACACAGCAACTGTTGACCCAGGCCTATGCCGAACGAGGGCAAGACGATACGGTCAACTGGGGCCGGTTGATTGAGGAAGAGCGCCAGAAACGGCTTTCCAGCATCGACGAAGAGGCCGAAGTGGTGGAACAACGGCTTCGCGAGATTGAAGCCCAGCGTGAAGCACGAGAAGCAGGCGCAGAAGAAGCGCGTGCGCGTCTGGAAGCCCAGGATGCAGAGGCTGTGGCCGCCGAAAAGGCCAACGACCGGGCCGGTAATGCGCTGGCTGTGCCGCCGGGCGCTGATGAAAGGGCTCCGGAAACCGGCGCAGAAGAAACGGTTCCGGTTCCCGAAGGTGACGAGAGCGAATGATCCGTTAGCGTTAAGCCTCCCGAGCCGAAGTCCGGTCGGGGGGCAGTCACGCTCCCGCATCACTTTCTATAAGAAATCCACCACACAAGCGGATAGCGCCAGATCAATTCTGCGCTTCAATCCAGCGGCTGACCTGCGCGTCCAGCAGGTCCAGCGGCACCGCGCCTTGGCCGAGCACAACATCATGGAATTCGCGTAGATCAAACTTCTCGCCCAGCGCTGCGGTGGCTTTTTCGCGCAGTTCGCGGATTTTCAGTTCACCCATTTTATAGGCCAGCGCCTGACCGGGCCAACTGATATAGCGGTTCACCTCCGCTTCGATATTGGCTTCGCTCAGCGCCGTGTTGTCCGTCATAAAGTCAATCGCACGCTGCTTGCTCCAGCCCTTTGAATGGATGCCGGTATCGACTACTAGCCGCGCCGCACGCCACATTTCATAAGACAGGCGGCCCATATCCTTTGCGGGTGTGTCGTAAAGCCCCATTTCAATGCCTAATCGTTCGGCATAAAGGCCCCAGCCTTCGACAAAGGCGGTGAAAAACGCGCCGTGCTTGCGAAAGTCCGGCATATCCAGTTCCTGTTGCAGGGCAATTTGCTGATGATGGCCCGGGACCGCTTCATGGACGCTGAGCGCAGGAATTTCCCAAAACGGCCGCTGGTCGAGTTTCGATGTATTGACGTAATAGAAACCGGCAATCCTGACTTCGGGTGATCCCGGGTAATAATAAGCGGTGGTTGTGCCCTCGGCCGTTTCCGCCGGGATTTCTTTGATGCCATAGGGAAGCCGCGCAAGCTTCCCGATAATCGAGGGCATTTTGCCATCAATCGTCTTGTTTACCCGCGCGACTTTTTCCATCAGCTCTTCGGGTGATTTTGCATAATATACGGGATTGGTCCGCAGATCCTGAATAAACGCCTCTCGCGAGTCGAAACCGGCCTGTTTCGCAACTTCGACCATCTCGGCGCGAATCCGGGCGACTTCGGACAGGCCGATCTTGTGAATCTCGTCCGCTGTCTTGTCCGTGGTTGTCATCTGGCGAACGCGAAACTCGTAATATTTGTCGCCGCCGGGCTGTGCAGAGACGCCCGGCTCCTTGGCGCAGTTGGGCGCATAGCGGGTGTTATACCATTCGAGATGTTCTTTCAGCGCCGGATTGATTACCGTTCGAATGGCTTCACTGGCACTGGCCGCCAGTTTATCAAAAGCCTGTTGGTCAATGCTTTCGGGTTTGGTGCGGGTGAATGGTTCGTAAAAGCGCGTTTGCTTCGGGTCTTCTTTAATCAGTCCGGAAATGCTTTTTTCAAATCCTTCCATCGCAACACAGGGCTGAACATAGCTACCTTCCAGCGCCTGATTGGCGACAGCTATCGATTGCTGATGGATTGTGCCGTATTTTTTCAGGCGATTGACATAGGTTTGATAGTCCTCAACCGTACGGAAGGCTATGCTGTTTGGCATAAAGGCAAAGCTTTGATGCCAGCCTTCGCGATTGGTAAAGTTTATTGTCCGCTGGCCGTAGCTATTGGCCTCAATCTGTTCGGCAAGACTGCGGTGAAGGATTCCGTAATTGGTTAAATCCGCCTCGGACAAGCTGTTCTGGTCGATGTTATTGAGCCGCTCTAGCCAGATCCTGGCCTTTTCGACTCGCTTGTCTTCGGCTTCAAGGCTGTAATCCCTGACCCGGCCAGCCGGATCACTAATGCCCAGAGAAGATGCGAATACCGGGCTTTGCTCCAGGGTATAGGCCCAATATTCATCGATAATCTGATGCAATTGGGGTGATTTGCTGCTGACCTCATTCTCGGCCCGCGCTGGTGTACTGATCGCCAGTGCGGTCAACGAAACCAACATCATGCTATATGCTTTGAAATTTCCCCAGCGCATCTTTCACTCCTGCAATGTGGTAACTGTTGCAACAACCGAGAATATTCGGCCGCGCAAGTCAAGTGTCATGATCACGGCATCATGTTTTCAAGGCGGGTGAAATCAGTTTTGACCGCAATGCCTTCGCGGCGGTGAGCGGGATGGCACAAATCTTTAGCGGGGCCATGGATGATCCACCCGCGACACCCACTGTCACAGAGGCAAGGCCAAGCGGATGATCGAGGGGCGACTGGCCAATATCGACAGTCTGAACTTTGCGGATTGGCAAGATAGTCAGCTTGCTCCGCCACCATCCCCGTCGGACGAAAAGATGCGTATCGGACAGCGCATAGTGATGGTGACGCCAGTTGAGATATTTTACTATACTGATCGGGATAGCCAGAAATACCAGCCCGAATGCAGCGGGGTGGCTTAGCAGTCCGTTAGCGATACCGACAGCCAGCAACACGGCCGTCCAGATGAGAGCATCGCGCCACCACATGGCAGGATGAACCGGTAAAAACTCCAGTTCATCCGTCACATTATCGATGCCCGCTTCCGCTAATATCGGATCGATTTCTTCGAGTCGGGCGCACGGCGCTGCGCTATGATCGCTTTCTCCTTTGCCATCGCCAGCAAGGGACTGGAATTGCAGATGATGCCAGCCAAAATGGCTTCGGATCGGGCCGGTTTTGATAATGGCGGCCTGAACCCGGTGGAATGGCATCACCATATCAGTGAGTGTGAACAGACCGCGCCTGCGCCGGAACCCCGGCCGTCCGCTATCAACGCGGTCCAGACGAAAACCATATTCGCGAATGAAAGTGAGAATGACGCCGCTGAACACGCCCATGAAGAGCAGCGAAACCAGTGCGCCGACCAGCCCCGCTATTTGTAGGGCAAAGCTGATTCCATTGAATATCTTATCTTGGTCGAACTCTTTGATCCTATAGAGCGGCCTTAAAAACTGGTCGGGTATAAGGAAATCGAGCTGCTGTGCTATCGCGGCCAATATGGTGAGCAGAATGAACGAGAAGTTGAATAGCCCCGCTATAAAAATCCGCCGGTTGTCCATGGCAAAAAGCGGGGGCCGTTCTTCCGCTTGAGGGGATTGTCCGGTGCCCGGCATATCCCCTTCACCGGCGGTGATGCCCGATTTATAATCGCGCAGCATATCACGCAATATCCGGGCATCGGTCAGCGAAAGGGCATCCAGTTTGCCATCCTCGCCCGCCGACGCGCCGGTTTCCAGCTTTACCGTGGCCAGTCCCAATAGGCGGTTGAGCAGGTTCCGCTCCAGGCTGATATCCTGTATCCGGTCAAATGGTATGGACCGGTTATTACGGCGCAGCAGGCCGCTTTTGATACGGATTTCCTTTGTCCCGACGTGATAGGTAAATCGCCACCATATCAGCGCGAACACACCGATGATAAACGCTATCAGGGTGATTGTGGCAAGACTGGTTAAGGCTATGTTCCGGTCGAAAACGCTGAAATATAGGACGCCTATACCGATCAGGTTCTGGCCGATAGCAGTAACAGATTTCAGAACGATGCTAAGCGGGTGGAGCCGGCGGAACTGTGTGTCGTCGGTCATATCATGTCTTGACGGATATGGTCCTTGATCGTGTCGCGCATGGCCTCCGCATCCGGGGTGCTGAGGCCGGGAAGCGTGACAATGCTGTTATGCGTTCCTGCTGTGTGGACGATCAGGGTCGATAATCCGAACATCCGTTGCAGCGGCCCCTGTGACACATCAATATGCTGGATACGGTTAAACGGAACGATTGTATCTGTCCGCCAAAGATAACCGCGTAAAATGCGGAGTTGTTCGTCCCCCATGTCATAACCCCAACGGCGATAGATACGGCCCGGCAGCATGACAAAAAGGAAGAAAGCAATGGCAGTTGCTGGCCCGATGATCGTGCCAGGCGCCAATGATAGCGCCTCCCCGATAACAAATTCCGCAACGATTGCCGCGATAATCAAAAGGACAGAGAGGCTTGCGATGCTTAGTTTCAAGAGCGATTTTTGGGGAGGGTGTAACGGGGTCAGGCCTTGGTTATAGGCCCGTGCGCTGTCTTCCTCCATCCGGGCGAGCGGGTCGGCGGTTATATCGGTCATGATCGGACTATGCCCAAACTGTATTATTTAAGCAAGACAGTTAAGGGGGCGTGCTGTTACGGACAGAATATTATCGCGCCAGCGCCGCTTCGGCTTGTTCGACCAACGACTTCAGAATCTCCGCAACGCTTTCTTCGGCTTTGACCATGCCCACGGATTGTCCGGCCATGACGGAACCATATTCGACATCGCCGTCAATCACGGCCTTGCGAAGCGCACCGGCCCAGAAATGCTCGATCTGCAACTGCGCTTCGCCCATTTCAATTTCACCGGAATCCAGCAGCTTTGCGACTTCAATCTGTTTGCGCGTAAATTCTTCGGTTCCCTTGTTTTTCAGGGCACGGACCGGAATGACCGGCAGGCGTGGATCGACCTGAACGCTGGTAATAGCATCGCGTGCATTGCCGCGAATGAAGGCTTTTTTGAAATTGGGATGGGCAATGGATTCATGGGCGCAGACAAAGCGGGAGCCAAGTTGGACACCGCTCGCCCCCATTTCCAGATAGCTGGCAATAGCTTCGCCGCGGCCAATACCGCCCGCTACAAAAACCGGAATCTGGTCAGCAATTTCCGGTAATATTTCCTGAGCGAGCACCGAAGTGGCCACTGGCCCGATATGGCCGCCCGCTTCCATGCCTTCAATAACAATGGCATCAACGCCAGACTTGATGAATTTCTTTGCCAGCGACAGGGCGGGCGCGAAACAGATCACTTTTGCGCCGGTTGCCTTTATCGCTTCAAGGCTGCCCTTGGGAGGCAAACCACCGGCCAGCACGATATGGCTGACGTCATGTTCACCGCAGACTTCAATGAGCTTCATCAGGTCAGGATGCATGGTGATCAGGTTGACGCCAAACGGTTTAGACGTTCGCTTTTTAGTCTCAGCAATTTCGGTGTCGAGCAATTCCGGTGTCATCGCACCGCAGGCGATAACGCCAAATCCGCCCGCGTTGGAAATCGCGCTGACCAGATTGCGTTCGGAAACCCAGCTCATCGCGCCGCACATGATTGCGGTTTCACTGCCAAGCAGATCGGTACCGCGCTGCATCAGGGATGCGAGTTTAGATTGGGCCATGTTTTTCTTTCGTTATTCCGGCATCCGGCTCAGGGCTGACGGTTTCTTCTTTGTCCAGTGGAGATAATTGCCAGGCAACGTCCTCAGGACCTAAACCGTTTCCTCTGCATCCAGCCCATAAGCGGTGTGCAGAACGCGCAGCGCCAGTTCGGCATAATCTGCTTCGATCAATACGCTGACCTTGATTTCCGATGTGGTAATCGCCTGAATATTGACGCCGCGTTCGGCCAATGCCTTGAACATCGTAGAGGCAACACCGGCATGGCTTTTCATGCCCACACCGACAACGGAAATTTTTGCCACATTGGTATCAGAAAGTATCCGGTTATAACCGATTTGGTCCCTTGCCTTTTCCAGTATCTGCATGGTCCGGTCAAGATCGCTGACCGGGGTGGTAAAGGTCACATCGGTTTCGCCTTTTTCACGGCCGACATTCTGGACGATCATGTCCACGTTGATGGCGGCATCGGCCAGGGGTTCAAAAATACTTGCCACCGCGCCCGGCTTGTCCGGCACGCGGGTCAGGGTGATTTTGCATTCGTTCTTGTCATGGGCAATGCCGGTGATGAGCTGACGCTCCATATCATTTTTCTCCATTTCGCTTTCGCTAACGATCATAGTTCCGGGCAGGTCATCGGCGCACGGCGCGTCATCCCCGTTAAACGATGACAGCACCTGAATACGCACATTTTCTTTCATCGCCAGACCGACAGAGCGTGTCTGCAACACTTTTGCGCCGACACTGGCGAGTTCCAGCATTTCCTCAAACGTAACGGTTTTCAGCTTGCGTGCACGGGTCACAATGCGGGGGTCAGTGGTGTAAACCCCGTCAACATCGGTATAAATGTCGCAGCGGTCCGCCTTTACCGCTGCGGCAATGGCGACGGCGCTGGTGTCGGAACCGCCCCGGCCCAGCGTTGTGATCCGGCCATTCTCGCTAATCCCCTGAAACCCCGGAATAATCGCGATTTCACCGCTTGCCATGGCGGCTGTCAGGGCTTCGGCGTCAATCGTTTCGATTCGCGCCTTGCTATGCGACGAGATGGTGCGGATCGGCATTTGCCAGCCCAGCCAGCTGCGCGCCCTTGCGCCAAGCGATTGCAAGGCAATGGCGAGCAGTCCGGAAGTGACTTGTTCACCGCTGGCCACCACGACATCATATTCCGCCGGATCGTATAACGAACTGGCCTCGCGGCAAAAATTGACAAGTCTGTCGGTGTCCCCCGCCATGGCGGAGACGACAACGGCGACCTCGTGCCCGGCATCGGCCTGCCGCTTGACGATCTGGGCAACCCGGCGGATACGTTCGATTCCTGCCATAGAGGTGCCGCCAAATTTCATCACTATTCGTGCCATGATGCCTGCTTATGTTCTTTCTGTTGAAAAAGGGTCTGAACGAGACGCGTGCGCTGTGATAAAGAGACGATATGACAAACGCAAGCATCAGCAATAGGGAAGTTTCAGGGGCGTCTGTACCTGAAATCAAAAGCACAATAAACCCCGAAGAAGCGGCGCATTTCGGCGCTTTGGCGGCGGAGTGGTGGGATCCGAACGGGTCTTCCGCAATGCTCCACAGGTTAAATCCGGTCCGGCTCGGCTATATCCGGGACGCGATCAACCTGCATTTTGACGTTGATCCAGCCGAATTGAGACCCCTGACGGGCAAACGCGCCCTTGATGTCGGGTGCGGGGCAGGGCTGATTTGCGAACCGCTGGCCCGCATGGGGGCGCAGGTAACAGGGCTTGACGCTGCGCCGGAAAATATTGCCGCAGCCAAGGCGCATGCCGAGCCCCAGGGACTGAATATCGCTTATCATTGCAACGGGATAGAAACATTCGGGGAAAGCGGCTTTGATCTGGTCACTTCGCTTGAAGTGATAGAGCATGTCGATGATCCCGACGGCTTTGTCGCTGGCCTCGCCAACGCGCTGGCGGATGATGGCCTGATGGTCATTTCCACGCCCAATCGCACCACCATGTCAAAATTGCTGATGGTCGATCTGGCAGAAATGACGGGGCGTATCCCCAAGGGCACACATCGTCATGACCAGTTTTTCACGCCCGATGAGCTGCAAAAACTATTGGATGAAGCGGGCCTGCGCGTGACGGATATAACAGGCATTTCCTATAGCCCTACGCATGGATTTAGCCTGTCCGAGAATCTGGCGCTTAATTATCTGATGACGGTGGTGAAAGACTAGGCAGGCGTGTCAGAAGTCCACCAGCTCGTAATGGGATGGCGGAGAGATGACTTCCATGCGTTCCGATAATAATGGCCGGAAGGAAGGGCGGGATTTGAACATGGCATACCATGCCTTGGTCTGCCCATGGCCCGTCCAGTCAATCCCGCCAAGATAATCCGCGACCGAAATCTGCGCCGCGGCAGCAAGGTCGGCAAGGCTCATCGTCGCACCGGCCAGCCAGCTGCGATGGTCGATCAGATAGTCGATATAGTCGAGGTGGACATTGGCCCGCCGCATGGCTTCCCGCAATATTTTGGCATCCGGCGGCGCGCGGTGGACAATGCGTTTATGCATGCGTTCATAGAGCAAGGGCGCGGTCACATCGCCGTAAAACTGTTCATCAAACCAGGCCACAAGCCGGCGGATTTCGGCACGGTTAGTGGCGGTGCCATTGATCATCGGGGACTTTTCGACCGTCTCTTCGATATATTCGCAGATCGCGACGCTATCGGCGAGGATGATATCCCGTTGATCGTGGCTCATGACCGGAGTCCGGCCAGCGGGGTTCATATCCAGAAATTCATCGCGCTGTAACCATGGCGATTCGCGGACCAGTTCGTAACCGACCGACTTTTCGCCCAGTAACAGACGCACTTTGCGCGAAAAAGGACAAAGAGGAAATTGGAATAAGTGCCACATATTTATGCTGTTAAGCGGGTTTGCGCTGCGGGGGAAGAGCCTTGATGCGGTAAATGCGGATTACCGGTTTCCTGGCAGGATAAGTGGCATTATTCCGGCATCGAAGCGGTCTGGTAAATGGCCAGCCGGTTGCCCGCAGGGTCAAGACATTCAAAGCGGCGACCGCCGGGATAGGCAAAAATCTCTTTGACGATAGTGCCGCCCGCTTCCTTCACCTGTGCCAGTGCCGATTCCAGATCATCGGCCTCGAATGTCGGGAGAGGAGCCGCTGGTTCATCCCCGGCGGCCAGACCAATCTGCACCGGACCGCCTTCGACCCCGGCATAGTCCGGGCCATAGTCGGTGAAGACGAAACCAAAGGCTTTTTCATAAAAGGTTTTGCTGGCCCCCATGTCGTCAGCTTTCATTTCCATATAATTGGGCGTGAATTGGGGCATTTTACTGGCTTCCTTCTGCTGGCTGTATGACAATCATCCTGCGCTATAATATCATGGCCGCCATGTGAGAAAAAGCGGGATCATCAAATTTGGCTTTCGGTAGCACTAACGAAAAAGGGGCGATCCTAGGACCGCCCATAATTACGCAAGATTACAGCTACTATCACTCTGCCGCTTGTATCGTTTCGCTGTCCGATAGCGGATGCACCAAACGGCTGATCATTTCCTTTGGACATACCTGCCAAAACCGTTCACGCCAGCGGTCCCAGTCGCGTAGAACCGTCTCTGACCATTTGCTGTCCGTGGCCCGGTAATGCTGCTCGATAAGTCCTTTCAGGTGCTGTTCCCAATAGTCGCTTTCCAGCCGTTGCCAGACAATAGTTTCGGGATTGGCAAGTTTTTCAAAGTCACGGTTGAGGTCGAGGATGAAGGCCATGCCGCCGGTCATGCCAGCGCCAAAATTATTGCCGACCGCGCCCAGTATGACCGCGTTGCCGCCAGTCATATATTCACAGCCATTGGCACCGCAGCCTTCCACCACAACATCCGCGCCGGAATTACGGACAGCAAAACGCTCGCCCGCCTGTCCCGCGGCAAAAAGCCGACCCGATGTCGCGCCATAAAGTACGGTGTTACCAATAATCGTATTCTGCTTGCTGTCGAGCGGTGAGCTGACCATCTGACGCACGACAATTGTACCGCCAGACAGGCCCTTGCCGACATAATCATTGGCATCGCCGAATACTTCCAGCGTGATCCCCTGACACAAAAATGCGCCAAGCGATTGACCCGCGCTACCACGCAGACGCACATGGACATGGTCTTCGTTCAATGTACTCATGCCATATTTGGCGGTAATTTCTGCCGAAAAACGTGTGCCAACAGCGCGGTGCGTATTGCGTACCGTATAGGTAAGCTGCATTTTCTCGCGGCGTTCGAACACCGGCTTTGCATCGGCGATCATCTGCGCGTCCAGACTGTCGGGCACTTCGTTACGGTGCGTCGGCAGATTGAAGGTGCGCTTTGCATCCGGCACATCAACCTTGGCCAGAATCGGGTTGAGGTCGAGATCATCAAGATGTTCGGCCCCGCGGCTGACCTGACGCAGCAATTCGGTGCGGCCGATAATTTCTTCCAGCGAGCGGAAACCGAGCCGCGCCAGAATCTCGCGCACTTCTTCGGCCATATAGGTCATCAGGTTGATGATTTTTTCCGGTGTGCCGGTGAATTTCTCACGCAGTTTTTCATCCTGCACACACACGCCGACCGGGCAGGTATTGCTGTGGCATTGGCGCACCATGATACAGCCCATGGCGACAAGGCTCAGTGTACCGATACCATATTCCTCTGCGCCCAATATTGCCGCGATGACTATATCGCGGCCGGTTTTCAGGCCGCCATCCGTGCGCAATTTCACCCGGTGACGCAGGTTGTTCAACGTCAAAACCTGATTGGCTTCGGTCAGGCCCATTTCCCACGGCGTTCCGGCAAACTTGATGGACGTTTGCGGTGACGCGCCGGTCCCGCCGGTATTGCCGGAAATCAGGATGACATCGGCATGCGCCTTGGCCACGCCAGCCGCAATCGTGCCGATACCGGCGGAGGAAACCAGCTTCACGCATACGCGCGCTTTGGGATTGATCTGTTTCAGATCGTAAATCAGCTGGGCAAGATCCTCGATCGAATAGATATCATGATGCGGCGGCGGGCTGATCAGCGTGACACCCGGAGTCGAATGGCGCAGCTTGGCGATAAACTCGGTGACCTTGAAACCGGGCAACTGTCCGCCTTCGCCGGGCTTTGCGCCTTGTGCGACCTTGATTTCAAGTTCTTCACAAGCACCGAGATATTCTGCCGTCACGCCAAAGCGGCCAGACGCTACCTGTTTGATCGGGCTGGACGCATTATCGCCATTTTCAAAGGGCGTGTAGCGGCGCTTTTCTTCGCCGCCTTCGCCTGAAACGGATTTCGCGCCGATCCGGTTCATAGCGATGGCCAGCGTTTCATGCGCTTCCGGGCTTAGCGCGCCCAGCGACATGCCGGGGGTGTTAAACCGTTTGCGGATTTCGGTAATCGCTTCCACTTCATCAATCGGAATCGGTTCCGGCGCGTAGTTAAATTCCATCAGGTCGCGCAGGTAAACAGGCTCCAGCTCGCGGACACCTTGCGAAAATTGCAGGTAAGAGGAATAGCTGTCATGCGCGACTGCGCTTTGCAGCAAATGCATCAGATGCGCGCTATAGGCATGGGTTTCGCCGCCGTCGCGCTGTTTGTAAAAACCGCCGACGGGCAAGCGGACTACCGCAGCATCAAAGGCCGCTTCGTGCTTTTCCTGTGCATTGATGAACAAAGACGCATAGCCTTCACCGGAAATTTTCGTCGGCATGCCGGGGAACAGATCGTTACATAATGCACGCGACAGGCCCACTGCCTCGAAATTATAGCCGCCGCGATAGCTTGAAAT
Organism: Parasphingorhabdus sp.; assembly: GCF_036568145.1. Classification (GTDB taxonomy): domain Bacteria; phylum Pseudomonadota; class Alphaproteobacteria; order Sphingomonadales; family Sphingomonadaceae; genus Parasphingorhabdus. The sequence continues at coordinate 160,236 of NZ_DATCTC010000027.1, read as the reverse complement.
GACGGCAATGCCCATTTTGGACATGATTTTCAGCAGGCCTTCATCCACAGCCTTTTTGTGGCGAGCGATGCACTCATCAAGCGAAAGACCGTCGAAAAGCCCGCGGGCATGGCGGTCCACAATCGCGGCTTCGGACAGATAGGCATTGACCGTCGTGGCGCCGACACCGATCAGCACCGCGTAGCAATGGGTGTCCAGGCATTCCGCCGCGCGGACGTTGACCGATGCGTAAGAGCGTAACCCTTTGCGGACCAGATGGGTGTGCACGGCAGCAGTGGCGATCACCATAGAGATAGACATATGGTCTTCGTCTATATTCTCGTCCGACAGGAATATTTCGGTCTTTCCCTGACGCACGGCTTGCTCTGCTTCATCGCGGATGCGGGCAATCGCATCGCGCAATGTAATGGCTCCGCCCGTGGTGGACATGGTGCAATCAATCGTGGCAACCATATCGCCAAATCCGGCCTTCAACCGCTCCCAGTCGGCACAGCTTAATACCGGGCTGTCCAGCACCAGAACATTCTCGTTCTGGCTGTCTTTCTCCAAGATATTTGCAAGATTGGAAAACCGCGTCCGCAGGCTCATGACATGCCGCTCACGCAGGCTGTCAATCGGCGGGTTGGTGACCTGGCTGAAATTCTGCCGGAAAAAATGGCTGACTTGCCGGGGTTTCTGGCTGATTACCGCCAGCGGAGTGTCATCGCCCATGGAGCCGACCGCCTCTTTCGCGTCCTCGACCATAGGGGCGAGAATCATCTCCATATCCTCCAGCGTATGACCGGCGGCGGTTTGACGGCGGATCAGTTCTTCCTTGGAAAAGCCCATACCCGATTCCGCAGGAGCAGGGGGCAAGTCATCTATTGCCCGGAACCCCTTGACCAGATCGGCATAAGGCTCTTCCGAAGCGATCCGGTCCTTGATTTCCTTGTCAGCAAAAACCACGCCTTCCTGAAGATCGACGGCGATCATCTGCCCGGGGCCAAGGCGGCCTTTCTCGACGATCTGGCTTTCGGGGACGACAACCATGCCGGTTTCCGACCCGATAATCAGCAGGTTGTCAGACGTTTTGCTATAGCGCAGCGGACGCAAAGCATTGCGATCGACACCGGCAACGGCCCAGCGACCATCAGTCATGGCAAGGGCGGCGGGACCGTCCCACGGTTCCATCACACTGGCCAGATATTCATACATAGCCTTGTGCGCGGGGTCGAGGTCCGTTCCATTCTGCCATGCTTCGGGGACCAGCATCAGCTTTGCGGTTGGCGCATCGCGGCCAGAGCGGCAGATGGTTTCAAACACGGCATCAAGAGCAGCAGTATCCGAAGCACCGGCGGGGATCACGGGTTTGATATCTTCCGAATGATCACCAAACGCGAGGCTCGCCATCTTGATCTCGTGGCTTTTCATCCAGTTCGTATTGCCGCGTATCGTGTTCACTTCACCGTTATGTGCGAGGGTCCGGAACGGCTGCGCCAACCACCATTGCGGGAAGGTGTTGGTGGAATAACGCTGGTGGAAAATCGCAACCCGGCTTTCAAACCGCTCGTCGAGCAAATCTGGGTAAAAGACGGACAGGGATTCGGCAAGGAACAGGCCCTTGTAGATGATGGAACGACAAGACAGGCTGCAAATATAGAAATCCTGTATCTGCGCTGCGACGGCTTTCTTCTCGATCCGGCGGCGAATGAGGTAGAGGTTCTTTTCAAACTCCTCGACACTCTGCCGATCCGGCAACGGCCCGGCGATCATGATCTGTTCAATTTCCGGCCGGGTATTTTGTGCTTTTTCGCCAATCACCGACACATCAACCGGCACCTGGCGCCAGCCATAAATTTTATAACCGGCCTCAATAATCTCCGCCTCGACAATGGTCCGGCAGGTTTCCTGCGCACTTAAATCCGTGCGCGGAAGAAATATCATGCCCACGGCAAGCCGGTTGGGCCGGACTTTGTGGCCGCTATCGGCAACCGCATCATCAAAGAAACGGACCGGCAAATCGACATGAATCCCTGCACCGTCTCCAGTCATTCCATCAGCATCGACCGCACCGCGATGCCACACAGCTTTCAGCGCATCAATTGCGGACGATACTACCCGCCTTGAAGGCTTTCCATCGGTTGCTGCGACCAATCCGACACCGCAGGCATCAGATTCAAATTCAGGTCGATACATACCGATTTCGGCAAGCCGCTTATGTTCTGGTGTAGGATAATAATGGGTCATCATATTTTCATTTCAATCAGTGGAATCTCTGTCTTCGCAGCTTTCATCTAATGCTGCGGCGCGGAACTATTCAGGCAGCCTGCTTTTCTGCAGTTGCCTTTTCGCGCAAAAATTTATGCATATGCTCGGTTACATCCCGCCCGTCGCGAATCCCCCAGACAACGAGGCTGGCTCCGCGCACGATGTCACCGGCGGCAAAAACGCCGTCGAGGTTAGTCATCATGGATTTATGATCCACCCGCAACGTGCCCCAGCGCGTGACGCTGAGATCGGGGCAATCGAACAAAGTGGGCAGTTCTTCTGCATCAAATCCCAAGGCCTTGATGACGAGGTCCGCTTCCAGCGTAAATTCACTATCGGGTTGAACTTCTGGAGAGCGCCGACCACTTGCATCGGCCGCACCAAGGCGCATCTTCGTAGCCTTTACTGCGGTGACATGTTCTGTGCCCTCCACTGCTATGGGAGCAGACAGCCAGACAAATTCAACGCCTTCTTCTTCGGCATTTTTAACTTCGTTCTGAGAGCCGGGCATATTGTCGCGGTCGCGGCGGTAGAGGCATTTCACTGATTTGGCACCCTGCCGGATCGAAGTCCTGACACAGTCCATTGCGGTGTCACCGCCACCGATAACAACGACATTTTTATCCTTCGCATTAAATCGGCCATTGTCAAATTCTGGCACTTCATCGCCAAAGCTCTTGCGATTGGATGCGGTAAGAAAAGCAAGAGCTTCCTCTACTCCCGGAGCGCCCACGCCGGGCATCATTATTTCACGCGCCTTGTAAACGCCCGTAGCGATCAGAATCGCATCATGCTTGCCACGCAAGTCATCTAGCGTCGCGTCTTTGCCAACCTCGAAATTCTCATGGAAGTTTATTCCGCCATCTTTAAGCCGCTGGACCCGACGCATGATAATGTCTTTTTCCAGCTTAAAACCGGGGATGCCATAGGTCAGCAGGCCACCGGCACGGTCATGGCGATCATAAATATGCACGTCATAGCCCGCCACGCGTAAATATTCGCCAGCAGTCAGGCCAGCGGGGCCAGCTCCGATAATGCCAACCGACTGGCCACGAGGCTTTCCGGGCTCTAACGGTTCGACCCAGCCTTTTTCCCAGGCCGTATCGGTTATATATTTTTCCACCGCGCCAATGGTTACTGCGCCATGGCCGGAAAATTCAATTACGCAATTGCCCTCACACAAGCGGTCTTGTGGACAGATACGTCCACAAATTTCTGGCATGGTGGAGGTAAGGTTCGACATTTCATAGGCTTCCCTTACCCTGCCTTCTGCGGTTAATCGGAGCCAGTCGGGAATATGATTGTGCAAAGGGCAGTGGACGGAACAATACGGCACCCCGCATTGCGAGCAACGAGAAGCCTGTTCGGCCGCTTTATCAGGTGCATAGCGATCAGCAATTTCTCGAAAATCTTCGGCGCGCAAAATGGGTTCGCGCTTTTCCGGATAGCTTTGCCCGGTGTCAACAAATTTCAACATATCTAATTTTACTGCGTCTTTTGGCATGCCAGTCACTCGATTCCGGTAATTTTATATTATAGTGCCTGCTCTTTTGAGTGTCCTTCCTGAAGAGGCCCTGAGCCAGGCGATGCGTTCCGATAGAGGAAATCAGGGAGTGAGTCACGCAAAAAAATCCAAAAAAGACAGCCTTACTGCCCTATATAAAAATTTTTGAATCAATTAGCATGCTCCGCGTAATTCGATGCTGGTAAATATACATCAAGGCGGACCTAATTGGCTAGCGACAAAAATAGCGACAAACAAAGGTGCCGCTTCTATACGGTGCATTCGTTCTTTTTATCGGGATTCCATCATGACATTTATTCAAATGCTGCTCCTCGCCGTTGTGCAAGGTGTTACTGAATTTTTGCCAATTTCATCGTCCGGCCATTTAATATTACTCCCCGTTTTTACGGGTTATTCTGATCAAGGACCGATGATCGATATCGCAGTCCATGTCGGATCACTCCTCGCCATTATTACCTTTTTCTTCAAGGATGTGATTGCACTTGGCAAAGGAGGTTTTGCAACCATCGGTATCGGTAAGGCAGATGCGGAAAAACGTTTGTTATGGTGGATCATAATCGGCACCATTCCTGCGGTGATCGTTGGTTTATTTCTGAAAACCGGCGGTTATTTGGACGGGTTTCGCAGTACCACTTTGGTTGGCGTTAACCTGATTATTTATGGCGTATTACTGGGATTTGCAGACCGGATAGGGCGGCAGGTCAAAACTTTTGAGGATATGACGCTTAAAGACGGGATCATTGTCGGTTTGGCACAGGCGCTTGCGCTGATCCCGGGCACTAGCCGCTCCGGTGTGACAATGACGGCAGCGCGATTCTTGGGCTATAGCCGTGTGGAATCGGCGCGTTTTTCTTTTCTTCTGTCAATCCCCGCCGTCGCGGGGGCCGGTATACTGATCGTGCCGGATCTAATGGATGCCAATAGTGAACTTCTCAAAGAAGCCTTCATTACAGGCGCGATGACTTTTGTTGCTGCCCTGCTGACGATGACCTTCCTGATGCAGTTTCTGCGTAAGGCATCAATGATGGTTTTCGTGATTTATCGCGTCGCCTTGGGCGGTGCGCTATTAATCTGGTTTTAAAAGCAGAATGGATTAACCCGCTTTGGCCTGCGCGCCAAAGCGGCCATGCATGGTATAAGACTCCATCCATCCGTGTCCAACGGCGTTCAGCGGCGTAGGCGTTACACCAAAAGCCTTCAGCCCTGCCTGCCCTTCACTGACGATATTATCCTTTTGCAGCATCTTATATTGATCGGACGTAATAGGTGCACCGGGCAATAAGCCTGTTAAAGCCACCAGGATCTTCGTCGCGAAATCGGGAAGTTCAACAAAGACGCGGTCCCGACGGGTTATTTTCGCAATCCGCCGATAGAGTTGGGCCATGCTAAGCACTTCCGGACCGCCGAGCTCGAAAACCTTCCCGGCATATAATTCCGGATTTTCCAAGGCTACCGCAACGACCTGCGCGACATCATCGACAAAAACCGGCTGAAACTTGGTATCGCCGCTGATGATTGGAACCATGGGCAGCATACGGATCATTCCGGCAAAGCGGTTGATAAACTTGTCTTCACGTCCAAACACAATAGACGGCCGCAGGATGATTGCGCTTGGAAAGGCGTTGAGCACTGCTTCCTCTGCCTCGCCTTTGCTCTGTCCATAACGTGATGGTGATTCGGTATCCGCGCCAATGGCGGACATCTGCACCAATGCGCGGCACCCTGCCTGTGTAGCCGCTTCGGCAACATTTCGCGCGCCTGTTACATGCACAGCATCAAAGTTACCGTCTAATATACCCACCAGATTAATGACCGCATCGCAGCCATGAACGGCACGGATGACGCTGTCCTTTTTTGTGACGTCAGCACTGCATAACTGGGTCTGTCCTAGACTGCCTAGCGGTTTAATATGGACTGCATTTTTCGGATCGCGCTCAGCTATCCGAACCCGTGCGCCGCGCGACAAGAGATGCTGTGATATATAGCGGCCTAAAAAGCCGCCACCACCAAAAATACAAACCAGTTGTCCGTCAAGCGTCATAATCCAGTGTCCGTTTCTTGTCGCAAATTACAGTATGTTCTGCGCGCGCTTGTGCCCGACCGGCGCGCGGCACGCAATATCCGAATCCACTTAAAAGTAGGATGAATTATATCATATTAGAGCGAGCAAGCCCTCCAAAGAAATTTGATTGCAAATAACGACAGATGAATCATTGACAATATCGTCCCCATGGCGCTAATCGCCCGCTGCTACACCGATGATAGGTCGGCGTGCCCAGATGGCGGAATTGGTAGACGCGCTAGCTTCAGGTGCTAGTATTCGCAAGGATGTGGAGGTTCGAGCCCTCTTCTGGGCACCATTTATCTGTTCGCAGACATTCACCAAAGCTTGTATAACCCTTAGAAAACTGCTAAAAACTACGCTAGTTTAGTCGCTGGCGTCCGCCGCTGTTCGTGTGCAAACGCGATATTATGGGGGCCACGTTGGGGGCCATTAGGATTACCCTAACCAATGCTTGTGGGGAACAGACTGGCCGCATCCTAATCAGCAAGAAATATTACCCGACGATGGCATGCTGGTGGATGTCATCCCGAAAATTGCGCCGACACAAGAGCTTCAGCGCAAATTGCTTATCGACAATCCAATGCGTCTCTATTGGCCAGAGGAACGAACTCATGTTTAAAATATGCGCATAAACATGCACGCACATTGCAAGTGGAACCAAGCGCGTCGCGCGTATCTGTTGGCACAAAAACGCAGGCATCTTGACAAGCTTTCAAATTGACTTAGGTCCGGGCTGACATATCGGTGTGGGACGGTTCAGAAATATATTTCTGAACTTTCGCGATTTTACGCCCTGCCGTAGTCTAAGGAACAGAGCAGTTTTGAAGCAACTCACAGACGAACAGATCGAGCGCCGGTTATCGGAAGCTTTGACCCATTTTTCCTCCGTGTCACCGGACAAGCTGGTGGACGGATTGCTCCGCACGCTTGATCTTACGGCGGATGTGGATGATGAATTTGTGTTTCCCGCACTCAATTCAACGTCTCGAGAGCGTATTTTTGGGGGGCAGGTGATCGCTCAAGCCATTGTTGCGGCGGATCGCACGGTTGATGAGGGCAAGCATATTCATTCGCTTCATGCCTATTTTTTGCGGGCGGGAGATGAGACAAAGCCGCTGCATTTCCGGGTTCACCGTGACTTTGACGGGAGGAGCATATCCAATCGCAGGGTCGTTGTGCGGCAGGATGAAAAAGTCATATTCAACCTTACGGCTTCCTTCCAAACGCCGGCCGAAGGGTTCCATCATCAAATACCGATGTCATCCGATATTTTGCCGCCCGATCAATGTCTGAGTGCATTGGAACTTACGGCCCGCAACCCGGATATATTGGATGAACATATAGAGCAAATGAGTAGGCCGCGGCCCTTTGATATACGCAGCGTTCATCCGCAGGACAAGGACCGGACTGCACATCAATATCAATGGTTCAAAACTGCTGCTCCGCTACCAGATGACCCGCTTACCCACCGCGCAGCTCTGGCCTTCGCATCCGATATGGGATTGCTTTCAACAGCGATGATTCCGCACGGATTAAACTGGACCTCGCCCGGATTATTCTCCACCAGCCTGGACCACGCTATGTGGTTCCATGATGATTTCAGGATTGATCAATGGATATGCTATGTGATGGATAGCGATTGGTCCGGCAACGCACGCGGCCTCAATCGTGGCTCCCTTTATACCGAGGATGGCAAACTGGTTGCATCAGCCGCACAGGAAGGCCTGATGCGCGTGGTACCGAACAACGGCTGATCTTTAGAATGCGGATTAAAGCTCGCGTTTCAACATTCTGCTAAAGTGATCCACGGGGGGCTAGCCGGTGGGCTGGATCGTCATTTCCACATGAATCGTTCCTAGTTAACCGAGGATCATTGCATTTTTACGCAGATCAGCTATATACCCCCCATAGGTATATGCGGAAGGGCGCTGATTCAATGACTGCAAAAAATTCAGAGAAGAAGATTAACCGCCTCAAACGCATTGAGGGTCAGGTGCGCGGTATTGCCCGAATGGTGGAAGAAGACCGTTATTGTATTGACATTTTGCATCAGATTCAGGCGGTACGCGCCGCTCTGACCAAGGTCGAGAGCGCGGTATTGAAGGATCATGCGGCGTGCTGCGTCGCGGAGGCCATTGCCAGCGGTGATGAGGCCGAGCAGCGTGAAAAATTCACCGAACTGGTCGACTTATTTGAAAAAGTGCAGCGGTGATGGAGGCTTGATTTATGGCTGAAGCTTCTCATCCTAGTGATTGCTGCAACCATGACGTTATCGACCCGGTATGCGGGATGACGGTCGATCCGGCAAAGACCGCGCATCATGGCGAACATCAGGGTAGTGAATATCATTTCTGTTCCGCTGGCTGCAAAACCAAATTTGCCGCAGACCCCGAACGGTATTTATCGGATAAGCCGATCCCACAAGAACCAATGCCTGCCGGCACCATTTATACCTGCCCCATGCATCCGGAAATCCGTCAGGAAGGCCCAGGTTCTTGCCCCATCTGCGGTATGGCGCTGGAGCCGGAGACATTTTCGCTCGATACCGGGCCTGATCCGGAATATCTGGATATGCGCCGCCGGTTCTGGGTGAGTGCTCTGTTCACGATTCCGTTGTTCATCTATGCCATGGGAGATATGCTGCCGGGCAGGCCGTTTGATGGGTTGGTCGACCCGAGTATATCACAGTGGTTGCAGTTGATCCTTGCCGCTCCGGTCGTGATTTGGGGCGCACAGCCATTTTTTGTCCGTGCATTCCAATCCATAAAAACGCTCAACCTCAATATGTTTACGCTGATTGGCATTGGCGTCGGCGTGGCGTTTCTGTTCAGTCTGGCGGCGACGCTGTTCCCCGATATATTTCCGGATTCGTTCAGGGACCATGGTGGACAGGTGGGCGTTTATTATGAAGCCGCTGCGGTTATCACCACTCTTGTCTTGTTGGGGCAGGTTCTGGAGCTGAAAGCGCGTGGACAGACGACAAGCGCCTTGCGGGCTTTGCTGGAGCTGGCACCGCCGACAGCGATACGGATTAACAGCGATGGCTCCGAAGAAGAAATCGCGCTGGAGCAAGTCGCCACGGATGACCGTTTGCGGGTTAGGCCGGGTGAGAAAATTCCGGTTGATGGCACCATAGCAAAGGGTTCCAGTACCGTTGACCAGTCGATGATTACGGGCGAGCCGATACCGGTCAGCAAAGCGCAGGGGGATGAGGTCACCGCCGGTACGGTCAATCAGACCGGCGGCTTTGAAATGATCGCAACGCGCGTTGGCAAGGACACATTGCTGGCGAAAATCGTGCAAATGGTGGCCGATGCACAGCGCAGCCGTGCGCCCATTCAAAAGCTTGCCGATACAGTTTCCGGCTATTTTGTGCCGGGCGTGGTGGCGATTTCGATTATCACCTTTGCCGTGTGGGCCATTTGGGGGCCGGAACCAGCGCTGGTATACGGGCTGGTGAACGCGGTGGCGGTTCTTATCATTGCCTGTCCTTGCGCGCTGGGATTGGCAACGCCGATGTCGATCATGGTCGGTACGGGCAAGGGGGCGCAAAGCGGGATCTTGATCAAGAATGCCGAGGTTCTTGAGACATTTGAAAAGGTCGACACCATAGTTGTCGACAAGACCGGAACACTGACAGAGGGTAAGCCGAAGCTGGTAATGGTAGAGGCGCAAGGCGCGCTGGAAGAAGATGAGATGTTGGCGCTTGTCGCGGCGGCGGAGATGTCCAGCGAACATCCGTTGGCAGCCGCGATTGTGGCGGGGGCAAAGGATCGCGGGCTGTCTTTTGCAGCGGCAGATGACTTTCAGTCGGTTACCGGGGAAGGCGCGGAGGCCACGGTTCATGGCCGCCGGGTTGCTGTCGGTAACGAAAAGATGATGGAACGGCTGAGTGCATCAAGCTCCGATCTTTCAGCGAAAGCACAAGATGGCCGCTCGCAGGGTCAGACGGTGATGTTTGTCGCGGTAAATGGCAAACCAGCGGGCCTCATCGGCGTTGCGGACCCGATCAAATCCACCACGGCGCAGGCCATCAAGGACCTGCATGCGGCCGGTATGAATGTCGTTATGCTCACCGGTGATGCGGAGGCGACGGCCAAGGCGGTTGGCAATGAAATCGGCATCGACGAGATCCATGCCAATGTGTCGCCGGAGGACAAGCACCGTGTCATCAGCGAGTTGCAGGCATCGGGCAAGATTGTCGCCATGGCAGGGGACGGGATTAACGACGCTCCTGCCTTGGCCAAAGCCGATATTGGCATCGCCATGGGGACCGGCACGGATGTGGCGATGGAAAGTGCTGGCATCACGCTGGTCAAAGGTGATCTGGGCGGTATCGTCAAAGCGCACCGCCTGAGCCGCCTCACGATGAACAATATCCGCCAGAACCTGTTCTTTGCTTTTATTTACAATGGCTTAGGCGTCCCACTCGCGGCTGGAATACTATATCCATGGTTCGGTCTATTGCTAAGCCCGATGATCGCGGCGGCGGCGATGAGCCTGTCATCCGTCTCGGTAATCGGCAACGCATTAAGGCTGCGTGGCAAGACTTTGTGAGATTTTTGCTGAGCCTGTCAGAAAAACCCCCAACGCATCGGACCATGGCTTCCGTTACGGCAGGCAAGGGACGCGTGAAATACAGGCTTGCTGCGGCGCGGTAATCTTGCCTTTCAAAGCCCGATAATGTCATCACCGCCGCTTGACTCGAACGGCTTGATTGCCCATCCATCGCTGCAAAGATTCCATTCATAGCAAAAAACGAGAGGCAAAAATCCGATGAGCACAGTAGAATTTAATGATCGCGTAGCCATTGTCACGGGCGCTGGCGCCGGGCTTGGCAAGGAACATGCGATGGAACTGGCGCGCCGCGGCGTGAAGGTTGTCGTCAATGACTTTGGCGGCGCGCGTGACGGCACCGGCGGTTCTGCCACGGTTGCCGAACAGGTGGTCGCTGAAATCGAAGCCGAAGGCGGCGAAGCCATGGCAGCAGGGTGCAGCGTCACCGATATGCCAGCGGTCGAAAAAATGGTCGCCGATGCCATCGCGAAATGGGGCCATGTCGATATTCTGGTCAACAATGCCGGTGTTTTGCGCGATAAAAGCTTCCACAAAATGAGCCTGGAAGATTTCCAGTTCGTCATGGATGTCCACCTGACCGGCAGCGTCAACTGCACCAAGGCGGTGTGGGACCACATGCGTGAGCGTCAATATGGCCGCATCGTGATGACGACTTCTTCCACCGGCCTTTATGGCAATTTTGGACAGGCCAATTATGGCGCGGCGAAACTGGCGCTGGTCGGTTTCATGAACACATTGCATCAGGAAGGCGCGGGCAAAGGCATCCATACCAACTGTATCTCCCCCGTGGCTGCGACCCGCATGACCGAAGACATCATGCCGGAAGAAGCGCTGAAATTGCTGGTGCCCGAAGCGGTAACGCCCGCCGTGGTTTACCTGTGCAGCGATGGCGCACCGTCCAAGACTATCCTCACCGCTGGTGCAGGCGGCTATGCAGCGGCGAAAATTCTGGAAACCGAAGGCATCTGGCTGCCGGTTGAAAAGCGCAGCGCCGAAGCGATTGCAGAGAATATCGACCAGATTCTCGACGAAACCGGCATGCAGGAATATGCCAATGGCGGCGGACAGGGCGGCAAATTCTTTCGCCGGATGCAGGAAGTCATGAAGGGCTGATAGGGCGCCGATAAACGCTTGGGTGCCCGATAGATCGGGCCCCGGAACCATATTTAGGAGAGATAATATGCCAACGATTATGCCAAGTGAACTGGAAAGCTGGAAAGGCAAGGAAGTGGGCGTGTCCGAATGGTTTGAAGCCAGTCAGGACCGCATCAACAAATTTGCCGACTGCACCGAAGATCACCAGTTCATCCATGTTAACGAAGAAAAAGCGAAACACACGCCGTTTGGCGGTACCATCGCGCATGGCTTGCTGACCCTGTCTCTGCTCCCCGCCATGTCGGCTGGCTGCACGCTGGGCCTCAAAGGCACGGTGATGGGCATCAACTATGGCTATGACAAGGTGCGTTTCCTGAACCCCGTTCGCGCCGGTTCCAAAATACGCGCGCGTCATACATTGGTCGATGCAGATGAAAAACAGGCGGGCCGCTGGCTGCTCAGCTATGATGTGACGGTGGAGATCGAAGGCGTTGAAACACCTGCGCTGATCGCCCGTTCGCTGGTGATGATCGTCGTAGGGTAGGGCCTTACGCAAACTGCGTTTGATTTCGATATACAGGAATGGCTCCGGATTGGTTTCCGGGGCCATTTTTATGGGGACTGGAGGCCTGGAACTGGAAAATCGCTGTTTCAAACTTCACTAACTTCACACCAAGGAACATTTTGTTTCCGCCAATTCTTCCGGAAAATATTGGATTTGGTCTTGGGGCCGGGATGTGTTGGACTTTTGACGCTGGCCGGGCATGAAAAAATTCAAATCTGAGAAAGAACCGGATTGCTGATATCATAAGGCTGAGCATGTAGGACAGCGTTAAATCACGACGGTCATTCCCGCGTAGGCGGGGGCGCGTTCAGCTGGAACCTTGCAGAGGGAAGCTGGATTCCCGCCTTCGCAGGAATGGCGAGGGGCGAAACCGACCTACTTCCGGACGGCAGCGCTTTTTTCGCGGATTTCCTTGAACTCGGAACCCTCTTTCCATTCCGGCCAGCGGTCTGAACGCACCAGGTCGTTGCCGATGTCGAACATCAGGTTGATGTCCTGCATCGCGCCGGCCAGATCCCATTCCGGCGACCACGCATCGCAGGCGGCGTGATAGCAGTTTCCGGTATAGTCATCGATCCATTTCTGGCCCGCGGCTTGTCCGCCCTCGACCAGATCAGCCGCACCTGCAATGCCCATCATCAACAATACCGGCACGCCCTGTTTGGCGAGGGAGAAATGATCGGCGCGGTAAAACAGCCCCCGTTCGGGAAGGCTTTCCTCGGTTACGACGCGGCCTTGCAGCTTGGCGAAGGTCGCCAGATCGTCTTCCAAAGTCCCTTGGCCCTTGCCGACCAGAATAACGTCTTTTGCCTCACCAGCGGTTTGCAAAATGTCGATTGCCAGATTTGCGACCGTCTTTTCAAGCGGATAGACAGGCGCCTGTGCATAGGCTTCGGAGCCAAGCAATCCCCGCTCTTCCGCTGTCCACGCGGCAAAGACTATGGTCCGGTCCGGCTGCGGCATGGATTTGAACTTGCGGGCAATTTCCATGATACCCGCAATGCCCAGCGCGTCGTCATTGGCACCGGCGCGGTATATTCTACCCTCCTCATCGGGCGGCCCTTCACCATAAGCATCCCAGTGCGCGCCATAGATGACAGTCTCGTCAGGGCGGGTCTTGCCAGTGATTTTGGCAATGACATTCTGGCTTTTCACCACTTCCTGCTGAACCGGATAGACGGCATTGAACCGGGCATTGAGCGGAACCGGCTGGAAGTCCTTGGTCCGTGCCCTGACGCGCAGATCGGCAAGGTCCAGCCCGGCATCATCAAACAATTTCTGCGCCGCTTCGCCGCTGATCCAGCCTTGCAGGGCGAGGCTGGTGATCTGGTCCGCCGGTCTGACGATATCGTAATTCTCGCCTTGCGGGCTTTGCACCACGTTCCAGCCATAACCGGCCGCTTCGGTTTCGTGGATGATTAACGCGGCTACCGCGCCGCGCCGCGCTGCTTCTTCAAACTTGTAGGTCCAGCGGCCATAATAGGTCATCGCCCGCCCGCCAAATGTATCGGCCACAGGCTCATTCGCCGCAGCGGCAAAATCCGGATCATTGACAAGGATCACCGCGACCTTGCCCTTGAGGTCAAGCGACTTGAAATCATCCCATTCGCGTTCGGGCGCGGTCACGCCATAGCCGACGAAAACCATCTCCGCATTTTGAACCGCGACTTTTTCGGCGGGTTGCAGGGTGGAGACATAGATATCCGTACCCGCTTCCAATTCCGTTGTCTGTCCGCCTGCCGAGACCGAGAGGGTTTCCGGAGTTCCAAGGATAGTATGGAGTAGCGGAACCGGCTGCGTCCATGTGCCGTCCACGCCGCCAGGCTCCAGCCCCAGGGCTTCAAACCGGCCAATCAGATAACCGATGGTTTTATCTTCCCCCGCCGTGCCCGGCGCGCGCCCTTCAAACTGGTCCAGCGTCATGGTCTTGACGGTCTGGGTCAGCCTGTCGGCGCTGATTTCAACCGGCTGGCCAGTGTTTGTGGAGCCACTATCCTGCGCCAATAGTGGCGAAGCGCTCATCAGGCTCGCGGCGGATAATAATGCTAGGGTGCGGGGAAAGGACAAGTGAAAGCTCCTGAAATCTATCCCCGCCGGCCAAGTCAGTTTCCGTTAGTGCTGAGCCTGTCGATGCACGCTTTTAGCCTTGATACCGTTCCCGACCTAGAAACGTGGTTCGACAGGTTCACCCCTAACGGAGCAAGATATACTTGTCCCAAGGGCATGGTCACCAATAATCAATGACGCGACTTTAGATTATCGTGAGTTTTTTGCAACCGGCTTGCCCCTGACGCTATGGGCTTGCCCTGCGCTTATTGCGCGGGGATCAGCACTTGCCCCTTTGCCCGGACGCGGATCGGAATGCTGCTCATCAGCGGAATACCTGTCCTTCTGTCAAAGTCGCGGTCGTTAAACGAAAGCCTCCCGGTATTGCCGCCATCGCCCAGCGGGTCTTCATTCTCGTCCGGATTTGTGCCCCAGCTATGCGGCATGGAAACGCATCCGCGCTTCACGCTTATATCGGCCTTGGCCACGCAGCTAATGAAGGCGCGTTCCGATTCCACTTCCACCGGCTGATCCTCAATCAAGCCGAGCGCTTCCATATCCGCAGGGTTCATATAGGCCGGGTGATGCGGCACGCGTTTGCGCTGGGTGGGTTCCTCGTGCCAGCTGGAATTGAGCATGGCGGTCATCCGCCGGCCAATCATCCGCATCGGGAAGGCGGTTTCCTCCACCGGCTGTCCCAGCCGCTGCACATAGGCGTCCAGTTCTTCCAGCATGGCGGCATTGCCGACCGACAGCTTGCCTTCCCAGCCTGCGGGCTTGGGCTGGACAAGCAAAGGCTGCGCATCGACAATCTTGCCCTTATGGGCATCGGGATCGGCGAAAACTTCGGTCACAGGAACCGGCGATCCGTTCAGCGCGGCGCTCCACGCGGTGACCGGATCGGGTGTTTCGCCGGGTTCGAAAATCGTGGTATTTTCCTCGCGCTCCTGCGGGTGGGAGACAAGCGCCCAGCTTTTGATTTCCAGAGGTTTGCCCATGTAGCTGGCGAGCGTGTGGATGAATTGATATTCCTCGCACAGGTCGGAACCTTCGGGTGCTTCCATGATCGGCAGGCTGGCCTGCGCGTAATTATTTTCAAAGCCCCAGCCAGCGCCAAATCCGCCATAAAGTCCCGGCGCGGCGGTGCTGCCATGGACTTCGTAATGCAGCTTTGGCGAGATAACATAGTCGGCAAGCTCCGCCGTTTTCGA
The DNA here is from genome assembly GCF_036568145.1 of Parasphingorhabdus sp. Taxonomy (GTDB): domain Bacteria; phylum Pseudomonadota; class Alphaproteobacteria; order Sphingomonadales; family Sphingomonadaceae; genus Parasphingorhabdus. Next base: position 144,904 of record NZ_DATCTC010000027.1, on the reverse strand, counting down.
CATGCGCGGATCGACACAGACCAGCAGGTCGAGCGCCTTCATCGCCTCGAACGTCTTGAGCTGGTCCGGCCAAGCCAGCATCGGGTTGCCGCCCAGACAGATCAGCGCCTTTACCTGTTTGTCACCGGGAGTCAGGATTTCGTCGGGCAGGGCAGATGTGGGCATGCCGGAAATGCTCTGCTCCAGATCGCGGCTATGCAGCTTGCGGCCAAAGCCCCATGCCTGCAATGGCCCCGGAGAAGCGGCGATAGGGGGAGCGGGCTTCATAAACACGCCGCTGCGCCGGTTGATTTCACCTTCACGCCGCCAATGGCCCATGATCGAGGTCAGCGACAGGTTGAGATATTCGGTAATATTGCCGCCGCCAGCCATATTGGGGCCGGTCCCGACGCTGATGCTGCCTTGTTTCCAGCGGCCATACATGCGCGCGGCCTGAACAATTTCTTCCACTGTCAAATCGGCGCGCTGGGCAGCCAGAGCGGGATCGAAAGGCGCGACCGCCTTTTTTAAAGCCTCAAGCCCGTTCACGTCATTGGCGACGAAATCCTTGTCATACAGGCCTTCCTCGATCACCACCTTAGTGATGGCGGCAAGGATTATCGGATCCTCACCGGGGCGGCATTGCAGGTATAGATCGGCCTGCCGGGCGCTTTCTGTTTCACGTGGATCAATGACGATAAGCTGCATCCCGCGTTTCTTCGCATCATGCAGTTTCTTGGCCGGGTTCATGCCTAGCCCGCCATTCATCGAGACGATGGGATTAGTGCCAACCAGCATCAACCCGTCCCACTCGCCCACCCGCGGCGCGCCCGCAAGCCAGGGACCGGCGAGCGCGCGGGCAATGCCTTTGCCGGGCTGGTCGATGGTCACACTGTCATATACCGAAGTCGATCCTATCGCATCCATCAGGGCCAGCATGAAGCTATGGGCGTTGAGGTTGTTATAACCGAACGTCCCGACATAGGAAGCCACGCTGTCCGGCCCGTGCTCGGCGATAATATTTTCGAGTTTTGCGGCAATTTCCTGCGCGGCATCCCGCCAGCTTATCGCCTCTTTCCGGCCCTGTTTCATGCCCTTGTAACTGGTCAGTAAGCGCGATTCCAGGCTGTGATAATTGGCGAGTTGCCGACCTTTTATGCAGCTATACCCTTCATATTCGGGATTATTCTTGTCACCGTGGGTTTTGACCGGAACACCATTTTCAAAATCGACAATCAATCCACAATGGGCATGACAGGCACGGCACATCACGTGTTTTTGCTCGATAGACATATCTCTCTCCCTACCGGGTAAATGACCATTGCTTTTTGCAATTTAATCGTTCAGTTAACCCGCTATTGATTTTATGGATATCGCAGGGCACTACGCTCTGCCACTGACCCTATTGATAAGAGACGTTTAGGAGCGACATCATGGCCGAAAAACCCAGCCCAGCCGAATTAAAGGAATTTGGCGAAGCCGCCGATGCCTGGTTCAAGGAAAATACCGTCCGCGATCCCGGCTTCATGCTGCCACTGACTTTCATGGAAGTCTCTACCGATCAGCAGTACGATTTCCTGCGCGATTGGCAGCGCAAGGTTTACGAGGCCGGGTTTTTTGGTGCCAGCTGGCCAAAGGAATATGGCGGCGGCGGACTGCATAGCGAGTTCCAGCGTGTCGCCACCCGCGCGATGAAAAAATATGACGCGCCGATAATGCTCAACGCCATCGGCAATGGCTGGGCAGGGCCGCTCATCCTCGATCTGGGGTCGGAGGAGCAGAAGCAGAAATATATCAAGAATATGCTCAGTGCCGAAGATATCTGGTGCCAGGGTTTTTCCGAGCCGGAACATGGCAGCGACCTTGGCAATGCACAGCTTAAAGCGGTCAGGGACGGCGATGAATATGTCCTCAACGGGTCGAAAATCTGGACCTCGCTGGGGGACCGCGCCAAATATATGATCCTGCTGGCGCGCACGGATTTCAATGCGCCGAATAAATATGCAGGCTTAAGCTTCTTTCTTATCCCGATGAAGATTGACGGCATCACCACCAGCCGGATCAAGAAGCTCACCGGCGAATATGGTTTTGTCCAAACCTTTTTCACCGATGCGCGCGTTTCCGCCGACTGCCTGTTTGGCGGCGAGGGGAATGGATGGTCGATGGCGGTCAAGACGCTGGAATATGAACGGGGCGCGAAAGTGAAACCGGTTGGCGGCTATTTCGTCAAGGAACTGGATGTCATGCAGATTGTCGAACTGGCAAAAAATTCGGTGCGGAATGGCAAGCCGCTGCTCGATGACCCGGTCATGCGGGACAAGATGACGCAATTCATGATCGATATTCAGGCGATCAACCTCAACAACACCCGCCGCCGGATGCCGCAATTGATGCAGGACCGGCCCATGGGCCTGCCGCTGATGAACAAGCTGGCAAGGACCGAGCTGATCCGTGAGCTGACAGAATTTTCGCTGGCGTTCCAGGGGACAAAGGCGGGCTATTATGTGGGCGATGAAAATGCGATCGATGACGGCTATTGGCATCGCAGCTATCTCAACAGTTTCTCGGCAACCATTGGCGGCGGAACTTCGGAGATTCAGCGCAATATCGTTGGCGAGCACGCGCTTGGCCTTCCTAAAACGCGATAATCAGGATCAGAAAAATGGATAATTTAGGCACAATCGGCACGACCGAAGAGCAAATTGAATTGTTGGATGTCGCAACCAATTTTTGCCGGGACAAGTCCCCGATAGAGAAGGTGCGCGCATTACTTGAGGATGATCTGGGATATGATCCGCAGGTCTGGAAAGAGATTGGCGAGCTGGGCTGGCTGGCGATTGCCATTCCGGAAAACTATGACGGCGTAGGCCTGTCCATGGCCGAAGTGGTCCCGATTGCCGAGCAAATGGGCCGCAACCTCATGAATACGCCTTTTGGTTCCACGACACTGGCCGCACAGGCCCTGCTTGCGGGCGGAAGCGAGGAACAGCAGGCCCGATGGCTGCCGAAAATTGCGGCGGGAAGCGTGGCAACCCTGGCCCTGTCCGAAGATAATGGCGACTGGGATCTTGGCAATATAGAATGTTCCGGCAAGCAGGATGGCGATACTGTCACCCTGTCCGGCAAGAAGCAGTTAGTGCGATGGGCGGACAGCGCAGAGCTTATCATCGCGTCGGTAAAGATTGACGGCACTATCCGATTTGCCCTGATCGAGCGTTCGGCTCTGGCAGAAGGAGCATTGCGGCGGGAATCGATTATCGACGAAACATCGCGTAGTTTCGAGCTGACTCTGGACGGCGTGAAAGTTTCGGCTGATGCGCTTTTCGATGCGGACCGCTCCCGCGAAACGATTGAGAGAATCGAGCTTGCTGCCGGATTGATCCAGGCCGCCGAAATGTGCGGCGGGGCGCAGGCGGTGATCGACTACACGATCGAATATCTCAAGACGCGCAAGCAGTTTGACAAGATTATCGGCAGCTATCAGGCGCTGAAACACCCCACTGTCGATAATTATGTCGAATATGAAAAAGCCCGCACGCACGTTTATAGCGCAGCGCATAGCTGGGGCGAGCAAGGCCGCGGGGAAGTGGCGGTCCGTATGGCCGCGGCGCAGGCACATTCAACCTATAGCCGCGCTGCCGACCGCTCGATCCAGTTCCACGGCGGCTTTGGATTCACCCATGATTGCGACGCCCAGTTGCACCGGCGCAAAGCCATTTTTGATGGCGCGCTGATTGGTGATGCGGCTTATCAACGGTCAAAACTGGCCGGTTTATTGTTCGATTAAAGATTAAAGGAGATACAAAATGTCAGAAGTGCTTACGGATATTCAAGACGGCTTTATCATCGTCACCATCAACCGGCCCGAAGCCAAAAACGCGATGACCAAAGCGGCTGCCGAGGGCATTCGCGCGGCTATGGAACAGCTTGATAATGATAACAGCCTGAATGCCGGTATCATCACCGGCGCGGGAGGAACCTTTTGTTCCGGCATGGACCTGAAAGGCTTTCTGCGCGGCGAAACGCCAAGCGTAAAAGGCTATGGTTTCGGCGGTATCACCGAAAAGGGACCGGAAAAACCCATCATCGCGGCGGTAGAAGGCTATGCCCTTGCTGGCGGTCTGGAACTGGCTTTGGCCTGCGATCTTTGTGTTGCGAACAGCAAGGCCAAATTCGGTATTCCCGAAGTCAAACGCTCGCTGGTTGCGGGTGCAGGCGGTGTGCTGAAATTGCAGCAGCTTGTCGGCAAGCGTATCGCGATGGAAATGGCGCTGACAGGCGACTTCATTGATGCCCAGCGCGCCTATGATGTCGGTTTTGTCAACCGCTTAACCGATGGTGCAGCGCTGGATGCCGCGATTGAGCTGGCGACAACGGTTGCAGCCAATGGTCCGCTTGCGTTGAAAGCGACCAAGAAAATCATCAACGAAAGCTATGACTGGACCAGCGAAGAGGCCTGGAAGAAACAGGCCGAGATCATGGGCCCGGTCTTTACGTCACAGGATGCCAAAGAAGGTTCACTCGCCTTTGCCGAGAAGCGCAAGCCGAACTGGCAGGGTAAATAAGACCTCCTATGGCCAGCACAGACATACAAGAACTTTGGGCTGGCAGTCACCAGCTGCCGTCATGGTTCATCGAAGCGCTAGAAGTTCCTCGTGAGGAAGGCTTCGTGGATATTGGCGGCAGCAAGGTGCATTATTTCCGCTGGGGCACACGCGGGAAGCCGCCGTTGTTGATGACGCACGGCTTCCTGTCCCATGTGCGTTGTTTTGCGTTCATTGCCCCGTTCCTTGCCGGGGAATATGATATTGTCGCCTATGAACTAGCCGGGATGGGCGATAGCGAGCTTCATAGCGCCAGCACCCATGCCGGGCGCGGTGCGAACATGATCGCTGTGGCAGAGGCGTTTGATTTCTTTTCGGGACCGGTCAAGCCGACGATCATTGCCCATAGTTTCGGGTCAAGCGTGGGGGTGACCGCCATGGAGCTGGCTGGCGATAAATTTGCCGGTCTGATCATCTGTGACCTGATGATTATGCGGCCCGAAACATTGCGGGAGCGGGAGGAAAAGCAAGGCATGGGCCCTCCGGGTTCCGGTGATGCGACCCGGCCCAATAATATCTACCCCGATTATAAAACAGCGCTGGGGCGCTATATCCTGTCTCCGCCGCAGCCTGTGGGCGAGCCTTTTCTGAAGGACTATATGGCTTATCACTCGCTCCGTCAGGTTGAAGGCGGCTGGACGTGGAAATTCAACCCGCTTGTGTTCGCGCGTACCGAGGATGACAACTCGGCGCAGCAGCAATTAGGTGGCCGTGTTGCGAATTTGCAGCACAGACTGGCGATCATATACGGAGAAAACAGCCAGCTTTTCGATGCGGACAGCGTCGCCTATGTCAAAGAACTGGGCGGGACGCATATCCCGATGATTGCTGTCCCGGAAGCAGAGCATCACCTGATGCTGGACCAACCGATCGCTTTTGTCACCGCGCTGCGTTCTGTGCTGGCTTTGTGGAAACACGGCCAAGCCTGAAACCGGCGCGGCGCAAAGCGACCTCGTCGCGCCTTCAGGAATGTGCAAGGGCGGGAATGTGCAAGGGCGGTTAGCTGATCGCCAGATTAACAGCCCTGCCTCCCCGCGACACTTTAATACAATATAGATGGAATCTGACAAATCTTTGCGACGGGTTTGCGTCATAACTGTTTCTGACGCCGCAGTGAGCGCCGTATGTAAAGGAGTTTGTTATGAAAAAGTTTCTGATGGTTCTGGCCGCTTCCACCATGGTAGTTTCGCCGGTGATTACCGCTCAGGCACAAGCTGCGCCATATCAGTCGGCACAGCATAAGACGGTCAAGAAAAGCGTGACCAACAAGAATGGCAAGCGTGTTGTCACCACGAAAACGACGGTGAGAAACAATGCGCCGAAATATTATAACGGGAACCGGAACACTACCAAACGGCAGAACGCAAACCGGCAGAATAACAACCGGTATCAGCAGAACCGCTACCAAAAATCCTATTACAAGGCCAATAAGAAACGGTGGGCCAAGGGACAGCGCTTTGACCGCAGATATGCGAACAACTACCGGGTGATTAACAACCCGCGCGCCTATCGCCTGTCAAACGCGCCGAGAGGGCATCAGTGGGTCCAGTCCGGCAATGATGCTGTGCTGATCGCGATTACCAGCGGCATTATCGGTGCGGTCATCGGCAACGCGATTGGACGCTAAACGGAACATGACCACGAAATAAAGGAGCCCCCGGAAAGTTTTTCGGGGGCTCCCCTATGTTATCTATGCCTTTAAAAAGCCTTCCAGGCGGCCGCGAATAATCTCTTCCGCTTCGCTCATGATCCGGTCGATCAGTTCTTTCACGGTGGGGATGTCATGGATGAGGCCCGCAACCATGCCGCAGCTCCATGCGCCTGCATCCATTGTGCCTTCCTCCATGATCTTCGGATAAATGCCCGCAACCTGTTCCATGATATCGTTGAATTTCAGGTCAGAGCCTTTCTCTTTCTCGATCTCCAGCAGCTTTTCGACAGCCGCGTTGTTCAGCACCCGTTCGGTATTGCGCAGCGGGCGCATGATGAGGCGGGTGTCAAGCTCGCTTGCAGCGACGATGGCGTCTTTCACATTCTGGTGCACCGGCGCTTCCTTGGTGGCGATGAAGCGCGTACCCATGTTCATGCCTTCTGCTCCCATGGCGAGCGAGGCGACCAGCGAGCGGGCATCGGCCTGACCTCCGGAGCTGACAAACGGAATGTCCAGCTCATCGGCAGCGCGGAGAAGCAGGATCATGTTCGGCACATCATCTTCACCGGGATGGCCGCCACATTCAAAACCGTCCACCGAAACCGCGTCACAGCCAATGCTCTGGGCTTTCAGCGCATGGCGCACAGCGGTGCATTTGTGGATGACCTTGACGCCGTTTTCCTTCAGCTTGGGTAGATATTCCACCGGATTGTTACCGGCTGTTTCCACCGCCTTGATCCCGTTGCTGATGATCGCGTCAATATAGCCGGGATAGTCGGGCGTGTTGACGATGGGCAGGAAGGTCAGGTTCACGCCGATGGGCTTGTCGGTCAGTTCCTTTGCCTTTTTGATTTCCTTGTCGAGATCTTCGGGTGTTCTCTGGGTCAGGCCGGTGATCATGCCAAGGCCGCCCGCTTCGGATACAGCGGCGGCCAGTTCGGCGAATCCGACATAGTGCATACCGCCCTGAATGATGGGATGTTCGATGCCGAAAAGCTCAGTAATACGTGTTTTCATGGGTTATTGCTTTCTTAGGTGTAGATGTCGAAGCCAAAGGTATCCCATTGACGAATCAGATTAATTGACCAGTTAACTATCAACCCAGTTACCGGTTGTCACCCCTTTCCAGACATGGTCCGGCGACCCCTTGGAAAGCTCTTCGCCCAGCAATGCGGACCAGCGATGTTCATTGCCCAGCGCATCGCGCCACGCCCACAGGCGGCGGGTATAATGGTGCAGGTCATATTCCTGCGTATAGCCCATCGCCCCGTGCACCTGATGGAAGGGAACGGTCACGGCTTCCACGCTGTGGCCGATCTGGACCTTTGCGACGACCGCTTCGTGCCATGCCTTTTCGGGATCATCCCTGTGCTGTGCGATGCTGCTTGCGGCCTGCGCCGCCGCCATGGTTGCCGCAGCACATTCCGATGCCGCGACGGCCAGTTGCTGCTGGATTGCCTGAAACTTTGAGAGCGGCCGCCCAAATTGTTCGCGCTCTGACACATAGGCGATGGACAGGTTCAGCGCCGCCTCCATAGCCGCAGCCATTTGGACAGCCCGCACCGTCAGGATAAGCGCCTCGACCCCGCGCTGTGACAGGCCGGTTTTGGCCGATGACACCGCGCGGTGTCCTGAAAAAACAAAGCGGGTCGCGCCGTCGGGGGAGAGGGCATCCATATCTATCCGCGCCGCTTCCAGATTGTCGAACAGCGCAATTTCGCCCAGCGCCTCGTCAAACATAACAATCTGGTCCACATGCGCTCCAAAAGGAATGTCGGCCGTGGGCAGCCCGCCATTCGGCCCGCCGAGAATGGCAAAGCTGGCCGAGCCTTCCGCTGGCGACAGGTCCGCCTGGTCGAGCAGCCAGTTGGCGATCAATGTCTCGGCAAAGGGAACAGGAGACGCGGCCTGTGCTGAGGCCCAGATAGCGCCGAAAACCTCGTCATAATCCGCGCCAAAGCCGCCGTTATTCTCGCTCACCCATGCCAGAGGCAGGCCGTTTTCGGAAAGTGCATCCCACAGGTCTTGCGGATATTTCCCGGCCTCTGCCTCGTGCGGGACTTCCCGCCCGCACAGGTCACCATATATTTTCGCTGCTGTTTGCGCGATCATGCCTTCTGTATTTATCATCGCCGCTTTCCTTATCTAAGGCCCAGTTGCCGCGCAGTAATCCCGCGCAGCACTTCGGTTGTCCCGCCGCGCAGGGTGTTGGGCGGGGAGCGCAGGATGCCGATATTCAATATCCGGTGCATGTCCTCGCTCCATTCATCGGCTGGCAGATCGTTGAGGAGGGCGCGCACTTCCTGCGTCAGGTCATTTTCCAGACGGTTGCCCAGATCCTTGACCAGCGCCGCTTCCGCTTCCGGGGATACGCCGCGGTGCAAGAGATTGGCGATGCTCCACGACATGCCGCGCAGCGTGCGAAGACTGGCGATCAGCTTGCCCAGACGCGCATGGGATGCGCTGCCCATTTTACCCTGCAACTGGTATAAAGCTGTTTCCAGAGTGATATAGGTGGACAGGAACCGTTCGGGGCCAGAGCGTTCCATCGCCAGTTCGCCCGTCACCTGTTTCCATCCGCCGCCTTCCTCACCGAGCAGGCAATCATCGGGCACAATCACATCTTCAAAATAAACCTCGTTAAAATGCGCGTCACCGGACAGGTCCACAATCGGTTTGATCGTGACACCGGGAAGGCTCAGATCGATCAGGATTTGCGAAAGGCCGACATGGCGGTTGCGGCCATCGGCGGGCGACGTGCGCAGCAGGGCAACCATATAATGACAGATATGCGCGCCGGATGACCAGATTTTCTGGCCATTGATTTTCCACCCGTCCGCCACTTTTTCGGCTTTGGTTTTCACATTGGCAAGGTCCGACCCCGCGCCGGGTTCCGAAAGGCCGATGGCGAAATAGCATTCACCCGCGGCTATACGCGGCAAGATGTCATGTTTTTGTTCTTCCGTGCCATAGTCCAGCAACATCGGTGCATGCTGGCGGTCGGCAATCCAGTGCGCTGCCACCGGAGCACCGGCGCGCAATGTTTCTTCGGTGACGATATAGCGTTCCAGCGCGCTTTTATCCCGTCCGCCATATTGGCTCGACCAGGTGAGGCCGATCCATCCGCGCTTGCCCATTTTCCGAGAAAATTCGGGATCGGCGCTCGCCATCCAGCATTCCGGTTCGGGCCGGAAATTTCCGGCTTCCCGCTCTTCCTTCAAAAAGGCCTGAAGCCCAGAGCGCAGCTCTTCCAGTGCCGGGTCAGGCGGGACAACAGGGAAATTGAAACGCTGCATCTCTTTAATCCTCTACCAATCTCATCAAATTAACGGCCTTTGAACACCGGCTTGCGCTTTTCCAGAATCGCGTCAATCGCTTCGCGGTGATCGTCAAGCTGTTGCAACACGCCCTGGAACAGTGCCGCTTCATCCAGATTTTCTTTCAACGTCACGCTTTGCGCGGTGCGGACCAGTTCCTTGGTCTTGCGGATGGCAGAGGGCGGCAATGCAACCACCTGATCTGCCAGCTCATAGGCGCGTTTCAGCAAATCGTCATTGGCGACGACTTCCGATACCAGGCCATAGTTCAACGCTTTCTGGGCATCGATAAACTCGCCGGTGAACAGCATCTGGTTCGCCCGCGCCTGACCAATGATGCGCGGCAACAGCCATGCGCCGCCATCGCCGGGGATCAGACCGACGCGCAGGAAACTTTCCGCAAAAATCGCGTCTTCGCTGGCAATGCGGATGTCGCACATGGTGGCAAGGTCGTTGCCTGCGCCAATCGCATGGCCGTTGACCGCCGCGATGACGGGGACCGAAATATCGGCCATGGCCAGCGGGATGCGCTGGATACCGGTTTTATACCATTGCTCGATTTGCAGCGGGGACATGTTCTGTTCCGCCGTCATCGCCCTTATCTCGTGCAGGTTGCCGCCGGAGGAGAAGCTTTTGCCATTGGCGGCGAGGACAACGCAGCTCACGCTTTCGTCGGCGTCGGCTTTTTTGATTGCGGAGACAAGTGCCTCGCAAAGGTCGGTGGATAGCGCGTTGCGTGTCTCCGGTTTGTTCAGTGTAATGGTGACCACGCGGTCTTGCTTATTATAAAGAACGACGTCGCTCATATCTTCTCCACTCTATTTTATACCGGAATCACTATGTCCCTGTTTCATCCATTGCAGGCCCGCCGCGCTTCTGCAAGAGAGGGAACGGACGTTATGGGTATCAGATCATATGACAGGCTGCCGAAAACCGCGACAGGGCGCTGATCGACATTTTTATGAAGCGGGCTTCACGCTCGTGGAACTCATGATTGTATTAGTGATTCTGGGGCTGATGATGTCGGTCGCGGTGCTGTCCATCCCGCGCGGGGACGGAAAGCTGGAAAGCGATGCCCAGCAATTTGCGGCGCGCACGGCGGCCTTGCGCGATAATGCGATACTGCAGTCACGCCCGATGGCGGTGCAGGTCACGCCGTCCGGCTATAGTTTTCTGGAGCGGCGCAAGGGCGGCTGGACCGTGATGGAGGACAAGCCGTTCCGCACGACAAACTGGTCCGACGGAGTGAGCGCCGAGACGGGGGAGGCCGGGCCGATGCTCATCAGCTTTGAAAGCACGGGATTGCCCAGCGATCAGGTGGAACTGCGGCTGAGCTACGAAAATCTTGGCCGCAGCATAGTGATTACGCCGATGGGCGATGTGAGTCTGGCCCAGGCGGAGGACGCGCCATGAAGTCAGAACGCGGGTTTACGCTCATTGAAATGCTGGTCGCCTTGTCGGTATTCTCGCTGGCCGCGCTCGCGCTGATCCGGCTTCAGGGCTATACGACACGTAATGCCGCCGAACTGGAACTGCGCGTCGTGGCGCAGTCGGTGGTGCGTAATCGCGGCGTGGAAATCCTCACCGACCCGCGCCCGCCCGCTCTGGGTAAAAGCAGCGGCGAGGAGGAAAATGGCGGCCTTGAGTGGACTTGGACGCAAGATGCCAAACTGGCCGGCGAAGGCCGCTTCGTGCAGGTCGATATCAATGTGCAGGAAAAGGTCAGCGGCGCCCCCGCCTCGTTAACCATCCTGCGGCCAGCGGGCGTCGTGCTGGATGAACCGATGCCGGGGCAAGCACCGATTGAATAATATCCGTTAGTCGCTTGTCGAAGGGCGCTTCAAGACCATAGACACCCTTCGACAAGCTCAGGGCTAACATGTAAACTTTATCTGGCTTGAGATATCTAGCGGAACACAACCGTCCGGTTTCCGTTCAGCAATATCCGCCGCTCGCCCGCCCATTTCACGGCTTTCGCGAGCACCTGCGCTTCTATGTCGCGGCCGATGCGGATCATGTCGTCCACGCTGGCGCGGTGGTCGACACGCTCGACCGCCTGCTCGATAATCGGACCTTCATCCAGGTCGGCGCTAACAAAATGGGCGGTCGCGCCGATCAGCTTGACGCCGCGTTCATGCGCGCGGTGATAGGGTCTGGCCCCCTTGAAACTGGGCAAGAAGCTGTGATGGATATTGATGCAGCGCCCGGCCAGCCTGGCGCTCAGATCGTCGGACAATATCTGCATATAGCGCGCAAGAATCAGGTAATCCGCCTGCGTCTTGTCCATGATATCGAGGATCGCCTGTTCCTGCTCCGCCCGGTTTTCGTCGGTGACGGGAAGATAGTGGAAGGCAACGCCGTGCCATTCGGTCAGGTCGCGCAGCGTTTCATGGTTGCTGACCACAGCGGCGATATTGACTGGCAATCCGCCTGTTTTGCGGCGGTGCAGCAGGTCGTTGAGGCAGTGGCTGCCCTTTGAAACCGCGATCACGACATTGGGCTTTTGCGCGCCGCTATTCAATGTCCAGTCGAGCGCATATTGCTCCCCGATTGCGGCAAATTTTTCGCTGAGCAGTTCAAGACTGGCCGGAAACCGTTCTCCCGCAGCCTTGAACTCGACGCGCATGAAAAAACGGCCCAGCTCCAGATCGGCATATTGCTGGCTGTCGAGAATGAAGCCGTCATGGTCGGCCAAAAAGCCCGCGACCGCCGCCACGATGCCAACCCGGTCCGCCGCCGTCAGGGTAAGAATATAGTTTTCCGTCATAGTCATATCGCCTTTTCGCAGCCCAATTGGCCCAATCGGGACGATTTGAAAAGCGGGATTTCCCCTTGTGCTGAATAATTGAGGGATTAGAAGCCTGAACAAGTGACCGGAAAGACAGGATAGAGCAATGATTGAAGATGAGCCCTGGGATATAGATGGCGATGCAGACGGGGAATTTGATGATTTGCCGGAGGGTGAGGATTCCCAGCTCGAATGGTGGGATTTCGATGACCGTGCGGAAATGATCGACGCGATTGCGGGCGACGTTGCGTTTATCATTGAAAGCGCGCTGGATGCCCGCGGAGAGGCTTTGCTGGCGCTGCCGGTCGGTGACGACGTGATGCCGGTTCTGGAAGCTCTGGCCGAAAAGCAGATCAAGTGGAAATATGTCACGATCATTCCGACGGATGATTACCTGGTTCCGGTTGACGATCCGCGCAGCCATGTCAAAGCGCTGGCCCAGTTGTTCCTGACCCGCGGTGCACGGGTGCTGCCGATTGCGACCGAGAATGAGGATTATCACCTGGCTGGCGGCGCTGCGGATGCCCGCTTGCAGGATTTGAAATGGCCACCGGATCTGGTCTGGCTCGGCATGGGTGATGATGGCAGTACCGCCGGTCTGGTCGAAAGCGCGGACCTTGAACAAGCGCTGGACGGGCCAAAGGAAAAGCGCGCTGTCGGCCTTTTGCCCGATGATGGGGACACGCCGCTGGTCACGATTACCAAAGCGGCGATATGCGATGCCCGCACCGTATTGGTGCAGCTCAATGGCGCAGGGGCACAGATGAGCCTGGAACAGGCGATCGAGGAAGGGGCAAAGAGCATGTCCCCGATTGGCCGCATATTTGCCGACCTTGCGGTGCCGGTAGATATTTACGTCGAGAATTAGGGCGCGGGGCTAAGTTTCGCCCGCAGCCCGCCCGGCTATGTTCCTGAATAAGGCGCAGCATTAAATTATCATACCCGCGAAGGCGGGAATCCGGCTTTCCGATCTTCAATATTTCGGTGGCCGGGTTCCCGCCTTCGCTGTTTTGGCGATGCCTGATTCTCTCTCCCCTGTATTTTTTCACCCGTCAGCAAAGACAGGCCATTGATTTAACTGATCGATTAAACCATGGTGGGAAAAACGCGAATCGCTGTTCCGGCGCTGTCGCCCTTGAATGGAGAGAGTTAACAGATGCATCCTTATCTGCATGCGAAGGAAAATCCCGATAAACCTGCGGTTATCATGGCCGGAACCGGCGCGGTCCAGACTTATGCGGATCTGGACAAGGCATCCAACCGGATGGCCCATTTGTTCCGGAAAGAAGGCATCAAGACAGGCGATACAGTGGCTGTATTGCTCGACAACCATCCGAATTTTTTCGACTTCGCATGGGGCGCGCAGCGGGCGGGCCTTTATTATGTGGCGATTCCCAGCCGCCTGACCGCACCGGAAATATCCTATATCCTGACAGATAGCGGCGCATCATTGCTGGTCAGCTCTGAAAACAAGCTGGCCGTTGTCGATGAAGTGCGGAAGCTGAACCCTGATGTGAAGCAATTTGTCTATGGCGCGGGTAATAATCCCGGCGTTGGCGATGACAGGGATATAGAGGCGGCGCTTTCCGCGCTGCCCGATACGCCGATTGCCGATCAGCGCCATGGCATGGATATGCTTTACAGTTCCGGAACCACCGGCCGGCCAAAAGGTGTACGTATTCCTTTCCCGCAGGAAGAAGAAATTGAAGCGCCCAATGCAGTGGCGATGATAGCGCTGAACGCGTTCGGTGTTAATGGCGAGAGCATCTATCTGTCACCGGCCCCGCTATATCATGCGGCTCCGCTGCGCTGGTGCATGGCCGTCCACAGGCAGGGCGGCACGGTTATTGTCATGGAAAAATTTGATCCGGAACAGGCGCTTGCGTTGATCGAAAAATACAAGGTCACGGCCAGCCAGTGGGTGCCGACCCATTTCAACCGCATGTTGAAATTGCCGGAAGAAGTGCGGACGAAATATGATCTCTCCAGCCTGAAATGCGCGGTCCATGCGGCGGCGCCATGTCCGGTGCCGGTGAAGGAAAAAATGATCGAATGGTGGGGGCCGGTCCTGATGGAATATTATGCCGGTTCCGAAGGCAACGGCTTTACCTTTATCAATTCCGCAGACTGGCTGACGCATAAAGGATCGGTGGGCAAGCCGATACTCGGTCAGGTCAGAATATGTGACGAAAATGATGACGAAGTCCCGGTCGGTGAAGAAGGGCAGATCTATTTCGAGGGCGGCTCGCCGTTCAGCTATCATAATGATCCGGAAAAAACCAAAAGCGCGTTTAACAAACATGGCTGGAGCTCGCTGGGCGATGTCGGCAAGGTTGACGAGGATGGCTATCTTTACCTGACCGACCGCAAGAGCTTCATGATAATTTCGGGCGGTGTGAATATCTATCCGCAGGAGATCGAAAACCTGCTCGTCTCTCATCCCAGAATTGCCGATGCCGCTGTGATAGGCGCGCCGGATGAAGATATGGGCGAGCGTGTTGTGGCCATAGTCCAGCCGGTTGACATGGCCGAAGCGGGCGATGCCTTTGCCGAAGAGATAGAGGCCTATTTGCGGCAGACATTGTCGGGAGTCAAAGTCCCCCGGCAGATTGACTTCCGTGCAGAATTGCCACGAGAGGCCACGGGCAAATTATTCAAGCGCCTGCTGCGTGATGAATATTGGGGCAAAACCGGCTCCCGTATCGTTTAGCAGAATATTGAAGGGCGCATTACTTCGGGAGAGAAGATATGAACGCGGAACCGAAAGCACCGGCGGACATTGCTGCTGCTATAATTAATCCGGTATCCTATGCCGAGTGGGATGGACTGCTCGACAAATTTGATGTGCTGCGCCGCGAGATGCCGGTAGCGCGCATTGAAAATGGCGACCTGCACGATCCGTTCTGGCTGGTCACCAGCTATGATGACGTCATGCGGATGAGCAAGGATAATGCAACATTCCTGAACAATCCGCGCGGCGTGGTGTTTGGCGTGCGCCAGGGGGAAGAGCTGATAAAGGCGATTACCGACGGCAGCCCGCATCTCGTCAATTCGCTGGTCGCTCTGGATGCGCCTATCCATCCCAAATATCGCCGCCTGACGCAGGAATGGTTCATGCCCAAAAACCTGCGCCAGCTGGAGGGGGAAATTGGCGCGCTTGCGAAGACGACCGTTGACCGTCTGGTCGATGCAGGGCCAGAGGCGGATTTCGTGCCTTTGGTTTCGGCGCCTTATCCGCTGCATGTGGTGATGCAGATTCTGGGCGTTCCGGAAGAAGATGAACAGCGCATGTTGTTCCTGACTCAGCAAATGTTCGGCGGTCAGGACGAGGACCTTAACAAAACCGGCATGGCGAATATGACGACGGAGCAGATCACAAAGCTTGTGGTTGGTGCAGTCGCCGATTTCGAAGCCTATTTTGCCCGACTGGCCGAAGAAAAACGCGCCAATCCCACGGCTGATGTCGCCAGCATCATCGCCAATGCCAAGGTGGATGGAGAATATCTGAACGACCGGGACATGGCGGGCTATTATATTATCGTGGCGTCTGCCGGGCATGACACAACCTCTGCATCCACGGCCGGCGCGATGATGGCGCTGGCACAGGATCCGGAGCAATTTGCGCGGCTGAAGGCTGATCGTTCCCTGCTGCCCGGCATTGTTGAAGAGGCGATCCGGTGGACCACGCCTGTCCAGCATTTCATGCGGACCGCGGCAGAAGATGTCGAGGTCGGCAATGTGGCCGTGAAAAAAGGCGACTGGTTGATGATGAGCTATATTTCGGCCAATCATGACGAGCGTATCTTTGACAATCCACGCAAATTTGATGCCGCCCGCTCGCCCAACCGCCATCTGGCCTTTGGTGCCGGGGCGCACCAGTGCCTTGGCCTGCATCTGGCGCGGCTGGAAATGAGGATGTTGTTCAACGAACTGCTCGACCGGATCGAGACAATTGAACTGGCCGGTGAACCCAAGCGGGCCAAGTCGAGCTTTGTCGGCGGGCTGAAAACCCTTCCGATCCGATATACATTGTCAAAATGACAGGATCAAAAAGACAGGGTCAAAATGATAGGGCGGGCAGCCTTGTAATAGTCTATACTGCCCCGGTATGAAGCCATGGGAAAACATAAAGACAAGGCATGGCGTCAAGTTAGGCCAATTCTTAAAAGGAGAATCAAATGATTACGCAGTATAAGAACCTCATCAACGGAGAGATGGTCGGCACAAAAGATGTGCTGGACGTGGTCAACCCCGCGAATGAAGAAGTCATCGGACAGGTTCCCGCTTGCGGCGCCGACGAACTGGATCAGGCCGTTGCCGCTGCACGCGCAGCTTTCAAGGAATGGCGGAAAAAGCCGATTGAGGAACGCCGCAAGGTCATTCATGCCATTTCAGCGACCATCAAGGAAAATAGCGACGAACTTTTCCGTTTGCTGACCTCTGAACAGGGCAAGCCCCATGCACAGGCGCAGGGCGAAATTATCGGGGCGGCCATGATGGCGCAGGCGCAGTCCATGCTCGACCTTGATGACGAGATTAACGAAGATACCGAAGAACGGCTTAGCCGCACCCGCCGCGTTCCCGTTGGCGTGGTTGGCGGGATTGTTCCGTGGAACTTCCCTGTCATGATGGCGGTGCAGAAAATCGTTCCGGCGCTGTTGTCGGGTTGCACGATTGTGTTGAAACCATCACCCTTCACGCCTCTGACAACGCTGCGGCTGGCGGAGCTCATCAAGGATGTGGTTCCGGCTGGTGTGGTCAATATCATTACCGGTGAAGACAGCCTTGGCCCGCTTATTACCGGGCATCCTGATATCGACAAGATCACTTTTACCGGCTCCACCGCGACCGGCAAAAAGATCATGGAAGGCGCTTCCAAGGACCTGAAGCGGATCACGCTGGAACTGGGCGGCAATGACGCGTCCATCGTCCTGCCCGATGCCAATGTCGCAAAAGTGGCCGAACAGCTTTTCTGGTCCAGCTTTACCAATGCCGGACAAATCTGTGTTGCCGCAAAGCGTATCTATATCCACGAGGATATTTACGACGAATTGAGCACGGCGATTGCGGAATATGCCAAGAACGTAAAAGTGGGCGATGGCGCGCAGCAAGGCACAGCGGTTGGCCCGGTCCAGAACAAGAAACAGTATGAGCGCGTGCTGGAGCTGGTTCAGGATGCCAAGGACAATGGTTATAAATTCCTTGTCGGCGGTGACCATGATCCGGATATTCCAGGCTATTATGTGCCGATCACGATCCTCGACAACCCGCCCGAAGATGCGCGGATTGTGGCCGAGGAACAATTTGGCCCTGTCATGCCCTTGATGAAATTCAGCACGACCGAAGAAGCGATCAGCCGCGCCAATGCCAGCGAATATGGTCTGGCCGGGGCAGTCTGGACCGCCAATCCGGAAGAGGGCGTCCGGGTTGCCGAACAGCTTGAAACCGGAACGGTATGGGTCAATGAATTTTTGCACCTGTCGCCAAACGCACCCTTTGGCGGCCATAAACAGTCCGGCTTTGGCGCGGAATATGGCAAGGAAGGCTTGCTGGAATTCACCTATCCACAGGTGATTACGGTTAAGAAAAACAACGTGCCTGCCTAAGCTGGCCCGAGTATCGCCACGCTTTGATATGTTCGGTGCCCTGCATGACGTGCAGGGCACCATATCATTATTAGTGATTGACGCTCGACCTTCCGATGTTTAACCGGTCAATTAAATAATAGATTCGTAATCATATCAAGGAGTGAAATGAATGGCTGAAGCCTATATTGTAGATGCAGTGCGGACCGCAGGTGGCCGCCGTGGTGGCCGACTGGCCGGTATTCATCCGGTTGATCTGGGTGCAGCGACCCTGGATGCCATTGCAGACCGCAATGATTTCGATCCTTCCGCAATTGAAGATGTGATTACCGGTTGTGTGAGCCAGGGCGGCGAGCAGGCTGGCGACGTTGGCCGCAACTGTGTTCTGGCTTCAAAGCTCCCCGAAAGCATCCCGTCCGTATCGATCGACCGCCAGTGCGGTTCTTCGCAGCAGGCTGTGCAGTTCGCTGCACAAGGCGTGATGTCCGGCACACAGGATATGGTGCTGGCGCATGGCGTTGAAAGCATGACCCGCGTGCCAATGGGTTCGACATCCATATTGTTCCACAAAGCCGACCTGGGCCATAATAAAAGCCCCCGCATGGATGAAGCCTATCCCGGCATAAAATTCAGCCAGTTCATGGGCGCGGAAATGATGGTCAAGAAGCACGGTTTCACCCGTGAAGACCTTGACCGTTTTGCGCTGGAAAGCCACCAGAAAGCCATCGCCGCTGTTGAAGCCAATGCGTTTGCGAATGAAATTGTTCCTGTGGAAATCGAAACTCCAGAAGGCAAGGAAATGCACACAGTGGATGAAGGCATCCGCTATGACGCCACCATGGAAAGCATCGGTAGCGTTAAATTGCTTCAGGAAGGCGGCTCACTGACCGCTGCCAGCTCCAGCCAGATTTGTGACGGGTCCAGCGCCGTTCTGATTTGTTCGGAACAGGCCTTGAAAGACCACGGCCTGACGCCGCGTGCACGGATCGTCAACCTGACCGTAACCGCCGGTGATCCGGTCATCATGCTGGAAGAACCGTTGTTCGCAACGGAACGGGCGTTGAAGCGTGCGGGCATAAATATTGAAGATATTGACCTGTACGAAGTCAACGAAGCTTTCGCTCCTGTTCCGCTGGCATGGCTCAAGCATGTCGGTGCAGACCGTAGCAAGCTCAACGTGAACGGCGGCGCGATTGCGCTGGGCCACCCGCTTGGTGCATCTGGCGCGAAGCTGATGGCGACGTTGCTGAATGCCCTGGAAGCACGCGGCGCGAAATATGGCTTGCAGACCATGTGCGAAGGCGGCGGTCAGGCAAACGTAACGATTATTGAACGTTTGGGATAATCACACTTCCCTGAACCGGCCCGCGTCCTTGATGGTCACAAGATGACTATCGGTGGCGAGAGCCGGTTCGGGGCAATGAAAACAGAAAAGAAGGAATGTCATGGAACTTAATAACACAATGTCAGCGGTTATTACCGGTGGTGCTTCGGGTCTTGGCGCGGCAACCGCGCGGCGCTTGGCTGCAAAAGGCGTTAAAGTCGCCCTGTTCGACCTGAACGAAGAAAAAGGCGAGGCACTGGCCGCTGAGCTGGGCGGTATTTTCTGCAAGGTCAACGTAACAGACGATGCCAGCGTCGATGCCGGTTTTGAAAAAGCCCGCGCCGCCAATGGTCAGGAACGCATTTTGGTCAACTGTGCCGGTATCGGCAACGCGATCAAAACCGCGAAGCGCAACCGCGAAGACGGCTCGATCAGCCATTTCCCGCTGGATGCGTTCAACTTTGTCATTCAGGTTAACCTGGTCGGCACTTTCCGTTGCATCGCCAAATCTGCGGCGGGTATGATGACGCTTGATCCGCTCGACGAAAATGGCGAGCGCGGTGCGATGGTCAACACTGCATCGGTTGCGGCCGAAGATGGCCAGATGGGTCAGGCTGCCTATTCCGCTTCCAAAGGCGGCGTGGTTGGCATGACGCTTCCGATCGCGCGCGATCTGATGTCCGAAGGTATTCGTGTCAACACGATCCTGCCGGGCATTTTCGATACGCCGTTGCTGGCTGGTGCTCCGCAAAAAGTCCGCGATGCTCTTTCCGCATCTGTGCCTTTCCCGAAACGTCTGGGTCAGCCTGATGAATATGCGAACCTGGCGATGTGCATGATCGAAACCGGTTACTTTAACGGTGAAGACGTGCGCCTCGACGGTGCCATCCGTATGGCGCCGCGCTAAAAGGAACCGCGTAAAGACTCCGCGTAAAAATAAAGCTCCTCCCGTGCATGCGGGAGGGGTTTGATACAAGGATGCTCCCATGACCTACACCCAGATCAAATATGATGTTGCCGACAATATCGCGACGATAACGATCAATCGTCCGGAAAAAATGAACGCCTTCACCAACACTATGTTGCAGGAAATGTGCGATGCGTTTGACCGGATTGATGCCGATGACGATGTTCGCGCTGTCATCGTAACCGGTGCCGGGGACAGGGCCTTTTGTGCGGGAGCCGATTTGACACCCGAAGGCGGCGGAAAACCCTTTGCCAGCAGCGATCCCGTAGAGGATTATTCCGATCCGCGCGTGCGCGATGGCGGCGGCAAGCTGACGCTGCGTATCTATCAATGCCTGAAACCGGTTATCGCTGCGGTCAACGGGGCGGCGGTCGGCGTGGGGGCGACCTTGCAATTACCGATGGACATGCGGCTGGCCAGCGAGACGGCGCGGTTCGGCTTTGTCTTTGCCCGGCGCGGCATTGCGCCCGATGGTGCGGCAAGCTGGTTCCTGCCTCATATCGTCGGACGGCCACTGGCGCTGGAATGGTGCATGACCGGACGGATTTTCACCGCGCAGGAAGCGCTTGACGGCGGCCTCATCCGCTCCATCCACAAACCGGATGAATTGCTGCCTGCCGCTTATGCACTAGCGCGCGAAATTATCGACAATACAGCCCCGGTTTCCATTGCCCTGACCCGGCAGATGCTGTGGCAGATACCGTGCGCAGACCACCCGATGGAAGCGCATAAAATTGACAGCCGGATCATCTATAACCGCGCGAAATCCGGCGATGCCGCCGAAGGCATCGCAAGCTTTCTGGAAAAGCGCGCTCCTGTCTACCCGGATAAAGTATCAACAGACATGCCAGACACCTTCCCTTGGTGGGAGGAACCTGTTTATAAGTGATCGCTTGAGTTGGGTTCGGGAAATGGTAAAGGCCCATTGATTCAAAGGACATTAAATGAGCGCTGACAATCGAACCGGTAAGAATAGTGATGCGGATAGCGCCGCAAGCGCACGCAGCAAATTGATCGAAACCGCCAGCATGATTATGCGGGAAGGCGACACGATAGACATATCGTTCAGTGAACTTTCCGTCCGATCGGGACTGAACAGCGCGCTGGTCAAATATTATTTCGGCAATAAAGACGGCTTGCTGGAAGCAATTCTTGAGCGCGACATGACCAAGATTGTCGAGGATGTGGGCCTGTTAATTGCCAAGAACATGCCGCCCGAAGACAAGCTGCGCCGTCATATCGGTGCGGTGATCGATACCTATCACAAATATCCCTATCTCCATCGGCTGACCATGCGTCTGATCCGCGACCTGCCCCCCGAGGGCGCGCGAGATATTGCCACGAAATATCTGAAACCCTTGTCGGAAGCCTATAGCATATTTGTCGGTGACGGGATCAAAACAGGCGTGTTCCGCGAACTTGATTCGGACCTGTTCTATTCCGCCGTGACCGGAGCGGCGGACCGCTTTTTCACCGGAAAGCTGGTCTGGAAATATTGCTATGGCCGCGATGACTTTGACGAGCAAATGCGCGATTCCTATCGGGAACAGACAGTGGAACTGATTATGTCGGGGATTTTGGCGAAATAGTGACGCTGGTCCTTTGGAAATAAACCGCTAGTCCTGAGCCTGTTGAAGGACGTTTAGTGGCGGGATGCCCGCTTGACCTGAAAACACCCTTCGACAAGCTCAGGGTTAACGGGAAAAGATGGCAGTTAAATCAAGATCAACTAATAATTTATCCTGAATCACTCGACATTTCTACCAAAGTTACGCAAAGCATCGATTCCGTATTACTAACCACCGGAATCGATTAAACCATGTCTGAAGAATTCTACCGTATCAAACGTCTGCCGCCTTATGTGTTTGCTGAAGTAAACGCGATGAAGGCGGAGGCGCGCGCCCGCGGTGAGGATATTATCGACCTTGGCATGGGCAATCCCGATGGCGCACCGGCAAAGCATGTGATCGACAAGCTGTGCGAGACTGCCAATGATCCGACCGCGCACCGTTATAGTGCGTCCAAGGGGATCAAGGGCCTGCGTCTGGCTCAGGCTAATTATTACAAGCGCCGCTTTAATGTGGACCTTGATCCAGAGAGCGAAGTCATCGTCACTTTGGGGTCAAAGGAAGGGCTGGCCAATCTGGCACAGGCGATTACCGCGCCGGGTGATGTGGTATTGGCCCCCAACCCGTCTTACCCGATCCATACATTCGGCTTCATTATCGCAGGGGCGGCAATCCGCTCGATCCCCGCAGCGCCCGGCCCGGAATTTTTCACCCGGCTGGAATATGCGATGAGCTATAGCGTGCCGAAACCGTCGGTTCTGGTCATGGGCTATCCGTCCAATCCGACCGCTTATGTGGCCGATCTCGATTTCTATAAAAAGGTGGTCGATTTCGCCCGCGAACATAAATTATGGGTTATCAGCGACTTGGCCTATGCCGAGATTTATTACGGCGATGTGCCGACTCCGTCGATGTTACAGGTCGAGGGCGCGAAAGATTGCGTTGTCGAGTTTACCAGCATGTCCAAAACCTATTCCATGCCCGGTTGGCGCATGGGCTTTGCGGTTGGTAACCAGAAACTGATCGGTGCGCTCACACGGGTCAAATCCTATCTGGATTATGGTGCATTCACGCCCATTCAGGTGGCGGCGACCGCTGCGCTGAACGGCCCGCAGGATATTATCGCAGAAAACCGGGCGCTTTATAAGAAACGCCGGGACGTGATGGTCGAAAGTTTTGGCCGCGCAGGCTGGGACATTCCTGCACCAGAGGCAAGCATGTTCGCCTGGGCCCCGATACCGGAACAGTTCAAGCATCTCGGATCAATGGAGTTTTCCAAGCGCCTGATCGCGGAAGCAGGCGTTGCGGTCGCTCCCGGTCCCGGCTTTGGCGATGAAGGGGAGGGCTATGTCCGCCTCGCGCTGGTCGAGAATGAACAGCGCATCCGGCAAGCCGCTCGCAACATGCGGAAGTTTTTAAGCCAGGGTTGATTCTGGGGGTTGATTCCGGGGTCGATACCGCGATTAATCGTTCAGCACGTTAATCGCGGCATGGACGCGGGAACGCACCTCTTCGCGTTCCAGCCCCGGTTCAATCTCGTCCTGCACGGCATAGGTGATCACACCGCTTTTCTGCACGAACGTGTCGCGCGGTGAGACCAGTCCACTGTCGAGCGCCACGGGCACCAATGGCAAGCCCAAAAGCTTGTATATCCCCGCAAAACCGGTTTGCAATTCCGGTCGCTCGCCATGATGTGCGCGGCTACCTTCGGCAAAAATCACGATAGGACGCCCTTCGGCTATGGCTTTTTTGGCCTGCTTGATAATCTGCCGCATCGCTGCGCCGCCGCCGTCACGGTCTATGCCCAGCAATCCGTGCCTTTTGGCAATCCATCCCCATAGCGGGATGACGAGCAGCTCTTTCTTGGCAATAACCACCGGTTTTTCAAAGATACGCAGCAGGTCTATCGTTTCAAACATGCTTTCATGCTTGAAGACATAGAGCAGTGGTTCGTTACGGATTTCGCCCTTTATTTCGACTTTGATACCCAAAATGACGCGGGCGCACAGGTAATGGTAACGGCTCCATACCCGCGCCATGAAATGGGTGGCGGATTGGGAAAATAGCGCGAGTAAAAACGCGATAATGATGATCGGCGTGGATCCGCCATAGAATATCGGAATGAAGATGATCGACCGGATCATTGCCAGCATGTTTAAACCCCCGCCAATGCGGCCAGGCGTCGCATCAGAAACTTGTTATATTCTTTGAACAATATTCCCAATGACGGGGCGCTGGGCACGGCATCGGGGATAATCGTAATATTGGTTGGCACCGCGCGTTCCAGTTCCAGAATCGCCCGCCGCATATGCCAGTCGGAAGTGACGAGCCGCAAAGATGTGTCATTCCGGCGCGCGGACCAGCGTGCCGTTTCCAGGGCATTGGAACGGGTATCCACGGACTGGAAACCCAAATCTATGCAACATTCGAACAAGCTGTCGGGGCGCTTATATTCGACGGCCAGCTCATGGGGCTTCACGTCGCGGTCAACGCCGGAAATCAACAGGTAATCGGCCTTTTTCGCCTCAAGCAGTTCCAGAGCGCGATCAATGCGGTTGGCCCCGCCGGTCAGCACCACAATCGAATCCGTGCGAACATCGTCTGCGGCCGGACGCGGCAAATCTATGGCAAACCAGGCAAACCCGATCATCCAGATTATCAGCAGAAAAGAGATGGAGCGCAGGATCATGAACTGTGACTATAATATTTTCTTTAACGCGCCCATGACTGTCATTCGCGCAGTCACCATGGCAAGGATCATCCCCAATATCGGAATGAGGCTGATAATCAACCAGCTATACCACGACAGACCGAGCGACTGGACCAGTCCGGAGCCCAGAGCGGAAAGCTGAGCGCCCAATAAAACTATGATCGCGGCTCCGAATATCAGGCCCAATATCCCGCCAAGCAGCGCATCGAGAGCGATCCTGCGCTGGAACAGGCGGCTGATCTGTCCGTCCGTGCCGCCGAGCAGATGAATGACGCTGATGGTTTCCTTATGCGTGTTGAGCGCGGCGCGGGCAGAGATTATCACCGCCGCTGCCGTCGTGATGGCAAGCAACAGCACCAGCCCGAAAGCAATCCACTGGAAAGAGTGCACCAGTGCGATAACCGGCGCGATCAGGCCGCTGCTCGGTTCTACACGGGCGCTTGCCGCCAATGGCCGGATTGCAGCGCGTAACTCCGCAAGCTCTTTTTCCCCCGCAGAACGCACGAGGGTGAGGTCGATCAGCGAGGGCAGCGGAATATCATCCATCAAAGAAGCATCGCTGCCACCTTCATTGTCCATCTCGCCAACAGTTTGCCCCAGCCACGGCGCGATCAGCTCTTCAATCTCTTCTGGCGGCAAAACCCGGACTTTATCGACCAAATCCATCCCGCGCAGCCGCGCCGCTGCATCGCGGGTTTGCCGGGCTTTAACGTCGGGATTGGCCTCGATAATCTGGACCGTGGCGCGGCTGGACAATTGATCGGAGATATTATTCCCGGCTTCCGCAAAGGCAAGGCCCGCTCCGGTTGCCAGCACCATCAGGAAAATCATGATCGCAATGACCCAGGGCATCGGTCCCGACAAGCGGCCCTCGGGAATGAGCCGACGGTCATGGCGCGGAATGACGAACAGGCTGAGCACCGGGCGGCTACCTACGCTCTGTCATGCGGCAAAGGGGGGTTGCGCAAGGAACCGGTGGGGTCGGACAGCTCGCCTTTTTCAAGCCGCATCATCTGGGCGCCGGGCACTTTGCTCAAAAGGTGGATGTCATGGGTCGCAACCACGATAGTTGTGCCCAAAGTGTTCAGCGCTTCGAACAGTTGCAGCAGACGCAGCGCCATTTCCGGATCGACATTGCCGGTCGGTTCATCGGCGACCAGTATCTCCGGCCTGCCGATGACGGCGCGCGCAATGGCAACGCGTTGTTGCTCCCCGCCTGACAAGGTAGCGGGACGCGCCTCCGCACGGTCACCCAGACCAACCCAGTCGAGCATATCGGCAACCGGCGTGGCCAGTTCCTTTTCCTTTACCCCCGCAACGCGCAGCGGCAGGGCGATATTGTCAAAAGCGGACAGGTGCGGAACAAGGCGAAAATCCTGAAACACCACACCAATGCGCCGCCGGAATGCGGGCAGGCGATTACGTGACATGGTGACGGCATCCTCACCGAACAGGCGGATCAAACCTCGGCTGGGCCGCTGGGCAAGATAGAGCAGCTTGAGCAGCGATGTCTTGCCCGCCCCGGAAGCGCCGGTCAGGAAGTAAAAACTGCCCGGAAACAGCGTGAATGAAAGGTCTGATAGCGTCTCCGCGCCGGCTCCATAGCGCAGACCAACATTTTCAAATTGAACAATTTCATTCATCAGGATTTTTCAAATCATTTGATAGTGTTGGACTGTAAAATATCTTGCGGATTCAATAAGACCCTATAGCTTCAAAAATCAACTGTCGCGTGGTTTGTGACCGTTCAAGTCGGCGCTATAGACTCGAAATAAAGCCACCGGCCCAAAAAGGATTTCAAAAGCAGGCAGCACAGGCTTGCAGTTTCATGCTTTGGCGTGTTTAGAATGATGTCATGATTTTGAATTGCCCGGCCTGCAAGACACGTTACCTCGTGCCTGACAGTGCGATCGGCCCCTCTGGCCGGTCGGTTCGCTGCGCATCATGCCGTCATAGCTGGTTTCAGGAACCGGCGTCTCCGGAACCCGCCGCCCCCGCTGGTCCGGCCATGGGGCAGGGGGAGCCGCCAGTGCCCGGACTTCGGACCCAGCCTTCATCCCGGCAAGAACCGCAGCAAACGGCCCAGACATCGACCCAGACTTCGGCCAGCCCATCCGCAAGGCCGCCGCTATCCGGTGCGGGCGCCCCTCCATTTGCTTCGGAATCAAGCAGCTTCGCGCATGCCCCCCCGTTCAAGCCGCGGCGTAACCCCGCAAAATTGTGGACGATTGCCGCGATTGCCTTTGCTTTTCTGGTCATCGTGACCGGCGCGGCGATTTATGCTTTCGGAACGCCCAACCTGTTCTCGAACTATCAAATGGCGTCGGTTGACGACACGCCTTTGCTGATCGAGCTGAGCGCGAAACAGGACCGGCGGACGTTGAAGGACGGGACAGAATATTTTGCGGCCAGCGGGACGATCATCAACCCTTCCAACACCGAACAATCCGTGCCGCCAATGCTGGTCATCCTGCGCGATGCCAGCGGCCGGATTGTCTATAGCTGGAAAATGAAAGCACCCGCCAAAAACCTGGCTCCCGGCGCGAAAGTCAATTTCAACGAAGCAAAGCTGGACGTGCCGCGCTCTGCCAGCCAGCTCGAAGTGGGCTGGGCCGATATAGCGCGCGATTAACGCAAGCTGCGCGTCGTTTATTGACAAGAACAACTATCAACATCTTCTTTGCACAATATCTATTGCGGCCCCATTCGCGCTTTGCTAGGGCACGCGCCTACCAAGGGCTTATGGCCCAGCTTTATGACAGTGCGGTCGTGGCGGAATTGGTAGACGCGCAGCGTTGAGGTCGCTGTGGGATAATATCCCGTGGAAGTTCGAGTCTTCTCGACCGCACCAGAATTAAATCTAAGTATTTACTTAGATTTGTAGTGAAACTTTTAAAACCTCATCCCGCCTTCTTGAAGCGTTTCCAAGGCACTAAACTCGTGCTAAATTCTGAGGCGGCGAACATTCTCAGGTTGTCCAACACTTCCTCTCGCTTTTGCCTGTATGGTCTGCGGGCCTCGATCTGTCCTTCACCTATTCCATTGATGTTACCAGAAAGTCGTTTTTTTGCTGCCTTAAACATCCACAATTCGTAATGGCTACCAACGGCATCCAGTTCAGATAGGCTACTGATGAACTGAGGAAAATAAATTGCAGCAATGGCTTTTGCTTTAGGGAGGGGAGCTGGTTCCTGAGTGTCTTGTGCCCCAAAGACGCGAATGCTTTGAACAACGCTTAACCAATGATCGTGAGCGTAGATACAGCTAAGCATCTCTTCCAACTTTTCAGCACGCTTCTTTCTATTGCTACTCTCCTCGTTCAACCAGTGTGCCAGGGGAGGGCCGACGATGCCTCCAGCAAGGCCGATTATACCACCTACAATGACTGGTACGAGTGATTCCACTGTAACTCCCCTTTTATACGCTCACCTAATTGCATTATGATGTGCTTATTTTACATATTATTGAGAATTAAGCATTCCTAATAGAAATGCTAAGAATTATTCGAACTTCAGTGAAGTAATATTACTGTTGCTATGTGATTGTATAAAAAGAGGAATAGTCTTCTCGACCGCACCAGTTTTTCCCAAAATATCAAATATAATCGGGGCCAAGCTCATGATCGAGATCGCGCGGGCGAGTGAAGCGGTCGAAGGTGGCGCAGTCATCTTTGATGTCGGCCCATTGGTCGATATTCAATGTCAGTTCCGCCAATGACGCAGTGGGATATTTGACTTCCACCGCACTGCGCGGTTCGGATGAGCTGTCATGAGGGACCAGATCAAAGACCAGATCTTCAAGGCCGGGATTATGACCGACCATCAGGATATGCTCTGCTTGCGGGTCTGCTCCGCGCAGCACATCCATCAAGGTTGCGGATGAAGCCAGATAGATTTTGCGGTCCCATTGCGGCTCGATGGAAAGGCCGCTGGCCGCTACAAAATGTTCGAGTGTTTCAATGACACGCTGAGCGGGAGAAGCGAGCACCAGGTCAAAGGTTATGCCGCCGCGCTTGACAAATGTGCCCATCACCGCAGCAGCGCGCTTGCCCTTTTCGTTAAGCGGCCGGTCAAAATCCCGCGTGACGGTATCATCCCAACTGGATTTCGCATGCCGCAAAAGTGTCAGTTTCTTCATATACTGCCCGATTTACCCCGTCATTTGCCTTCTTTGGAAACGCGATTCACGGAAGAGCCATGCCCGAAAGATATGTCAGGGGGAAGACTGGATATCGCAGTTTTGGATTTTGCCGCCCTTATCTCCGCCAGCGCTCGGTCCAGCGTCATTCTTTCCACCGGCGTGCCCTTGGGAAAAGCGGACAGCAGCCGTGACGGGAAAGCGGATGACAGGATGACAAAATGGCCACGATCGTCGGAGCGCCGGATAATCCGGCCAAATGCCTGCGCCAGACGTGACCGGATGAGCCGGTCATCATAGGCACTGCCCCCGCCCGCCAGTCGCCGGGCCTTGTGCAATATGTCGGGACGCGGCCAGGGCACCGATTCCATCACGACCAGACGCAGGCTATTGCCCGGCACATCAACGCCGTCACGAAGCGCATCCGTGCCAAGCAGGCTGGCCTTGGGATCATCGCGGAAGATATCCACCAACGTTCCGGTATCAATCGGATCGACATGCTGCGCGTAAATCGGCAGCTCGTTTTGCGCCATGCGGTCGGCAATCCGCGCATAGACCGTGCGTAGCCGACGAATCGCGGTAAACAGCCCCAGCGTGCCGCCGCCCGATGCCTCTATTAACTGGGCATAAGCCCCGGCAAGAGCCGCCATATCGCCGCGCTTTACATCGGTGACTATGATGACCTTGGCTTGCTCTGCATAGTTGAACGGGCTGGGCACTTCAAATTCCTGCACCGCCTGGTCCAGATGCACGGCTCCGCTGCGCGCCCTTGCCGTTTCCCAGTCGCCGCCGCCTTTCAGCGTGGCGGATGTCACCATCAAGCCATGGGCGGGCTTGGTGACAGTTTCCGTGACCGGAATGGTCGGGTCGAGCCAGTGGCGGCAGATGCCGATATCATATTCGCGGCCTTCAAACCGTTCGATCATCATCCAGTCGACAAAATCGGGATCCGCCGGACCGCCGATACGCGACAATAACGCCAGCCAGCCCGATAATGTATCGCAGCGCCAGCCAAGGCTGGACAACGCGCCCTCCATCCGTGCGCGAGCCGGGCCATCCATCCAGTCCGGGCCTTCCGCGATCAGATGTTCGATCCGCTTGCCCAGCCGGACCAAAGGTTTGAGCAAAGCGTCAATAGCTTCGGCGGCATTGGCAACCGCGTCGATCATCGGGCCTTCGATGGCGGTGATTTCGGTTTCGAGCCCGTAACCGGCATCCGCGCTCTGGCTTTCGTCGCGGGCAAAGACCATGTGGCGCACTTCGCCCAGCAAGGTTTCGACCGGGCCATAAGGTTCGCTTTCGGCCAATCGCTGTATCCATCCGTCCCCCGGCATGGCTTCGGCAGCGTGACGAGCGCTTTCAATCGCGCGTCCGCCTTCCTCGTCATAAGAGGCAAGGTCCGCAAGGCGGGCGGCAAGCCCCCGCCGCCGTCCGCGGTTACGGCTTTCCGGTCCGATGACCCAGCGGCGGATCTCTATGCCTTCCTGTCCCGACAGGCGTGTGGAAAACATCGAATCGGCAGCATCGAACAGGTGATGTCCTTCGTCAAAGATCAGGCGCGTTGGGGCGTTTTGTTGATCACCACCACCGCCTAAAGTTCCGCCCAAAGTCCCTCTGGCGGCATTGACCATGACCAGCGCATGATTGGCGATGACAATATCGGCCTGCTGGCTGGCGCGGGCAGATTTCTCGATGAAGCATTTTCGGTAATGGGGGCATCCCGCATAGACACATTCGCCGCGCCGGTCGGTCAGTGCGGTCGCACCATTGCGGCGGAATAGTGTCGGCAGCCAGCCGGGCAGGTCGCCGCCAACCATATCGCCGTCTTTTGAATAGGCCGCCCATCGCGCGACCAGATGCGCGAGAATCGCGGCGCGGCCGGTAAAGCCGCCCTGTAATGCGTCTTCCAGATTGAGCAGGCAGAGATAATTCTCCCGCCCCTTGCGCACCACTACCTTTTTACGGAAAGTCTCTTCGTCGGGGTAAATGCGCCGGGTTTCGCGGTCGAGTTGCCGCTGCAAAGCCTTGGTAAAGGTGGAAATCCAGACCGCGCCGCCCGCTTTTTCAGACCAAAGCGACGCGGGCGCAAGATAGCCCAGCGTCTTGCCAATACCTGTGCCCGCTTCGGCGAGTAGCATATTGGGCGCGCCTTTGACGCGGCGCGGGTTGAATATGTTTGCTACAGCGGCGGCATAGCTTTTCTGTCCGGCGCGTTCCTCGGCCCCGGCGCCGGTCAGTGCGCTTAGCTGGTCCAGGGTTTCGCATTCGTCCATCGTCACCGTGCGGGGGGCGGGGCGCGGTGTTTCCTCTTCCCATTCGGTCAGTTTGGAGAATAGCCAGCGTTCGGTTTCCTCCGGTTTGGCAAGGCGCTTTGATATTTCCCCCGCCCATGGCCAGCGCAGCCGGTAGAGCGCCTGCGCGCTGCTCCACGCGCCTTCGCGCTGCGGCCAGTGCCCGGCTTGCAATCCGGCCAGTAAATGGGCGGCGGCGGTGCGGTAAAAGCACGCGATGTCCGATTCCTGCGTGGCCGGTTCCAGCCCCAATATCTTGGCCAGGCCAGACGGGGTGGGGACAACAAATTGCGCGGGATGGATGAAGGCAAAAAGCTCCAGCAGGTCAAGCCCTGACAGGTCTGGATAGCCCAGCCGCTGCCCCATAAGCGGCGCATTGAGCAGGATATGCGGCGTTTCGGCCACAGTGCCAATCGCCTCACCCTTGCCGATTTCGCGGCTCACTCCATCCGTGCCGCAAAGCCAGATACCGCTATGGCTGACATGCAGCGCGGGATAGGGGAGGAGGGATTGGGTCAAGGGGTTAACTTATACTCAAAAATATTACGCACCCACAAGCGGGATACCTGTATAATATCGGTGCGTCATGAACAGGACGCCATACAGGACCAGCGCGATAACCAAGCCCAATATCTCCCGGCCTACACTCGCGGTTTCGGTCGGCTTTACCCAGCCGCCTTCGTTACGTGATACGGTGAAAATCGAGATCAGCGCCCAAAGGCCAAGCCCGCCGAACAATATCAGGGACCGGCTGTCGCCATTGGCCAGCAAATGACCGATAGCCCAAACCAAAAGGCCGGTCAGCATGGGATGGCGCACCCATTGCCTGATCTGCGATTTGCCGTGCGAAGCCCCGAAGAGCAGGATTACAAAGACCATCAGCAACATATTGAGATGCCGGCCCCAGCTTGGGGGATCATAAACGAACGCAGGTTCCGCCGTGCGCCAGCCATAGATCATCAGTGCCACAGAGACGATGATGAGCAATGCGGCCAAGCCCCTGTGCGGACCCTTGCCCAGCTTGTCCTGAAGTGTTTTTTGAAAATCCGGAGCAACGGATTTATTCAAATGAACAATGCTCCAGAGTAATACTCCTGCAATCAATGCACCCATTTAAAATCTCCCGCTTTTGTGCTGTGTTAGCTTGCTATAGATGCTAATGCTACTATTAGCGCAGGTTCAGGCAATATTATCGCCCTGAAATTACGCAACCATCAAACAATCATCATTTATCAGGACTATCAAATCGTGACCGATTATCGTGAAGCAGCAGAGCAATCCAAAGCATGGCCTTTTGAAGAAGCCCGCAAATTGCTCAAACGCTATCGCGGAGAGCGCGGTGCCGCTGCGCCCAAGACCGGGCCTGATGGTGAAATTCTGCCCATGTTGTTTGAAACCGGCTATGGTCCTTCCGGACTGCCGCATATCGGCACGTTTAACGAAGTGCTGCGCACCACCATGGTCCGCCATGCTTATGAGACGCTGACCGGCTATCCGACCCGTTTGATCGCCTTTTCCGATGATATGGACGGGTTCCGCAAAGTGCCGACCAATGTTCCGCATCAGGATATGTTGGCAGAGCACCTGAACAAGCCGCTGACCCAAGTGCCGGACCCGTTCGGTAAATATGAAAGTTTCGCGGCGCATAACAATGCGATGCTGCGCGAATTTCTGGACCGGTTCGGTTTCGATTATGAATTCATGTCTTCAACCGACCAATATACGTCCGGCAGGTTTGACCCGACATTGAAGCTGGTGCTTCAGTGCTATGACCAGATCATGGACATCATGTTGCCGACATTGGGCAAGGAACGGCAAGCGACCTATTCACCGGTGCTGCCGATCAGCCCGAAAAGCGGGCATGTCCTGCAAGTTCCGGTCGAGGTGATCGACGCGGAAGCTGGCATAGTGCGGTTTGAAGATGACGGCGACATGATCGAGCAAAATATATTGTCCGGCAGAGCCAAGCTGCAATGGAAAGTGGACTGGGCGATGCGCTGGACCGCTTTGGGCGTCGATTATGAAATGTATGGCAAGGATTTGACCGATAGCGGCATTGTCTCCGGGAAAATCGCCAAAACACTGGGCGCACGTAAACCGGAAGGTCTGATTTACGAACTGTTCCTCGACGCCAAGGGAGAGAAAATCTCTAAATCCAAAGGCAATGGCCTGAGCATCGAGGAATGGCTTCGCTATGGCTCGGAAAACAGCCTGGCTTTCTATATTTACCGCGAACCCAAATCCGCGAAACAGCTTCACATGGGCGTGATCCCGAAAGCCGTGGATGAATATTTCCAGTTTCGCGCCAACTGGCATGAGCAGACACCGGACAAGCGGCTCGGCAATGCAGTGCACCATGTCCATAATGGCGATGTGCCCACCGACACGATTCCGGTGACATTCGGATTGCTGCTAAACCTTGTCGGGGTGATGGGCGATGCCGACCGGGATCAGATCTGGGGCTATTTGCGCCAATATGCACCCGATGCAACGCCAGAGAAATACCCTGATCTGGATGAGTTGATCGGCAACGCGATGGCCTATCACAAGGATTTTGTCGCGCCCACACTGCACCGTCGTAAACCCGAAGGAGTGGAAGTTGCGGCGCTGGAACGGCTCGACAGCGAACTCGCCGCTTTGCCGGATGGCGCAGAAGCGGAAGATATCCAGACGATTGTCTATACGATCGGCAAGGAAGGCGGCTTTGACAATCTGCGTGACTGGTTCAAGGCGCTTTACGAGACGTTGCTGGGCAGCCACCAAGGACCGCGCATGGGTAGCTTTATCGCGCTTTACGGCATTGAAAACACCCGCAAGCTGATTGCGGAGGCGCTGGCTTGATTGAAATTTTCACCACGGGCGGCACGATCGACAAGGTCTATTTCGACGCATTGTCGGAATATCAGATCGGGCCGACGGCGCTGCCCGACATACTGGCGGAAAATAATGTCCACGTCCCGCACCGGGTGCGGCAGTTGATGCGTAAGGACAGTCTGGACCTTACCGATGCTGACCGGCAGGTAATCCATGACGCTGTGGCCGGGTGCGATGCAAGCAAGGTGCTGGTAACGCACGGCACGGATACGATGGTGGAGACAGCGCAGAAACTTTGCGATATTCCCGGAAAAACGATCGTGCTGACCGGGTCGATGCAACCGGCGACGCTGCGCAATAGCGATGCCGAATTTAACATCGGCTTTGCCTTGGCAGCGACACAGACCCTGCCGCCCGGCGTATATATTGCGATGAACGGCGAGGTGTTTGATCCGGCAACGGCAAAAAAAGACCGCATGGCCCATCGCTTCATTCACGGATAGGCACATACTCGTTTAACAGCATCCTGCTCTAACATCTTTTCAAGACGGCCATAAACTGCTCAACCGGACATAGGTTATGTGGAGGCCATGATGAAAGAGCGGAGAAATGTTGGCGAGCTTGCGGGAGACCTTTTGGGCAAATCGCTGAATGAACTGAGCGCGGACGAGCTTAATGTATTGGAAAGTATCCACCAGCGAACCATTGTAAGTGAAGATCTTGTAGAGCGGGCGGATAAGGAAGAGAGCTTTGGCGACCGCCTGTCTGACCGTGTTGCGGAAATAGGGGGGTCTTGGGGGTTTATCACCATATTCATTCTGGTGCTGCTGGGCTGGATGGTTTTAAACACCGAAATTCTTGGGAAGTTCAACCAGGTATTTGACCCTTACCCGTTTATTTTTCTTAATCTACTGCTCTCCACGCTGGCGGCAATTCAGGCGCCGATTATAATGATGAGCCAGAACCGGGCATCGGGTAAAGACCGTATGGCCGCCGCTCATGATTACGAAGTGAACCTGCGCGCGGAAATTGACATTATCCGCCTCCATGAAAAAATGGACTTTCTATTGATGGAGAAAGTCACGAGATTGGAAGCTGCTCTGGATGAGATCAAGTCGGGTATGAAGCCGGTGCACTAAAGGGCCCGGCCATTGGATCAGGCGGATAGCCAGGTATCAATCCGCGTATCAGGCGCTAACTGTGGCAGGCAGGCTGGTTACTTGTTTCAGCACGGACCAATATCCGCCCGCTATCGTCATCCGCTGGTCCATTCCCTTTGCAACCAGAAGCGCGTTTGCTTTGGGTAGGTTATAGCACGGAATGCCCATGAACAGGTGATGCTCGCTATGGTAATTGACCCAATAGGGCGCCACCGTGGCGCGTTCCAGCCAGTTTGCATAGGTCGTGCGCGCGTGCGTGAACGGATCTTCGCTGCCCGTGGTGGTGCAGGCATGTTCCGCAATATTGCGGATGCGCAGGAATAGCTGGAATGTCGTCGCCAGTGCGATGAACCAGATCAGGAAGGGCAGGGCGCCAAAACCGCTAAGATAAGAGAGCGCCAGCAAGAGAAGCTGGGCCAGAATGAACTGCGCGGTGACTTTGCCGATGAATAATGTTTGCGCCACGCTCTGTTTTGCCGGATCGACCGTTTCACCCGCCAGCCCCGCTTCCGGTCGGCCAGCCTTGCTGTCATAACCGGAAAGGACTTTGCCGCCGCTCATGATGATAAGTCGCGCAGCCGACAGCATCGTAACCAGTTGCGCGCCGCGCTGTTTCAGAAAGGTCAGACCGGTCAGGTCGCGCAATATTTTGCGTGCCATGCTCGCCTTGCTGGTCGGGAAGGGCTTTGACAGCCTGAGGTCCGGGTCTTCTGGTTGCTGCGTATAGCGGTGATGGATCAGGTGATAGGCGCGATAGGATTGCAAGTCGCTGCCGACAAAAATGCCGCTCGCCCATTGGGCAAGGAAATTGTTCACCTTGCGCCGCGGGTGGAGCAGGCCATGCGCGCCGTCATGCATCAGGATGGCAAGGCCAAGCTGCCTGCTGCCGACCAGAATGATGGCCGCGATCCACGCCAGCGGATGGGCCGTCCATACTGCCACACCGATAGAGGCTATAATAACGATCCACGCATGGGCGATCATCAGCGGACCGCGCCACTTGGAAACAGCGGTCAACCGCGCCCAATTATCGGGCGTAAAAATATCTGTAGGACGGGCGGCTTTAACGGCTGGCATACTTGCTATAATAGCCTAATTCCCGCCAAAAAGCCAGTTTTCTGCACCTCTTCCGGAAGTTCGCTTATTCCGTAACGTAAATGAAGCGGCTTGTCTTCAACCTGTAACGCGAAGCCATCATCTATGGCGGAATGGCACCAGCTCAAAACCGATTCGCTGCACCGAAACGTGCCTTGCTTGCGCCTGATATCAGGAGCAGCCTCCATGTCATGCTTGTCGCCAAGCATGTCTTTTCGGAGGAAGGATTGCATGAGGAAGATGGCAATCACGCCATCTATCATCGGGAAATCCGTTCGATACTGGAGAATATGGGGATCAGGCTGTCGCTGGCGGACAGCTATGAAGCTTTGTTTGAGCATCCCGGCTTAGGGCTGCTTTAATTCCTCGGCCAGTCGCAGCATGAAATCAGCGCCGCGGGAAAATTGGTCCAGGCTGAGATATTCGTCCGGCTGGTGCGCTTGTTCAATCGATCCGGGGCCGCAGATGATGGTGGGGAAACCCGCTTGCCGGAATTGACCCGCTTCGGCCGCGTAGGATACGACCCCGGCTGGCACGTTGTCTCCCGTCAGCTTGCGGACAAACGCCTCCGCCTCGGCGGAACCGGACTGGCCGAGCGGCGGAGCGTTGGAAAGCTGCTCCACGCGGACTCCCGTATCTGGAAAAGCATCTTTAAGCTGCGCGTCAATCGCTGCCGCTTTTTCCTTGAACGGTTTCAGGATGACATCCGGATCCACATCAGGCGGGCAACGCAAATCGAAAATGAACCAGGCGCGCCGCGCCAATATATTCGCCGCCGTGCCGCCTTCCATCTTGCCAATGGTCAGCGTTGCATGGGGCGGTATGAACGGGGAGCCAGGATCGGCCTTGTCCCACAGGTCACGCGCCAGTTCGGCAAGATCATGCATCAGTTCAATCGCAATCATATTGGCGGAAATGCCAAGATGCGTCAGGCTGCTATGCGCTTCGTGGCCCAGCACTTCGACCTCGTGCACACTAATGCCCTTATGCCCATTCACGGGTTTCATCATGGTTGGCTCACCGACAATCGCCAATGCCGGTTTCGGGAGCGTGGCGGCAATTTCCTCGATCATCGCAGGTGCGCCCAGACAGCCAATTTCCTCGTCATAGCTGATCGCCAGATGGACCGGGCGCTTGCCGTCTTTCAGCATGGGGACCGCAGCGAGGGCAAGGGCGATAAAGCCCTTCATATCGCACGTCCCGCGCCCGTGCAGCAGGCCATCACGTTCTGTCACCGTGAACGGATCGCTGGACCAGTTTTGCCCGTCCACAGGCACGACATCGCTATGGCCCGACAGGATGATGCCGCCCGGTATATTCGGGCCGATGGTGGCATAAAGATTGGCCTTGGACCCGTCCGCATTGCTAACGCGCGCGGCGCTGATCCCGTATTGGGACAGATAATCCTCAACCCAGCTAATAAGCTCCAGATTGCTGTTGCGGGAGGTGGTATCAAAAGAGATCAGCGAATCGAGTATCACCAAAGCCGGTTTAAGTAACTGATTGATCATAAATCTAGCATATAGGTTGTACCGGCAGAATGGAATGGGAAGCAAAAATACTTAGATTTCATATAGTTTACGCGAAGATACATTTACTTATTGCGGGACTCAAATAGTTTTCGCTAAAGATGCGTTCATCTATGGTTAATAATTTGTTTAGATTTCAGCCCTAAGCCAATTTGGAAACAAAGGCACTCATCCGCGCATGAACAAAGTTATTTCAGTTGAACAGGATTTGGAACTGCTCGCTCGACTGGCGGCGGGGCTGCTTGCGACTCCCGTGGTTATGATCACCGTGTATAACAGAGACAATGATGATGCAGGTTCCAGTGCCCTTGCCGATCGACATTCGGTTGTCTCATGCGATCCGGAATGGGCCGCAAATCACCCGGATATTGATATAACGCAACTGGGTTGCCCGCGCCGTGCGATGACACAATCGCTTGGACTTTACGCATCAATGCCGCTTCGCAGCGGCGATGGCGCAATCATTGGTACGGTTGCTTGCGCCGCCGATGAAGCCAGGGAATTGGGCGACAGTGAAATGGCTGTGTTGAGACATGTAACCGGATTGGCAGCTGCGGTTGTCGCCGCCGTTACTGACTCCGCTTCGGAAAGCGTTGTTAAACAGAAAGCTGTTAACTTTTCCGCTTAATCTTTGTCACTTGTCCAAACCGTCAGGCGCCGACATCCGCTTCGTTCAGCGCAGCTTTCCCGCGAGCCGTTATCACCATATCCAGAAAACGGGGGCCAGAGGACTGTCCGGTCAGAAATGCCTCATACAGGACCATGCCATTGTCGCTTAATGTTTGAATGACATCAACAAAATGCGCAGGTTCGCCGCCATTACCGTTTGATACGACCGTAGAGGGGGTCATGGTAACAGGTGAGGGCCAAACATCATTGAGCGATCTCAATACAGAGAATTCTATCTCAGACAGAGTTGCTTCGGGGGAATAAGCATATGTCATATTATATTATGAACCAGTCAAATTAAGTTTGCCCCACTCAGTTTGATACCGTTAACCTTTATTAAACTAAAAAGTTAAAAAAGTGTTAACGGCAAGGGAGCGCCCAAGGAAAACACCTGTTTCGCTTTTTGGTTCCATATCCATCCATAAATATGCCTGACAGTCAGCTTTTAATAGCTATTCCGCCCCGAAAAGCGAACGAGTTGAGGTAATTGGCCATCTGACGATATATTCCAGTCACCAACAAGAATTACCCCTGATCCGGGTTACTACCCCAAAACCATGGGTAATTCTCGCAGGATAAAAAACAGGCAGTCTTAAGCCTGTGTGGCGATCCAATCGTCGATTTTCTTTTCCAGCACCGTCATCGGCAACGCGCCAGTGCCGAGTATCTGGTGATGAAATTCGCGCGGATCGAACTTGTCGCCGAGGCTTTTCTGCGCTTTATCCTTTAACCGCTGGATGGTTAAGGCACCTATTTTATAGGCCAGCGCCTGTGAAGGGATGGCGATATAGCGCTCCACCTCGGCGGTGGCATCGGTTTCGCCCATGCTGGAATTGTCGAGCATATACTGGATCGATTGCTCACGGGTCCAACCCTTGCTGTGCAGACCGGTATCCACCACCAGCCGCATGGCGCGGAGCATTTCGTCATCCAGATGACCGAAGCGCTGATAGGGATCGTCGAACAGGCCCATCGGGAAGCCCAGTTTTTCAGCATATAGCGCCCAGCCCTCGACAAAGGCGGTGTTACCGCCAAAACGCATGAAACTGGGCAGGTCTTCATTTTCCTGTGCCAGTGAAATCTGGAAATGGTGGCCCGGTGCGCCTTCGTGCAGATAGAGTGTGGTTATGCCATAGGTGTTGCGTGAGGGCAGGTCATAGGCGTTGAAATAGAACACCCCGGGGCGCGAACCGTCGGGCGTCCCGCTTTCATAGGAACCACCAGCCTGAAACTTTTCGATCGCTTCGGGATAGGGACGGATTTCCAGCGGGGATTTCGGCAGTATCTTGAACTGCGTGGCGATGACCTTGTCGACCTCT
Organism: Parasphingorhabdus sp.; assembly: GCF_036568145.1. Lineage (GTDB taxonomy): Bacteria > Pseudomonadota > Alphaproteobacteria > Sphingomonadales > Sphingomonadaceae > Parasphingorhabdus. The sequence continues at coordinate 105,397 of NZ_DATCTC010000027.1, read as the reverse complement.
TTACCCAGATCATAATAGCTTTGGGTCAGCGCTTCACGCGATTCCGGGTCAAATTGGGGATCGGTGCGTAAATGGGTGAAAAACTCTGACAAGGTGCCCGTGAAGCCCACTTCGTTCTTGATCGCCTCCATCTCGGTCTTGATCCGTGCGACTTCGCTAAGGCCAAGCTCGTGGATATAATCTGCCTCCAAGGGCAGCGTCGTCGTATCCTCGATCAGATGCTTGTACAGCACGTCGCCGCCCTTCATGGAGGACAGGCCGACACCGTCCCGTGTCACAAGCAGATATTCGTTTTTCAGAAAATCGTGGAGCGTCTGATAGGTTGCGAAAATCTTTTTCGTCATGTCCGCATATTCTGCGGTCAGGCGGGTTTTATCGGCATCGCTGAAATCGTCCGGAAACGCCTTTGTCGGTGCCATGAAGGGGCTATTTTCAAGGCCAAGCCCGATTTGCGTGGCAAGCTGTTCAATCACATTGCCGATAGTGAGTTTTGTCTCGACGACACCGCTGTCCATGCCCTGACGGAACCGGCCCACCGAGCGGTCTATGAGCGTGATATACTCGTCGTGGCGCTTTAGATTGTCTTCATAATGCTTGACCGTCTTGAACGGGGCCGCGCCCTTGCCCGATGCAAAGGACGGATAAAATACATGAAAGCCACTGAAATGGTTGAGAGGGCGAACAATGGTCAGGGCCAAAATCTCGTCGGACAGACCCGAGATCGTCTGCGCCTTGTCGCGCATGAACACGTCATAGGCAATCTGGTCGGTCACGCCGAGCTTGCTGCGGTCAATATTCTTTAAGGCTGCAAGCTCACTTTCGGCGGCGATGCGCTCGGCGGCAAAATATTCATCGGTTATGAAGTCGCCCAATTGATCGGCATAACGCTCATCCCCGCGAAATAGCGCGCTGATCGGATTGCGCTTCAGGCTGTCTTCGTCGCTTTGCGCGAACAGTGCCTTTAATCTCTCGCTTTCCGTCATCGCGGGCTTGCTTGCCGCTGTCTGCGTGGCGTCCTGCTGAGTGGCCGCAGAACTGGCTATGGTCAGGCTTTGGGCATTTGCGGCCGAAGCGGCGGCAAGAAGGCTGGTGGCCGCGAGTAAGGTGAAAGTCTTGTTGTTCATGGAGGTTCCCTGTTTTATATTGTCAACAGAGCTAACACGACTTGGTTTCGCCTGCAACGAGCTGAGATGTCGTTGGTCGAATATTTCAACTGGTCTATATGTTCTTAAGGCAAATAGCATAGCGTTAGTGCTGGGCCTGTCGCCGGACAGAAGCACTGATCACTGAACCCGACAGCCCTTCCACCGGTTAAGCCGGAACCATTTGGTAATGATATATTTCGTGCCTTTTACCACCGGCGTTCCGGCGTGCAGCGTGTTCAGGTTAGGGCGCCCGTCCAGCCCCATATTGTTCCAGGTCAGCAACATCCCCTTGCGCGGTTCGACCTGATATTCCAGTTGGGGAAAAGCGGTTGCGCCGCCTTCCTCCGGCTCGTTGAGATAGACCATGGCCGTCCAGCTGCGCTGCCCACCGTTATTCTCCTCACCCTTTGTCCAATATTCTTCGCTTTCGTGGAAAAAGTCATGGTGATCCTTGAACTGCTGCCCCACTTCATAGCGTTGCCCTTGCATGACTTCGCTATGGGAGTTCTCCAGCCCCATCAGGTCGCAGATTGATTGCTCGATGCGCTGGATATCCTTGTCATGCGGATCGACATTGCAGCTGTAGCTGGTCCGATAGCCCTCCCGCTCGGTACCGGTATAAAGGCTGGATGGTACCGCCTTGTCATTAATCATGTTGATAAGCAGGTCGCAATCTTTGGTACCAAGAAAATTCTGGCATACAAAAATCTGCGCGTGCGGACTTTCCAGCCACTGCACATTCGGATGGGCGTTCAGCCTGTCCGTAACGGACCGGCCAATCTCGGCCAGGCGTTTCGGGCTGTTGTTACGGGTAGTTTTCGCAGCACGAACGTTCATTGGCAAACTCAATCAATCACCCGCCCGCGCACCATTACCCAGTCGATCTCTTCCAGCACCGTGACATCCTCAAGCGGATTTCCGTCAAAGGCAATCAGGTCGGCGGAATAGCCATTGGCGATGCGTCCGATTTGCCCTTCCATTCCCAACACTTCAGCAGCAACGGTCGTGGCACTGGCGACCGCTTCCCGCGGGGTCATGCCGTGGCTGACCATCAGTGCAAATTCCTCTGCATTGCGGCCATGGTCAAAGACACCGGCATCAGTACCAAATGCGATCCGCACTCCCATTTTTTTTGCCATGGTGACCGCTTTGCCGACTGTGTCCAAAGTTGCACGGATCTTGTTTTCGACCACGGGTGTATAGACGCCTTTGCCCAGCCCATCGCTAACGCCCTGAAACGCCATCAGGGTAGGGACCAGCGCAGAACCGTTGTCCTTCATCGCTTTCAGCGCCGCCTCATCTGCAAATGTGCCATGGTCAATCGTATCAATACCGGCCCGCGCGGCTGCTTCGATCCCGCGTGCACCGTGGGCATGGGCCATGACTTTCAGGCCAAGGGAATGGGCGGTATCCGCAATCGCGGTCATTTCGGCATCAGTGAAATGCGCTTCGAGACCGCGTCCCTGCTGTGACAATACGCCGCCGGTTGCCGTAATCTTGATAATGTCTGAACCCGCGCGAGACGCCTTTCGCACTTTCGCCGCGCATTCGTTCGCGCCTGTGCAAGTGTACCCGCTGGCGAGGGCCGCATTGATGTCTTCGGTAAAGCCGGTCGTGTCGCCATGGCCGCCAATAATCGCCAGCGCTGGCCCCGCCGCGATAATCCGCGGGCCGGGGACAAGGCCTTCGGCCGTGCCCCTGCGAAGCGAGAATGCCGAATATTGCGAAGAGCCTGCTTCCCGCACGGTCGTAAATCCGGCCTTTGCCGTCAGCAGCGCATTTTTTGCGCCAACGACAACGCCCCATTCGTCAGGCTCGGTGGTCTGTTTCCAGAAATCGCCTCCAGGATCACCGGTCAGGTGGACGTGAAGGTCAATCAGGCCGGGCATCACGGTTTTATCAGACATATCGATAATGGTGACATGATCTTCCGGCGCAGAGGGGACGTTGGTCCCCGTGCTCACGTCGATAATCATGCCATTCTGGACGATTATTGTCGCCGGTCCAGTCGCGCCCTGCGCCGGATCAGCGATAAGATTGCCCACTTTAATCATCGTGATTGGCGGAGGCGTTTCGGCCGCCGCAAGGGCGGGGACTGCAAATCCCAGCGCAATAATTGCCATCAAATGCCGGATCATATCAACTCTTCCCCCATAAACCATTCCTGTCTTGTGACATGTTTGGAACGAGCGGAAAACGGTTTCAAGGGAAATATAGCCGGTAAAATAACTAAAGGCCCGCAATCATCGCTGATTACGGGCCTTCATCGACGAAGCGGGTTTTTGAGGAACGGCTTGTCTAGTAAAAAAAGTCGTAGATCACATCGACCACACGGCCATTATAGGTGTCGATCAACAGCACATCGTCATAATAGCGGATCCAGCGATAGCTGCCGTAAGCGGGCGGCAGGCGGTAACGCCACGGATCGTTTATCCAGTAGCGCGACCCGTAAAAGGCCGATCCCAGAGAAATCCCGATGCTCCAGCGCCGGTAATTATGGCTCCGAACGGGCGCGTAGTAACGGCCTGGACGATAATAGTGCCGGTTCGAGCTGCGATATGACCGCCAGTTATAGCGGTTGTCATTGCGCCATCCCCGGTTCCATTGTCGAGTGTTGCGGTTTCTGTCACGATAATTATCGCGGCGGTCATTGGCCCAGCGGCGGTCGTTGTCTCTGCGGCGGTCGTTACGGACAGTGCGATTGCGGTCTGTCCATGCGTTTTCACGGTCCCAACGGCGGTTATCGCGCCGATCTACCCGGCGGTCCTGGTTACGGTCACGGCGGACGTCGGTGCGGCGTTCCACGCGGCGTTCGTTACGCTGGGCCATATCCCGGCGGGTTTGCCGGTCGGAACGGCTGGCCTCTGCACGGCTGCGGGAAATGTTTCTGTCTGCATAGCGGCGGCTCTGCCTGTCGGCTGAACGGCGCTCTTGCCAAGAGGTGGTGCGGTCGCGGTTCCTCTGCACGGTGGCGCGGCCTCTATTATTGCGGTCTTCGGATCGTGCTGCGCGCCGTGCATCGCGGTTACCGGAACCACGATTGCCGCGATCAGCCCGGCGTTCGGAACGGCCATCGCGTTGCAGCGCGGCATTGCCTGTCAAATCCGCTGCTATCACAGAACCGGTCTGGTTCACATTGGGCGTGACATTAGCGGCCGAAGCTGCGGCCGGGGTCATAATTGTGGCTGCCATCAGGCTGGATATAAAAAATAGTCGCATAGCTTTGCTCCTCACCATAGCGACTCTCTTCGCCGCGTCTAGGGAACAAGTTATAGACCGCTTACTCTGACAGATAGCTGAACCGTGCTGTAATATTCAGGAAAGGTTCCGCTTATATGAACGGGCAGCTATATCCCGGCCCCTCAAAAACCGTCATCCCCACCTGAATCTAGTCTTCGTCAGCCTTCTCCAGCCATTCTTCCAGCCATTTGATCGTATATTCACCCGACTGGAAGCCCTCGTCATAAACCAGCTTTTGATGGAGCGGGATGGTGGTCTCCACGCCTTCGATGACAAATTCATCCAGCGCGCGGGCCAGCCGCATCATGCATCCATCCCTTGTCCGGCCATATACAATGAGCTTCGCGATCATGCTGTCATAATAAGGCGGGATCGTATATCCGGCATAAAGCCCGCTGTCGACGCGGACATGCATACCGCCCGGTGCGTGATAGCTGACAACCTTGCCGGGGGAAGGAGCAAAGGTTTTCGGATTTTCAGCATTGATCCGGCATTCAATCGCGTGGCCCTTGAACTCCAGGTCTTCCTGTTTGACAGAAAGGTCGCGGCCATCGGCAATGCGGATTTGCTCGCGCACCAGATCAAAGCCGGTAATCATTTCGGTTACCGGATGCTCGACCTGAAGGCGTGTGTTCATTTCGATGAAGTAAAATTCGCCATTCTCGTAAAGAAACTCGATCGTGCCCGCCCCGCGATATTGCATGCCTTTCATGGCATCGACGCAGACTTTACCCATTCTGGCGCGTTGTTCTGCGCTGATGACCGGTGACGGCGCTTCTTCCAGCACTTTCTGGTGCCGGCGTTGCAATGAACAATCGCGCTCGCCAAGGTGAATGGCATTGCCGCGTCCGTCGCCAAAAACCTGAAACTCGATATGGCGCGGATCGCCGAGATATTTTTCGATATAGACGGTCGCGTCGCCGAAAGCGGCTTTGGCTTCGGTGCCGGCTTGCTGCATCTGGGTTTCCAGCTCGGCCTCGCTGTTCACGACTTTCATCCCGCGCCCGCCGCCGCCCGATGCGGCCTTGATGATGACCGGATAGCCCACCTCTGCCGCAACCTGTTTGGCAACTTCTATATCGCTGACCGCGCCATCAGAGCCGGGGACAAGCGGAATGCCGAGGTCGCCAGCGGTTTTTTTGGCCGCAACCTTGTCGCCCATGATTTTGATATGTTCGGGCTTGGGACCAATCCATTTAATGCCGTGCGCTTCGACCACTTCGGCAAAATTGGCATTTTCGGACAGGAAGCCATAGCCGGGGTGAATGGCATCCGCCCCGCTGATTTCCGCCGCAGAAATAATCGCCGGTATGCTGAGATAACTGTCAGCAGCGGCAGGCGGGCCGATACAGATGGCCTCATGCGCCAGCCGCACATGCATTGCATCTTCGTCCGCGGTGCTGTGAACGGCAACGGTATCGATACCAAGTTCACGGGCGGCGCGCAGGATACGAAGTGCGATTTCGCCGCGATTGGCGATCAGGATTTTATTGATGGTCATGCGCTAAGCCCCATCTACGCAATCACAACCAGCGGTTGGTCATATTCGACCGGCTGGCCGTTTTCGACCAATATTGCTTTTATTGTGCCACTGCTTTCAGCGGCGATAGGGTTCATCACTTTCATCGCTTCCACGATCAACAAAGTGTCACCCGCAGTAACCTTGTCGCCCACGCTTACAAAATTGGCGGCATCCGGATCGGGGGCAAGGTAAACGGTTCCAACCATTGGTGATTTCTGCGCGCCGGCATGATCGTCAGCGGGGGGAGCTGCGGCTTCGGCAGGTAATGCGGCTGGTGCGGGCGCGGGTGCTGCAACAGCCTGAACCGCTGCATATCCGCCACCAATATTACGAGAGACGCGGATTCTGCGGTCGTCATCCTCGACTTCAATTTCGCTTAAACCGGCGTCATTCAATATCCCGGCAAGCTCCCGAACAATGTCTAGGTCGACATTCATGCTATCATCTTTGTCTTTTTTTGCGGCCATTACTGGTTCCCATTATTGAAATTTAGATATTGTTTTATAATTTTCGGGTGGCGTGAAGCGCCAATTCGTAGCTGAGCGCACCAAAGCCGCAAATCGTGCCTTTTGCAACCGGGGCAATCAAACTTTTGTGCCGAAATTCTTCCCGCGCCGCTGGATTGGATAAATGCACTTCTATAACCGGCACGTCTATGGCCAGTATAGCGTCATAAAGTGCGATGGAACTATGGGTAAACGCCCCGGCATTCAGGATGACCGCTAGCGCCTCCTCGGCAGCCGCTTCATGCAGCCAGTCGACCAGATGGCCTTCATGGTTGCTTTGGCGGATATCAACTTCCAGACCCATTTCCTGCGCCTGATCTTCCAGCCGCCCGGCTATATCATCCAGCGTGTCGGACCCATAGATTTCCGGTTCCCGCATCCCCAGTAAATTGAGGTTCGGGCCATTAAGGACAAAAACGGTCTTTCGTGCGCTCTTTCCCTGTGACAATATAATGTCCCCCATCTCGTGCTTTTGGTTGCGGCACCGCGTACCTGTTTATATGGCCTCTTTAAAGGGCTCGATTCCGAAAAGCGAGATCAAACAGTATGGAAACATTGGTTATGCCGGAAATTTCAATTCAGTTAAATGGTGATCAAAAGCGGATTGCAGGCGGAATGTCTGTTGCCGACCTTGTCCGCTCGCTGGATCTTGACCCGGGGAAAGTGGCCGTAGAGCGGAACCGGGAGATCGTGACGCGCTCGACCCTGGCCGATGTTACGGTGGAAGACGGTGATGAACTGGAAATCGTCCATTTCGTCGGCGGCGGCGATCATGCCGATAATAAGGGCGGTGCAGATGACGGTCCGGCGACTGATGGCTGGAGCGTTGCGGGGCTGAATTTCAAATCGCGTCTGATTGTTGGCACCGGCAAATACAAGAATTTTGAAGAAAATGCCGCAGCCGTGGAAGCTGCGGGTGCAGAGATTGTGACCGTCGCCGTGCGGCGCGTAAATGTCATGGATCGTAACCAGCCCATGCTGACAGACTATATTGATCCAAAGAAAATCACTTATCTCCCCAATACCGCAGGCTGTTTTAATGCCGATGACGCCATTCGCACGTTGCGGCTGGCACGCGAAGCGGGCGGATGGGAACTTGTGAAGCTGGAAGTGCTGGGCGAGGCGAAGACGCTTTACCCCAATATGCGTGAAACTCTGGCCGCGACCGAAGTGCTGGCCAACGAAGGTTTCAAGCCGATGGTCTATTGCGTCGATGATCCGATTGCCGCGAAACAGTTGGAAGATGCCGGTGCCGTCGCGGTCATGCCGCTGGGTGCGCCGATCGGATCGGGGCTGGGGATACAAAACCGGGTAACGATCCGTTTGATTGTAGAGGGCGCCAATGTGCCGGTACTGGTCGATGCCGGTGTCGGAACCGCCAGCGATGCCGCCGTTGCCATGGAGCTGGGCTGCGACGGTGTTCTGATGAACACCGCCATTGCCGAAGCCAAGCAGCCGGTGCGAATGGCCCGTGCGATGAAGCTGGCGGTTGAGGCCGGACGCGAAGCCTATCTGTCGGGCCGTATGGGACGGCGCATGTATGCCGACCCGTCAAGTCCCCTGTCCGGACTGATTTAACGCTTTTTGACATATACTCACTGCGGTTGATCGTGTTTCGCCGTGTTTCATCGTGATTCGGTGTCATTGGTAACATATTGAATAGTAACAAAAGTTACGTTTTGTTACGTTGATCGACGCCCCGTTGTCGTTGGTCGAAGCCTTTCGCTGCCCGTCGATAATAATCGCCGTTTATAGAAGTTCGAATGCTCTCCGCCCCGCCTTGTCGTATCCAAGAATACGAGGCGGGAGCAACAGCATAAGCCACCAGGTCCTTCCCCGATCTGGCTGAAACAAACTGCTCCCGTTCTCATAACCCGGTCCCTCTTTCAGCAGGGATATACGGGCAGGTCAGACCCCGATTTTCTGGCCTGCCTCAAGAATTATAAATGAGGAGTGAAATCAATGAAAAATTCCATATTGAACAAGAGCCTGTTCGCCGCCGCAGCCATCGCCGTATCCGTGACCGGCTTCTCTGTTGGCGCAAGCGCACAGAACCGTATCACCAAGTCCGTTGAAGTAAGCTATGGCGACCTTGATCTGGCCAGTGCCGAAGGACAGCAGATTTTCGATGGCCGTATCAAAGGCGCGGTCCGGAAAGTGTGCGGCAGTTACGGGCGTATGAATCTTCGCGAAATGACCGATCACGGCAACTGCGTCAAAGAAGCCAGCGTGTCCGCCAAGCAGGCAAAAGTCTCTCTGATCGCACAGGCCAAAGCGGGCAAGCTTAAAGAAACCGCTATGGTCGTTAGCTCCAAGTAACAGCAGAGCCGCAAACCCCAATCAAGCGGCCCCTTTTACCAACCTACTGATACCCCGGTGCCCCTTACACCGGGGTTTATTTTTGGGAACTTCCCGGGATATCATGTTCCCCCGTTAATCCTGAGCTTGTCGAAGGATGATTCAGGTCTTGATACTATGCTTTTTTCAGAGGCGTCCTTCGTCAGGCTGAGTGCTAACGGAAATAGGGCGCAATGGAGTGCAATGCTTGCACCCGGAAACTTAAAAGATGTATTTGATATATATCAAATCAACCTTGACTATTCTGGGCTATCCCCCTCTCATGCCGCATCTGGTATAGAAGAGAGCGATATGGATGACTACACGATAGCGCGGGTAATTCACGTCGCCAGCATAGTGCTGTGGATGGGCGGGGTAGCGTTCGTGACTATGGTTGCCATGCCTGCGATCCGGCGGCAATCGGAGGGGGAAGATCGTTTGTCCGTATTTCACGGGCTGGAAAACGGTTTTGCGTGGCAAGCCAAAATATGGGTTTTGCTGGCCGGGGCGAGCGGATTCTGGATGACCTGGCGGGTTGATCTGTGGGACCGCTTTCTGGATATCCGTTACTGGTGGATGCACGCGATGGTTATCCTCTGGCTCATCTTCATGGTCATGCTGTTCATTGCGGAGCCATTGTTCCTGCACCGCCGGATGAAGGAATCGACCAAACCGGGCCGTGATTTTGCCAGGATGGAGATGTTGCACCGGGTTCTGACGCTGTTCGGGATCATAACGATCATGGGCGCTGTGGCGGGCAGTCACGGGCTTATCTGATGCGCGGATTTCTGGCGATCATCTTTGCAGCGGCCCATCGTCTCTTGTTCCTGACCGGCGTGCTGAATTTCGCGTTCCTGATGCTATGGTGGACCGCAGCGCTTATTAATCTTTATATCTTACCTTTTGGCATGGTTTCCGGCGCGGTTCCGGCGACATTTCTTCATGCGCCGGTGATGCTTTATCTGATGTTACCCGCTTTCTTTTTCGGCTTTCTGCTAACCGTATTTCCCCGTTGGAGCGGCTTTGCCGATTTGCAGCGGAGGCAATATGCGCCGATCGGCAGTGCGTTTTTCCTTGCCACCATCATCGCCTGGGGTGCGCTTATCGGCGACAATGCCCTGTGGCTTGTGGCAGCGCTTGCCATTGCCGGGTTGGGCTGGCTGATCGCATTGTGGCATCTGGCTGTCATATTGGCCGCCGAAACGCGCAGCGATAAGGGGCCAACATGGCATGCCTGGTCGGCCTTTACCGCTCTTTGCTTAGGGCTGTCGGGGCTCTGTTTTTCCGCATATTTTCTGCTGACGCTGGACGGTCGCGCCTATTTGCTGGCAAATAGCATCGGCACATTCGGCTTTATGCTGCCGGTATTTCTGACCGTCGTACACAGGATGATCCCGTTTTTTGCCGGTAATGTGGTGGCCGGTTATGTGCGCTGGCGGCCCTATTGGGTGCTGGCACTGGTATGGGTTTTCCTGATCCCGCTGATGCTTGCGCCGATCATTGATAGCGCGCAGTTGCAATTTATCGGGGCGCTCGCCCTGTGCATGCTCACGGCCATCATGCTTTGGCGCTGGTGGCCAAGAGGCGATGCGCCGGGACTTCTCATGGTACTGATATGGGGCTTTGCATGGGCGCCGGTCGGATTTGGGTTGATCGCACTCGGCCATTATGCCGGACTTTCAGGTTTTGATTTCAGTCCTGGCAAGGCGCCTGTTCATGCAATTTATATCGGCATGGCGGGGAGCTTGATAATCGCCATGGTCACGCGCGTGACCCAAGGCCATTCGGGAAGACCGCTCACCATGAACCGGGCGGCGTGGATTGCCTTTTGGGGGATAGAATTATCCGCGCTGGCAAGGATCGTCGCCGGGCTTCGCGGGGAGCATGGCCACTGGCTTGTCCTGGCCGGTATCATCTGGATTCTGCTCGTCACGCCATGGGCTTTGAAACAGGCGCGAATCTATCTCGCCAGGCGCGCGGACGGGAAACCCGGATAGCCGGAACCTGGCCGTTAATAGCACCGATATATGGCGGAAAACTAAGCTAAAACAGGTATCCGAAATTTTCTGCAATTTACGCTTGCCAGAGCTCCCTTATAGCCCTATCAAAAAGAAGTAATTAATATACATCTTTAAAGAGGATAGACATTTGTTAAGCCAGAACACCATTGCCATCGTGAAATCCACCGCCCCCATTTTGCAGGAACATGGCGAAACGCTGACCAGGCATTTTTACCAGCGCATGTTCTCCCACAACCCGGAAGTGGGTCCGTTTTTCAACCCCGCAAACCAGACCAAGGGAACGCAGCAACGCGCTCTTGCCGGTGCGATATGTGCCTATGCGGCCAATATTGATAATCTTGAGGTTCTGGGCGACGCGGTTGAGTTGATCGCCAACAAGCATGTCTCCTTGATGATTAAGCCGGAACATTATCCGATTGTTGGCGAAAACCTGCTCGCTTCGATCAAGGAAGTGCTGGGCGACGGGGCTACCGATGATGTCATTAACGCCTGGGCAGAGGCTTATGGCTTTCTGACCGATATTCTGGTTGGCCGCGAAAAACAGATATACAGCGATAGCGCGACCAAGGACGGCGGCTGGGAAGGTTTCCGCAAGTTCAAGGTGGACAGAAAAGACAAGGAAAGCAGCAATATTGCGTCTTTCTATCTGAAGCCGGAAGATGGCGGTCCCTTGCCGGACTTTATGCCGGGCCAGTATATCACGATCCGGGTGCCAACCCCCGATGGCTCGACCACCATGCGCAATTACAGCCTGTCAAACAAACCGGGCCGCGACTATTTCCGTATCAGCGTGAAGCGCGAGCTTGCCCTCGTCGACGGAGCGCCGGACGGCTTTGTTTCGAACATGCTGCATGATAATATAGAGCAGGGTGACACGCTGGAAATCGGCCCGCCCTGCGGCGAGTTTTTCCTGAACGTCAAGGACCGGCATGAACGTCCGCTTGTCCTCTTGGCTGCGGGAATTGGCATCACCCCGATCATGAGCATATTGAAAACGACGCTGGAGGCGATGCCGGATCGAGAAATAATCCTGATCCACGGCTGTCTGACCGACGAGGTCCAGCCGTTCAAATCCGTGATTGACGAATTTTCGGCCAAGCATCCCAATCTCAAGGTCCATTATCGTTATAGCGATCTCGCGCCGGATGCCGATTTGCCGGACGAAAATTGCTCGACCGGCTTTGTTGATGCGGAGTTGATTGAATCAATGGTTCCGGACCGCCATGCAGATTATTATTTCTGTGGTCCCAAGCCTTTCATGATCAATATTTATCAGGATTTGCTGCTCTGGGGTATTCCCTCATCACAGGTGCATTTCGAATTTTTCGGCCCTCGTGAAGAGCTGGAAAAGGCGGCGTAACAAAGCGCCAAGAATAAAGCGCCACAGATTTTGGCCCGATTATATATGGGGCTGGCCCAGCACCTGACAGGGCGCTGGGCCAGCCCCTTTTGTTAGTGTTCAGCTTTATCCAGCAATGTTTCTAGTGCCTTGCTGACTTGCTGTGCTTCCTCGGCAAGGCTGGATTCGCGCTCGGCGCTCATCGGGTCTTCTGCGCCCATGCCTTCGGATTCTGATTCCAGCATATGATCGACATCGGATTGCCAGCTTTGCAGCAATTCAAGTTTTGTGTCATGGTCAAGACTGTTATCGTTAAGGATTTCGGAAGGATTCCCGTATTTTCCTCTGGGATTAGCGTCATTTGATTGGGTCATATATTTGCTCCATAGATTGAATATAAACGCGGTTACCGTGCAAAAGTTGCATAAAATCAGGTCCGAAAACCGGAGGCACCGAAACCGCATCCTGATGGCCGGGAACCGTTCGCGCAGTTCTGGGTTTATTCCCACCATGCGCGCCGCTTTCCTTTTGATGTTTCCCCTCTTCTTGCCCGGCTGCGATGCTGTGCCCGCTGATCCGGAACAGACGCTGGCCCGCGTGAAGGAGAGCGGGCAGCTGCGTGTCGGCATTGTTGAGGGCACACATCCCGAAGCAATTGAGGGATTTGTGCAAATCATGGAAAGCAAGACAGGTGCCTCTGCCGAACCCGGTCGCGGAGACGCGGAACATTTGTTGAAAAAGCTTAAAAACGGGCAGCTTGACATTGTTATCGGACCCTTTGCCAGAAAAAGCCCCTGGAGGCGGCAGGTCTGGCTAAGCAAAGCTTTGGATGGCGGCGATCCGGCGGATGACGAGCCGGTATTGCGTGCGGCGGCCCGCAATGGTGAAAATCGCTGGATCATGGCGATTGCCGAAACGGTCAAACAGCAATGAGCAGCGACAGCGGAGTTCCCCCAGTCACTCCTCCAGCCATCCCCGAAGCTATTGCCCAAGATATTGCCAAGGCGCGGCGGCTGGAAATCTGGACCTTGCTATGGACTGGCTCAATCGTCCTTGTCATGGGGCTGGTGATGGGATCGAGCCAGGCGATGAAGTCCGCATGGATCGAGGATGTGTTAAGCCTGGTGCCAGCGATCGTCTTCCTGATCGCCCTGCATTTCGAAAAACGGGAACCAAACCAAAAATTCCGCTTCGGCTATCGGCGGGTTAACAGTCTCGCCTTTTTGATTGCAGCAGTGACCCTGACCGGCGTTGGCGGATTCCTTTTGTTTGAAGCTGCAAAAACCCTGTTGATGCAAGAGCATCCGACGATTGGACCGATTACGATATTTGGCCATACAATCTGGCTCGGCTGGCTGATGATCGCGGCGTTACTCTATTCGGTCATTCCGCCGGTCATATTGGGTTATATGAAGCATCCGATAGCAGAGAAAATACAGGACAAGGTTCTGCATACGGATGCCCTGATGCAAAAAGCGGACTGGATGACCGGGCTGGCGGGCATTGTCGGCGTTATGGGCGTCGGTCTGGGATATTGGTGGGCCGACGCGGTCGCAGCGGGCTTTATTTCTTTCGAGATATTGCGCGATGGTATTAAAAACCTCCGCATCGCGACGGCAGAGCTGATTGACGGGATGCCCCGCGAATTGGAAAATGATGATATCGCGGACGATGCGCTTGAACTTGAACAAGCATTGCTGCGGCAATATCCGGATGCCAAAATCCAGATGCGTGAAAGCGGGCGCTATATTCTGGTCCAGATCGGAAATATCTCTGTGGATGAATGGCGCGGAATCGATTCCAATGTACTTCCCGAACGGCAATGGCGCGTGGACCAGATAAGTTTGAAATGCCCTACAGAGGCAGAGCGTTAAGCCGCGCTGTAATTAGACAGAAGGTCAACGGCGCGCGAAAAGTAAGGGCGCGTTTGCCCAAAGCAAAAACCATAAACTGATATTTACGTATATTTATCCCAATGTCATTATGTTAGCGAGATCGTTTATAGAAATGGGGCAATATTAATGACGGCACGAGCGACAGGAAAAATCTGTAAATTGATGATGTGTAGCGGATTGGTTCTTTCCTCGATATGTTGGTCAAATGCTGCCAGTGCACAAGGCTCCGGCTCGGACCTTTCCCCTCCTCCGGCGCTTGACCTGTCGTTTAATGTCGGCGTTGTCAGCGATTACCGTTTCCGCGGGGTCAGCTTCTCTGATCGTGATCCTGCCTTGCAGGGCGGGGTCGATCTTTACCATCAATCCGGCTTTTTTGCAGGCGCGTGGGCGACAACAATCGAGGAATATGCCGGGTCTGATGTAGAGCTTGATCTCTATGGCGGCTATGCGGGCGAAGCAGGCGGGCTGGAATATTCGGCGAGCCTGTATTATTATGCCTATCCCGGCGGCAATGACGTAAATTACCTGGAACTTCAGGGTATTGTGGGAAAAACCATCGGTCCGGCACAGGTCGAGATGGTGATGGCTTTTACCCCCGATCAGGATAATGCGGTCGATAATCTCTATCTTGGCGCGGGGGCCAGTGTCGGCATTCCGAACACGCCCTATACGGTCAATCTGCGCGGCGGCCGTGAAAACGGGGCTTATGACAATAAATGGGATTGGGAAGCCGGCATTTCCTATTCGCGCGACTGGCTGACCATATCGGCGAGCTATGTCGATACCAACTATTCGGGGATCAATGAAGCGGGCCGCAATGGCCGGGCAGGTTTCCTGGCATCGGCAATAGCCAGTTTCTAAGAGTAAGGCAGGGCAGGGGGGATCAGCGAAAATGGCTGGAAAAACAGCAACAGGCCAATCCGCACCGCGGCTGTTTCTTTCGGTCGACATGGTCGGGTCTACGCAGTTCAAGGCACGCTTCACCGGCAAGGACAGCGCCGACTGGCTCGACACATTCCGCACATTTTTTACCAACTTCCCGTTGATGCTGGCGGGTCAGGTCGGCTTTGAATTTCTGGATGATGAAGGTTCGACACCGGCGGTCGATGTCTGGAAAGTCATGGGTGATGAACTGATTTTCGTGGCGCAGCCCTCCAGCCCCGAAGAAATGACGGCCATCCTCTGTGCCTTGCTGCGCACCATGCAGCTATACGAGGATCGCCATTACCAGACTTTGCCCTTGCGCCTGAAAGGCACGGCCTGGCTTGCCGATTTCAATGGCCAGAATATCGAAATAGATATTCCCGAATTGTCGAGCGATGACGGGGGGCAGCATATCGATTTTATCGGTCCGGATATTGACCTTGGTTTCCGCCTGTCAAAATATTCACGGCCATCCTCGCTGGTGCTGTCGATCGAGCTGGTCGATATATTGCTGACCGCGAAAAACAGGGAGATGGCCGCGCTCTATCATGTCGGTAGCGAGGAATTGAAGGGCGTGATGTTCGGACGCCCCTATCCGATATTCTGGATGCACCTTGCCGATGCGGAATTTGTGTTCTTCCCGTGGGAAACCGAAGCCTGTTCCTTGATGGCCAAAGCGAAGACCATGACGCCAACACCGGAATCTGGATTGCAGCAGGTCATCGGCGATATGCGCCATTACCTCAAAAAGATGCAGGGGATCGAACAGCCCCGGATGGTGCTGGGTTAGGGGGTTAAGTGTTGGAGAATCCTAATCATCCCAACACCGTCATTCCCGCGTAGGCGGGAATCCAGCTAGGCCGCGTGGACAAATTCGATAGGTCGTTTCAACGTCTGCTATGACGCGGGTTTCAACGCTGGCACCTGCTTGTCCGGTATCGCCCCGAAGGCGGTCGTTTAGCGCGAAACTTCTATTACCTGAAACCTGCCATTAAATCGGACAGAACATGAAGGCTCGTAATGGGCCGGGAGCGGAATGCCCCGCTGCCCCCGCCGATGCCTACTTTGGCAGAGCCGAAACCATCATCAAACAAAGAGAAAGGATCATCGCCTACCCTAATGGGGCAGGCCAAACGGTATTGCTGTCGAGTCGACCCTGTCGTTTGTTGTCCGACAGACTATCTCTCTTTGTAGTTTAACTGGCAAGGCGATAGATCATACCTGTGCAACCTATATGACCGATCGGAGTTCTATCTACATCGTCAATGGTCATGGAGATTTTTAATGTTACGCTATGCAATCATATTCCTAGTCATCGCTATCATTGCGGCATTACTTGGTTTGGGCGGGGTCGCTGGTTTTGCGATGTATCTGGCGTATGGAGCTGCCGTGATTTTTGTAATTTTGCTGGTTCTGCATTTGCTAGGCGTCAGCACGAAGCTCTAGGCGTTGAGCTATGTTTGAGTGGTCGTATCGAGATAAAAGCTGTCAGTCAGCAAACCACCCACAAACTGTCGCTTTGGAGCCGCAGAAAACATCCTGAACGCCGACGGTAATTTATCTCCGGAATTTGTCCACGCGGCCTAGGACAAAGCCGCAATCTACTGAATTAGAAAGCTGGATTCCCGCCTGCGCGGGGACGAGTGGGGGTTATGGGGTGACGATGCTTTAGGAAATTTCAGGTCCACCCACCTTCGCCGCGCCTTCAAAGCAAATCACCAATATCGCAATATCATCGGATTGCGGCACACCGCCGGCAAAGCTGTGGACGCTGCCGACCAGACCTTCAGCCACGAATCTGGCGGATGGTTTGGACTTTGCCTGGGCCAGCGCGCTATCAATCCTGTCGGTGGTGAAAAGCGCCTGATCGGCGTTCTCGGCCTCTGACACGCCGTCGGTAAACATGACCAGCGCGTCGCCCGGCTGCATCGTGAAGCGGTCCGTCATGTAAGGCACATCGTCAAATACGCCCAGCGCCATGCCGGGCTGTTTCGCCATCCGTTCAACCGATCCGTCCGCATGCACGATAAAGGGCGCTTCATGGCCGCCGTCACTATATTCCACTTCGCCGGTTCTGAGGTCGAGTATGCCGCAAAATGCGGTCACGAACATTTCGGCTGCATTATCGCGGGAAAGCTCTGCATTGACCCGTTCCATAATTTCGCCGGTGCTCTTGGCATTGAGCGCAGTGGCTTTGAACAATGTCGTCGTCATGGCCATGAACAAAGCGGCGGGAACGCCCTTGCCAGACACGTCTCCAACCACGAAAAACAGCCGGTTTTCGTCAATCAAAGTATAATCATATAAATCGCCGCCCACTTCCTTTGCCGATTCCAGCAAGGCATAAACATCAATATCTTTGCGCTCCGGAAAGGGCGGGAATTTGCGGGGCAGCATGCCAATCTGGATATCCCGCGCGGCGGTCAGCTCACCCTCGACCCGCTCGCGCGCCGCTGTTGCTGCCTCCATCTCGACCAGATAGCGTTGCAGTCGCGCGATCATGGTCGCCATGGCGTCGGCAAGGGACCCGACCTCGTCCCGGCGAGATCCGCTAATTGCCTTGATCTCCTCCATCTCCTCCACATCCGGTTGAAAGCTGTTCTGTTCCATGTTGCGGGTAAAGCTGGTCAGTTTTAACAATGGCCCGACAATCCGGCTGATAAGCAACCAGCCAATCGCCATGGACAGCACAAACATCGCCAGCCCGACACGAACCGATTCAATCAGTGCAGCAAATAGCCGGTCATCCAGTATCGCCAGGCTGACATCCGCGCCGATCACATATGTCCGGCCATCCTGCGCTTTAACCGGAAGGTAAATGGAACGAAAACGCCCAAAGGAATCGCTATATTCATCAAAGCGTATCTGGCCATCCCGAAAGCTTTGATACAAAGCCTGCGGCGCGCTTTCATAATAATCGAAAAAGCCGGTTTGCGTCCCCGCCTTGATTTCTGCGGGCGTTGCACTGGTTGAAACGGTGTGGATTTCATCGCCGAACAACATGTAACTATAAACATAATCAAGATCGGAACGCTCCGCAAAACGCGACATACGATCTTGCAACTGGTTAAACTCGCTGCTGGAGATCGAGTTTTCATCATTGATGCGTTGATGATAGCCATCGGGAACAATTTCCCGCACCGCATGGGCCGCCGTGCGCAATCGCCCGTCTATTCCGGAGATAATCTGGTCCCGGTCAACATAATATAACACTGCCGAATAGGCGATTGCGGCAACCAGGTTCAGGACGAACAACAACAGTAAAAGTTGCGCCTTTAATCCAAAACGATGGGTGCGTTGCACCGCCTTTTCACCGTTGTCATTCATCGCTATTATTTGCCCCGTTTAACCATTTGGCTTTTGCCTGATCGTCCGATACGACCGAGATTTAACCATATTGTGTTAAGAAATCCGTGCAATAGCGGATTGCAGATGTAAGTGCGGCGCCGCCGATGCAATGGTATTTCGGAGACATGAGAGACTAGGAGGAAAAGTGCAGATATTCGTTAACCGCCTTTTCCACGTCCAGCCCGGGGAATGGGTAAAACTGTTGCAATTCGGTATGCTTGCGTTGCTACTAAATGCCGGTATCGGCATCGGTTTTAGTGCCAGTGACGCTGCGTTTATCAGTAATGTCGGGCCGGATAAACTTCCCTTAATTTTCATGCTCACGCCTGCGGTGATGCTGGTTTACACGGCGCTGTTTTCATATCTGATGGTGCGGTTTTCCATTGACCATGTTGTCGATATTACTTTGGCAATGCTGTTCGCGGGGGGCGTCATATTATGGGCCTTATTCGAAGCTGGCTTGCCACCGGAATGGCAGACAGTCCTGTATTATGTCCTGAAACTTTATGTCGTTGCGTGGTATATCGCGATCTATTCGCTATTCTGGAACTTCACCGACACTTATTTCGATATTCAGGACGCGAAACGGTTATTCCCTTTATTTTCCGCCTGTTGTGCCTTGGGAATGGCGATAGGTGCATCCATTGTGGGCTTGTTTGCTGCGTCACTTCCCATGCATTATTTCATGTTGATCTGGTCTGGTATCGTGTTGCTGACCGTGCCTGTCGCGCAGCTACTTCGGCGCAGATGGCAGCGCATTGCGGATAGTGATATTGATATTGAAGGGGAGGAAATAGACGTACGCCGGCAAATCGCGCTTGTCATTTCTTCCTTTGGCCGGTCGCCTTACGTGTTGATGCTTACGCTCACGCTTTTTGTTACCTTATTGCTGACCAATCTTATCGAATTCCAATATTCCACGGTCTTTGAGGTCGGGCGCAGTGAGGCGCAGCTCGCCGCCCTGTTCGGACAGCTTTATGCCGCTGCCAATATATTCAATCTTCTGATCTGCCTGTTCCTGTTCAACCGTCTTGTCGGGCGAATGGGCGTGCGTAATGTCGCGCTTATTTTGCCGGTAACCTATTTTGCCGCCTTTGGATTTTTCTTTCTCGTTGGCGGCCCGATGGCGGCATTAGCGGCCTTTTTCGCCTATCATGGTGTATTGACATCAATTGAATATAATAATCAGAACTTGCTCTTTAACGCAGTGCCAATGACCGTAAAGCGGCCCTTGCGAACGGTGATTGAGGGTCTGGCTGAACCTCTGGCCAGTTTTTTGTCAGGCGGGTTCCTTTTGCTGGCAGCATTTAGCAGCGATATGCGGCAATTATCGGGCATTGGTGTCATTACCAGCGGGCTTTTAATATTCATTGTGATGGCATTACGGCATTATTATCCGGCGGCGATGACAATCAATATGCGCCGCGGCTGGATGAGTTTTGCTGCCAATGTAGGACCAGGAAAAACCTCCGCTGATATTCGGGCAAATCCTGCGGTGATCGATCATGACCGGACCAGGGAATTGGAAACACTGCTTGAGAGGCTGGAGACAGCGCCTCCGAAAGCTGTCGGTGAAATTATTGCTGCGATGCAAAACCTTGTCCTGCCGGGGGATATTGGTATTGTCCGCGGGCTGACACGCATATTACCCAAGCTTGAGCGCGCGCACCGCCTTTCGGTTATCGACATGCTCGGAACGATTGATGATGCCCAATCTATTCCGAACATGGTTGAGAGTGCGGCCCAGCTCAGCCCGTTTGAGACGCGCAAATTCGAAGGAATATTGCGTAATTTTGGTGATATTGCGATCCCTAGCCTAACGGATTGCATGTCCAATGCGGATATGTCCTACCGTGCGCGATCACTTTCTGCGCGGGCCTTGGCCATGCTATCCCCCGCGCAGTTCAATTCACAGCTTGACCAGATTGTTGAAAGCGAAGTCGCCCTTGCACATGAAAGTATAGAGAGTGTCCGCAATATTGCGCAAGAGGCGGATCAAACGGTGGCACTTCGCCTTTTGGCTCAGGCTATTGAAGAACGCATTGGGGCATCAGTGGATTTCGTGCTCGAGCTATTGGCGCTTGGCGGCCGGTTGCCGAATTTTGATTTGCTCATCGTTTCGTTGCATTCGGCCAATCAAAAAGTGCGCGGTAATGCCATTGAAACGATAGAAAGCGGGTTGAATCACAGCACATTCAAAATGCTCAAGCCGCTGATCGAGCGCGAAGATAAAGAATCCCAATCGTCGCCGACGAGCAGCCAGACCGGAATATGCGAGCTATTGTCGGATATTCTGCAAACGCCCAGACCGTTTGAAGTTGCTGCGGCCGCCCATGCGCTGTCGCAATATTATGACGTGACCGACTTGGCCCCGATTCTGCGTAACGCACTGAAAAGCCGTCCCACGCAAATGGTGCGTTCGACTATTGCGATATTGCTGAATCTTGACGCAGAGCCGGAACCCACGATCATTGACCAGATAAGCGCCATACAGAAGCGTCCCGAACTGGCTAAGGCGCCGATCATGTCACTACTAGCATTGGCCGAGCAGCTCACCTCGGTCCAGGAAAGTCTCGATGACAGGGCAATCGATCTAAACGGCCAAAGGATGTGGCTAAGGCGCAGACATATTGAGGATGTTGCCTGCCGCTTTCCCGCACTGGCGCTGATTATGCTGCGAATGCAGGACGGGCGTGCTTATGCAGCCTAAAATTGTAAGGCAACAGGGCATGGCTATCCAGACCTTGCTACTGCGTTATTTCCTGCCCGCTATTGCTGTTATCGCGATTGCTCTGGCGATATTTGTCTATAACCGGATTTATGACACGATATTGGAAGGTTTTGACGCCAAGCTGGAAACAACCAGTGCGCTGACGGGAGCATTAATTGACCCGGCCGACCATGACTGGCTGATTGAAAAGGCACGCGAAAAAGGCGGTCTTTCCGAGAGCGAGGCCGCCCAGATTGAGCAATCCGCGCAATATTTGCAAAACGCGGTACCGATGCGGAACATCCTGAAAGAACTGGACCTTACTTATCTCTATACCCAGCTCATTGTTGGTGAGGGGGATATCCTTTATATTCTTGATGCCACACAAGGGGATGACCATTCACCCCTCGGCACCATGGACCAGCTTCCTGCCGAGACAATGGATGGCCTGCGTAAGATTGCAAAAGACAGTTCTATCTATATCTCACCGATTGAATATCAGGAACAATGGGGTCTGTTAAAAACTGCTGCTGCGCCTGTTGGCAGCATGGACAGCAATATTGCCGCCAGTGCAGGGGCGGATGTCAATATTTCGGTTATCCAGATTGCGACCCAAAATATCCTTTTCGCCAGCGCGCTGATCGGTCTTGTTTCCCTGATAGCGTGCGGGCTGGTGACATTGATGCTGGTGCGCCGGATTGCCGTGCCGATCGCGCAGTTAAAGCGCGATGCGTTAAAAATTGCGGCAGGAAAACTTGCACCGCCAGAACAGCATGTGACCCCACGCGAAGCCGCTCTTCTGGGAGACAGCCTTGCCAATATCACCCGTAAGATTTCCAGCAAGAGGGATGATATCCAGGTCCAGACGCACATATCGAAGCGCAAGCAGGATGCGGAGCTTATCGACAACATCCTGTCAGCAGATGGGCAGGGCAGGACTGTCCGGTTAGTCGATAATGATTCAATATTGGCGGTCTGGATAGCCCGAAACCAGCCAGCGCCGCAGATGAACCTTAAAATGCACGCGATGAAAATGCTTTCCGGGCGTATCGCACAGGATGACGGGCTGGCATCAAAATGGCTGTCCTTTATCGATACGGCCCAAGAGAGCGTCATCATATTGGACCGCGCCACAGGTGTCATCCAATTAACCGGCAGCTTGACGATAGAGATATATAAGGGCGACGAAAGGGACACGGCCATTCCGTTTTCACCGGGTGATAAGATCGACCTTGGCGAAGCGGACAAAATCACCTTGCTTCTGGACCAGTCCGAAATAGCAGTAAACCTGCTAAGGGGGCGGCTGCTATGACCCAATATGACATAGCGTCCACCTGTGCAGCTTTGCGCCCTATTCTGCCCTTTGCGGAATTGGCGCAGGACGAGCTTGAAATCATTGCGCGCCATGGAAAGGTGCGGACTTACGAGGCGGGGGCTCTCATTCTTCCCAAGGCAAAAATCGCCAATATACTTGTCGTCCAATTGGCCGGAAGCGCGGTAATAGAACAAGAAGGCGAGGGGCAGGGGAGGCCTGCGCCAGCAATTTTTGATGCAAGCGGACTGCTATTTGGTCTGGAGTCCGTTGGGGATTATGTTGCTGGCCCCGATGGTCTGGACGCTTTGCTGTTCGCCAAGCCGCATGTCTATACCATGGCGCTTGAATGTCCTGCCTTCACTGTCGGGTTGCTACGCATGCAGGAAGGAAATGCGCGGTGAGGGTGAAGGCGATCATCATTGCATTTACTGTGCCGTTATTCATGCTGTTGGCGTGCGTCAACGGGGCACTGTTATATGTGCAGGACAAGGCGGAAATGACCCGTGCGCTTGATGCACAAGCTACGGCGGCGGCGGTGACAACGGCACAGTTTTTATCCGCCAGACCCGATGCGAAAATGCTGTCCCCGGAACAGGCGGATCGGTTGTCTCGTGCGGCTGCGCATATTGACGGTTTGGAACGGATGGTTCTGGTCCGCGATACAGCACCGGACGTGACTCTATTGGGATCGCGCGCTCCTGCGAACAGCAAGTATATCGTTACTGCAACAGCACCTGTGGGATCTGCGGCGGACCCCAGAGGCACCATATCGGCACAGATCGATTCAACGCCAATGTATAAAAGGCTGTCTGCGCTGAGATATAACATCATTTTGCTGGTCATCGGTGCAGGCTTGATTGGCGCAATATTGGGCTGGTTTCTGGGTCACCGGATCAGCCGTGAGCTGAACCATGCCACGGCTTTGATAGACAGTTTCTTTGATGGAGAAGTCGAGCAGGACCAGAAAAAACTGACGATCCGCGAGACAATTGACCTGTCCAATGCGGTGCAATTGATGGGCACCAGCATGCGTGCAGCAATGTCACGGCAAGACCGGCAAATGGCATATGCCGAGGTTAACCGCGACGAATATAGCAGCGTGCAAAGCTATAGAAAAAGCTGTTTCCCGCCGGTTAAAAAAGAAGCTTGCGGGACTGCGATTGCCATCAGGATGCTGGGCGATACAGCGGGGGGATGCTTCTACGCCATCGCGCAAAACGAACAAGAGGCCGCGGTCATTATCGGGGAATGTGGCGGTGATAAACCCACTTTAGCACTGGCCAATGCCCTTGCGGCACAGGAATATTTTGAGCGCAATATTCTGAATGGCTCTGCCGACAGGATAATTGAAGCTGGCGTCCGTGCCTATTCTGTAACCAGCATAAAGTGGATGAAATGGGACAAGGCCTCTCCGGCATCGTCTCAGATAATGGCACTATTCACGGACGAAGATTCCGAACGCGCACATGCTTATCATGCTCTTAATCCGGAATTGGAACCTGATATATTGATAGACGATCTGGCGGTCTTGTTGAAGCCCAGCGGTGTTATCGCCGTCCTTGGTCCTGCATCTAGGACAGTGTAGCGAGCGCGTCTTCCACTGTTGGCGAGATGACAAAGATACTCGTAAAGCCGCTAATATCGAAAACGTCCTGCACAGATTCCGCTAAGCCCGACAAGATCAATTTATTGCCGCTCGCTTTTCCCGCTTTCGCGCCTTTTAACAGGACGCGCAGACCCGCAGAGCTGACATACGGGACATCTAAAAGGTTCAATATCACGACCGGATTTGATTCCACCCGCGCGGGCAAGGCCGCTTCCAATATCGGGGCGGTATTGGTGTCCAACCGGCCCGAAGCGTGAAGTATAAGTGCTCCGTCAAGGGCTTCTTCATTCAGGTCCATCTAAATCTTCTCTTTTACAATCTTTGCCAAGTGAAGCCATTTGCAGCCCACCAGAGAGATATTATTGAAATTGCGTTATATTTTTTCTTCGCTTAAATCACTATGGTATAATCCAGCAAGATTCCGCTAGGGTCAAGTCATATGGAAACGCTTTTTTCCCGGACGCTAGAAAATGGCCGCGATGGCTTTACGACCCTTCTTGATGCGATAGAGGGTTTTCTTGCGGAACAATATGTGCCCGACAAAATCGCACAGCGCGTGATGATTTCCTGTGACGAGGTTATCAGCAACATATTGAATCACGCCCATATTGACGGAGTCCCCGACATTTCGGTCCGGGTAGCGGTGACGTCCGAAAATATTGCGGTTGAAATAATCGATAATGGCCCGGAATTTGACCCCCTGTCGGTCCCCGCTCCCGATACCAGCCTGCCTCTTGAAGACCGCAAGATCGGCGGACTTGGAATATATCTGGTGCGCGAATTGATGGACGATGTCAGGTATTTTTATGAAAATGATGAGAACCATCTACAATTTAATAAGATTGTCCCGTTATTGTGATTCTATATTCGGCAGCGGAAATATTTTCTGCTACCGACGAACGAAGGGCATTAATGGGGCATTTTGAAAATTTCATGTTATTATCAGCATCAGGTCAACCTAAAGCTGTGAAGAGCAGCGACCCGCTCACCCTTTGCTATATTGACGAGAAAAAGGGGCTGGGCGTCCGTATTCTTGTCGATTGCAAAGCGGATGAGGTAATTCACCATTTTACCGGTGAGATTAAAGCCGAGATAGAACAGCATAGCCTTCAGATATGGCAGGACAGCCATATCTGCGGCACGGAATATATCGGTTATCTCTCCCATAGCTGCGCCCCCAATTGTAGGCTTGATATGGATGGCTTCAGGCTGATTACAGTGCGTGATATTCGCGCTAATGACGTGTTGACTATTGATTATGCGGTGACCGAGGACCGTTTGTATCGTCAATTCGCCTGCCATTGCGGTGCACCCCAATGCCGACGCTGGATTACCGGACGCACAGAAGCGGTTCATGAGTCTGGCAAGGCCTATCTTGAAACATTAAATTGCGGGCCACAGTGAAAAGTCGGCATTGGTGGGAGCGCGATGATCTTTGCTACGTCGATGGCCGACTGACCTTTGCGGGCCATGATGTCTGCGCATTGGCGGAGAAAACCGTCGGTCCATTATATCTTTACAGTTCTGACCGAATAGTAGCCAATCTGCAGCGCCTGACCCGCGCGTTGGAGCAAACGGGCGGTGACCATCAAATATATTATGCGATGAAGGCCAACCGGTTTGAACCGCTTTTGACAATGATAGCACGAACGGGACTCTGCGGCGTCGATATCTGTTCCCCCGATGAACTGGACCGCGCTCTCGCATCGGGTTTTGCGCCAGCCCAAATCAGTTTTACGGGAACCGGTGTATCCAATGCTGATCTGGACCGGCTTTTACAGCATCCGGACATTCATATAAATTGCGACACGATCGGCATGATCCGGCGTATTGGAGAACGCAGGCCAAATAGCGCCATAGGCATAAGGGTTAATCCGGCCATGGGAACCGG
The DNA here is from genome assembly GCF_036568145.1 of Parasphingorhabdus sp. Taxonomy (GTDB): domain Bacteria; phylum Pseudomonadota; class Alphaproteobacteria; order Sphingomonadales; family Sphingomonadaceae; genus Parasphingorhabdus. The sequence continues at coordinate 79,598 of NZ_DATCTC010000027.1, read as the reverse complement.
ATATGACGAGAGTGAAAAGCTGACCTATTCCGGAAATGGCACGACCAAGTTCGGGATCTACCGTGAACAATGGAACGAAGCACTGGCAATGGCGCGAGAATACGGGCTGACTGTTGATACGCTGCATTTCCATGTCGGCTGCGGTTATCTTTCCGGACAGCTTGACCAATGGGAAAGGGCGGTTGAAGCCTGCGCGCTATTCCTGAAAGACCTGCCCGATGTTAGGGCTGTCAATATTGGCGGCGGCCTCGGCCTTCCCCACCGCGTCGAAGATGATCTGCTGGATTTGGGGCGATGGGCGGACATATTGGCGCGGCATATCGGTTCCAAAAGCCCTTATGCGGGCCTGACTATCGCGGTTGAGCCGGGCGATTTCATCGTAAAAGATGCGGGCATGCTGATATTGTCGGTCTGCGATGTGGAAATGAAACGAGACACACTGTTCGCCTATGTCAATGGCGGCTTTAACCTGGCCCCCGAACCGGCATTTTATGACCTGCCGTGCGAGCCGGTCGTGTGCATCTTACCAGCGGATAATGATCCGCTTGTTCCCGTGACGATTGCAGGGAATATTAACGAGGCGCTGGATATCTGGGCAAAGGACCATCCGATGCCGAAGCTTGCTGAGGGGGATTACATCGCCTTTATCAATGCCGGTGGCTATGCTTCATCCATGGCATCAAACCACTGCATGCGCGGCCAGGCAACGGAGCGATTGTTGTAGATATCGGTTATTTTGGGAAAATATGCTTTTCTCTGCTGCGGCACTTCAATTGGATGGCAGACGCCAATCTCATGCGGCTTTCGCAGCCTGTGCGTGACGGCTCCACCGAACCATCACGCACAGTCATTTTTTGATTAGTAACGCACGGTTGCTTGCAAGCTCACTGTGCGCGGGAAAGCGCCATATCCCATTGCATCGCTAGGTATGGCCGCGTTGGTTCCCGTTCCTGACCCGGTTAACGGTGCTGAACCACCGCCTGTAAAATAGAACTTGTCGGTAAGGTTTTTACCGATAAGCGCGAGTTCCCAGCTATCATCACTGGCGCCGATGCGGATGCCCGCATCAAGAATAGCATAGGATGATTGCCTTGTTGCCGGATCACCGAAAGCCGATCCAAGGTAGGAACTGCTATAACGCATGTCGACGTTGGTGCCTAGTTTCAGGCCTGCTGACACTTCGGTGTCATAAGAGACGCCAGCAGTGGCCGTCCATTTTGGCGCCGACGCAGTGCTAACGCCGCTAAGGTCTTGAAGGGGCTGTCCGCTTGGAGCGATTGTGCAGCCCGCCGCGATAGACTGGCCTGAATAGCAAGGAGCGATAAAATCCAGATAGCGGGCATCGCTGTAATTCAGGCTACCACGCAATCTGAGTCCAGGAACAGCATATGGCGCATATTCCAATTCCAATTCAACACCTTCGGTGCGTGCTCCGCCTGCATTGTTGGTAATATATGCAAATGTCTGGGCATTAAAATAATCAATCTGAAGGTCTGTATATTTGAAATTATAATATGTCACATTGGCGCGAACTTGATTGTCCAACAGATTGGATTTGACGCCAAATTCAAATCCCTTGCCTTTTTCAGGGTTAAAAATAAGATCCTGAGACGCGTTTAGCGCCAGGGCGGAGTTGATCGCACTGTTGGAGTAACCTCCTGACTTATAGGCTACCCGGTAGGCACCATAGAGCATCAAGTCCTGGGTCGGCTTCCAGCTCAAGGTGAAATCAGGTGACCAATCATTGAATGTCTGATCACCATAGAGAGTCCCGTTCACAGGCGCACTTTGGGGGACAAAAATCCCTGTAAGGGCAGCGTTAACATAGGGCTGGGTGAACCAACTATCCTTGGTCTCATGAATATAACGAACGCCCGCTGTTGCCTCTAGCGTTGGTGTGATTTCCCACATCACCTGACCATATCCCGATAGCGTTTCACCATCAGTTAACGACTGTTTGGAATAGGCAACGTAGCGATTTTGCGGAGAGGCAGACGAATCTTCGATATTCGAGAACATCACAGCCTGATAAAATTTCCTCTTGGTTTTCTGGTACAACGCACCAACCATCAAATTCACAGGTGCATCAAAGTCCGTGAGCACGCGCAATTCCTGGCTGAATGCATCATAGCTGCTATCTTCCGTTGCCCAGACACCGCCGCTGAAAAAGTCGCAATCACAAGTAAACTGGTTATTGTTCCAGTTATAGTTGGTGATGGAACTGATCGTTATATCATCAAGAGCATATTCGATCGTGCCAGTAACTGCCAACGATCTATATCTGTTGTACAATGCGCCATCATCGCGAGCATAAGGGAAATTTTGCGCAATATCGGTTGGAATATTATTCTGATGGATAACGAAGCCACCGTCACAAGGGTAGTTGGGAGCAATGCTGGATTCGCCCGTGGGGCACTTAACAGGCGCATAGTTCCAGCCATTACCAACCGTGCGATTATAGGAACCAGAAGCTTTAAGGTTCACAGTCAACCGGTCATCCGGATCATATTTCAGGGTCACACGACCAATCAACTCGCGCTCCTGAGGCTGATCGGTTGCTGCCGGTGCCGCAGTATGAGGAGTGGTAACGCCGGTGGCCACATCAAATGTCGGATAGGGGTTCGCTTCTTGTATGTTGGTGTAATATCCGCCCCACATGCGTGAGCCACGCACCGCTACCCTTAACCCCAGATCATCGGTCAACGGCTGTGAAAGAATGGCTTCTGCATATGCCTTTTCTCCGGCGAACTCATAGCCGACGCGGCCAATAAATTCCGGGTCCGGTCCGGGGTCCGCAGTAGTCAGAGAAATAACACCAGCGGTAGCGTTTTTACCAAAAAACAGTGATTGAGGACCTTTGAGGACTTCCGCCCGTGCAAGGTCGAAAAACCCTTCATTGATCACACGGCCTTGCCCATAATAGACACCGTCTACGACCACAGCGACCGATTGTTCGATCCCGATTGAAGTGGCAGATGATCCGATCCCGCGCATAGTGAGCTGAGCGCCCGCACCATTTGATGCGCGTGCTATTGTGAAGTTAGGCGTTGATGCAGCGATCTTTTCAAGGCTCGTCAGATCGCGTTGCTGGATTTCCTCGGCAGAGATTGCCTGCACTGCGACCGGGATCGTCTGGACCGACTCTTCGCGGCGGCGGGCCGTCACGACAATCTGGGTAAGTCCGCTGCCCTGTGAAGCCTCCTGTGCATAGTTATCGTCTGATGCTTCGGGGACTTGCTCGGTATCCGTTGCGGTCTGAGCATAAGCCGCTGTCGGGGCTACCATCATGGCGGCCACTAGTGATGTTCCATAGAATAAATTTGTACGCAATGCGGATTTCGCCATCATGAATCCCCTCCTGGTTATATTTGCTGGTTATATTTAAATTTATGCAGTTTCAGGGAAGCTATCCGACCTGATCAGGATTTGCGCCTAACAAATTAAGCTATCAAAATAATGAGCGCGGCGATGCCTTGCCGCAGAATAGCAGTGCAGATTGCGTCACCATTTATCGTTGATTATCGCTGATAGGAATCGAGGCTGGCATGAAAACCGTGTGGCCAATGTGATTTCCTCGCACTAATCGCCGACTGATAGCGATCTTGCTGTAGTGCGAGCATCAGAACAAAGGTAAACTTCTATCGTCTGCGCCTAAACTGCATCCACCAAAGGTTGCGAGTCAGCATCATTTACTTCGGTTTTCTTATGGGTGATTGTTACAATGGTTCCGGGATTACCATCGGCAATAGCTGTATGCGCTTGGAGTTGGCGTGAGATCGCTTCGACAATGCTAGTTCCCAGCCAGCAACTGCAGGCGGACCACTAGTTTTAATCCCTATACCATTATCCGCGACAATCAGGGTCCAGCCTGTTGGGTCATTCTTATATGATACAGTTATTTTTCCGCCAGAATCTTCAGGAAAGGCATGCTTGAGAGAGTTGATGACAAGCTCCGTCACAATTAAGCCGAGGCTGATTGATGTGGCTGACGGGACGATCGTATCGTCGCTATCGACAATGATCGAAAGTTCGTCCGGATAAGCTATCATAGATGCGCCGATGCTTTGGCACAGCTGGGTTAAATAGGGCCGCAGCTCAACGTCGTCAGTGCCCGTGGCGGTAAGGTGCTTCTGGATGGCCGCGACTGAGAGCACACGATTATGTGCCATTTGCAGGTGGCTGCGAGTCTCGTCGTTGGCGACGCGCCGTGCCGATTGCATAAGAACTGAGGCTATTATCTGAAGGCTGTTCGCGACCCTATGCTGCAATTCCTTCATCAGCATTACATTGTCCGCGATAAGTCCGTCTTTAACCTTTTCCGCAGCGCGAGCATCAGTTTGATCGATAACTGACAAGAGCAGTCGCGTACCATCTGCATCATCGTATTGGAGTTTGTGTGCGGATAACTCCAGACGGTGGATGCCGGAACCATCGCCAGCCACAAGGTCCATTTCGTATTTTTCAATATCAGCCCCGCCTGAGCTAGTCGCCGATAAAAGCGATTTCAACCTTGGTAAATTCCATTCACCATCTCCCATCGCCAGAATCGAGCTGCCGGTGACCAATTGAGGATCAAGTGCAAATGCCTGGCAAAAGGAAGCGCTGGCGGCGATTACAGTTAAGTCACTGTCCAGCAAGAGCAGGGGTGTATCGGAGGTCACTACCATAGACTGAGCGAGACTTAGTCCGGGATCGCCATGGGGTGTCGTATCGTTGTTCATTGGGGGCCCTTCCAAACACGAACAGGTAACTCGCTAGTCAATTCCAAGCAGCAGCTCCTAAAGAGCAATTATAACAACTCAGATCGGGGCAGTTTGCTTCGCAAGGTATTTCCTCGCTGTCGCTGATAGTAGCATGTATCGCTTCACAGAGCGCATGAATTATTAGAAATGCTAGACCCTACCTGAATTTAAAATATCAAATGATTACTATCGAACATAACATACTATATCCTCTTTTATGCGAATTATAGCCCACCTGTCTGTACGAAGATAGTATTGGCCGGTAGATCACTGCAGAACGCGGAGACGTGAATCGCCGGAGCGATGTAAATCCGTTGAAAGCTTGACGATACCAGGCATTCGGATGCATGCAGGGCCTACTGCTCGCCTTTCATAGCTGCAACCACGGAGCCAAACCCACTATGAAGTCATGGCAAGCCGTTATTGCGATCGTGGTAGTTAGCTTGATCCTGACTCTGCTGGAGGTCCCTTCGGAAACCTGGCCGAGTCTGGCGACTCTTAGCCTGGCTAGCGGGATTTCAGCTCTGGCGCTTATGGCCTCTGCAGCCATTCTGGCTGCGCGCTGGCAAGTGATCGAAGGAATATTCGGCGGACTGGACCGGGTATATGACGCTCACAAGTGGCTTGGTGTCTGGGCCCTTGTATTGGCCTCGGTGCATCTTCTTTTCAAAGCAGGGGATCCGCTGTGGCAGGTCGAGCCGATTCTCGGATTGCCACCTGTCTGGACGCGGTTTGTTCGGCAGGCCAGCTTTGTTGCGCTGATGGGAATCGTGATCCTCGCACTGAATCGGAACATTCCATATCGTGTGTGGCGCTGGTGGCACCGCTTGTCGGGTCCGCTCTTCCTGGTCGTTATCGCGCACTGGCTCAGCATTAAGTCGCCTGTGGGACTGAGCAGCCCCGCCGGACTGTGGCTGACTGGCTTGTCGGCACTGGCTGTGATCGCCGCCGCCTACAAGCTGCTGCTTTATCCGCTGGTGGCGCGGCATGGCCATTATAAGGTCGTCAACGTCTCGCGCGGATCCGCTGCGGCCGAAATCGAGCTCGAACCCGTAAGCCACCGGGCCCGTTTCCATGCAGGTCATTTCGGATTTCTGCGAATGAGGGTTGATGGACTACGCGAGCCGCATCCTTTCACGATTGCATCGGCACCTTCCGGCGAAGGGAGGATCAGCTTCGTCATTCGGGCTCTTGGCGATTATACCACTGAGCTCGTCTCCAGGGTCGAGCCGGGTATGCACGCCGATGTCTATGCCCCATATGGCCGCTTCGAGCGGAAACCGGAGTGCAAGCGCGAAATCTGGATCGGCGGCGGCGTCGGAATATCGCCATTCATTGCATGGATGAGGGATGAGGAAGCAAGCCGATTCGACCAGGTGACATTGTTCTACTTCTATACGCCAGGACGGGCTTTCCCGGATGTGTCGGTACTCCAGGCCATGGCCCAAAAGCGCGGTATCGAGTTCGTACCGGTTTCGACCGGGCCGGCATCGGAGGCTTTCACCGGGCGTTTCGACGAGATCGTGAACAGCACCGATGTCTCGTCGCTCGATATCGCCGTGTGCGGTCCCAAGGGATTGCTTGGCGCGGTGCGCCGAGCAGCTAATGAACACGGTCTACCCAATCGGCTTATTCGACACGAGCTCTTCGCTTTCCGGTAAACAGAAAGTCAGGGGCTCGGGAGCAAAGGCCGCAGACTTTCGGACTGTGTGTGCTGGGAAACAGAACCTAATTAGCCGCCTGCTTAGACAAAGCATTGAGCGGTTGATTGCACATACGCCGCTCGGCTTCAGTTGCATAGAAGTTAGAGGAACAGAAACCTCCATAGTCTTTTCGATATATTGAGGTTCTATTTCTCAATTGCAGGACCCTGTAAGCCGACGGAAATTAAAGTGTCATTGCTAACACCATGATGGAAAGTCGCCTGATAATTATCGCTGGATATTTTTATAGGCAGAAACTCACCCCAAAAGCTTAGCTCTCTTTCCTATACAGAGGGGTTATACCGTTCGTATTGCATATGATGTCACCACCGGAGGCAAATATCCTAAGAAGGGGCGAACTCTAACAACGGTCGGAACAATGATAGAAACTCCATATTTACTTTACCTTGGGTCCACATCAGATCCGTTATCAATCAAGACTTCCCGTGGAATCGCGATGTTTCGCCCTGACGATTGCGTAGGCGAATTTGTGCATGAGGAAAACTCTCTGACCCTTGGACTGCCTCAAATGGGATTTTCACAGGCCGTTCAAGCTGGTGCAAAAACACTGATCCTTGGGGTCGCCAGTGCGGGGGGCGCGCTTACCGAAGAACTTATAGCTGATGCCGAAGCAGCGCTTAACGCAGGGTTGGACGTCGCATCAGGATTACATAGTCGATTGCGCGATATTCCAAGGCTTGCAGAAGCAGCCACGCGCAATGGACGCCGGTTGATTGACGTACGCGACCCCACAATGAAATTGAAGGTAGGAACCGGGGCATCGCGCCAGGGACTACGTCTTCTCACTGTCGGGACCGATTGTTCGGTAGGAAAAATGGTAACCACGCTCTGCATTGAACAAGCGATGCAGGCTCGCGGTTACCTGGCAGATTTTCGTGCGACCGGCCAGACAGGTATAATGATAGCCGGGTCGGGTGTTCCGGTGGATGCCGTTATTGCTGATTTTATTTCCGGATCAATCGAGCAGCTTGCACCAGAGAGATCCGATGGAGGCTGGGACCTCATCGAAGGGCAGGGGTCTTTGTTTCATCCGTCTTTCGCCGGAGTCTCCACCGGGCTTTTGCATGGCGCCCAACCCAGTGCGATTGTCATTTGCCATGAACCGACGCGCAAACACATGCGTGGACTTCCGCATTTTCCAATGCCTTCCCTTGAGCGCACAATCGCAGCGAACCTTGAGCAGGCACGCCTTACGAGCCCAGACGTAGTCGCGGTGGGAGTTGCGGTTAACACCTCGATGCTAGCTGAAAAGGAAGCGCGGGATATGTGTGATAAAATTGCGGAAACCACTGGTTTGCCTTGCGTTGACCCCTACGTCCATGGTGCCGATTTAATAATTGACAGGATTGAAAAATGCTTCGCCATCTCTCCGCCATTCACGCCCCTTTCCACCTAAAACGACCCTTCCGCATTTCCCGCGGGATTAAGTCGGTAGCCGACACAATTTTCGTGGAAATTCGTGAGGGCAAGAATATCGGTCGCGGTGAAAGCGTGCCTTACTCTCGATATAACGAGACGATTGAGGGCGTGCTTGCTCAGATCGAATCCATTCGTGGGGAGATAGAGGCTGGCGCTGACCGTGCTTATTTAATGGAGATCATGCCTCCGGGAGCAGCCCGAAACGCACTGGATTGTGCGCTTTGGGATTTGGAAGCGAAGCAGACTGGCGTATCAGTTATTGAGCGGATCGGTTGGGATAGTCTTAAGCCCATTTCTACTGCCATAACCGTTTCTCTAGATACACCCGAAAACATGGCAAAGGTTGCACGGCAGTTGAGTGATGTGCCCTTGCTAAAAGTAAAGGTCGATGCTTGCGATCCAATAGCCGCTGTGCGCTCTGTACGTGAAGCCGCGCCGAACCCTCGGATAATAGTCGATCCAAACGAAAGCTGGTCAATCGAACAGCTGGCATTATGGCAGTCCGGGCTTTTAGAGCTGCGTGTCGACCTACTTGAGCAGCCATTGCCCGCTGAAAATGATGCACAGCTGGAAGGTTTCGATGCACTTATTCCACTCGCGGCTGATGAATCTGGTCATGTTGCTGATGACCTTGCTCAACTTGCCCGGCGGTACGACTATGTGAACATTAAACTTGATAAGACCGGCGGCTTGACTACCGCACTTGCGATGCTTGAGGCGGCCGAACGCGAGGGGCTCGGATTAATGGTAGGATGCATGGTCTCAAGTTCGCTTTCAATCGCACCCGCCCTAATACTCGCGCAGCGATGCGCTTTTGTCGATCTGGACGGCCCTACTTGGCTTATGGAGGACTTCAAAAATGGGGTGAAAGAAAGTCGCGGGATTATGACTCCCCCTGAGCCCGGTTTTTGGGGATAGATATACCTTTGGTTTATACCGCACTGCACAAAAATCATTGGCTTCAGCATGACTAAGGGTCAAACTGTAAGTAATTTAATAATCAAACGGGGACTATTATGAAAAGTAAGATTTCAAAAACGGCATGTGCCGTGACAAGTTCGCTGGCATTTGGGTTGCTATTTAACACCCTTGCTGCGGCTCAAGTCCCTGAACCCAACACATCAGCAGACATCCTTATAACAGGCGGAACCATTTATCCTGGCGGAGCTGATCCGTATGTTGGCGATATCGCTATTTCAGATGACCGGATTGTCTTCGTCGGGCCAAGATACTCCGGGACAGCTTTGCGAACTATCGAGGCTAAAGGCATGATTGTTTCGCCAGGTTTCATAGATACTCATACACATGTAGGCGATGCACTAAGTTCTGCTCTGCCCGCCGCACGGTTGGTAATGCCCTTTTTAACCCAAGGCGTAACCACCGCATTTATTGGCGTCGATGGAGGAGGTGAAACAGATATATCTGCCGTTTTCGGTAAAGCCACAGGGCGTGACTACGGTATCAATTTCGCAAGCTATGTTGGACTGGGGGCATTGCGGAAGAATGTGATCGGGAGCGAAGATCGTGCTCCGACCAAAGCTGAATTGACCCAGATGGTGACGATTGTGGACGAGGCCATGTGTCAGGGAGCGCTAGGGCTTTCTACAGGCTTGTTCTACGCGCCTCAGAGCTATGCCAAGGAAGGTGAAGTTGTCACCTTGGCGAAGGTGGCGGCTAAACATGGCGGTGTCTATGATAGCCATATCAGGGATGAATCGAGTTACACGGTAGGACTCGAAAGTGCCGTATCCGAGGCGCTAAGCATCGGAAAAGAGGCCGGGATTCCAGTCCATATTGCGCATATCAAAGCTTTGGGAGTTGATGTCCATGGCAAGGCATCCACTATCATTGGAGCGATAGAGAAGGCTCAATCTGCTGGGCAGGTCGTTCATGCAGATCAATATCCCTGGTCAGCTTCCGGCACAGGGCTTGATGCAGCGCTGCTGCCTCGATGGGCTCAGGATGGTGGTCGCAAATCAACTTTGGAGCGATTTGACGACCCCCCGCAGATGGCAAAAATTAGAACAGAGATGACTGACAACCTGCGGCGGCGTGGTGGTCCAACTTCACTGTTGATTACCAGCGGTCCAGACGACGTCAAAGGCAAGACCCTGGAGGAGATCGCGACAGAAACGGGAGCTGACCCAGTGCAGGCGGCGATTGATTTGTTGCGGCGGTTTGACCTTAGCGTTGCCTCGTTCAATCAAGATGAGGCAGACATTGCCACCTTTATGAATCGGCCTTGGGTTATGACGAGTTCGGATGCGTCAAGGGGCCACCCGCGTTACTACGCCAGCTATGCTCGAAAGTACGACACATATGTGAAGGACCGTAAGGTAATCAATCTCAGGCAGTTCATCGACCAGAGCACTTCAGTACCCGCAAAATCTTTCTCGCTGGAAGGCCGAGGAACGCTTTCAAAAGGCGCATTTGCTGACGTGGTGGTCTTTGACCCGGAAACTTATGCCCCGCGGGCAACATTTGTCGAGCCGACGCTTTTCTCGACGGGTGTGCAAACTGTGTTGGTAAACGGTGTGCTGGCAATCGACGAAGGGATGCCCACGGGTACGGCAGCAGGTCGGCCATTGCCGCGGAAGTCAGGGGTCAGTGGATGCTAAGTATCAATAAAATTATTATACAATAGGAGAGTATATATTATTTTAATAGATGCATTTACTCCAAATAATATGGCGAAATGAATCTTATTAGTTAAGTAAAAGGGAGTTTAATAATGTCGGGTAAGATTATCATTTCACATATAGCACTGGCAGCAAGTCTACTTTCTGCGCCTAACGCCATAGCGCAGATTGAGACAGGAGATTTGCCAGACGATAGTCAGCAAACCCAGGAAGAGGCGACCGCGCCGATTGTAGTAACCGGGACGCGAATCCAGCGAGATGGGTATAGCGCACCCACTCCGCTGACCGTATTAGGTACAGAAGATATTGAAGCAAGCGCACCAGCAAACGTGGCTGATTTTGTAAACGAAATTCCTTCAGTAGTCGGCAGTGCCACTCCAGCTAACTCTAATCTCAACATGAGTTCGGGAACTTCCGGCCTCAATACTATCAATCTTCGCGGGCTGGGCTCCAGCAGGACACTCGTTCTCCTCAATGGGCAGCGATCGGTCGGATCGGCACTCGGGGGACAGGTCGACGTTAATACTTTTCCGCAAGGCCTAATTTCCGGAGTTGAAGTCGTAACTGGAGGCGCGTCTGCTGCCTATGGTTCTGATGCGGTTTCCGGCGTGGTAAACTTCATTCTTGATGAAAAATACACAGGTTTGAAGACTAGTGCTGAGGTTGGTATCTCAACATACGGTGATGCTGCCAATCGCAAATTCGACGCCACTTTCGGAACGCCGTTTGCCGATGGAAGAGGCCATATTCTTCTGAGCGGCGAGATAGCAGTCCGTGACGGCCTGCATGGTGTACCGAGAGACTGGAATAATAAGGGTTGGTATCAGATAACCAATCCTTCCTATGCACCAGGAAATGGCCAGCCAGAGCGGCTAATCACCGATAAGGCTGGTCTCAGCCTTGCGACGCCGGGTGGCCTAATTACCGCTGGGTCTTTGCGCGGCACTTACTTTGGCAATGGCGGGGCGATAGGGCAATTGGATTTCGGTACAGTCAGTGATCCGTGGCTTGTCGGTGGTGACTGGCAACTTACTCAGGTCAACAACACCCAGTCACTGGACCCCGAAGAGAACCGAAAAAATATCTTTGGCCGGATCAGTTATGAGGTTGCACCTTGGCTGAACGTGTTTGCTCAGGCGAGCTATTCCCGATCAGTCAATAGCGGACAGTTGGGCATCCATCGCAATCAAGGTAATGTCACAATTCAGTCCGATAATGCTTTTCTACCAGATAGCATCCGGACCCAGCTTCTTGCCGCAAATGAGACCTCATTTCGGTTTGGGACGACAAATGCAGATCTGGGCATTCGGGCGAACAAGACAAAGCGCGGGGTACAACGTTATGTCGTCGGAGCGGATGGTGAATTCAATCTATTCGGGAATGTTGCTCGCTGGGATGCATATATCCAGAAAGGTATTGCCAAAACGCGGGAATCAGCGATCGGAATCGCGAACAACACGCGACTCACTCAGGCAACCGATGCTGTGTTCGCGCCGGCCGGGAATAGTCTGGGTGTAGCCGCAGGCACGATTGTTTGTCGTTCCTCGCTAACGAACCCTGACAACGGCTGTATCCCCCTAAATCGTTTCGGGACCAACGTTGCCGACTCTGATGCAGTCGATTGGATCTTGGGTGATCCCTACCGTTTGCAGCGGTTCGAGCAAAACGTCTATGCTGCCAATCTATCTTTCGACGCTTTCGAGTTACCGGCTGGGTCAGTTGCTATTGCCGTCGGAGGTGAACACCGAACTGAAGAGGTGTCCGGTTATGTCGAAGAGCGTTATCAGTCAGGCTGGTTTGCAGGCAACTTTTTGCCAAGCTTTGGTGATTATTCTGTCACCGAAGGATATCTGGAGTTGCTTGTACCCGTTTTCGACAGTCTTGACCTAAATGCTGCAATTCGTGCGACCGATTATTCGACGTCGGGTTTTGTCACGACTTGGAAGGTAGGCGCGAGCTTCGAACCAATCGAGGGGCTTCGTTTCCGCGCTACGCGCTCGCGCGATATTCGGGCGCCTAATCTGGCCGAACTGTTTACGGCTGGTTCTACTCGATCAAATACTGTCCTTGATCCGTTCAACGGCAACCAGTCGGTGCCTTTTTCCGGAACCGTGACGGGTAACCCCAATCTGGATCCTGAAAAGGCAGATCAATGGGGTGCGGGCGTAATTTTCCAGCCATATTTCCTGCCGGGCTTTTCTGCCTCGGTAGATTATTACGACATCAAGATAAATGATGCTATCGATTCACTTGATGCTCAAATTATCATTGACCGGTGTTTTGAGGGCGTAACCCAATATTGTAATGCTATAGTGCGGGGACCGAATGATTTCGGTACAAACCTGCAGATTTTTGAAAGCCCCTTTAACTTTGCTTCGCAACGCGCGCGCGGGCTTGATTTTGAGACCTCTTATCGCACCAATATTGGTTCCGGTTCTCTAGTCCTTCGCGGAATAGCGACTCTCTACCTTGAAAACACTGTCGATAATGGGTTGGATCCAGCAGTTGATATCGTTGGAGAAAACAGCAGCGGTGGCAATCCAGAATTTCTGTATAGATTAACTGCATCTTATGCAAACGGGCCGCTACGTCTCAACCTTATTGGACGCGGAATCAGCTCTGGTACATATGACAATAGTTTTGTTGAGTGTACCACTGCTTGTCCGGAATCGACTTCAACTGCACGAACAATAAACACCAACCATATTGATGGTGCGTTCTATCTTGATGCCTCGGTTTATCATGATTTTAATTTCGGATCGTCTGACCTCACCTTGTTCGTTTCGGTGTCGAACCTTCTGGACAAGGATCCTCCGGTAGTCGCTTCAGGGCCTGCGGGAAGTGCCTATGCAACGCCAGCAACGAACCAGTCTCTTTATGATCTACTCGGCCGGTCATTTCGCATCGGTGCAAAGATCGATTTCTAACCTTTAAATTTGATATCATGAACTGGCAGGGACAGCTTTCGCCGCCCTGCCAGTTTATGCTTCGTCAATACACATGCGGAAAATATTGAGAAACTCTTGCGCCACATGAGAAAATGGTCTGCTTTCCAGTGTTATCGCAAACACGTCGAAAGCCAGCGTCGGTTGCAACGGGCTAAATACCAGAGCGTCGTCGACCGTTGCCTGTGCGGTAAAATTATCCAGTACCGCCATACCGATTCCCTTCCGAACGAGGGCGGAACCGATATAAAATGTGCGCGCAGAAACAACTTCGTTCAGCTCGATACCGCTTCTCCCCAATTCGCGTCGAAGCAAATCGCCAATCGGGCCACTTTGTGCGAGGCTTATAAACTTCTGATTACAGACTTGCTTTAAGGAAACTCTTTCAGGTAAATTCGGTAGATCATCTCGGCGATACAGCAGCCCTAGTTCTCCCTCACCAAGCCAGTTGGAAATAACAGGTAATCCCGGCGGCGCTTTATAGGCGATAACGATATCAGCCTCTCGTTCATACAGCGCGCGAGCGATCTCCTCGTGATGCACTGTTTGAAGGTCAAAGTAGACGTCAGAGTGTTTTTCAGAAAATAAACTAACTGCTCTTGGAAGGATCTCGAGTGCAAGTGAGGGTAAAACAGATACGCGCAATGATCCGCTGCCACTACGGAGGTTGCGAGTCACCTGACGGAGAGAGGAGACACGTTCTTGAACATCGGCCACCTCAATAAAGAGCGTATGTGCGTCTTCGGTCGGAACAAGTCTGCCGCCACGTCTGTCAAATAAAGGGAAGCCCAATTGCTGCTCAGCATGCTTCAATGTTTTTGTAACAGCTGGCTGGGATATATTGAGCGCTCGTGCAGCAGCACTGACTGTACCATGTAGATAAACGGCGTGAAATATTTCAATGTGACGCAGACGCATGTTTTTACCTACCGGTTTAAATTGGTGCCCACGGGCTCTCGTTTTTTAACGGAACTGCACACCACTATTTTTTAAGCTAGTCTTTGACCTGGCAATGGCATCATTAAAATTTCTCGTCAAAATATAACTCAGGGTTATGCCCAAACATGGAAAAGACTCTAGTATGAAAATTGACTGTTGCTACGCTGCATTAAAATTACGGGGACCATAATTTAATATGATAAAATACTGGTTTAAAACTCCTTTATGGCGACGGGTTGTATTTGCGTTGGTTTTGGGCGTTGTCGCTGGAGTGTTGATGGGCGATAACGCACAATCGATTAAGTGGATCGGTGACCTTTTCATACGTTCAATCAAGATGCTTGTGGTTCCCCTGATTTTTTTCTCTCTTGTTTCGGGCATCACGGCACTCGGCGATGTTGGAAAGCTAGGTTCAGTAGGGGGCCGCGCTATAGGCCTGTTTCTGCTTACTGCGACAATCTCTGTGTCACTAGGCATGACCCTCGCCTCACTTATAAAACCTGGCGTTGGATTGGCAATTAGCCTGCCTGAAGGGAGCGAAATACCTGCCCCACCTGACCAGTCAGTAATCGAGATGATTGTAAACCTTGTTCCAGAAAACCCGATAATGGCAATGGCGCAGGGTAGTATTCTTCCAGTCATCGTATTTGCAATTCTTTTTGGTATTTCAATCCTTGCGTCCGGCCGTGAAGGCACTCCGCTAGCAAAGGCTATGAATGCTGGTTCTGTTGTTATGCAGAGGATGACTATGATTGTGATGGAGCTGACACCTTTGGGTGTTTTTGCTCTGATCGCCTGGGTTTCAGGTACTTTCGGCTTCGAAGCGCTAATGCCATTGAGTAAATTAGTGCTGCTGAATTATCTTGGCTGCGGCATTATTATAGTGATTGTATATCCGCTAATCATTCATTTCATTGCCCGACTACCAGTGCTTGATTTTTATCGCGGTATTATTGATGCACAGGCCATCGCCTTTTCCACGGCGTCATCAAATGCAGCCTTACCTGTGACCTTGCGTTGCGTTGAACGAAACCTTGGTGTGTCAAACTCAATAGCCAGTTTTACCGTAGCTCTTGGGGCCACGATCAATATGAATGGCACCGCCATGTACTTGGGCGTAATTGCACTGTTCGGTGCTCAAGCCTATGGTATTGAACTGACGTGGATTTCTTACATTCTGATTGCTCTAACTTCCACACTGGGGGCAATCGGCGCAGCGGGAGTGCCAGGATCAGGGCTGGTGATGATGAGCCTTGTACTTTCGTCAATCGGCGTCCCGCTTGAGACAATAGCTTTTGTGGCAGGGATCAATCATCTTCTTGACATGATGCGCACCATGACCAACGTCACAGGCGACGCCACTGTGGCGGTTGCCGTTGGCCGCATGGTCGGAGAAGTCGATGTGGAAGAATACCGATCAGCAGATGATATCTAGCGCGCCCATCTCGGCCGCAGCAACCGCCTTTCCTTTCCCGCATGGGTTTCAATTTTGTGCTTCGGGATCGACTTGTGTGAACAAGAGGACGGCCTCGATAAAATCCTGACGCTTATCTACAAGCAGGTGGACGTAGTGGGATGCATCTGGAAGCTCGACACTCCGGATCGACGATGCTCGCTCCAGATGCGCGGCTAACGCTATCACATCCTGTGGCCGGGACCAGAAATCATTTTGGGAACGCAAGATGAGCACATGAGACGTAATGCTCCCCGCATCGAACAGAGGCCTTCCATTGACGAGCTTCAAGGTGTCGGCCAGTGGTCCCGAGGGAAAACGAAAACAGGCGGGTTCGTGTTCAGTGGCTCGTTCGTCACCTTCCATCGCCAGCTCAACATATCGATCCAGAAAAATTTGGTCGTCCACTTCCTCGGCAAGTCTTCCGATAACCTGTGCCGCAGTCGAGCACCGGAACGCAGGATAGTCTTCCCGATCTAACTTGGACGGATCCTGTCGACTTGCAATTGACTGGAACGTCCAGCCGCCAGGATCGCCACCATAGGCTCCCTGATAATAAATCAGGTGGCTTATCGTCTCGGGATAAAGAGAAGCATAGTGGCCAAGCCACTGGCTACCCGTCGCCCAACCCATAGCCGCAAGTCGCAAGTCGTTCGGGTGGCGCTCTCGGATATCACTGACCACTGCTGTGATATCGCGAACAACCTCGTGAGATTTGACCGCTACCGGTCCGTCTTCGGCTCCATCATCCATCTCGGGTGTAAAGTCTGACCTCCCGAACCCTCTGGCATCCATCAAGTAGACAGTGTGACCTGCCCTTGCGAGGAGTTCCGCTGTTGAGACGGCTGGTTTATCAACATCCCAGGAAGCCAATACACCAGGTCGGCCACCGTTAATGAGTAGCAAGGGACCCCGGTCCGCAGGTGGATTCGCGTAAGTAATCTGTCGAACAAAGATATTGTAGCCGTCGGCAGTTCTAATGAAAAAATCTTCTCGCTCGGCGCTTTCCGATGCAAAAGCCGCGCTGGAGAAGAATGCGCCCAGAAACAGTATCGAGCAGATCAACTGGCTCATACTTCTCGTCACCCGGTCTCTAAAGCTCTGCATTCCAGAAGTGCTCTGACAGTCTCCATTGATTTTTGTCATTTTTACCTCCGACTAGGATAGTTTTCAAGTGTACACATGTCGTCGTTCATTCAGTGCGTCCCGTCCTCAAGCCCGGAACAGAGGCGAAGCTCTTTCACAAGTGAACCTTCGGCAACCCTTGTTTCAATTAGTTTCATTGGCTTCCCGTACACCACAATATGCAGCGGAATCAGGAAGCTAGCATAAAAGCAGCAGAGCTTATTCAAATCATCGGCGGATCGAGACGCGCGAACCCTTCTTGTCGCCGGTAGGGAAAATGCGGGTATGGTGCGTTCGTCGCGCTTGCCGCATCGAGTTGTGCGATCTGATCGCCGGTCAACGCCCAGCCGACGGCGCCCAGATTGTCGCGGAGCTGTGTTTCGTTGCGCGCGCCGATGATGACTGACGAGACCGTGGGCCGTTGCAGCAACCAGTTGAGCGCGACTTGAGGCACCGTCTTGCCGGCTTCCTCCGCGACCTGATCGAGGGCATCGACAACCGTGTAGAGATAGTCGTCGTCGACCGGCGGCCCGAAGTTTGCGGTTTCGTGCAGACGGCTGCCTTCGGGGATCGGACTATCCCGGCGGATAAGTCCAGTAAGGCGCCCCCAACCGAGCGGGCTCCAAATCATGGCGCCAAGGCCTTGGTCCGCTCCAAGCGGCATCAGATCCCATTCGTAATCCCTGCCGACGAGCGAATAATAGACCTGGTTGGCGACATAGCGCGGCCAGCCGTATTTCTCCGCCACGGCGAGCGATTTCATGATCTGCCAGCCGGCGAAATTGGACACGCCAACATAGCGGACCTTTCCGTCGCGTACGAGCTGGTCGAGCGTCGAAAGCACCTCCTCGACAGGGGTGAAGGCGTCAAAGGCGTGTAATTGGAGAATGTCGATATAGTCCGTGCCAAGACGCTTGAGCGCGGATTCCACGCCACCAATCAACCGTGCCCTGGATGAACCAGCCTCATTCGGTCCTTCTCCCACAGGCAGGCTCATCTTGGTCGAGAGTAAAAGTGTGTCACGGCGGCCCTTAATAGCCTCACCAAGCACTTCTTCCGAAGCGCCGTCGGAATAATTGTCGGCGGTGTCGAAAAGATTGATACCGGCCTCCAGGCAAATGTCGACGAGACGACGCGCCTCCGTGACGTCGGATGTGCCCCAATGACTGAAGAGAGGCCCCGATCCGCCGAACGTACCCGCGCCAAAGCTCAATACGGGAACCCTGAGTCCGGATTTTCCAAGATAACGATATTCCATGGCGGCGATTTCCTTTCTAGTGAATTGCTTGTCGGGAGGGGTGGGAGCAAAGATCGCTCCTCCGCTCGAGCGCGAATGCGGTGAGTGCGACCAGAATGGCGAATGCGGGGAACACGGCTGCGACGAGGGGCAGGGCTTCAAGCCCCGGCCCTTGCGCGATCACGATGCCGCCCGCCCAAGCACCCAGTGCATTGCCGAGATTGAAGGCCGCGATGTTGAGGCTAGAGGCTAGACTTTCACCGGCGTCGATTACCTGTGACATAACCCAGGACTGGAGGGGCGGGACCGTCGCAAATCCCGTTGCGCCTAGCAGGCCCGTCAGAACGACAGCAGCAATCCGGTTCTGGAACCCGATCGTCATGATCACCAGCATCATTGCGAGCGCCGCCATGCTGCCAATGAGCGCCATCTTCAACCGAATGTCGGCGAGCTTGCCGCCCAGGAGATTTCCCGAGACCAATCCGCCGCCAAAGACCAGCAAGATCGGCGACACGGCGCTGTCAGCAAACGCGCTGACCTGCGTGAGCATGGGTGCGATATAAGTGAACAGGGCAAAGACACCCGCAAAACCAAGGATCGTGGTCAGAAAGCCGAGCAGGACAGGCGTGCGTGACACGGCCTTAAGGTCTGCCTTCCAGCCTGATTGGGTTAGCGGCGAACGATCTGACGGGACGAGTAGGATAAGAGTGACGAGCGCGGCAACTCCGATCGCCGTAACCGCCCAAAACGTCATGCGCCAACCAAATTGCTGCCCGAGCCATGTGCCCGCAGGCACGCCGAGAATGGTCGCCAGTGTCAGGCCGGTGAACATGATGGCTATGGCGGAAGCCCGTCTGTCCCTGCCGACGAGATCGGCGGCGAAGACCGAGCCGACACCGAAATAGGTGCCGTGCGTCAGCGCCGTCAGCACGCGCGCCGCCATGAGCAGACCATAGGTTGGAGCAAGCGCGCATGCCGCATTGCCGACGATGAAGATCATCATGAGGCCGGTCAGTAAATGCTTTCGGTTCCAGTTCGCGGTGAAGACTGTCAGCACTGGCGCTCCGACCACGACTCCCAACGCATAACCGGAAATGAGCATGCCGGCCGCTGGGACCGAGACTTCCAGATCATAGCTGACCTCCAAAAGAAGGCCCATGATAACAAATTCGGTGACGCCGATGCCAAAGGCACCGGCCGCCAGCGCATAAAGTGCAACGGGCATGACAAGTCGGGTCCATCAAGATTTCGATGGACAGAACCTAAGTCATGATCTTATCATGAATTATACGTCCAGTTAGAATATAATAAGTGAATTGAATTCATATGTTGCGTGTTAGCGTAAATCGTAGCGGTGAGATGGAGGTCTTCGTGAAGGTCGTCGAATCGGGCGGGTTCTCCCATGCGGCGCGGCAACCGGGGATGTCGCAATCGGCGGTCAGCAAGCTAATCTCCCGGCTGGAGACGCGGCTCGGAGCGCGGTTGTTCAATCGCTCGACGCGCAGTCTGGTCCTGACGGCCGAGGGCTGCGCTTTCTACGAACGTGCGGTTACGGTCTTGTCGGACATTGATGAGGCCGAGCGGCAGGTCGGTCGCGGCGAGCAGCCTATCGGACGCATCCGTCTGAACACGAGCGCGTCCTACGCGACGCACATCCTGGAGCCGCTCCTGCCTGCGTTTTGCTCGCAATATCCGGAGATCATGCTCGACATCGTATTGACTGACGCCCTGATCGATCTTCTGGCGGAGCGGACCGATGTTGTCGTCCGGGCCGGGCCGCTCAAGGATTCGAGCCTTATTGCGCGCAAGCTCGGCGAGACGCCGATGCTGATCGTCGCATCTCCTGACTATCTTCAACAAGTCGGAGAGCCCGCGAGCGTTATAGACTTCGACCAGCATAAGAGGATCGGGTTCGGTTATCCGCGCCAGATCGAAGGTTGGCGCTTTATTTCTGATGGCGAACCCGTTCACGCCAACCCAGCCATTGGCGTTCAAGCCAGTGACGGAGAGGCCATCCGCCGACTGACACTCAAAGGCCTTGGTCTTGCGCGCCTCGCAGCGTTCACTGTTCGAGACGACATCGCGGCCGGACGACTGAAGGTCGTGCTGGAAGATCACTATGCCGAGGATAGCGAAGCTTTCCACGCCGTCTATACCGGTCAGGGCGGCCCCTTACCCGCACGCGTAAGAGCTCTGCTGAACTTCCTGGCCGAGCACGGCACGGTGAAATGAGGCGTCTCCAGTTATAGTATTTGCTTGGCCATTTTGAACAACAAAACAGTCTAGATTTGGCGAGTAGACAGCCGCAAAAGCTAATTCCAAA
The DNA here is from genome assembly GCF_036568145.1 of Parasphingorhabdus sp. GTDB lineage: Bacteria > Pseudomonadota > Alphaproteobacteria > Sphingomonadales > Sphingomonadaceae > Parasphingorhabdus. Next base: position 59,052 of record NZ_DATCTC010000027.1, on the reverse strand, counting down.
ATAGAGCTAGAAAGGTGCCCCGTTTCCATACGCATAGCGTTCGCTGAGTCTAAGCCATTGAAAAACTGGTGCACCCGACAGGATTCGAACCTGTGACCTCTGCCTTCGGAGGGCAGAGATGCACGGTATTGCTGGACAGGAATGGATGTTAAGTAGCTGAATAATAGTATTTACTATCTGTCCTTGTCCATTTATGTCCAGTATTGTATTCCATACGCATTACATACTTTCTATTAGGGTGGTTTGAGATGGCGTTGGATTTAAGCAGGGTGGGCGAACGGGAGCGACTGAAAGCACGTCGCGAACCGTATTGGCAGCGATTACGAGCTGGCTGCTTTCTCGGCTTCCGACCATCTAAGCGTGGCGGCAAGGGCAGCTGGATTGCCCGCATCTATGATGATGACACTGGAAAATATCAGGTAAAATCACTCGGGGACTTTGGAACATTTGCTGGAAATGCGATGTTCGCAGTAGCCAAAAAGAAAGCCGAGACGCTTGCCGATCTTGTGGAAACAGGGGGGGAAATACGTGTAAAGGTGGAAACGGTAGCAGATGCTTGCCGTGAGTATGCAGCAGATAGGCCCGAGGCTGAGAAACGATTTCAGCGTTACGTTTATGGCGAACCAGTCGCGAAGATAAAACTCGAAAAATTACGCCGTCGTCACTTGGTCGAATGGAGGAAGAGGCTTGAAGAAAGACCATCGCTTGTGAGCCGTAGTCGAGACGGTGATGCTCACTTTCGCAAGCGCGCTCCATCAACTGTCAACCGAGATATGGCTGTTTTTCGTGCGGCGCTGGCCAGGATAAAGTCGCCAGGTGCTCCAAACACTGAAGCAGCATGGCAGGAAGCTTTAAAGTCCATCCCGAACGCGAACGGTCAGCGGACGCTATACCTTGATAGGGCGCAGCGTAAACTGATGTTGAAATTTGTCGCAGCGGATGCGGAACCATTTGTGCGAGCCCTGTGTCTTTTGCCACTGCGTCCAGGTGCATTAGCAGGCCTCAAAGTAGCTGACTTTGAAAGATGGACTTCAGAATTGACAATCGGACAAGATAAAAACGGTAAACCACGACGTATTCAATTGCCAGACGAAGCTGCTAAATTGCTTGCGGATCAGACCGAAAACAAACTTCCTACTGCGCCACTATTCATGCGTTCCAATGGCAAACCGTGGAACAAGGATAGCTGGAAACACCCTATCGCCGCTGGCGTCCTAGAGGCTGGCTTGCCAAAAAATGCCACTGCCTACACGTTCCGTCACAGCACAATTACCGACTTAGTTACAGCGGGCCTTCCCTTGCTCACCATCGCGCAAATCTCTGGCACTAGTGTTGAAATGATCGAAAGGCACTACGGCCATCTTGCAAGCGATGCGGCGGTTAAAGCGCTTAGCGAACTTGAGTTGTGAGCGTTGTGCATCAAGCAGTTAGGCAGATAGTCATCTGTTGATCAGAAAATTAAAGAGAGGGTGATATCATGCTAAAAAAAATAGGGTATAAAAATATATCCGATAAGAAAAACCCTCATGCTGCAATGGCCTTATTGGCTATGCAAGATGGGGATTTAGAGTTGATGGGGAATTATCTTAAAAATTGTAACGGAACTGTGCATCCATGGGTTACATCTAGCCTAGCGAAGCTAATTCTTGGCTCCGGATATCCCTCAAATTACCGACTTAAATTAGTAAGAAATCCTTCACTGGCTAAGAGACAGCGAGGATGGGAAGATTTTGTTTCAGAAGAACGACTAAATAGGAATATCGCTTTATTCATGGCTGAGAAAGGGATGGACCAACGAGGCCAACAGGCGAATGTGATACATCAAACCAGCGAGGTTTATAATTATAAAGAACGCAAATTGCGGGCTATCTGGAAAAAGCATGGAAAAATAGCAGTGATCAGACGCGACGCTCATAAACACGCACGTGAGAACAGAAAGGCCGTCACATTGTAATCTGCACCTTTAAGGTGCCTTAGGATGCAGAGAACATCCATTGCACTTTGCGCTAGTCACGAACAATATCCTCCACCAACGTCCAGCAAATTGCTGCCGATGTTCAGTGGAGAATAAAAATGAACCTATCAGCCATTGACCAACCAATGCCTCTTATTTCGGTAGGAATCAGCGATGCTGCTAAGATGACGGGTTTGTCTCGCTCGCGCATCTATGAATTGATGAATGAAGGTAAATTGCGTTCGGTTCATGTTGGTCGTCGTCGGCTTATTCCGGTCTCGAGTCTCCGCGAACTCATCGGCGAGCCAGTTCCAGCAGTTTTCGCGTAGAAGCGGACTACCGCTATGCAAAGAATCTCGGAGATCATCAAAGCTATGTCCCAAGCGGGAGCACCGTTAGGCGGCCGGAGGATCATTTTGGCTGAGAACCTCAACAAACTCATTTCAGGCCAGGAATGAGTCATGGCGAGACCCCCTGATAAACAAATAAAAACCCCTGCAATGGCGGCAACCAATGCAGGGGTGAATATCAAGAGCTTCGCGGCAAATGACGATTTCAAAGCTACCCTAACAGGGGAGCTGATGCAATGAAAACTGCCGACCTGACTCGCGAAATTGAACTTGCTGTGGACGCAGTTCGCGAACCTCACCTGAAGCGGATGATGACTTTAGGTGTATCCCGCTCAACTGTTGCACGTTTGGGAGCCGTGCAACCTCCTTTTGGGGTTATGAATTGTGAAGATATCGGTGGCGGTATTTTCCAGACAGAAGGCGATACGCCCTATATCGCCCAGCCTGTTTATGAAGACGGCATCCTGATCGACATTGTCGCTTGGCGCACAACTGAGCCGCGTAGATGGCTATGTCGGACCGGTTCTGCTTGGGCGATAAATCCTGATATAGTTGTGGAAAATAGCTGGGGGAATGAACCGCTTACTATTGATGCCACACCCCTTGATTGGCTGCGCAATGGAGCAGTTGGGCTTTGCATATTGGACTGGGACGCTCCCGAAATTCGCCAGCTATTGCGCACACCTTCAATCGTTACTGACAAAAATATCGTGAACCAATTGCGTTCCACGCTGCTCAAACCTCCTTATTGCCCCGACATTCGAACAAGGGACGCTCAGAAAAATGCCGCGTGATTTGAATGCTGCTAGTGCAGACGTGGCAGTGGATCTATTCGGTTATTTCGACTGCGAACTATCCCCTCTGAGCGATCATCCCAGCCCGCAAGAGGTCGAACAAAGAACAGGAATCAAGGCAACTCCATACCATTGGCCCGCCCCCCAAACCATTGAGCCCAGGGATTGGATTTTTGGGCGTTGGATATTGCGTGGAGAGCTTACGACAGTTATTTCACCCGGTGGCGTAGGCAAGTCAGGCCTATTGACTGCATCTGCACTGTCGCTGGCTTCTGGCATCAATATTATCGGCATTGCACCATACAGTGGCCCCCAAACCGTTTGGTTGTGGAATCTGGAAGATGACCGGATTGAGCTTAATCGCCAAGTCGCCGCCAACAGCATTGCTCACTCGATCAGTCCTGAAGGCTGTGCAGACCGTCTCTATGTCGATAGTGGGATTGATCAGAGGCTTTGCATGGCAATCGAAGGGCCCGAAGGCTTCATGATCGTCGAGCCGGTTTTCGATGCCCTGCTTGAGGAACTCAAAGCACGCAAAATCGACGTTCTAATTATTGATCCGTTCGTGTCCAGCCATCAAATATCGGAAAACGACAATGGGAAAATCGACGCCATAGCAAAGAGCTGGAAGCGGCTTGCACAGGCAGCTGGATGTGCTGTGGTTCTCGCTCATCACAGCAGAAAGTCCAATGGGCAGGAAACTACTGTTGAAGATAGTCGTGGAGCATCTTCTCTTGGCGATGCCGCCCGCGTTTCTCTTGTGCTGAACCGATTGAATAAGACCGAAGCCCAGGCATTTGGCGTTACCGATGATAGCGAGCGTAGTGTAATATTTCGAGTGAATCACGGTAAATCTAGCCGTTCGCCACCCGAGAATGCTTCATGGTTTCAAATGCAATCCACCAATCTCGGGAACAGTCGACCGGACAAGCCAGCGGATGAAGTTGGAGTTGTTATGCTCTGGAAACCGCCAGATCTACTCGATGGCGTGACAAACGGGCACCTTAAGCAGGTTCAAAGATTGGTCGACAAAGGTGACTATCGTGAGAGTCAGCAATCTCCAGATTGGATTGGGAATGCGGTTGCTGAGGTTTTGGGCTGGGATATGGAAGCCCCTAATCAGAAGGCAAAGATCCGTTCGATACTCAAAATTTGGATAGAAAACAGAAAATTTAAGGTCGAGAAACGCCAAGATAAAACCAGAAAAATGAAGTCATTTATGGTGGTCGATGAATGGTCAGTATCATGATTTGCGCCACTGAATATTAGGTGCCGCAAACTAGCTGGAGCAAGTGCCGCAAATTCACTGCTCCACCACCACCCCCTTTATAGGGGGAATGGTGGTGGTGGAGCTTAAAGCCGGTGGTAGTGTAATGATTGAGTATCTCGACACATCAGACCACGCTCTTCCTAGATAGGGAAATGGTAGCGTTGTTACTTGAGTCTGTGTATTCGCTATCCGTGACTATACATCATACGCTGGTTGTGATTAAAGCCAGCCATGGGATTGAAAACCGCCATAAAAAAGCTAAAGCCCATACCCAAGGATTTGCGGGAAAAACTGGCATTATGTAGTGAAAAGCCAGAGCGTATTCTTTTTTTGGACATCGAGACCACCGGTCTGAGCCATTTTTACGATGAAATTACCGTCATTGGTTGGTCCTATGGCGGACGTTCCGGCACGTTTGTTAAGGGCCAAAATCCTAACGTATTTCTCGAAATCGCTAAAGAAGCTGTAGCAATGGTTACATTCAATGGCATCCGGTTCGATCAACGATTCTTGAAGCAAGAATTTCCCGCTATTAGCCTTCCGGACGTGCACATAGATCTGATGTATCTGTGCAGACGTGTAGGACTTACGGGAGGGCAAAAGGCCATTGAGACTGAGCTGGGTATTAACTTTCGCGATGATCTGAAAGGTGTTGACGGTTTTGCAGCCGTTCTTTTGTGGCACCGCTATCTGAGAGGGGATTTGAAAGCACTTAGAAGGCTGATAGCATATAATCGTGCGGACATTGCAGCAATGGGAAGTCTGTTTGACGTAGCGTTGATGCGTCTCGATTATCAACCGGATCTTATTGGTGGCTCGATAAACTTTGAAAGCTGGTCTGCACCGTCCGACCGGCTTGTGTTACCTAAAGGCTTGAAAAAGGCCTCTCCCGATCTTGTTCGGGCACCAACATTTCGACAACTTTTTGGGGGTTTGAAAGCAGAAAGCGCAAAAATTGTGGGCATTGATCTCACAGGATCCGAAGCTAGGCCGACCGGTTGGTGTTCTCTCGACGGCAATCGGGCTCAAACTTGCACTATTTCAACAGACGATGAAATCATGTCCAAGACAATCTCTGAGAAACCGGACATGGTTTCAATTGATTCCCCGCTTTGCCTGCCTTTTGGCCGACAAACGGTTTTTGACGATGACCCGACCCGAGACGAGTTCGGCATTATGCGGCAGTGCGAACGCGAGCTGAAACGGCGTGGAGTAAATGTTTATCCCAGTCTCCTTCCCAGTATGCAGAGACTGACCGCGAGAGGTATAAAGTTGGCGGGTGCTTTTAGGGAATTAGGGATACCTGTAATCGAAAGTTATCCTGGCGCAGCCCAAGACATCATGCGTATCCCTCGGAAAGGGGCGGGAGAGGAATGGTTAAAGCTTGGCTTGAGTGATTTTGGCGTCACCGGTGCATATCGGAAAACTAAAGTCACACATGATGAACTCGATGCGATCACATCAGCTCTCGTCGGAACCTTTCATTTTGCAGAATTATCAGAAGAACTGGGCACGAAAGAGGAGCCGCCCCTCGTGATTCCTCGATTGCAAGTCACTTCTAGACCACTGGTTATCGGTGTGAGCGGCCCTATCGCGGCTGGGAAAACTACTGTCGCGGATATATTGAACGAGAAAGGCTTCGCTTACACGAGATTTAGCTTGGTTATCGATGACATTCTCAAAGAAAGAGGTCTGCCCCTGGATCGAGTGCATCGGCAGAAAATTGGCAACGAGTTGAATCTACAAGGCAGGCAGAGAGAACTTGCAGAACGAACAATCGCGAGAGTATCAGATTCCAATAAAATCGTAGTGGATGGATTGCGGTTTCCTGAAGATCACGCCTTCTTGGTTGAAAAATTTGGTTATAGTTTTTATCATATTTTTGTCGAAGCAGATGATAAGGATCGAAGCCAAAGATATATTGATCGTTCGAATTTGGCCACAAAAGAAGCTAAATCGGATTTTGAGAAAGCTTCAGCTTCGAATGTGGAGCGCATGATTCCGGCGATGAAGGGGCAGGCACACCAGATTTTCCTTAACAAAATGCCTGAAACGGATATTACGATAAACATATTACGAGTATTAGCTGAGATAGAAGGGGAGAATTGATGCCTGTTTCAATTGTTGTGGGCGGTCAATTTGGTTCAGAGGGCAAAGGGAAAGTTGCGCTGGAGCTGGTGAGGACGGCGAAAAAGACCGAAACTCAGGACGTTGCAGTTGTTCGCGTCGGCGGACCAAATTCTGGGCACACCGGCTATAATCGATCGAAAAAGAAATTCGCGCTTAGACAGCTTCCAGCAGGATGTATCGACAGAAATGTTGATGTAGTGTTCCCGGCGGGCTCATACATTGATGTAGATGTTCTGTTGGCTGAGATTTACCAACTTGATTACCCACGCGAGCGGATTTTTATCAGCCCATATGCCAACGTGATCACACCAGAACAGAAAGAATGGGAAAGAAAATCTAACCTCGGTTCCTCGATCGGTTCTACCGGCAGCGGGGTAGGTGCGGCTGTGATGGCTTCAGTGGCGCGGAATGCCGAAAACTTTGCCCTTCACAAGCACTCTGCAGAGGATTGTGAGCCATTGGCTGAGTTTATCCGTGACACATCACAATTGATGCGGGGGTGGCTTTCCGAAGACTATAGAATAATTATCGAGGGCTCCCAAGGTTTCGGCCTCTCGCTCTTGGATGGCGGATATTGGCCAAAAGCCACTGCTCGCGGAACCACGGCAGCATCGGCTTTGGCTGAAGCGGGTCTGAGCCCCAGAGATGTAGACAATGTTACCTTGGTTTTAAGATCGTTCCCAATTCGCGTGGCAGGAGACTCGGGGCCACTTCCCCATGAGACCACGTGGGATGAAATCGCCGAAGCCGCTAGTTTGGGCCGCAATATTCAAGAATTTACTACGGTGACCAAAAAACTAAGGCGTGTGGCTGCATTTGATGCGGAATTGGTGCGGCGTGCAGTTGCAGTAAACAATCCCTCGCATATTGTTATGAATCATCTTGATTATGTTGGCACCCAATCGGATTTGGACATCGGAAGTAGCAGATTAAGCAGGTTTGTGCGTGAAGTAGAATTACTCATTGACCGCAAAATCGACCATTTCGGGTTTTCGGAGTTCAACATCCAAGAAGTGAATAGGGTTTCAATTGAGTGAAGCGTCAGAAAAATGCTTGCTTGGAAAAGAGCAAGCCAAGGACTTGGCGGAGCCTTATAAGCCGAGCAACAGCCAAAAAGAACAACCTTCAGAAATTGGGGGAATTGCTAATTCTCTTTTGTGCGCAGAAGATATTGTAAAAGTTGTGATGGAAACGGGCTTGATTGCTCCGTTTTTTGTAGGAGGCGGGCGAAACTCACGAATAAAAAGTGCTGCTTACGAGGGGCGCATCGGCGACAAGGCTTATATTTATAATGAACAGAATGAGCTGGAGCGGATCTTTGATCGCGAGGTTAACGACTATTTAAAAGTTCCTCGAAATCAAATCGTATTCGTTGAGTGCGATTTGGAGTTTAGATTGCCCCAATTTATTGCTCTTCGTTTTAACCTCCAGATTCAACACGTGCATCGTGGGCTTCTGCTTGGCACCGGGCCATTGATCGATCCGGGATTTTGGGGAAAACTTTGTATTCCATTGCACAATTTAACCGACGAGGACTATTTTATTCCTAAAGATAATGGTTTGATTTGGTTGGAGTTTACCAAGACGACCAGCTCCCCAGCAGGAATTGAGCACCCAGTTGGGCGTCCGCCTTTGGGAGGCGGGTTCATGGACGACATTGAAGACTTTTTACATAAAGCATCTCGACAATTCGGAGTTAAAGGAGTGCCGATCAGAAGCGCTCTACCTACCATGTTCAATAAGTCTGAGAAAGCGGCCGCTAAGGCCGAAAGATCAGCCACTAGTATGCGAAACATCGGGTTTGTAGCAGGAGGTGCTGCAATAATCGGCCTCATTGGACTAATAATCGGTATCGTCGGACTTTGGTATTCTTACTATTCGGATATGAGTAAGCAATTTGAAATTGTTCGTCCGAAAATTGAAAGCTTGGAAACAGAGATTAAAGATCACGTAACAAGTATCGAAAAATTTGGACAAGAGGACTCGGAAGTTTCTTCACTAATTCCTGATTTAGCAAATAGATTGGAGCAACAATCAAAGCAGAACGAAAGGCTTCAGAATACCGTTGATCGATTGGAGAAAGAAATAAAATTGCTCAAAGAAGAACGATAGCAACGGTGGATATCAATCCATAGAGTTGTTCACTCTCTCGCGATACAAAGTTGTGAAAATCCCATGTTCGAAAAAACCTTCAAAAATATCGACAATGTCCTCTGGAAAGAGGCAGGTTACACCAAACAAATCAGCTGGATGCCGTTCCTCAAATATCCCAACGAGATCGAATAAGACCTCAAGATTGATGCGGAGCTGCTCAACAAGCCCTATATTACCAGAACCAGTCGAGACGATATGCGGACCGGATTGTGCTGTCGTCTGGCGAAGGTGTCATTGCCGAACACAAGCGCCGCTTCACCCGCAACGTCAGCTACTTTGAGCTATGGCATCTGACTGGGGGCTCGGTCATCCGAAACGTGGGTCAAAATTAAGCGCTCATTGACACTGAAACGCTTGGTTAATTCCCCTTACCAGCTCCGAACCCGTGGGTTTGCTTTTCAAGAAAAGACTCAAAAAACCCAATACCCGTTTACCAACTAGACGCCATCAATTCGGCTTGCTCTATAACTGTCTGGACAGCCTCGTCCTGTAAATCTGGTGGATAGCCATATTTGCGAAGGATGCGCTTTACAAGCACCCGCATTCGGGCGCGGGCGGATTCGCGGTGGGCCCAGTCCACGCTGGCATTTGACTTGAGACTATTGACCAATTCCGCGGCAATTACCTTCAAGCTGTCATTGCCCATCACATCGATGGCGCTCTCATTATCCGCTAACGCATCATAAAAGGCCACTTCATCCTCGCTAAGGCCTTCGGCCTCACCGCGCGCTTGCTGTTCGCGTATATCTTTTGCCAGGTCGATCAGGGCTTGCAGAACTTCAACGGTGCTAATCGCGTTGGTGTGATAGCGGGCGATGGCTTCGTTGAGCCGCTCCGAATATTTGCGGCTTTCGACAACATGGCTCTGCGAGCGGGAGCGTATCTTGTCCGCCAGCAGCTTTTTAAGCGCCTCCAACGCCAGATTCGGGCGCTCGGACGTTTTCATTTCAGCTAGAAATTCATCGGACAGGATAGAAATATCCGGCGTCTGCATCCCGGCAGCGGCCAGTATATCAACTATTTCGGTGGACACCACGGACTGGTCGATGATCTGCTGAACCGCAAAATCGCGTTCTTTTGCCGTCTTTCCGGCCCCGCTGCTTTTCACCAGCGCGGCGCGGATCGTCTGAAGGAATGCGACATTGTCCCGGATCGCTTTCGCCTCGTCGCTGGCAGCAGCCAGTGCGAAAGCCTTGCTGAGCGCAAGAACCGCGTCCTGATAGCGGCGGTGCGCGGCCTTTTTTGCTTCGTCCGTTTTTTCTTTCTGCGCGGCCTCATGCTGCATAGCAAGCACCCATTCAAGCGCCTCGGCGAGGCACTTTAAGCGCTGGGCAGGTGTGCCGTCTATACCGGGTTGCATGTCAAAACCATGGAACATAGCCGCAACAATTTCATAGCGTTCAAGCAACACTTTAACTGCCTGCCGCTCATCAATACCGGTCTGCTGCTGGTCGGAGGGAGAATATTGCCCCAGAGCATTTTTCAGCTTTTCCGCGATCCCGATATAATCGACAATCAACCCGGCTTCCTTATCACGGAACACGCGGTTGACGCGGGCGATGGCCTGCATCAGTCCGTGCCCGCGCATCGGTTTGTCGATATACATTGTGTGCATTGATGGCGCGTCAAAGCCGGTCAGCCACATATCCCGCACGATTACGAGCTTGAGTGGATCATCGGCTTTTTTCGCGCGCTTCGCTAACAAGTCACGCCGTGCTTTACCGCCAATATGCGGCTGCCATTCCTGTGGATCGGAGGCGCTGCCGGTCATCACAATTTTAACCGCGCCTTCCTTGTCTTCATCGCTGTGCCAGTCGGGACGGAGCGCGACAATCTCGTCATAGAGCGCCACACAGATGCGGCGGCTCATGCACACTATCATTGCTTTGCCTTCCATGGCCGCAAGCCGGTTTTCGAAATGTTCGACCAGATCGGCAGCAATCATTTGCAAGCGCGCCTTTGAACCGACAAGGCGCTCGACGGCGGCCCAGCGCGCCTTTAGCTTTTCCTGCGCCCCTAGCTCTTCATCTTCGGTCAGCTCGTCGATTTCTTCGTCAACTAGCGCCTGCGCTTCCTCCGGTAATTCGATCCGGGCCAGGCGGCTTTCGTAGAAGATCGGGACAGTCGCGCCATCCTCGACCGCGCGGGAGATGTCATAGACATCGACATAATCCCCGAACACGGCGGGAGTATTGACGTCACCCGTTTCAATCGGCGTTCCGGTAAAGCCGATAAAGGACGCATTGGGCAGTGCATCGCGCAGATATTTGGCGTGACCATAGGCCCGCGCGCCCGTTTTCCGGTCAATCCGCGCCTTGAAGCCATATTGCGATCTATGTGCTTCATCGGCCATAACGATAATGTTCTGCCGCTCGCTAATCGCGGGGAGGTCTTCGCCATCATTGCCGGAAAATTTCTGGATGGTTGTAAAGATCACCCCGCCCGATGCACGGTCGAGCAACGCGCGCAGATCATCGCGGCTCTCGGCCTGAACCGGCGTCTGGCGGATAAGATCGCTGCACATCGCGAACGTGCCGAACAACTGGTCATCCAGATCATTGCGGTCGGTGATGACAAGGATGGTGGGATTCTCCAATTCGGGAAGGCGCACCAGCAGCCCGGCATAAAAGGCCATAAGCAGGCTTTTGCCCGACCCTTGCGTATGCCAGATAACGCCGATGCGCTTGTCGCCCGGTTTGTGATCCTCCGCCGACGGCAGGCCATAGTCGAGCGGATTTTCCCTCAAGCTGCCATCGGCCCCTGCATTATTGGCGGCAATATCAGGTAAAGCCCGCAATGTGGCGGCAATGGCGTGCCGTGCTGCGAAATATTGATGATACCCCGCAACGATTTTTATAATACCGCCGCCGCTATCACCAAACACGGTAAAATCGCGCAGCAAGGTCAGCAGCCGTTGCCGGTCAAACAGCCCCTTTAACAGCACTTCAAGCTGGGGGTCTGTTTTGGGCGCAATGACTTCCCCGTCAACTGAGCGCCACGGCATGAAGCGTTCTTCATCCGCCGTTAGCGAACCGACCCGCGCCTTGATACCGTCAGAGGTAACCAGCAGCGCATTTGCGCGGAACAATGCGGGGATCTGGCTTTTATACGTCTGGAGCTGGCTGTAGGCACCGTCCAGCGTCGCATTCTCGTCGCCGGGATTCTTTAACTCTATCACGGCGAGCGGCAGGCCATTGACGAACAGCACCACATCGGGCCGCCGGTTATGTGTGCCCTCGATCACCGTGAACTGGTTGATCGCCAGCCAGTCATTCCGGTCCCAATCATTCCGGTCAAAGCCGGAGCCATCAAAATCGATCAGCTTCACACGGTCGCCGCGTATCGTGCCATCTTCGGCATGATATTCCACCGGCACGCCTTCTATAATCAGCCGGTGCAATCGCCGGTTTTCCTCAATCAGCGAGGGGGTCTGGCTGGCCAGCACCTGCCGGATCGCATCGTCCCGCACGTCGGACGGGATATGGCCGTTGAGCCGCTCCACCGCTGCCTGAAGCCGGGCAGTCAGGATGACATCGCCATTTGATCCGCGTTCGGGCGCGCTGCCATCTGGCGAGGCGTTAACGCCATAAGCCACCTGCCAGCCAAGTTCAGAGAGCCATTCCAGCGCCGCTTCCTCGACATGGGATTCGGTGAATTTAGCCATCAGAACACAGCCTCTATTTCGCGAGCCGCTTGCGCCACACGGATTTCGCCGGACATAAGTTTGGGCAGCAGCAGGTCGCGGGTTTGGGCGAGGGTGCGGGATTGATATCTGTTAGCCAAAATTTGTGACAGCATCGGTGCAACCAAATTTTCAAATGCTCCGAACAATTGTGGAGCCCCTGAAAGAGCGGCCATCTTGATTAAGGCTCCAGGTAAAATTCGCTGGTGACTCTTCGACGTGCCAGTAACCATACCAGCCAAAGTCTGACGAAACGTGGTTTCATTGAACAGCGAATAGACTAAGGCCGTGCCTACACCTTGCTTCGGCACAAAGGCTAGAAATTCAGTCGAAGCGACTTGGGTGCGCCCTGTCGGACGGTCAGGTATCCATACGCGCGGTGTTTCCGGATTCAGTTTTGAAAGCAAGATTGCGCCTTCAGGCACAAGCGTTTTGTTGCTTTTGATAGTAGCCCCAAAATCTAATGCTGGCTCCTCACGTGTATCATATGCTGGCAAACTATAATGTTCAAAAATCACATCTGGTTCATTCGCCGGATTGACCGAACCTTTTCGATAGTCTGCAAGCTCTTCAACGCGATAATCCGACCACCCTTCCGGCTTGCCATCATCGTCGAGGGTCGAGGGGAAGAGGGACCAGATTTCATCAGAAAGATACGGAGCTTGGATGGCGGCTCCTGCGTCTCCCGTGTCTGCTTGCTTGGTGTTGGCGGTTATCCGGTTGGCCATTTTTGCCTTTACGGGGCCGAAATCGACAAACCAGTCCCGAAACAACGCCCGCGCCTGTGCCTCCAGCGTCTCGTTCATCCGCCGGTTGAGTTCGATCTTGTCATCAAGCGCGGAGAGGACGGAAGCTACGCGATCTTGCAGCGAAAGTTCGGGCAATGGAACGGGGAGTCGTTTCAAAATGCCAGTATTTAGATTCGGCATAGTTGCGCCAACAGCATTCTGATTCAGCCAAGTTTTAGAGGCTACAGTATTGATGCTGTAACCCATGAAGTATGGATTAGCCCTCGTGATATTAGGGCGAGCAAGCAAGCACCCTGTCCCACATAGCCATCCCTCTTCACGGGCCGTAATCACTGCACATTTGTCAACTTCACCGCGCCGCGAGAAGACTATATCGCCGATTCTCACCCGATGCTTCAAAAGACGATTTGCATTTTCCTCGCTAATATAAGCGATACCATCTTGGACAATCCGACCATCACGAATGTTGGTTGGCATAATGACAGGGATACCTGTCGGAATGTAGTCCGCTTTGTGCAATTGGCTTCCGAAAGGGCCTGTTTGAATCTTGCCTCCGCCATCACATGCATAAGCAAGGCTAGATATTGGCCACACCATCAAACCGCCCCTTCCACAAACAACGCTACAAGCCGCTGGTTAATATAATAATTATTCCGCCCGATACGGTGCTTGTTGAGCAGACCACCTTGCGCCAGTTCGTCGAGATATTTGGTCGCGGTGGGGCGCGATACGCCCAGTTCATCCTGCACATAATCAATCCGCGTATAGGGATGGCGGAACAGGTTGTTGAGCAAGTCCTGCGAATAGATTTTGCTGTGGTCGTCCCTGATCCGCTGTTTATATTCCGCCATCAGCACGCGGATTTGCTCGATCAGCATGAGCGTGACCTGTGCGGTTTCGGCTATGCCTTGCAGCATATAGAGCAGCCATGGCTCCCAGTTTCCGGTATCGCGCACCGATTGTAGCAGCCGGTAATAATCGCCTTTTTGCGCGGTGATGAACCGGCTGAGATAGAGTATCGGAATATCAAGTAGGCTAGTGCGCGTAAGATAGAGCACATTGATAATCCGCCCCAAACGGCCATTACCATCGGGGAACGGGTGGATGCTTTCAAATTGATGGTGAATGATCGCCATCTTCACCAGCGGATCAAGCTCGCTGCGCCCGTCTTCGTTGATAAAACTTTCCAGCGCGGCCATATACGCCTTCACATCTTCGCCGTCCTGCGGCGGGATATAGATACGCTCCCCGGTTTGTTCATTGAGCAGCGCGGTGCCGGGGGTGCTGCGAAAACCGCCCTCGGTGCGTTTGAGCGCCTGAAACATCGCAATAATCATATTGTTCGTAAGCAGACCGCCAAGCCGCTGCTGCTCCATAAAGCCGTGACGCAACGCATCACGGTAGCGCGCGACCTCTTTTGCGGCGGGGGATGCGGGATTTTCGGGAAAGGCGTTGGCCTGAAACAACTCGTCCTGCGTGGTGACGATATTCTCGATCTCGCTGCTCGCCTTGGCCTCTTGCAGCGCCAGCGTGTCGATCAATATGCCCTGATTGGGGATGGAAGCGGCGCGGCCCTTCAACTCCGCGAGATGCCGGTGCGCCTTGGCCAAGGCCCGCAGAACAGCAGGCGTTTCTTCCAGACCCGGCGGGGGCAAATCAGGAATGGCATAGGCCGGCTTCAGCATGGAGTCCCCCCTCGTGAAACTTTATGCCGGTTATTTTGCATATCACTTGCTATGTGTAAAGAAAAATGGATTTCCTTTACACATCTTGGCGACACGTAAAAGTTTTGGCATTTCATGATGGCGTGATGACGCTGGCCAGTTTTTCGCGGATGAGTGCGGTTAGACGGTCGCTTTCCGAGAACTGCTCCTCCAGTGTGGCTTGCAGGTCCGCGAAGCGTTCAGGGAACGGCACGCCGTCATCCCCCACCGCTTCCGCGCCAACATAGCGGCCGGGGGTGAGGACGAATCCATGCTGCTCGATCAAATCATGGCTGGCGGAGCAGGCAAAGCCGGGCACATCCTCATATCCCTCTCCCTCACGCCATGCGTGATAGGTTCCGGCGATCTTGCTAATGTCTTCATAGCTAAATTCCCGGCGGGTGCGGTCAACCATGTGGCCCAGCTTGCGCGCATCAATGAACAGGATTTCGCCGCGCCGGTCACGCAGCTTTTTGTCGCGGGCGACACCGTTGGATTTATCCTTGGCGAGGAACCAGAGGCAGACGGGAATCTGGGTCGAATAGAAAAGCTGCCCCGGCATCGCGATCATGCAGTCGATCACATTGCCCTCGATCATCGCACGGCGGATCTCATCCTCTCCATTCTGGGTAGAGGACATCGACCCATTGGCGAGCACAACGCCCGCCGTGCCGGTGGGGGCCAGATGGTGCAGGATATGTTGGAGCCAGCCAAAGTTGGCATTGCCGGATGGCGGCGTGCCAAATTTCCAGCGGACATCCTCGCGCAGCCGGTCACCGCCCCAGTCCGAAATATTGAATGGCGGGTTGGCCAGAACATAATCGGCGCGCAGGTCCGGGAGTTCGTCCTTGTGGAAGCTGCCTTCACTGTTCCATTTAATGTCGGCATCAATACCGCGCACCGCAAGGTTCATCATGCACAAGCGCCATGTGGTGTGATTTGATTCCTGCCCATAGATGGCAATGTCTCCAATGCGTCCACCATGGCTTTCCACGAACTTTTCCGATTGCACAAACATGCCGCCCGATCCGCAGCAAGGATCGTAAACGCGGCCTTTATAAGGGTCCAGCATTTCAACCATAGTGCGCACGACCGAACGCGGGGTGTAAAACTCGCCGCCGCGCTTACCCTCGCTGCCAGCGAACTCGCCAAGGAAATATTCGTAGACACGGCCCAAGATATCGCGGCTTTGGCCATCATCTTCCTTAAAACCGATGCCGGAAATAAGGTCGATCAGTTCCCCCAGCATAACAGCGTTTAGACTGGGCCTTGCATATTCTTTGGGCAGGACGCCTTTGAGCGTGGGATTGACCTTCTCGATCTCAAGCATGGCTTCATCGATGACCTTGCCAATGTTCGGCTGTTTGGCATTCGCCTGAAGATGTGACCAGCGCGCACCCTGCGGAACCCAGAAGACATTGTCTGCGCGGTATTCATCTGCATCTTCCGCGCCCTCGGGATAGTCGGCGAGCAATTCTGCCCGTTTGGCCTCGAACCCTTCGGAAATATGTTTCAGGAATATCAGGCCGAGCGCGACATGTTTATAATCCGAAGGCTCCATATTCCCGCGCAGCTTGTCAGCCGCCTTAAACAGCTCCGCCTCGAAACCGAGATCACCGCCTTTGCTATTACCAGCTTTTGCTTTAGCAGGTTTACGCGCCATAAATCATGTAGCCTTTCGCGTTGATGCAGCGACCGCGCCGATATTCTTGAAGGTTTGCTTAAACATATTGGGTGTGTAACCAGAGAAACGAATATCGCCAAGCGGCAATACCAAGTTATGCAGCAGGGTCGCTCTCGTTTCACTGATCGAGCTATCCGGCCAGCTAAGCGTCAAGTATCATTGAAGAGTCCTATGTGGACTCATTCAACAGGCTTGCAAGGCCGTAAAACCGCAGGCCCTAGTAAACGTTCTAATCGTGCTGGTTCGGCCCTGCCTGGCCATCACCAATAATAGAATTAACCACGTCAATGGTATCAGAAAGTATGTCATGAAGAGCTTGAAGGTTGACATTGAGCGTGCTGACCGGTCGGCCTGACATTAAAACAATCGCCTTAAATACTAAATCAGATTGTCTCGCCAACGCCATTAGGTGCGCTCCTGTTGGGCCATTTATGCCAGCCATCCAGTTCCGGGCGCTGCGATTACTTGCGCCTGTCCATTTCGCAATAGTCTTTTCAGCATGTCGTGACATCCCAAATTCAGCCTGCAATGCCACTGCAATCGCTGTCGAAAATTCTGATTCAGAAATGCGGTCAGTCAAAAATGGAAAATCTTTGCCTGTCTTAGGAAACATCTTTCCGCTCCTTTTCATGTAAGGCCCAGAATTGCAGCCCAAAATAGATAAAGATAAACGACGGCATAATGGTGATAAATTGGAACAAAGAATCTAATGATTCAAAAAATGCTCATCAGCTAACAAAGGCGGCTGAGTATGTCCGCATGTCTACTGAACACCAAAAATATTCTACCGATAATCAATCAGCGGAAATCAGGCGCTATGCGGAGCGTAAGGGTTTTGAGATTGTGCAAACCTATGCGGATGCTGGGAAAAGTGGTTTGCGTCTGGATGGCCGCGCAGCGTTGAAACGGTTGCTCAATGACATTGACAATGAGAAGGCAGATTTCGAAGCGGTCCTAGTTTATGATGTAAGCCGTTGGGGACGCTTTCAGGATCCCGATGAAGCCGCGCATTACGAACTGCATTGCAAACGTGCCGGGATTCATATTCATTATTGTGCTGAACAATTTGAAAATGATGGCTCGGTTGGGTCGTCAATAATAAAGACTGTAAAGCGCGCCATGGCCGGTGAATATAGCCGAGAACTGTCTGTTAAAGTATTCGCCGGTCAATCCCGACTAATCGGGCTAGGATACCGCCAGGGAGGCGCGCCGGGTTTTGGGCTCCGACGAATGCTGATAGATGAGTCTGGCGATCACAAAGGCACGTTGGAAAGGGGACAGCATAAGAGTATCGCCACTGATCGTGTGATATTAGTGCCCGGACCAGAGCAAGAAGTCGAAACGGTGAAAGACATTTATCGATGGTTTCTGAAAGACGAACATTCCGAAGTCCAAATAGCCAAAACACTCAATGACCGTGGTATACGGACCGACCTTGGTCGGGCATGGACGCGCGGCACGATACATCAAATCTTGATTAACGATAAATATGCCGGGAATAACGTGTGGGGGCGCACTTCGTTCAAACTCAAAGGCGAACGTATTCGCAATGATCCGGATGAATGGATCAGGTCGGACGGAGCATTCGACGCGATAATAGATACTGAAACATTTCAAGCCGTCCAGACGGTTATTGATACACGCTCCCAGCGACTCACTGATGAAGAAATGTTGTCAATTTTGGGAAGAATCCTACGAGAGCACGGCCAGCTATCGGGAATTATTATTGATGAAGAATATGAAGCTCCCTCTAGCAGCACCTTTCGATCCCGATTTGGCAGTTTGCTCCGAGCATACTCTTTGGTGGGATACAGGCCTGAGCATGATTATAGATACATAGAGATCAATCGTGCCCTGCGTCGCCTCCATCCAAAGGTTATCCTCGATCTGATTTCCGGCATTCACAACTCCGGCGGCTGGGCCAACCAAAATCCCGATAACGATTTACTGCATGTAAGCGGAGAGATTTGGGTCGCAGTTGTAATTGCGCGTTGCAAGCTGACCAACGCCGGTTCACGGCGATGGAAAATCCGACTCGATAACATCCTGAATCCTGATCTCACTATCTGTATCCGTATGGATGATGAAAACCGGTCGCCACATGATTATTATCTACTACCCCATTTGGATATGCGCCAAGCGGTATATCGTCTGGCGGAGCATAATGGCCTGTCACTCGATGCGTATCGGTTCAATTCGCTCGACAGCTTTTATGAATTAACGGCACGATCCAATCTGCGAGGAGCTGCATAACTATGGCTGAACCGGCGCAAAAAGTGGAAATGATCCCCATTGATAGTATCGATGTAATCAATCCGCGCGTTCGCAATAAAAAGATATTCAAAGCAATCGTTGAAAACATAGCAAACGTGGGATTGAAACGACCAATTACGGTTACGCGCCGAAAAGACACAGATGGTGCAAAATATGAACTGGTATGCGGCCAAGGGCGGCTTGAGGCTTTCAAACTGCTTGAACAGGAAAAAGTGCCTGCTTTGGTTGTAATGGCTGATCGAGAAGATTGCCTTGTGGCCAGTCTCGTGGAAAATTGTGCTCGGCGACATCACCAAGCTGTCGATTTACTCAGTGACATAGTGGGTATGCGTGAACGCGGTAATTCAGATGCGGAGATTGCCGCAAAAACTGGATTGTCCCACTCCTACGTAATAGCCATTTCCCGACTGTTTGAAAAAGGGGAGCGGCGTTTAATTAAAGCTGTAGAGGCTGGCTATTTGCCAATTAGCGTTGCCTTGGAAATATGTGAAGCTGATGATCAGGGCGTGCAGGCCGCACTGCACAAGGCATATGATGAAAAGTTGCTGCGAGGCCGCGACCTCATCGCTGCTCGCCGACTGGTTGAAGTGCGGCAACGGTCTGGGAAAAAAGGCAGCCCGAGACATATATCGAGCAACTCGACCATGTCGCCACAAAAACTCATAAAGGCGTTTCAGGAGGACACCGAACGTAAGCGCATTATGATCAAGCGCACCGAGGCCACGCGCAATCGCATGGTATTTATCACAGAAGCATTAAGACAATTGACCAGTGACGAATCGTTCACGGCACTTTTGGAAGACGAAGGATTGTCAACTCTACCTAGCCGATTGGCTGAAAAGATCAAAAATATCCGGGAGCCAAGTGGAAGATGAGCCGTGGCCCTGAAAGGGAAATACGCCTGGCCTTTGAAAGAGTCAGTCAACGTATTGCGTTCAGTGATATCGATCCGCTTCGATCAGTCCCTTTGGCTATCAAAAAATCCAGAAAATACGGGCAAATAGTTTCCTCGATTGAAGAAGTTGGCATTATTGAGCCACCCGTAGTGGCACGGAAGAAAGGAAATCCAGAACGCTATCTGCTACTTGATGGTCACTTGCGGATCGAAGCATTGAAAGAACGCGGCGAAACCGAAGTGGTGTGTCTGGTGGCTACCGAAGACGAAGCGATCACATATAATAAGAATCTTAGCCGGATCGCTCCTATTCAGGAACACCGTATGATTCTGAATGCTGTGAAAAAAGGCGCGTCGGAGGAACGCTTAGCAAAAGCGCTTAACGTCAACATTGCAAGTATCCGAAATCGGCGGCAATTGCTGAACGGAATTTGTGATGAAGTCGCCACCTTACTTCAAGACTATATGATACCGTTTAACACGTTCAAGGAATTGAAGCGATTGCGTCCCCTACGACAAATCGCTGCGGCAGAAAACATGATCGCAATGAACCGGTTTTCTAAACCATATGCTCAAACGCTTGTAGCATCCTCATCGCAATCAGAACTGATAAGTAGTGAGCAAAAGAAAGTAAGCAATCTAAGCGCCAAACAAATGGAACATATGGAGCGTGAAGCCGCGAACATCGACCGGGAATTTAAATTGATTGAGCAAGGATATGGGGCCGATCATCTCGATTTAGTTCTGGCGACCGGTTATCTTTGTCGTTTGGTAGAAAATGTGCGTGTTGTCCGATATTTGGCTTCGCATCATCCTGAACTATTAGCTGAATTTCAGAAGATTATCGAACTCCGGGAAGCAAACTAATAGACGCATATCCATACCATCCGTCGGTTAAGCGAGACCAGGCAGACACTAATTTACCAGCAATTCGGCTGGATCGATGTTCAGTTCATTTGCCAGCCTCTCCAAAACATCGATTGTGACACCATATTTGCAATGCTCGATTGAGCTAATATAGGTTCGATCAAGATCAGCGCGATGTGCCAATTCCTCTTGCGACATGCCGAGTTCCTTGCGTCGCTGTCTTAGATTCCGCGCAAAGATTTCCCGAATGGCCATGTTGAGTATAAGCAACACTTGCACATCATTTCACCACCGAGTATTCTCTACAAATGAAGTGTAATAGATTGATTTTCTGTTGTGAGTGATGGTGATGCAAGCCGCTTTCCGATCACCGCTCATGATTTGGAGCATGTGCTTGTATTGCTATGGGCTGAAATTAACTCCGAAGATTCCGATAATCGCGAAGCTCTAAAAGTTATAGTCAATGATTTAGAAAGCTTACCCAGCAAAGAACCCCGAAGCTTTACGTTAACTTTCATACATCAGTTTTTCGCTGAATCAGTATGGGCATCGCTCGATTCCTACGAAGGCTACCTAGTCTTTGAAGCCGGAACACATATTTACGAGCCCGGTGTCGGCGGAGATACCTATACAGACAAATTGTTCGAATGCTCATCTGTCGGCGAAGCAAAAGGTAATTTGAGTGATTGGTTGCTTGCTTTAGAACAGATGGAGCAGTCGGAACTCAAAATTCAATTGGAATGCGAAGAATTGGATTTTGACGAAGAGGTAGTAGCGATGCAAAATGATGAAAACTTTGAGGAAAGAGCTAACCGCGTTCAAAATGATCACTACGCCCAAAAGGCACTCATGATTGCGGTAGCCTTATATGGCTGGCAACTGCACGGTTGGGCGGTCGGCTTAGCTGTGTATATAGGATTATTCGTAATTATTCTCATTTCTAATACCGTTGTGATGCAGCGCTCACCCGCAGAGCATATTGGGCGCAATCTGCGTATAAGTCGCTGGGGGTGGGTCATCGCGGGGGGAACAGTGCTGGCTATTTCAGGAGCATCCTTCGAAGAAGCAAACCAGAACGGCGCGCAGAATGCCACGGATTCATTCAAAGAAGCACTAGCCGATTAGTCTGTTTATCCTGTTGGATTCGGTAGGACGGCCTGGGACGAACGGCGACCAATATTATTTTCAGGCGCAGGTGACAGGCTTTAGGATTAATGTGAGCTCGCTCGACCAGATCAGCACCGCTAGCATCACGCAGGAGCGGACCACCTACTCTACCGGTCTCGGCGTGGTGACAGTGCCCGGGCCCTAACGCCAGAACTGCCCGCTTGAATATATCGGACGGTGATAGAATGGTTCGTCTTGGAGACGTGGCTCGGGTTTCGCAATGAAGCTCTGAACCTCCGGATCATCGTCAAAAATCGCAAAACCATTGCGCCTGAGCGCGCGTTCTGCATCACCTGCATCTGAGAATTCCATGCGGTCGAAGATATCGCTAGTGTCCCCAAAGAAGACGATTTGGACGCCTTCATCATGAGATAAGATCACCGCCCAGTTGTGCTGGACCATTTCAACGACTTTAAACCAAAAGCTGCTGCTTTCAACATTCAAGAATTTGCCTGTCATGCACTCCCCCATTTCACCGAACTATCGTGCCCTTTGCGATTATCAATTTGTGATCAGAGCCCCAGCGTCTTTGTCGCGCACATGAACGTGTGAAGCAAGGGACAGTGTAGCATAAGAATGAAGTATCATTGAAGAGTCTTACTAGGACTCATCCAACAGTCTTATAAGACTCCACAAAGAGTGTTGATATGCCTCTTCGAACATAGCGCACACCGCCCTTGCGGTGTTATCCAGCCGTCATTTTGCTTACAATGGGAGGTCAATGGTGTTAGCCTTAGGCCACGAAGGCAAGCTCAAAGTGAGATAAACGAGCACATTATGGCTAACTTGCCGGAAGAACTTAAACATGAAATCATTCTGAAACTGGCCCGTTATGAGGGTTACAGCAATATCGCGCGGTCTATTAGCACTGAATATGATGTGGCAGTGACCCGCTTTCAGGTGCGCAGCTATGATCCGACCAAGCCTACATTCGCTGCTGGCGATAAATGGCGTGCTATATTCACTCGCGAAAGGCATAAATATATCACCGATACCAGCGATATCCCGATCTCTCATCAGGCTTATCGCTTGAACCTACTACAACGGATGCTGGATAAAGCGATGGAGGCAAGAAATTTCGTTCTGGCTTGCAAGATTGTGGAGCAAGCCGCGAAGGAAGTCGGTGGAGCTCTGACCAAAGATCGGACAGAAACTTTGCATGATGAGCGCGTAGCAAGCTATCTTTCCATGACGCCTGAGGAGCGGCGTGAGCAAGTTACCAATATATTCCGAACAGCACTAAATGCTGATAATGAGAAGAAGACTGAGCATTAGCCGAGCGTTAAAGTCCGGCATCTTGCATGAGTTTCGAAGGGCTGGTTCCCAAAGCATTGGCGATACGCACAATATTCAAAAACGAGACATTGCGTTCGCCACGCTCGATTTTTCCCATATGGGATCGTTCTATACCCGCTGCATCGGCAAACGCTTCCTGTGACAAACCAATAACGGTTCTCTTCGCGCGGACTTCAGCGCCCAGCCGAACCAAAAGGTCATCCTTGTCTGTTTTTTTGGAAACCCGCACCATGGTTATTGTGGTCGGGTTTTTGTTGCAATCACTCCACGGTATTTACGACCCATACTTATAATGATATGCGTTAAGGAGACATAGAGGGGCGGGGGCCAATGATCAGAAAAATATATGCGCTAGCTATTAGCGTATTAGCATTAGGAATGAGTCCTGCGCCAGCGCATGCAGATGCACTTTCGGCTGGAATTAAGGCTGTGGCAAAAGGCGACATTGTTAAGGCTGTCAAAAAGTTCAATAAATCCAAGAAGCCCGAAGCCATATTCCAACTGGCTCTATTAGCTGAAGCAGGAATGCTGAAGGATTGTGATCGGGTTTATTGTGCTGCGCAGTGGTTCAATCGCGCGGGCAATGCCGGTTATATTCCAGGTTTTACCCATCTAGCGATCCTGAATTTGAATAACGGCTTTAAGGAAATTGGCATTACGCAATTCCAGTGGGCCGCGCGGTGGAACGAACCTCTGGCGCGTGATTTGTTAGGCCAGATGAAAGAAAATGTGCCAGAACCGGATCTTTACGAACAGGCCATTAGGCAGCAGCGCCAACAGCAACTTGCTATTCAGGAACGTCAATTACAGGCCCAAGGCCAAATGGCCCATATGCTGGGTTATTTGATAGGCTGTGGATTCGACAGTGCGTGCATCGCTCAACAACAAGCTGCAGCGACTTCAACCTATCCACACCCAGCGCAACGTCCTGTGCAAAACTATTCCGATAATGGACAGAACTCCTATTCAGGCTCCGATGTGCAGATGTGCCCTGATGGCTCCTACGTAGCGGGTGGATGTCGAATGGCCCCGGATGGCAGTTATGTTGGTGGTCAGCCTCAAATGGCACCAAATGGTTCATATGTAACCGGAAACCCGCAAATGGCACCAGATGGTTCATATGTCGGCGGCAACGGACCGGTGATCATGTGTCCGGATGGTAGTTATGTTTCTGGAACCAGGTGTCATCTGACACCAAATGGCACCTATGTCGGTAAATAGGGCGTTCAGGCTCCGACTGTTTTGTGGTCTTTTGTTGGCTGTCGGCCTGATAATTGCGGTTGCTAACAAGCAGCAGGCATCGGCTTCAGAAATGATCGGTTGGAAAGTGATCTATGTCCAGAGTGATTCCGATAGTGTGGTTTGTTACGATCCAGAGATTGATAACGATGCTCAGGAGATTATCTGCTACGGTATGGCTGCGAAACCAGACCCGTTTGATCTGGCGATAACCATTGTTGGTAGTTTGACGTTGGTATTTAGCACGCTCATAATCTGGGTGTTCAGTGTAAATAAGCTGAAAAAGCAGTCAGGTGTGATATTCAATCAAAATGAAGCTAGCTACCTGTTGTTGGGATTGTCGGTCCTCAGTTACGGCATGGTTGCCGCCGCGTTTATTGACAGTTGGTGGGCGAGAATCTGATTTATGCTTCAAGCAAACTTAAAGTCTTAGTATCACGCTCACCATTGAAGAATGCCGACAGAACTTCGGCAAAAATAAATGACTGATCCTGTATCGCATCAAATAGCGTCATACATGATTGGAGTTTTATCGTATCCAGACGGCCCAGAATTTCACAGGCCGGTTTAGTTGAGTGCGCCAATATTGTTGTTGTGCAGGAGATTAAGCGGGGACCAAGGGTCTGATGTTCCAGATATGCAGTGGCCTCCTCGCTTCCCGATATCGCATAATAACGTGACCTTGCGCTGTTACCAAGTCCCATAACTTGGGGAAAGATAAACCACATCCAGTGTGTTCGTTTGCGTCCAGAGCGCAATTCGTGCAGCGCCTGTTCGTAAATGCTGGTCTGTGCGGTCACGAACCGCACCAGATTTAATTTATCAACTAAGGTCATATACGGCAGGCTGTCGCATATCCCTGTTATTTTACCAAGGGAGACGATTGGTAATCTCTAGTAACCATGCTTCCCCTCCTCGGTCTATCGTTCTGGGTTGCGATATGAGCTCATAGGAGATTCGGATCGTGACAACCGTTGGCGGTAATGTATCCAAAATGAGCACTATTGGAAAGGAGGTGGAGATAGCGATGACACGATTGTGAGAGGCAATCACATCAGATTAATCGTCTAACAAAACTCACACCTAGTTTTCCATACTCATTCCATACGCAATGAGTGAATTAATGATAAGTCATTGAAAACATGGTGCACCCGACAGGATTCGAACCTGTGACCTCTGCCTTCGGAGGGCAGCGCTCTATCCAGCTGAGCTACGGGTGCCGGTGCATGTTTGCTGTAAAAGCGCTTAGCAGCGGGGGTGGCGGTTTGCCAATCACTAATTTGGGGCTACCATTATTTTGCCAGATAGGAATTTAGAGGCTGGACGCTGGAATTAGCTATCGGGCTTTTCAACCTTGGTCTTTTTAATCTTTTGAAACTAGCCAAGTCCGCACGCCGTGCCGGGTTGGATGCTACCGCCTGTGTTACTCAGGATCCAGATAAAAGGGCACGGATCAAGGAGCAGGCGTTTTCTTTTTATATCGGCATAGGTCCGCCACCGGGCATCGCCAGCATTCGGGTTTCCTCGCCTTGCAGATATAGCGCCCGTGCAGGATCAGCCAGTGATGGGCATGAACACGGAACGGAGCGGGTGTTTGCTTCTCCAGCTTTTTTTCAACCTCCAGAACCGTCTTTCCGGGGGCCAGACCAGTGCGGTTGCCGACGCGGAATATATGGGTATCGACCGCGAAAGTCTCCGCTCCAAAAGCGCAGTTCATCACGACATTGGCTGTTTTCCGGCCCACTCCGGGAAGTTTGGTCAGTTCGTCACGGTCGGCGGGGACTTCTCCTTCATAGTCGGCAATCAACTTTTCGGATAAAGCGATGACGTTTTTTGCCTTGGTGTTGAACAGGCCGATGGTCTTGATATGCTCTTTCAAGCCATCAACACCCAGTTCCACCATCTGCTGCGGTGTTTTTACGATTTCAAACAGCGACTTTGTGGCCTTGTTGACACCAATGTCCGTGGACTGCGCGGATAGAGCGACGGCAACGACAAGTTGATAGACATTGCCATAGTTCAGCTCGGTTTCCGGTGAGGGATTGTCCTCGGCAAGCCGGGAATAAAACTCGAAAATATCGTCTTTTTTCATGTAGTTTTATTTCAGGCCAAGCATATCGGCCATATCATAGCGTCCCGGTTTCTGCTTCATCAACCATAAGGCGGCCTTGATCGCTCCGCGTGCAAAAATCATCCGGTTTTCAGCGCGGTGGCCCAATTCTATGCGCTCTTCATCGGTAGCCAAGATGACCTGATGATCCCCGGCAACCGATCCTCCGCGCAAGGAAGCAAAGCCGATTGCGCCCCTGGCACGGGCACCGGTCTGGCCATCACGGCCACGTTCGCTATGCTCGTCCAGATTGATCCCGCGCCCCTCGGCGGCGGCTTCACCCAACAGTATGGCCGTGCCGGATGGGGCGTCCACCTTGTGCCGGTGGTGCATTTCGACAATCTCGATATCCCAGTCATCGCCCAGCCGGGATGCGGCCTCTTTCACCAGCGCCGCCAGCATGTTGACGCCAAGGGAAGTATTGCCGGTTTGCAGGACCGCTATGGTTGATGCTGCGTCATCAATGGATAAATGATGCGCGGGTTCAAGGCCGGTTGTCCCGATTAGAATGGGTTTTCCGGCCTTGGCACAAAGCTCCATGCGTTTCCCCAAGCCCGCTGGCGAAGAAAAATCGACCAGCACATCGCTGTGGGAGAGCAGTTCTTCCAGATCATCATCCTGATCTACACCGCCTGCATGGTCCAGTTCGTCCCGCTCGCCAATCGCGTTGACAAGGGCATGACCCATGCGGCCCTTGCTGCCAATAATCCCGATTGATGTCATAATATGATTCCCATAGACTTGCATTTTTTATTGGAAGCTGCTGGCATAGCGTATGCGTGAAATAAACAATATAGTGATCTTGACCGGCGCGGGAATAAGCGCGGAAAGCGGTCTCGCCACTTTTCGCGGGCCGGACGGTCTGTGGGAAGGCCACAGGGTCGAGGATGTCGCGACTCCGGAAGCGTTTCAGCGCGATCCGGAACTGGTGCTGAAATTCTATGACGAGCGGCGCGCCAAATTACAGACGGTCGAGCCCAATGCCGCGCACAAGGCGCTGGCACAGCTGGACGCGGCATGGGGCGGCGATTTGCTGCTGGTGACGCAAAATGTCGATGATCTGCACGACCGCGCAGGGTCGTCGCGGCTTGTCCATATGCATGGCGATCTTTTGAACGGTCTATGTCTTTCCTGTGGCCAGCGATCAGTGATTACGGATGATTTTTCCAACCGTCCGGCCTGTTCCCACTGCGGAGAGCGCACGCTCCGGCCGGATATCGTATGGTTCGGGGAAATGCCATATCATATGGACCAGATCGAGCTGGCACTGGCGCGGTGCGACCTGTTCGTGTCCATCGGCACATCGGGTGCAGTCTATCCGGCAGCGGGCTTTGTGCAAACGGCGCGGCATTACGGAGCACGGGCGCTGGAGATGAATCTCGATCCTTCGGACGGTAGTCTTTTATTCCATGAAAGCCGGATGGGTAAGGCGGGGGATCTGGTCCCGTCGTGGGTCGAGACTCTATTGTCCTATTGAACAGACGCGGTGGGGAAAGACTCAGCCGCCCGCCAGCGGGCCGCAGCTTTTACATTCAGGATCTTTGGGCAGGTTGATACTACGCATAGAGGGGCGCAGGCCATCGAACAGTTGCAACTTTCCGGCTGGATCATCGCCAAAGCCGGTGATGACGCGAATGGCTTCCATCGCGGCAAAGCTTCCCATCAGGCCGACCATCGCGCCCAGCACGCCGACTTCTGAACAATTGTCGCAATCATCGGGGTCCAGCGCGTCGCCGACAAAGCATCGGTAGCAGGGCTTGTCATCCTCCCACCCGCGAAAAATGCCAAGCTGTCCCTGAAACTGGCCGATGGCCGCGGATACCAGCGGGACGCGGTGGGCGAGGGAAAAATCCGATACCAATAGCCGGGTCTGATAATTGTCGGAGCCATCCAATATGGCATCAAATTGCCCGAAAAATGTTGCTGCATCATCAGAGAATTGCTGCGCGTTAAGTCGCTGATTAACTGTATTTATAATGACATCCGGGTTAATCGCCTGTGCCGCTTTTTTTGCGACCTCTACCTTGGGCTTGCCGATGTCATTCACGGTGAATAGAATCTGGCGCTGAAGGTTGGACAAGGACACAACGTCATCATCAATGATGGTGAGCGCACCGATTCCGGCTGCCGCAAGATACTGGATAGCCGGACAGCCTATGCCGCCTGCTCCGATAATAAGGATATGGGCATCCAGAATCTTTTTCTGGCCAATACCGCCAATGTCTCTCAGCACGATCTGGCGGGCATATCGGTCAAGCTGCTCGTCGGTTAATATGCTCATGTTTTGGCCAGACCAGTCCTGTGCTTATATGCCTGTGGAGCCGAAGCCGCCGGAACCGCGGGCGGTTTCGTTCAGGTCCGCGACTTCGACCAGCTTCCCGCGCTGCACCGGAGATACCACGATCTGGGCAATCCGGTCGCCGCGTTCGATGACAAAATCCTCATCCCCCAGATTGGCGAGGATCACTTTAATCTCTCCGCGATAGTCGCTGTCGATGGTGCCGGGCGTATTGAGTACGGATATTCCCTGTTTCAGGGCCAGCCCAGAGCGGGGGCGCACTTGCACTTCATAACCTTCGGGAATGGCAAAGGCAAAGCCGGTGCCGACAAGGCCGCGTTTGCCAGCCGCAATATTGGCGGCTTCGGCTGCGCGAACGTCCATGCCCGCCGATCCCGGTGTTTCATAGGAAGGTAGGGGCAGGTCACCCGCTGTTTCCAGCCGTTTTACGGCTATCTCAATCGGTTCAAACATTCGTCCCTCAAATTTCTTCGATAATTTTTGCGACCAGCCGCCGGGCGACTTCCGGTTTGGGAAGGCGCTTCCATATCTCGGTGCTGTCTGCGGTGACAATCTGCACGCTATTTTCCGCGCCGCCCATGACATCGCCGGATACGTCATTCGCAACGATCCAGTCACAGCCTTTCTTGGCGAGTTTTGCGCGGGCGTGCTCTTCAACCTTTTCCGTCTCGGCAGCAAAGCCGATCAGCAGGCCGGGGCGCTGTTCATGGGTGCCAAGACTTGCCAATATATCGGGATTCTCGACCATTTTTAACGGGGCTGGCGCGCCGCCTTTTTCTTTCTTTATCTTTTGCTCCGCGCGTATGTCTGCGCGCCAATCGGCGACCGCCGCGACCATGACTGCAACGTCAGCGGGCAGGGCGTCATATACTGCGGCCTCCATTTCCAGTGCTGTCTCGACATCCACGCGCACCACGCCGGAGGGTGTCGGCAGGTTTACCGGCCCGGCGACCAAGGTGACCCGAGCCCCTGCTTCGGCTGCGGCGGCCGCAATGGCAAAGCCCTGCTGGCCAGAGGAGCGGTTGGCGATATAGCGCACCGGATCAATCGGCTCGCGTGTTGGGCCAGCGGTGACAAGGACATGTTTGCCATGCAGCGGCCGATGCTGGTCGCCAGCAAAAGCGGGTTGCCCGTCAAGCAGATTTGCTCCCGCACTGCTTTTGCAAATCTGGTCCATTATCTCTGCCATTATTGCAGGTGGCTCCGGCAAACGGCCGGGACCATATTCGCCGCAAGCCATGTCGCCTTCATCCGGCTCCATGACGATGATGCCGTCTCGGCGGAGCTGTTCAACATTTCGCCGGGTCGCCGGATGATCCCACATGCGGACATTCATCGCTGGCGCGGCGAGCACCCTTGTATCGGTTGCCAACAATAATGTCGTCGCCAGATCATCGGCGATGCCGCCCGCCATTTTGGCAATCAGATTTGCCGTCGTTGGACAGACCACGACCAAGTCCGCTTCACGAGAGAGCTGGATATGCCCCATCTCCGTCTCGTCTTTCAGCGACCAAAGGGTCGTGTGGACCTCATTTTCCGACAAAGCGGCTAGAGTCATCGGCGTGACAAATTGCGCCCCCGAATCGGTCAGCACACAGCGCACCGTCATCCCCGCCTTTATAATCAGGCGGATCAGTTCGGACGCTTTATATGCGGCAATGCCGCCACCGATGATTAACAGGATATGTTTGGGCTTGGTCATATCAGTTTGGCTCATTTCAGCTAACTACCATCCAGACCGCCCCTGCGCCAGCCGCCGCCGCGACCAGTGCGGTCCCGGCATAGCGCCAAAAGCCGCCGCCCTTGGCGCGCCCGCGTCTTTCCCATAACAGCTCGATATCGGCTATGGGGGGCGGGGGCGGCGCGCCGCCCTTGCGCGGTAATTGCTGGTCGAGCCGCCGGATAATATCGGGCAGCATCAGCAAGGTGTCGAGATCGGTGTTGATCCGGTCGGCAATCGCGGCCTCTGGCCCCAGCTCGTCACGGATCCAGTTTTTGACATAGGGACCGCTAGTGTCCCACATGTTGATTTCGGGGTTAAGGTCGGTGGCAATGCCTTCGACCATCACCATGGTTTTTTGCAGTAGCAACAAATGCGGCTGGGTTTCCATGTCGAAATCGCGGGTAATGGCGAACAGGCCGTCGAGCATGTCCCCGACGGAAAGCTCGCTTACCGGCTTGCCGCGCATGGGTTCCCCGACTGCACGCAGGGCAGTGGCGAAATCTTCCAGGCTGTGATGCTCTGGCACATATTGCGCTTCAAAATGGATTTCAGCGACCCTGCGGTAATTGCCCGTGGTCAGGCCATATAGAATTTCCGCTAACCAGAAGCGTGCCTTTTTGTTGATCCGCCCCATGATGCCAAAGTCGATCGCGACGATCGTGCCGTCCGGCTTCACAAACAGATTGCCCTGGTGCATGTCGGCGTGGAAGTAGCCAGCCTCGATAGCCTGTTTCAAAAAGCTGTGGACCAGTCGGTTGGCAATATCGTTCAGGTCATGGCCCGCAGCGATCAGCTCATCGCGGCGCGAAATCTTGATCCCGTCGACCCAGTCGAGCGTCAGGACCCGGCCCGATGTCCGGTCCCAGTCAATGTCTGGCACTTCGAAGAGTTCCACATTGGCAACATGCTCTGCGAGTTCGGAGGCGGAGGCAGCTTCGCGGCGCAGGTCAAGCTCGCGCATTGTCCATCGGCGGAAATTGGCGATGACCAGTTGGGGCCTTAGCCGCTTTGCCTCTCCGCCCATCGCTTCAAGATGGGCCGCCGCCCATTCATAGGTTTCAATATCGGCGGCGAATTTCTTGATAATGCCGGGGCGTAGCACTTTGACGGCTACGTCGCGCCCTTCAATGGTGGTGGCGCGGTGGACCTGCGCAATGGAAGCCGCGCCCACAGGGTCGGGGTCAATATAGCTGTAAAGTGTGTCCAGCGGCTTGCCGAGGCTGGCCTCTATTTCGTTCCTGATGCTCTCGAATGATACAGGAGGCAGGTTGTCCTGCAAATGCAAAAGGTCTTTTGCCGCTTCCTCGCCAATAATATCGGGCCGGGTTGCCAGTGTCTGGCCCAGTTTGATGGCGGCAGGGCCAATGGCCTGTAGCGCGGCGGAATAATTCGGTTTCTTGGGCTGGAACGTGCCAAGGCGCGCAATCCGGAACAGGCGGCGGACAGGCGCAGGCGTTGCCTTATGCTTTTCCATGTCCCGCAACGCACCATGTTTGGCAAGCGTGCGGCCCCATTTGAGCAGACGAAAAATATGGGTGAAAGATGATGTCATACCGGCTGTATACTCAGACTTTCCAGCCGCTATGTATAGCGACCAGCCCGCCCATCATCGGCTCGACCTTCGTCTGGGAAAAACCGGCATTCTCGATCATCGCGCGAAATGTTTCCATCGGCGGAAAACGGTCGATGGATTCGGCAAGATAGCGATAGCTGTCCTCGTCACCGGCAACGGCTTTGCCGATTTTGGGGAGCAGGCGGTGCGAATAGAAATTATATGCCTTGTCAAAGCCGGGCCACAGGGTTTTGGAAAATTCCATGCAATAAAACCGCCCGCCATAGCGCAATACGCGGTAAGCCTCGGCCAGTGCTTTTTCGATATGGGTGACATTGCGGATGCCAAACACAATCGTATAGGCATCGAAATGGGCGTCGGGGAAGTTCAGTTCTTCGGCGTTTTGCTCGCTCCAGACCAGCCGCCCTTCGCCCATTTTAATGGCGCGGTCCAGCCCTGCCGACAGCATGTCGGGGTTGATATCGGCCACCGTGATATTGGCTCCGCTATCGACCATGCGAAAGGCGATATCGCCGGTGCCGCCGGCCATGTCGAGGATTTCCTCCCCTTCGCGCGGCTTGACCCGGCGGACGAAGCGATTCTTCCACAATCGGTGCGTGCCCGCGCTCATCGCATCGTTCATCACATCATATTTGCTGGCGACGCTTGAAAAAACCTGGCCGACCCGGCCAACTTTTTCATCTTCATCCACTTCCTCATATCCGAAGGAGACTGTTTTGGTTCCGGTCATATATTGGTTGCTCACGCCCTTGGAATTATCCGCTCCTATCTATATGGAGCGGGTTTTCAGCGACAAGCATTAGACGACGCTTGGCGGCACTGCAATCACCCTATGGCGGCTGCACGGGATAAAGCGGCATTGGGTGATCTTGCGCAACATTGGGAGCATCATGCCAGAATTACCGGAAGTTGAAACAACAGTGGCGGGTTTACGACCGGTGCTGGAGGGCAAAAGGCTGACACTGGTCGAGCCGCGCCGCGCCGATTTGCGCCGCCCGATTCCGGTTGACCTGCGCCAGCGCATGACCGGCGCGCGGGTCACACAGGTCACCCGGCGCGCGAAATACGGGCTGATTGAGACGGACCGGGGCGATGTGATGATTTTCCATCTTGGCATGTCGGGCCGCTGGCGGATTGATCCGGGCGAGCTGGAAAAGCACGATCATCTGCTATTGGAAACAGAGGAAAACCGCCGGCTGGTCCTGAACGATCCGCGCCGCTTTGGCTCGCTCGACCTGGTCCGGCTGGATGATCTGGACAGCTTTCCCGCCTTTGCAGCAATGGGTCCGGAGCCTTTGGGGGATGCATTTAACGGAGCTTATCTGAAAAACGCGACAAAGGGCCGAAGGGCACCGGTCAAGCAATTGCTGCTGGATCAGCATGTGGTGGCGGGACTCGGTAATATCTATGTCTGTGAGGCGCTCTATATGGCCGGGATCGATCCGCGCCGGATGGGCGGCGGGATTTCAAGGCCGCGCTATGACAGGCTGGTATCCGCGATCAAAAAGGTTCTGGAATCGGCCATTGCTGCCGGGGGATCGTCTTTGCGCGATTTTGTGAAGCCTGATGGCGAGCTTGGTTATTTCTCAAAGCAATGGCTGGTCTATGGGCGTGAGGGAGAAAAATGTGCCTGCGGTGCGCCGATAATGCGTAAAGTGGATAGCGGCAGATCCACATTTTACTGCGAAAAATGCCAGAGCTGACGAAGCGGGCTATCAATAAAGCGCGGGGCAGGTGGAATCCAAGGTTGACGGGAATCACCAACAGAGCTAATGACCGCCGACTTAAGCCGGTGTTACTTCTGTGATATACGGCTATTCAGCATTTCAGTTTTTGAGGAAAATTCATGGCTAATACGCCGCAAGCAAAGAAACGTATCCGTCGTAACGCAAGCCGCACGGCCATTAACAAGAACCGTGTCAGCCGGATTCGCACGAAGATCAAATCGGTTGAAGCGGCTCTGGAAGCGGGCGATAAAGCGGCTGCAACCACGGCTCTTGCTGATGTTCAGCCGGAACTGGCGCGCGGTGTTGCTCGCGGTGTGTTCCACAAAAACACGGCCTCACGGAAATTCAGCCGCCTGACAAAACGGCTCGCTGCCCTCGGTTAAGCGATAAGCTGTATGATTCTGGCCAGTGCCGGGATCAGATAAAAGAATCACCCGCCCGGTTTCTGGCGGGTTTTCTTTTGCCCGAATCAGACAGATAGAATCAAACCATCATTAATCCGCTGCGGCGAATCATGGCGAAATAGCCGACCATTGCTGCAGTTGCATCGTCGCTCAATTCAATGAAGATGCGGCGACCGTCCCGTTCATCGGCCCTGCGGATGAATATCCGTTCCTCTGTCATGGTTTTTATCCAGCGCAGCGCGGTTGTCGGCGGCACGCTGGCTGCGATGCACAGACTGGATACGGCGACCTCTATGCCCTCCAGCCGCGCCGCCATGAGGTCGAGGAGCATATCCCATGCCGGATCGGCAAACAGTTCGGCATCAAAATATTGATCGCGCAGCCGCCGCGCCTTGATAAGCCCGCGCACCTCGTCAGCAGTTACCGGGCGGGACGGACTATCGCTTTGCGGGGTAATGTCGATAGGCTTCCCGATCCGCATATTATCCAGCGACGGCATTGCTATGTAGCCGGCAGAAGGATCATGGAGCTGCGAGCCGCTATCAGGCTCCTGAAACGGATTGGCGATAAGTGGCCTGTCCATGCCCGCATGCTCTGGCCCCGATAGCTTCACCAGCGCCCTTGCTATACGTTCCACATCAGCGGATATTTTCTTGAGGTCGGTCAGGTCGATTTCATCGCGGTCCGCGAACATGGTGCCCGCATACTGCCGGGTTCTATGTTCCAAAGCGACGTATAGTTCGGCGATATTGTCGCTGAGCAGATGTTCGACATGCTCATAGGTGACTGCGCCCAAAACAGCGTCGAGCAGATCCAGATCGGTCCGGATCAACAAGGGCAGGCCAGACGTTTCGCAATATTGTTCGGCCGTTCTGAGCGCCGCTTGCCGGTCCTCATTCCATTCGCTCACCTGAACGATAACGGCTGCGACATTCATCCGCTGCGACAGGTCATCGCTTTTGAAATTCATGTTCAGCAAGGCGCAGCGACCGCCCAGCAATTCAATGGCATGGCTATAAAGCGCGCGCAGGTGGCTATCGTCTGAAACCAGTAATATCTGGCCGCCCCACATGTCGCCCGCCGCCAATTCATTCATATCGGTAACACTTTCTTCCAAAATCTCAGCTTCAAACATATCGGGGGCTTCCAGCATTTTGAACATTCTTTCCAAATAATATCAAACACTAACGGTGAGTTCGGCCAATGGTTAGTTTGCAAAGTGGATGGAAGTCGAACAGATCATGGTCCTTTCCGGAGGCAATATGGCGCGCAGCCATTCCTGCCGGAAAAGACCGTAAGGGATAAGGTTTTGTTTTAAGGGCTTTATGGTGTATTATTGGTAAAATGGCGCCAGATAGACCGTCAAAAAATGAACATCCGAAACGGATGAACCAAGACGAACTGCCTTGATTTGTCGTTCAATGGTGGTTCAGCATGAATATATTATTATATTTATAGATGCCGGATAGTTAGTCCGGTGTGCATATGGTGAAGGAATGAACATGACAATGCCCCAGCTTAAAGCTCCAAAGAACATAAAATTGACGCTATTGGCGCCGCTTGCTGTTCTTGCGCTTGGTGCATGTGCGACGCCTTTCCGGGCTGATGTGCAGCGCTTTCAGGCTCTGCCAGTCCCGCAGGGGCAAAGCTTTGCAGTGGTTTCATCCGATCCTGAGCTGGCTGGCGGGATAGAATTCGGCCAATATGCCGATCTGGTTGAGCAGCAGATGGTTGATCTGGGCTATGCGCTTAGCGAAGATCCTGCTGGCGCAGAATTGATTGTCAGCATGGAGTATGACATCGATAATGGCCGGGAAAAGGTCGTTACCGATTATGATCCTTTCTATAGGCCGGGCTTTTACGGGCAGGGCTATTATAGTCGCTACCGTTATCTTAATGGCTATTACGATCCGTTCCTGTTCGGTGGTTATGGCTTCAATGGCTATGGCGGAGTACGCAGCTTTACGGTTTACACCGCGCAACTGGACATGAAGATTGAGCGGGCCGCCGATGGCGAGCGCCTTTTCGAAGGGACGGCAGAAGCCAAGTCGCGGTCGAAGAACCTGACCTACCTGGTGCCAAACCTGGTGGAAGCGATGTTTACCAATTTCCCCGGAAACAGCGGCGAGCGGGTCAGAATCTCGGTTGCTCCCGAGAAGAAATGAGGACTGGGGCACAACGGACATCTGGCCCCGTCCTAACCAATCACCGTCATTCCCGCCTGCGCGGGAATGACGATTTTTGAACTTGGCGATGAGCCTTGTTAGGCAAATATCCCGATCAGTTAACTAAGTGACCGTTAGTGGTGAGCCTGTCGAACCCACGTTTCTAATCAGCGGTCTGAGCTGAAAACTGTGGGATCAACTCTCAAGCTGGCGCAGCAGCATCCGGACGTCATTGTCCATTTCCGTATCCTCGCCGCGTAATTGCTCGACCAGCTTCACGGCATGGATGACGGTGCTGTGATCCCGGCCACCGAATTTCCGGCCAATTTCGGGATAGCTTCGCGGGGTCATCACCTTGGCCAGATACATTGCCACCTGACGGGGACGGGCAACCGCGCGGGCGCGGCGTTTTGACGACATCTCGTTACGGTCAAGCCGGTAATATTCGCACACGGTGCGCTGGATTTCGTCAATCGTGATCCGGCGACGACAGGCGCTTAATATATCGGACAATTGTTCTTCGGCCAGCTCCTTGGTGATCGGGCGTCCGGTAAGCTGCGAATAGGCGAGCAGCTTGTTGAGG
The DNA here is from genome assembly GCF_036568145.1 of Parasphingorhabdus sp. Taxonomy (GTDB): domain Bacteria; phylum Pseudomonadota; class Alphaproteobacteria; order Sphingomonadales; family Sphingomonadaceae; genus Parasphingorhabdus. The sequence goes on along the minus strand of NZ_DATCTC010000027.1, from coordinate 22,260 downwards.
CCGCCCTCCAGTTCGCGCAGGTTGCGGCTGATGGTGCGGGCCAGAAATTCGACCACATCTTCTGGCACGTCCTGATGCGGCATGCTTGCAAGGCGGTGCTGCAATATATCGCGGCGCAGTTCCAGCCCGGCCGATTGAATATCGGCAACCAGCCCCATCGACAGCCGTGACAAAAGCCGCTGGTCAACCCCGTCCAAAGCCTGCGGCGGACGGTCTGCGGCAACGACTACGCGCTTTCCGCGGCTGATAAGCGAATCAACTGTATGGAGAAATTCTTCCTGCGTGGAGTTTTTGCCGACGATGAATTGAATATCATCAATCATCAAAAGGTCCGCATCGCGCAGGGATGCTTTGAACTCCATGGCCTCGTTACGGCGCATGGCCGATACAAATTCGATCATGAAGCGTTCCGCCGACATATAGATGACCCGTGCGTCCGGAAATTCGGCGCGGTAAGCATGGCCAATGGCGTGCATCAAATGGGTCTTGCCCTGACCGGTGGAGGATTGCAGATATAGCGGGCTGAACAGCGGCTTTTCCGGAGAGGCCATGCGCTGCGACGCGTTGAGCGCCAGCACATTGCTATGCCCGGCAATAAATTCGTCAAAGGTCATGCGCGGATCAAGATCCAGCCGGAACTTCCCGCAAGGCGCGTCCGAGGTTTCGTGCAGAGGGACGGCGTTGTTCTTCTTCACCTGTGCGATTCGGGCGCTACCGGCCTTTGCTGTGAAGGTTATTTTTTTAACGGCGTCATAATGGGCCTTCCACGCGAGCAGCAGGCGCTCGGCATAGCGGTCGCGCACCCAGTTGGCGGCAAATTCCGATGGCAGAACGACTTGCAGTTCGCCGCTGGCCGAATCGAATCGGGACAATTTGATCGGTTTGATCCACTGGCCAAAAATCTGGGCACCCAGATCGCGGCGCAGTCCGGCACATATTACATGCCATGTATCCGCCAGACGGGTTTCAACCTCATCCTGGTTTTCAGGCTTTTGGGTCGCCAGATTGGCGGCCACGTTAATTGCTGCTTCTATGGCGTGTTTCTCGCCAACCTCATCTGAACCTTGAGCCACTAACATCCCCCGAATTACCTCATATCAGCGGCAATGCAAAAGCGCATTCCCGAACCATAGTTTCCCGCATTCCCGTCTGATCCCCAGCCAAAGGGATCAATGGGCATAGAAATCCAAAGCCGGAAACCAGTTCCCAACGATGCTATTTCCAATGTCACAGAGGCCAGGAAATTGCATCCGTGGCCACCAACCGTTGCCTGTAGATAAGCCCCCCCGAGTGAGTCGAGCAAGGCTGCGGATGTAAAAAAAATGAAATAATTAGATTGACACGGCAACATGCGAGAAATGCGCACTAACCTATTACTATATTGAAAAATAAAGAAAAAATCCTGTGGATAAACAGGTATAGGCATCGAATCGCGGAGCTTCCGTTATTTCAAGGCCAGAGCAAAACATGTCACAAAAACGTAGTCAAAGACGGGAAGAGGAGAGAGCAAAAACTGTTCCGGCGTAGCGACTCCGTGCTGGTCCGATTCACAGATTTTGCAAACTCCGTGCGGAAAGTTGCTTGCCAAAGCCGTCATGATTTGGCAATGGCCCCGAACGCTTCATGGCACGACCCATAGAAGGGCGATTAGCTCAGTTGGTAGAGCGCTTCGTTTACACCGAAGATGTCGGCGGTTCGAGCCCGTCATCGCCCACCATTTTTTGGGATCAAAGCCGTCCGGGGGACGAGCGACCCAAATTCCGCCAGAGTGCAATGTCCCAGAATAGTGGGGCACCGAATTCACACTAAGAAATCACTATCATTTTAGAGAAAAGCTAAGTCATTCGCATGGCCTCTATGCTTGGCCATTATCGGAACAGAAACGAACAAGGTTCCGGGACAAGCAGGAGAGTTTCATGGAAAAAGCGCTACAGGATTGTATCGACAAACAGGCTATTTATGACGTTCTGGTCCGTTATTCCCACGGCGTTGACCGCTGTGATCTGGAAATGCTCAAATCCGCATATTGGCCGGACGGGACCGATGACCATGGCACGTTTTCCGGCAATGCCATGGAGTTTTGCGAGACGTTGATACCGGCCCTTAAAGCGATGCATTCCACCATGCACAATATCGGAAGCCACCTGATCGAATTGCGCGGTGATGAAGCAAAGGTGCAAAGCTATTGCGTGGCCTATCACCAGCTCCCGGCCCCGGACGGGAATGGCGACATAGAAATGGTGGTCGGCGGCCGCTATCTTGACCGCATGACCAGGCGCGGCGACGAATGGCGCATCATGGAACGGGTCTATGTGATGGACTGGAACCGCAATGGCCCATCCACAGCGCGCTGGGACGGCGACCTATATGGCAGGCTAAAGACCCGGGGCAGCCGTTTTCCCGAAGATCCCTATTACGGGTTCTTTCCGGCCGGGAAATAATCCCCGGCCGTTCGGCCTGTTTAACCCGGCCTGTTCAGGCAGACAGATATTTGTCCAGCGTCTGGCGAACCTGACGGATGCGGACTTCCTGATAATTGCCCAGCGTTTGCCCCTTTTTGCGGCTGGCCTTGATACCTTTGGTCAGGCGGGCAAGGTTGCTTGTGTCCTGATCGTAAATATGACCAAGCCGCGGGCTCATCCCTTCAACCTCTGTATAGGATGTTTCGATGCCGATCTTTACCGGCTCGGGCGCTTTGGGCGGGGTGGTGCCTTCGGGCGTCAGTGACAGGAACATAAGGTCGAATATGGATTGATCGACATTGTCCCCGTCCGGCCGGAAACGATATACCATCGGCAGGCTGATGCCGGGGAAAATCATGAAATTGGGGAAACAATGATATTCGATCGAATCGATCATTTCGCTGGTCGAAACTCCGGACAGATCAACGCCCATTTCTTTTCCCAGGGTGGAGCGCAAATGCTCTGAAAACACGCGCCGCGCCGTATCGCCTTCCTCAAGCGTGAGGCCCAGATCATCGCCGCCAAGGGCTTTTAGAATCTCTGCTTCTGATCCTTCCCCTTTCAAATGCGGGCTGCGCGTTCCGATGGTATGGACAAAGCGGCTGATATGATCGCCCCAGATATCATATTGGGCATTGGCATCCCCCGCGCTCGCCAGTCCCTGTGGATGGGTGGCCAGCACATGATAGGCTTCCAGAAAGGCCTCCTGCGCCATTTTCCAGTTCGCGGGCAGTGTTTTCTGGATATGCAAGACCAGATGGCGATTCTGCATCGGCCAGTCGGCAAATTGCCGGGGCAGAACATCCAGATAATCCATCAGCGGCGGCGCACTGGAAGAAAAATTGACGAAGACAAAGCCGCCCCAGCTATCCACCGCGATTTCATCAAGCGCATATTCCGCATTATCGACATGCGGGAAATCCCACGCGCACGGGATGCTCATCAACTTGCCGTCCGTTCCCCAGGTCCAGCCATGGAACGGGCAGCGTATGACTTTCAGGGAATCGCTTGTGCCGTTTTCCTGCAACTGCATTCCGCGATGTTTGCAGCTATTGATAAACGCTTTGATCGACCCGTCATTTTGCCGGATGATCAGGGCCGAATAATCGCCTACGTCAAAGACATGGCTGTCTTTCGGATTTGGGATATGTTCCTCGCGGCACGCAAACAGCCATGTTTCGGGCCACATTTTATCCATTTCAAGCCTATGGACTTCCTCGCTATAATAAGCCGCATAATCCACATCCTCGTCGCCCAGGTAGCGATAGCTTTCCTCGGTAATGACACCGGGGGCCTTGTGATCGTCTTTCAGGATGATGTCGCGGGTTGAAGGTCCTTCGCAGCGCGCTGTGCCGGGGGCGCTTTTTGTCTGGATAGTGGCCATATCAAACTCCTATAATGTTCTCAGAACGTCTCTTTTGGATGACAGGTCGTCAGCTGCGCGTGCGCCGCGCAAGGCATTGGGTGTGGATTGGAACCAGTCGTCGCTCGCCGGATGCGACCAGCAGGCATCGTTGAGCTCGCTGCGATGCGCTATTTTCCAGCAGCCATCGCGCTTTTCATAGCGGTCGACATAGCGGCCGATGACAACGAAATCCATTTCCGCGCCATCTTCAATGGTCCGGTGATAGGCCTGAAAATAGATTTCCCCGAAAGCGACATCGCCTTCGACATCGATACTGGCCTGACCCAGCATGTGATGATTGGCTTTATGACCGGCGAGCGCCTGCATCGCAAATTGGACAAACGCGTCCGGACCACCCTGAAAAAATCCGCGATCATCCGTGGCATCATCATGATAGACACTGCGAACCAGATCAGCATCCAGCCGGTCAAGCCCGCGCATATAAGTGGAGGACAGCGCAAAGATCTCCTCTTTGTCGAGCAACTCCTGAAGCTTCTCTTGCACAGAACGGATCGCCATACGCTTCTCTCCACATCATTATATTTTTTCAAGAGGATGGCGCATAAAGCCGGTGACGTTAATCACCGAAAGTGACAGTGGGGCATGAAGCGGATATTTCTGAACGGCGAATGGATCGATGCGGGTAGCCGGATATTATTATGGCGGGCCTGAAGTCACCTTCACTCCTCACCGTCATCCTAAATCGTCACCCTGAACTTGTTTCAGGGTCCATCGTGACCCAAATACTGCCGTTCTAAAAGGCACGATGGATGCTGAAACAAGTTCAGCATGACGGTGCTTTAGGAATTAACTTCATCTCCAGCATATCATTAGCTCCAAGCCTATTAGTTCTAGGAGTGTCCCTGCCAGCCCAAATGGGGTTCATTTTGTTCAGGTAGAGGATGAATGCCAATGAGCACTCTTAATGTTGAAACTATGACCAGCCTTGCAACCTTGGCTGACAAGCAGGCCTGTATGGAGCTGGTTGCCCGAACGGCGAGGGCCATTGACCGATGTGATGAAAAGCTCCTGAAAGAGCAGTTTCACGCAGATGCCCATGACGACCACGGTTCCTTTCGCGGTTCGATTGACGAATTTGTCACATGGGTCATGCCGGTGCTTCACAGCATGGAGCGCACCCAGCATTTTATCGGGCAGATATTGATCGAGGTGGACGGCGATTCGGCCAGCGGGGAGAGCTATTTCATTGCCTCCCACGCCCTCACGCACAATGGCGAGCAGCAGCAGATGATAGCCGCAGGGCGTTATCTCGACAAGTTCGAGCGACGGGACTGTGTCTGGAAAATCAGCAGCCGCCATGCGGTTTACGACTGGAACAGCAATGTTCCGTGCACCGATGCGTGGGACCGCGCCAGCCCCGGTGACATGGTCTTTGGCAAGCGCGGCGATGCGGACGCATCTTATGACCATTTTGGCGGCTGAAAAAAGCAGGATAAAATAAAATAGAGGATAGGCATTATGGCGAGCATAGTAGAACAGCGTGATCTGAAACGTCCGGTAGCGGATATTTCCAAGCAGCCAGAGCCTGTATTCAAAAACACGCCGATCACCACGGACCGTTATTATTCGCGGGAGTTTATGGACCGGGAATGGGAAAAGGTCTGGACGAAAACGTGGCAGATTGCGTGCCTGTCCAAGGAATTACAAAAACCCGGCGACTATGTAACGACCGAACTGGGCCGCGAATCCATCATTTGCACGATGAGCAAGGATGGAAAAGTCAGGGCCTTTTACAATGTGTGCCAGCACCGCGGAATGGAACTGGTGCCCGACAGATGCGGCAATGCGAAAAGGCTGACCTGTCCTTATCACGGCTGGGCCTATGACATGGACGGGACATTACGGTTCGTCCCCGATGAAGCGGATTTTCCGCAGGGAAGCCCTTGCGGTAAATTGAATCTGGTCGAAATACCAAGCGAAAGCTGGGCCGGGTTTGTCTGGTATAATATGGACGAGAATTGTGCGCCGCTGAAAGAATATCTCGGCCCGATTGCGGACCAGATCGACAGCTATCCCATGGAAGAAATGACCCGCACGCTCTGGGTAACGATCGAAGGGGATTTTAACTGGAAGCTGGTTCAGGATAATTTCAGCGAATCGTACCATGTTCCGTTCGTTCATCCCGAAACCAAGTTCGTGATGGAATATTCTTACCGGAACAGCCAGTTTGACCATTATGACGAGGGGCATTGCCGGATGTTGATGCCCGGCGCGATTCCGGCGGCCAGTATAAAGGGCGGGGAAAAGGAAACGCTGGCTTCGATGAAGGAAGAGCTGGAGTTCTGGGAAATGGACCCCGAACAATATCGCTATGGCAAGACATCGAATATCCGGCTGGATCTGCAAAAGCAAAAACGGCTTCTGGGTGAGAAAAAGGGTTTTGATTTTTCCAATTATCACGACGCGCAGCTAACCGATCACTGGCATTATACGATTTTTCCGAATCTGTCGTTCAGCCTGAAACCCGACGGCAATATCTGGCTCCGCGCGCGGCCGCATGAATCGGACCCCGAAAAATGCTATTTCGACATGTGGTATATGACCCTGTTCCCCAAAGGGGTGACGGAATATTATTCGCAGTCGATAAAAGCGATGACATCGATAGATGAACCCGTCGCTCACAAACAGGGCAAAGCGGGCGAGGTGTCGGCAGGACCGGCGATCGACCAGGACGTTGCGATTTGGAGCCAGCAGCAAAAGGGACTGCATTCCAGAGGATATAAGCGCGACTATCTGGCAGGGCAGGAAAGCCGGATGCGCTATTTCCACGAGACTCTGGAAAAATGGATGGCCTATTGAAAGCGGTCTAGCTCAAACGCCACCGTCATTCCCGCGAAGGCGGGAATCCGGCTTACTTCTTTAGCAAGGTCTAGATAGCTGGATTCCCGCCCTAGCGGGGAATAATCACTACTTACTGGAAAGCGTTTCTTCCATCAGTGTCGCTGCGCGTGGGCCGTCCCAGTCCATCGCACCGATCACCCGCCAGACTTCCTTGCCGCTGGCATCATAGAGCACGGTTGTCGGCATCAGGCCGGAACCGAATCCGAAGCTCAGGCCGTTTTCGGGGTCGGTATAGGGTTCAAGCTCGGCAAAATCAGCCTTGGCAAAAAAAGGCTCCACTTTTTTGGGGCCTTCCAGATCCTGCGAAACGACCAGCACTTGCAGCCGGCTTTTTTCCCGCGCTGCCAACTTGTCCAACATCGGCATCTCCACCACGCAAGGCGCGCACCATGTCGCCCAGATGTTTACCAGAAGGGGCTTTCCAGCGAAGTCCGAGAGGCGCACAGTCGCGCCATCCGGGGCCGTGAAGGGGGTTTCCAACATTGGTGAGCCGCGCTGCGATATGTCGAGCTTGCCGGACAAACCGCTTTCTCCCTCGACAGACTCCATCTGTTCCATATCATCATTGACTTGCCCCGCTCCGTCAGATTGCTTATCGCCGGATTGGCTATCACAAGCGGCAAGAATCGCAGGCAAACACAGAAACAGGAATAATCGTATCACTAATCGCACATCAGATTCCAATCAGAGTTCCAACCAGATGTGGGGCGGCCGTTTTGCCGATGGCCCGTCATCCGTCATGCGCGAGATAAACGCCTCCATCCCGTTCGACAAGCGATTATGGCGGCAGGATATTCGCGCATCACTCGCTCATGTCTCCATGTTGTCCACCCAGGGCATTGTCGAAGAGAAAGACGCGGACCAAATTATAGACGGCCTCAATCAGATCGCCCAGGAATATGAAGCAGATGGTGTTCCCGAGAATCTCGATCTGGAAGACATCCACATGACAATCGAAGCGCGGCTGACTGAAATAATCGGTCCGGTCGCCGGTCGTCTGCATACCGCGCGATCACGAAATGATCAGGTGGCGACCTCTTTCCGCTTGTGGGTGCGCGATGCGATGGATGACGTTTCAGCTGGCCTGAACAATTTGCGCGACGCATTGATCGCCCGCGCCAAGGAGCAGGCGGATACGATCATGCCCGGCTTCACCCATTTGCAGGTCGCACAGCCTATCACCATGGGCCATCATCTTCTTGCCTATCATGAGATGTTCGCGCGTGACAGCAGCCGCTTTTCAGCAGCGAGAGAGCGTTTGAACCAATGTCCGCTTGGCGCGGCGGCTCTTGCGGGAACCGGCTTTCCCAATGACCGGCAACTCACGGCGGCGGCTTTGGATTTTGACGGTGCGACTACAAACTCGATGGACAGCGTATCGGATCGGGATTTCGCGCTCGACTATCTCATGGCTGCATCCCAAACGGCGCTGCATCTGTCACGTCTGGCCGAAGAAATCATCATCTGGGCATCACAGCCCTTCGGGTTTGTTAAACTGTCCGACGAATGGTCAACGGGCAGCTCTATCATGCCGCAAAAACGTAATCCCGACGCTGCCGAACTGGTTCGCGGACATTCGGGCCGGATTGTCGGATGCCTGAACGCATTGATGATGACGATGAAAGGCCTGCCGCTCGCCTATTCAAAGGATATGCAGGACGATAAACCGCCAGTGTTTGAAGCGCATGACCTGCTCGGTCTTTCGCTTGCAGCGATGACCGGCATTGTCGAAAGCGTGACCTTTGTACCGGAGCGTATGCGCGCGGCTGCCGATAGCGGCTTCTCCACCGCGACCGATCTTGCAGACTGGTTGGTGCGAGAGATCAATATTCCGTTCCGTGAGGCCCATCATATCACTGGCGCGGCTGTGAAGCTGTGCGAAGAGCGCGGATGCGATCTGGCCGACCTTGGTGCTGCGGATCTTGCTGCGATAGATGCCCGGGTTAAGGGCTACGACATGCCGGATTTGAGCGTCGAGGGTTCCGTTGCCAGCCGCACCAGCTATGGCGGAACTGCACCGGAGCAGGTAAGACAGCAAATCAAGATGCTGGAGCAAACGGATCGCGTATGACAAAATACCGGAAAATTGTGGCTTTTGCTGCGCTTATGATTCTCTCTGCCTGTGGCAACCGCGGTGATCTTGTGCCTGCAAAAGGGGAATCGCTGCCGCCACCTGCTTATGGTGAGGCCGAAAAACCAACTGCCCAGGAGTTGATGACGCCATCCAGTCAGGCTCAGCCTGAGCGAAGCGATGAACTGCTCCGCCGGTCGGAGACAAGGCAAGATGACAAATTCGACTTGCCGCCGACCGGCTAACGTCGTTTTCAACCAATTTCTGCTTAATTTACATATCTGAAAGCCCCATTTAATGGATCATTTTCAACTGAAAGACGGCGTGTTGTATGCCGAAGATGTCGCACTTCCGGATATTGCGGCACAAGTTGGCACGCCGGTTTATGTCTATTCCCGCGCAACATTGGAGCGCCATGCCCGCGTATTCCGGGAAGGATTGAAGGCCGCTGGAAAAGTTCACCTGGCCTTTGCCGTTAAAGCCAATCCCAATCTGGCGGTGCTAAAAATTCTGGCGAATCAGGGATATGGAGCGGATGTCGTCTCTGGAGGAGAGTTGGAACGCGCGTTGGCGGCGGGGATGAAGGCAGAAGATATTGTTTTTTCCGGCGTTGGCAAAAGTCGCGCAGAACTGGAATTGGGCTTAGAAAAAGGCATTGGTCAGTTTAACCTTGAGTCCGAAGAAGAGGGGCAGATGCTGGCGGAAATCGCTGCTGCTAGGGGGCAACGTGCACCGACGACGCTTCGGGTTAATCCTGATGTCGATGCTGGGACACATGCGAAAATATCTACTGGCAAGGCGGAGAATAAGTTCGGTGTAGCGATTGATGTGGCGCCGGATATTTTTGCGCGCCTGTCAAAGCTGGAAGGATTGGACCTGCGCGGTATCGCGGTTCATATTGGCAGCCAGTTACAAAATCTCGATCCGCTTGAGAAGTGCTATACCCGCATTGGCCAACTGCTCGGTGATTTACGAGAGGCGGGTCATGAAATAACCCATGTTGATTTAGGCGGCGGCCTTGGTGTTCCCTATAGGCCAGAGGAAGATCCGCCTAGCCCGGCTGAATATGGCGCGATGGTTGCGCGGGTTACGAAGGGTTGGGATGTTACTTTGATGTTCGAACCGGGGCGTGTGATTGCAGGCAATAGCGGTATCATGATGACGAAGGTGATCAGGATCAAACCCGGAGTGAACAGCGATTTCGTTATTGTCGATGCGGCGATGAACGATTTGATGCGCCCCGCTATTTACGATGCGTGGCACCATTTTGAAGCAGTTAAACCAACGGGTGAAACCATGTCGGCTTCTGTTGTTGGTCCGATTTGCGAGAGTAGTGATATCTTCGCGAAAGAACGAGTGGTGGACAAAGTGGAGACGGACGACCTATGTATATTTCGGACCGCCGGCGCCTATGGCGCGACGATGGCCAATACCTATAACAGCCGCCCATTAGTGCCAGAGGTGCTGGTTGATGGTGACAGATTTGCAGTGGTGGCAGAGCGGATTGAACCGGCGGCGATCATGGCCGCCGAACATGTGCCTGACTGGCTGGACTAGGCGGTTATGAACCAGTTTCCGATCTTTGTGAATTTGCGTGGGCGCAAGGTCATATTGATCGGTTCGGGGGAAATGGCCGATGCGAAAAGGCGGCTTTACGAGCGGGCCGGAGCGATCATCACCGATGACGAGCAGGCGGAGGCCGCGCTGGCGGTAGTTGCGCTAGAGCATGATGATGAAGCCGAGATGGCAGCCAAGCATTTGAAAAAACGTGATATTCTGGTAAATGTCGTTGACCGCCCGGATTTATGTGACTTTACAACGCCTGCCATAATTGACCGTCATCCGGTTTTGATTGCCATTGGCACTGGCGGGGCATCGGCGGGGCTGGCCAAGGCGCTGCGGCAGCGGCTGGAGCGCTTGTTGCCCGATAGCCTGGGCTCGCTGGCGGAGAATCTTTTGGCGGCGCGCGGCAGGATTAGACGGCAATGGCCCGATAGTGCCCACCGCCGCCGCGCGATTGATGCGGCGCTGGACCCCGGCGCGATGCTTGATCCCTTTGCCGATAGGCGTGATGATGCGGTGGATGATTGGTTAGCGAATAAGCCTTCAGGCACGGCGGATCAGGTAATTGAAATTGATCTTGCAAGCACCGACCCCGACGAGATGACCATCCGTCAGGCCAGGCTTTTGGGTCAGTCTGACAGGATATTTGCCGATAGCGATGTGCCAGAGGCCATCCTGAAGCGTGCCCGCGCCGATGCGCAGCGTATCGATTTGGATGCATATCAACCGGATAAGCAGGATGGCCTGACCCTTTTGATCCGGATGAAATGAGCGCAAGAAAATTCAAAGCGCCAGAGTGAATAGAGCAAAAATGAAAAGAGACTGTCGGTCGCGTTGACCGACAGCCCCTAAACATGGGTCAGCGGTTGGAAGTGCCGCTGCCGGAAAACATGATCTTTAGATCAGGCAGGTTTCCCGAACGGATTTTTCCGACCCCTGTGCTGAACCATGAGACATCGGACCACCTCCTTTCGCTTGTTGATAAGATACGAACTGCTGCATTGAAAATCTCCGCTTGTTCGACATCTGGAATGTGAATCAATCGGGGGATGGGAACAAGACTTGAATTATTTTAATTTGCTGTCAGAATCAGAGCTTCCGCTCAAAGCCATTCGCGCTTTGACCTTGGGCTCTTCCCTTTAGCGGCAATCTTCCACAACGCGGGTAAATTCAGGCCAAATCGGGATGGCGAGGTGGGGCAATCCTGTTGTTTCCACAGCAAAGCGGCCACGGCTAAAGGCTATCCGGTCCATCATATAATCCGTCGCAGGTAGCGATATGGCCGCATAATTCCCGCTATTGCGTGCGGGATAGGATTGCGCTGCCGAAGTGGTCCTCAGCGTCATTTGCGCTCCGCTATTCGCTGTGGTTCCTGCACGTGAGAGGACCAGTTGATTGCGGTCCCGCTCGCAGCGGATGGTGAAACTTGCCTGCATATTTTGCGGACCGAATGAAGCGATGGAACCACGGCTTTCCGCGCGATAGGTCCAGTCCCCTTGCGCCAAAGGCCATTCAGTCCAGTCGCTTTGCGCGGGCTGGGCCGGTGGCGGCGCTGCTGGAGCAGGCGTCGGGGCCGGTTCTTGCGGAGGTTCTGGCACCACAGTCGAGCAAGCCGAAGCCAATAAAAGGGCGGACAGGGGAAATATGATTCTCATAAGTCATGAATATGGTCAAAAGCATTGCGCTAGGCTAGTGCCAATTTCCTATGCCCGATGACAAGAACAAAGCTGTTAAGCCTGCCAAAATACGGATTGACCAGATGCTGGTTGACCGCGGGCTGGCGGAAACCCGTGCCAAAGCGCAGGCCTATATCATGGCGGGGCTTGTCACGGTTGCCGGTCAGAAAATCGACAAACCGGGGCAAAAATTGGCCAGCGACGCGGTAATTGACCTGAAAGGCAAGGACCACCCATGGGTTTCACGCGGGGGGATGAAGCTGGATCATGCGCTGGACCATTTCGCGATTGCTGTGGCCGGGCTGACCGCCATCGACGTGGGCAGCAGCACCGGCGGCTTTACCGATGTCCTTCTCAGCCGGGGCGCTGCAAAGGTCTATGCGGTTGACAGCGGCACCAACCAGCTTGCCTGGAAATTGCGTCAGGATGACCGGGTGGTCGTGCATGAACAAACCAGCGCGCGGATCCTGACTGACCGGCATATTCCCGAACTGGTAGACCTGATCGTCTGCGATGCCAGCTTCATTTCTCTGACCAAGGTACTTGAACGGCCGATGGACTTTGCAAAGCCGGACGCGGTGCTGGTCGCGCTTATCAAGCCGCAATTTGAAGCGGAACGCGCCGATGTAGGCAAAGGGGGCGTAGTGCGTGATCCGGCAGTACATGATCAGGTGTGCGAAAAGGTCACGGACTGGCTGATCGCGCAGGGCTGGACAGTGCAGGGCATCGCGCAAAGCCCGATTACCGGACCAAAGGGCAATGTCGAGTTTCTAATCGCTGCCCGGCGGCAGGAAACGCAGCTACAGGCATGATGATTTCCGCTGTTCAACCGGCTTGTGTTTCCCGCCCATCCCGATTAGCAGTTTGTTTCTATGGCCCAATCCAGTGATCTAGGATTTATAACCGATATCGCGACTACCTTCCAGAGGTTGGGCAGTGATGTCAGCGGGTGGCTTTCACAACATTATGTCGAGTTGATCGTTGCGACCATAGTTGGCGTGGTAATTTTTGCGATACTTGGCGGTATCAAGCGAGTGGCGGCCCGCAGTGTCAAAAAAAACGACGATCTCTTCGGGTTTCGCGCCATAATTTTGCGTACGATTGCCCGGACGGGCAGGATTTTCATGATTATCGTGTCGGCCCAGTTGGTCGTGGCTTATACCGATCCCCCGGCGGCGATTACCAAAACAGTCGGATTTCTGTTCATAATTTCGGCGGTGATCCAGAGCGCAATCTGGGTACGGGAACTGATCCTTGGTTTCTATCAGCACAAACTGGCCACTGATCTGGAGCATTATGAAACGTTGCAAAGTGCCACGACGCTGATTCGTTTGTTGATCACCTTTGTGATCTTCGCGATTGCAGTGATTGTGATTCTGTCCAATCTGGGGGTAAACGTCACTGGCCTGATCGCCGGTCTGGGCGTGGGCGGCATTGCTATTGGCCTGGCGGCGCAGGGTATATTTTCGGATCTGTTTGCTGCGCTTTCGATCATTTTCGACAAGCCTTTCAAACAGGGAGAGACGATTTCTTATGATACCAGCACGGGAACGATCGAGAGGATCGGCCTGAAAAGCACTCGGCTTCGCGCGATTAATGGTGAGGAGATTATCATTTCCAACACCAATTTGCTGAACAAGGAAATTACCAATCTGTCCCGGCTGAAAAGACGACGGACGCGCTTTGCCATAGGCGTTATCTATCAGACAAAGCCCGACGATGCGCGGCGTATTCCGGAGCTGTTAAAGACGATCGTGAAGGATCATAACGCGGTATTCATCCGCTCCGGCTTTGTGGGATTTGGCGACAGTTCAATCAATTTCGAGCTCGATTTCGATATCATGGGCAGCGACTTTGAAACGGTATATAATGGCCGCCATGACATTGGCTTGGCAATCCTGCAAAAGTTTAACGAGGAAGGGCTGGAGTTTGCCTATCCAACGCAAACGAGCTTTACTGCAGCTCCCGATGGCGAGATGATATTGCCCTATCCCGAAGGCGGTTTCCTTCCTGCGAAGCAATGACATGCTGGAGACATGATTGGGGTTGCGGGAATTCCGTAGCGTCAGAACCAGTGGCAAAGAAAAACCTTGTCTTACGGCCTTTTAACGCAGAATATGCGCGGCAAATATGACTGTTATCTAACAAGAGAGGATCTTCATCATGCGTGACGCAGTAATCGTTTCGACCGCCAGAACCCCGATTGGCCGTGCCTATAAGGGTGCTTTCAATACCACGCTTGGCCCAACGCTTGGCAGCTATGCAGCGAAGGCCGCTGCCGAACGCGCTGGCATTGATCCGGCGCGTATCGACGATGTCGTCTGGGGTAGCGCGCTGCAACAAGGGTCGCAAAGCACAAATCTTGCGCGGCAGGTCGCGCTGCGCGCCGGTTTCCCGGTTGAAGTGCCGGGCATGACGCTCGACCGGCAATGTTCCTCTGGCCTGATGGCGATTGCAACGGCCCACAAACAGGTGGTGATCGACCGTATGGATATAGTGATCGGCGGCGGACAGGATTCTATTTCGACGGTGCAGACACCGGAAATGCGGGTGCAGCCCGACCGCGAGCTGATGGCTATGCATGAAGATATCTATATGCCGATGCTGCAAACCGCCGAAGTCGTAGGCGCCCGTTACGGCATCAGCCGGGAAGCATGTGACGAATATGCGCTAAAATCGCAGCAGCGCACAGCCGCAGCCCAGGCCGCCGGTAAATTTGATGACGAACTGATCTCCGTAACAACCACGATGGGTGTGCAGGACAAGGAAACAAAAGAGATTTCCCATCGTGAAGTGACGATCAGCAAGGATGAGGGCAACCGTCCCGAAACCACGCTGGAAGGTTTGCAGAGCCTGAAACCCGTGCTTGGACCCGACAAGATTGTCACCGCCGGTAATGCTTCACAGCTTTCCGATGGTTCTTCTGCCAGTGTGCTGATGGAAGCTGGCGTGGCTGAAAAGGCCGGCCTCAACCCGCTTGGCCGCTATGTCGGTATGGCTGTGGCTGGCACCAAGCCCGATGAAATGGGCATTGGTCCGGTTTTCGCGATCCCCAAATTGCTTGAACGTTTCAACCTGAAAATGGATGATATCGGACTGTGGGAACTGAACGAAGCCTTTGCTGTTCAGGTTCTGTATTGCCAGAAAAAGCTGGGAATTCCGGACGAGCTTCTGAATGTGAATGGCGGCGCTATCTCGATCGGGCATCCTTATGGCATGACCGGCGCGCGCTGCACCGGCCACGCGCTGATCGAAGGCAAAAGACGCGGCGCGAAATATGCCGTTGTCACCATGTGCATTGGCGGCGGTCAGGGCGCGGCCGGGCTGTTCGAAATACTTTAAGTCAAAGCATGAATAATCAGGAGAGTAGAATATGGCAGTAGGTGTAGTAGCGACTTTGACGGTGGCAGAAGGCAAGAATGCTGATTTTGAGGCCGTTTTCAGCGAGCTTATGACCGCCGTGCGGGAAAATGAGCCCGACAACGAGTTTTATTCCGTCTTCCGCTGCAAGGATAATCCCCAGCAATATCGCGTGCTGGAACGCTATGTCGATCAGGCGGCGCTAGAGGCCCATGGAAAGTCCGATCATTTTCGCGCCAGCGGTGCAAAGCTCGCGCCCTGCATGGCGGCTGCGCCGGTAATCGAATATCTGGACGCGATCTGACAGGGGCAGCCGGGCCAGCAACCTGATTGATGGTCCGGCGCTCTTGCGGAAAATACATTGAAATATAAGCGCTATTCGGGAATAGTCGGGGCGATATTGTTAGAACTACGTTCATTTTCGCGCCCTTAAACGGTGCGATACGAACGATGGAGAGATAATATGCGGTTTCTCGCTTTTACCGGTCTGGCGCTGGTAACTTTTGCAACCCCGGCGATCAGTCAATCTGATGGTCAGAGTGATGTAGCGGTCACGATCTATAATGGTAATCTTGCGCTGGTGCAGGATACGCGCCGCCTGAATATTCCTTCGGGCCGCTCGGTGCAGGAATTTCCGGGCGTGTCGGGCCAGATCAGGGCAGAGACAGTCGGATTCAATGCCGATGACACCGCGATCATAGAGCAGAATTTCGACTATGACCTGCTTTCCCCGGAAAAGCTGATGGAAAAGGCGGTGGGGGAGACGATTACGATCGTACGTATGAATCCCGCGACCGGACAGGAAACGCGGGAGCGTGCCAAGGTACTGGCAGCCAATGGCGGTGTAGTGCTGCAAATCGGAAACCGGATCGAAGTGCTGCGCGATGACCGGCTGCCAACGCGGGTGATTTTCGACAAGGTACCGGAAAACCTGCGCGCCCGGCCAACGCTTTCGGTCACGCTGGACAGCACGCGCGGTGGCACACGGCCCGCGCAGCTCAGCTATTTGACCAGCGGTATGGACTGGAAGGCCGATTATGTTGCCTTGTTCGATGAAAAGGCGGGCAAGATGGATGTGCAGGGCTGGGTCACTCTGACCAACAATACCGGCACGACCTTTGATAATGCCAAAACCCTGTTGGTGGCAGGGACGCCTAATATGGATGGCCAGCGAAATTATAGTCCCCGAACCAATATCAGGCAGGCCGGAACGGAGTCGGCGGACCGGGAGGCTTTGGGCGATTTCTACCTTTACCCGCTCGCCGCGCGCACAACTATTGCCAATGCTCAGACGAAGCAGGTCAGCTTTCTGGACGTGACGGGGGCATCCGCGCAAAAGGCATATGAATTTACCAACCGCTGGCTCGGCACCCAAAGCGAACCGCAGAGCGCAGCGACGGTGCTGCAATTCAGCTCGTCGGCCAAGGGCGGTCTGGGCGATGCGCTCCCCGCCGGGACGGTGCGTGTATATATGAAAGACGCAGCGGGTCAGGCGCAGTTTATCGGTGAAAATAATATCGGCCACACGCCTATGGGGTCCGAACTGGGCCTGAAAACCGGGGAAGCCTTTGACGTGAAGGTGAAGCCCACCGTGACCGAAAGGCGGCGGCTATCACAGACAAAGTGGCGCACTTCCATGACTTATGAATTGACCAATGCCCGCTCCGAACCCGTCACCGTTTCGCTCATCCAGGACGGTCTGGACTTTTACTGGAGCGATACAAGGGTGGTTGACGAGAGCCTGAAAAGCAAACGGCGTTCATCGCGTAGCATCGTCTGGAGCGTGCCGGTCCCAGCTAACGGGAAGACAACGGTTACCGCGGCCTTAGAGACGCAGTTCTAAACCATGACAGTACGAGCGCTTTTCGCGTTCCTCTTGCTGGCGGCCGCTGTTCCTGCCTCCGCGCAGAGTGATTATTTCCCCCAGACTGTAACTTCGCAGGCGCCTTCCTCGGTCTCGGTGACGGTCTATCGCAATCCGGGTCGCAGCGGCGATGAAGGCATGAACCTGAATTATCTCGGTGGCTATGCGCTGATTACCGAACAGAGGACCGTCACATTGCCAGCCGGTGAAGTTGACCTTCGCTTTGAAGGCGTGGCTGGCGGGATCATTCCGCAATCCGCGATTGTCACCGGACTGCCGGACGGCATTATCGAAAAAAACCGCGATGCGGCACTTTTGTCCCCTTCGGCCTTGCTCAACGGCTATCTTGGGCGCGGCGTCACGATACGCCGGACCAGTGCAGCGACGGGAAAGGTACAGGAGTTTGACGCCCAAATCCGCACTGATGCCAGCGGCGGTATGGTGTTGCAAACCGCGGAAGGCTTTGAAGCCCTGCATTGCACCGGCCTGAATGAAACAATCGTCTATCCTGCGATTCCCCAGGGGCTTTCGGCCAAGCCGACCCTGTCGGTAAAAAGCCGGGTGGCGACACCGACCCGCGCTACTGTAACCCTGTCCTATCTTGCCACCGGCTTTGACTGGCAGGCCAATTATGTTGCGGACATCAGCGCGGATGGCAAGGCGATGAACCTGTTTTCATGGGTGACGCTGGCCAATGGTGATGAGATATCTTTTGTAAATGCCCAGACCCAAACAGTGGCCGGACAGCCCAATAAAGGCCGTGATAATATTCAGCGCCCTAGTGGTGGATTGATCGCGCTGCGCTGTTGGCCACAGGGGACGACCAGTGATGTCTCAGTGAAAAACTTTGAACGGGAACGCGCACAAGCCCGCTATTCCGGTGCCCCCATGCCCGCCCCGATGGTTGCTATGGAGGCCGCAGCAGACAGGATAACGGTAACGGCCAAGAGGGTAGAAGCGAAGCAGGAAGATCTGGGCGACCTGAAACTCTATCGCATACCGGTACCCGTCACCGTGGCGGCGCAGAGCCAGAAACAGGTTGCGATGTTTGAAAAAACCGCAATCCCGTTCGTGCAAATCCATGAAGGGCAAATATGGGCGGGTAGCACGCCGGGCGATCATCAGGACTCGCTTTCCCTCAACACCATATTGCGGTTTCGTAATGAAAAGCGGAACGGTTTGGGGCTGCCGCTTCCGGCTGGTAAAATGGTGGTGTTCAAGGCGGTGGGCGGTGAACGCATCATGCTTGGCGAAGGCGGACTGGATGACAAGGCAATTGGTGAAGAGGTCGAAGTCACGATCGGCCAAAGCCCGCTGGTCCGCTATCAACTGAAAGCGACAGGGGATGGCAATAGTAGAGATTTTGTCCTGACCATTACCAACGCATCGCAAAGCGCGGCGCAGGTTGAAATCAAACTCGACCATCAGGACAGGCAGAAACTGCGGAAAGCCAGCGGGAAGCTGAGCCGCAAGGATGGCAAATATCTGTGGAAAGTAACTGTGCCCGCCCATGGCGAGCGTGTATTGACCTATCGTATAGAGAAAGAGTGAATGGCTAAGCGGAGGCGGGCATCAAGCAACGCCCTAGCTCAAGCCTGCAGCTGCTTGCTCTAAACCTTGGAAATAATCCGAGACTCAACCGAGATATTTTGTTTTCGAACTTTCGGGGATGGACCGGGGACGGTGTGCCTCGTCCAACGCGACAAAAGTGAAAAGTCCGCTGGTCACCCGCACATGCTCTTCACCGCGATTGCGTTCCGCGACGACATCGATCCGCAAGCTGACCGACGTACTGCCAATCCGTTCGACTTGCGCATAAACGGAAACAATATCGCGGGTGAGGATAGGGGCCAGGAAAGACATGGCCTCAATTGCTACCGTAGCAGTGGAGCCTTGCGCGACCCTTGCGGCCATGATCCCGCCCGCAATATCCATCTGCGACAGAACCCAGCCGCCGAATATATGGCCGTTATTATTCAGGTCACGGGGTTGCGGTGCAACGCGAAGAACCGGCTGAGTCTTGATCAGCTCGCTAACTTTATCGTCACTCATCGCGATAGGGGAATTCGCCGAAAGAGTTTTTGACGCTATCGTCATGGCCGGAGGAACTGGACATAAAAACCAGACCCATTAGCGAGGATGTCAGCAATAATGCAAAGCCCACAGCAGCGGCCGTGGCGATATATAAATGGATGGAAACCATGCCATGCGTTATATATAAATAGCCCAGTGCAATCGCAACGCAGACTATTGTAAGGGCAATCATCCAGCGCATCAGGCGCCAGTAGCGTGACCAGGCAACAGCGGCATGGAGGGGATCGTCTAACTTTGAATGACCAGTCAAAATGGTTCGCTCCTTTTGAATAACCCCCCTTTGAACCTTATTATATAAGCCTTCAAGCCCCCACTTCTATTGAAAATATGCTATATTGTAATTCTGTGATACGAGAATCAGGTAAGTTTTGCCAAAGAGTAAAGCCAGAGAGAGGATGCGAATGACAATACAGGCAATTATGCAGGGAAGAGATGGCCCGATTTATAGCTGCACAGCAAATGATACAGTTGCTGATGCAGTTTCTTTGCTTTCCGGAAAAAGAATCGGAGCATTGCCTGTTCTGGATGGAAGTCATGTCGTCGGCATTTTTTCCGAGCGTGACTTGTTATATTGTATCGAGAAACTGGGTCCGGCGGCGTTGGACAAGCGCGTTTCGGAAGTGATGACCGCTGATGTCATAACTATTGATCTGGGGCTTAGCGCGATTGAGGCTCTGTCATTGATGACGCGGCGGCGCATACGCCACTTGCCGGTTGTCGAGGATAATAAGCTGACCGGCTTTGTTTCTATTGGCGATCTGGTGAAATATCGCATCGACAAGGTAGAAAGCGAAGCAGCGGCGATGCGGAACTATATCCAAAGCGCATGAACGCTACCGAATCGATATTCCGATATTACTAAAGTAAGAGAGGCTTTGTTGCCGCACCGCTGCGGCGCGTTGGGTCGCATCATTATAGCGATCCCGATAGGATTTGGACCTGACTTCCAAACTGAGCGGGATCGCAGCCGGCAAGGCTTCCAATATATCGGGTAATGGCAATTCGCCCTCTCCCGGTGCGCTGCGTAGATCCACGGCATCTAATAGATAAGCATCAAAATTGTCTGCGCAGTGTATATGCCCGTCGCATATCTGGCTATAGGGCATCAGGTTTCTATCGACAGCTTTCAAATCCGCAGGCGCATGACCGGCGCGCTGAAAATGCAAGCTGTCGATTAATACTGCCGCAGCAGGATGGTCGCACCGCTTTATAATATCCAAAGCCGAATCAAGCGAGCGAACTTCCGTAATCATCAGAAATTCCAATGCGACGCGCATATCGGCTGGTTGTGCCCACTCGCATAGCTGGTGCAAGGCCGCTGCCGTGCGATCCGGGTCAGGCTCTGAACTGACGACCAATATATTGGCTGCACCCAGTTCGGCCCCGGCATCTATTATAAGCCGGTGGTCGTCCGTCAGTCCGCCCCCTTCGGGAATCCAGACCACCTCTGTATCAAGGACGGACAAACCATATTCATCAAGGGCGTCCTTTGTCGCCTTGGCCAGTTGGGGAGTCCATTGCGACGGCTCTATAGTGAAGCCGACATGACTGAAGCCGGATCGACCGGCTGCGCGAGCGACCTGATCGGGAAGAAATTCAGGGAGCGTTCCAGCCGCCAGGGATAATATATGTGTCATAGGATAGGTCTATCCGGTGGCCCGCCCATTACAATGCGCGCTTTTATGAGGGCATGCTTACGGAGCTGTCATAAGATTCGCCGATTTCGAAAACTGTTTCGGGGCATTAAAAGGGAATCGCTCAATGATTTCCCGTCGAATCTAGATAGAATCGGTCTCTCCGATACAAAGAATCGCGATGGCGGACCTTTGTCGAGGCGTGTGGCATCGGAAAAATGGGAAAGTTCAAAAAAATCGGAATAAATTTGCGTGAGGGCAGAGGAAAAAGTGGAATCACTATCCAAATCAAAGATTCATGCGTTAAAACGGCTGAAAACTGCGGATGTTGTAGAGTTGAAAGCTGGATTATGGCGTTTCAATGGGTCCCTGGATGCTGAAAACCGCTCCAAAAAGACCCGCCAAAACGCTCAAAAAGGCGCCCTGAATGTAAAATGTCAGATTTTTTGAAACAAAAGTGAAAAAGTGTGTTGACGGAATCGGGCGACCAGCCTAGAGACCTTTTCACCGGCACGACGCGGCTCACACGGGCCCCACAGTTGCTGGTCGTCACAATTTGGAAGAACGGTTCTCCCCGGTAGCAATAGCGGGAAAAATCGTTGTCTGCTTTTTGATGGGCTCTTTGACATTGTAATAATAGATGAAGGGACATGTGGGCGGCGGCCCCAGACCCGGGAACTTCAAGGTTCCGGTGCTCTGGTAAGTTAAGTCGTTCCATAGGTTTCATATTAAGGCTCACGCTTTAATATGTATACCGAACATGTCCTGAATATGTATCCATATACGTAATTAAGATTTGTGCAGGAACGGCTCCTTGAAATGAAGCTGTTTCGGTGGATGGCAAACTTCGGTTTGTGCCACCATTACAGGACATCAAACTTGAGAGTTTGATCCTGGCTCAGAACGAACGCTGGCGGCATGCTTAACACATGCAAGTCGAACGAGATCTTCGGATCTAGTGGCGCACGGGTGCGTAACGCGTGGGGATCTACCATAGGGTACGGAATAACTCAGAGAAATTTGTGCTAATACCGTATAATGTCGCAAGACCAAAGATTTATCGCCCTTTGATGAACCCGCGTAAGATTAGCTAGTTGGTGTGGTAAAGGCTCACCAAGGCGACGATCTTTAGCTGGTCTGAGAGGATGATCAGCCACACTGGGACTGAGACACGGCCCAGACTCCTACGGGAGGCAGCAGTGGGGAATATTGGACAATGGGCGAAAGCCTGATCCAGCAATGCCGCGTGAGTGATGAAGGCCCTAGGGT
>NZ_DATCTC010000026.1:0-4201 GCF_036568145.1 Parasphingorhabdus sp. | reverse complement strand
AAACCTCTCAGAAGAAAAGCTGGATCCCCGCCTGCGCGAGGATGACGGGGGTAGCGCGAAGCTGCCCTACCGTCTTATTTCAACAGTACCAGTTCCTCCGCCATGCTGGGGTGCAAGGCAACGGTATCGTCAAAGTCCTGCTTGGTTAATCCGGCTTTCACCGCAACCGCAGCGGCTTGAAGGATTTCGGGTGCATCGGGGCCAATCATGTGAAGCCCCAGGATTTTTCCGCTCGTCGCTTCCACGATCATTTTATAGAGGCTGCGCTCCGCACGGTCTGCGAAAACGTTACGCATCGCGCGGAAATCCGAGGAATAAATCTTGATATTACCATATTTCATCCGGGCTTCGCTCTCGGTCAAGCCAACCGATGCGATGGGGGGCTGGGAAAAAACAGCCGACGGAATACAGTTATAATCAACGGTCTTGGGCGTATCGTTGAACACGGTTTCGGCAAAGGCCTGCCCCTCACGAATAGCAACCGGCGTCAATTGCACCCGGTCCGTCACATCACCGACAGCGTATATGCTGTCGACGTTGGTGCGGCTATATTCGTCCACCTTGATCGCGCCTTTGTCATCCATTTCAACGCCAACATTCTCAAGTCCCAGCCCATCGGTTTTCGGGCGGCGTCCCGTGGCGACAAGAACAACATCTGCGCGGACAGGCGCGCTATCTATATGGGGGCCGCCCATATAGACGTCAAAAGCGCCATCTTCGCGCTTTTCGATTTTTTCAAAGTTGCAGTTAAATTTGAAGTTTATGCCTTTGAGCGTGGAAATCTGGATCAATCGGTCGCGCAGGCTTTCGTCATAGCCGCGCAAGATGACATCAGAACGATTGACGAGGGTGACTTTGCTACCCAGGCCGTTGAATATCCCGGCAAACTCGTTGGCGATATATCCGCCGCCGGAGATAATTATTGTCTCAGGCAGTTTTTCCAGATGGAACATCTCGTTGGAAGTCATCATATGCTCGCTGCCGGGGAATTCGGGCACAACTGGCCACGCTCCGACCGCAATGAGTATATATTTCGCGGTAACAGTCTTGCCGCTTGCCAGCTTGATTTCGTGCGGGCCAACAATCTCGGCGCGTTCCAGGATGATTTCGACTTCGTGATTGTTCAGCGTTTCCGTATAGGCATTGTTCAGCCGGTCAACGTCTGACAGGATATGGTCGCGTAGTTTGATCCAGTCAAACTTGGCATTTTCCCAGGTCCAGCCAAAATTCTTGCCATCTTCCAGCTCTTCGGAAAAATGGGAGCCGTAAACCAGCATCTTTTTGGGAACGCAGCCGCGGATAACACAGGTTCCGCCGACACGATATTCTTCGGCAACAGCCACTTTGGCTCCATAGGAAGCCGATACCCTTGCGGCTCTTACGCCGCCCGATCCTGCGCCAATGACAAACAGGTCATAATCATATTCAGACATTTTATTTCATTCCTCGATCACTCAGGCAGGAAATGCCCGGTTCTTTAATATTTCGGTCGACGGGTCCATTTTGTTTCCTTCACCCGCCAAAAGCGCATTGGCCGTCTCTTTACCCAATTCCACACCAAACTGATCGAACGGATTAATGCCCAAAAGCATCGCGTTGACGAAGGTCCGGTGTTCATAAAAAGCGATAAGTGCGCCCAGTTTTCGTCCGTCAAGATCATCTAATAATATCGTGACAGACGGTTTGTCTCCCGGATAATTTCGATTACCGTCATCGGATGCCTGACCAGTCATCAGGGCAGAGGCCTGTGCAAAGCAATTTAACAACAAGCTGCGGTGATGTTCCTCGGCCAGCGAGTGCCCCGGCTCGATAACGGCGAGAAATTCAACCGGAACCAGATGGGTTCCCTGGTGGAGGAGCTGAAACACAGCGTGCTGGGCATCGGTCCCTACCCCGCCCCATATGATCGGGCTGCTATGCCGGTCGAGCGGCTTGCCGTCTGATGTGACCGACTTTCCGTTACTT
This sequence comes from Parasphingorhabdus sp., assembly GCF_036568145.1. Classification (GTDB taxonomy): domain Bacteria; phylum Pseudomonadota; class Alphaproteobacteria; order Sphingomonadales; family Sphingomonadaceae; genus Parasphingorhabdus. The sequence goes on along the minus strand of NZ_DATCTC010000026.1, from coordinate 2,236 downwards.
TCCATTTCCAGTTGCTGCAAATAGACCGGCAACAGGCGCAGCCGTTCATCATAGGCAAAAACCGCGCGTGTTTCGCACCCACGGGCCTGACAATAATATTGGTCGCAAAAAGCCGCTATGGCCGGAATATTTTCAAGCAATGGCGCGCTCTGGAAATGCCGGTCCATTTCGGCCGCCCCGGCCAGCAGATCATCAAAAACATCCATGCCCAGCGTCAGCGCGGCGCTAAAACCGATGGATGACCACAGCGAATAACGCCCGCCGATAGTATCTGCAAAAGGAAGGATGCGGCTTTCGTCAACGCCCCATATTACAGCCTTTTCAGGATTGGCCGTCAATGCCACGACCTTGCCAAAAGGATCGGAAACCCCCTGCTCCCTCATCCAGTTCAGGACCGAAGCTGCGTTGAGAAATGTTTCCGCAGTGGTAAAGCTTTTGGACGCCAGGACGATCAGTGTTTTATGAGCATCAAATCGTTCCAGCACGGGTTCCAACGCGCAGCCATCGATATTCGAGATGACGGCCGTTTCATATTTTTCGTCACCGAGTTTCAGCGCTTCCAGCAATAGCTCTGGCCCCAGTGCCGAACCGCCAATTCCCAGATGGATGATATATTCAATCTCGCCCAGCAAACCTTCATCAATGGCCAGAATCAAACCCTGCATCCGGTTCCGCAGCAAGCGGGCATGGTGGACGCTCATCTCTGCGCCAATACCCCGCTCTGCGGTATGTTCCGCAGCGCGGCCTTCGCTGGGATTGATTATGTCGCCATGGGTCAGCTTTTCAATTTGCCCGGCCAGATCCTTGGCTTGCGCCAAATGCGCGAATTTTTCCAACAGATCGCTATCCATGTGCGTCTTTGAAAAATCAAAATATATACCGGCATGCTCAAAACTTAGCTGTTCCACCCGGTCAGAATTGGTATCAAATAACGCCTTTAGCGGCGTTGCAGGGTGGGTTTCTATCGCATTCCAGTGATCCAAATCAGATTCTTTCCTGTTCTATATAATGCTCTATACGCGCGATATTCAGATCATAGCTCTATCTTGCGTCTATCTGGCGAACAAGGTCGAATCATCGGAAATCGCCGATAAATACTGTCACTTGACCGCACGCATCAATATAAGCAAAGGGGCGCGATGAAGAAGAAAACTGCACCGCGGTCCGAAACTGCCGATTTCATGATATTCCTCGTAAAACTGGCGTTATTCGTCATTATTTTGCGTAGCTTCATCGTGTCTCCGTTCAACATTCCGTCTGAATCCATGCAGCCACGCCTGATGGTCGGGGATTATCTGCTCGTCGCGAAATGGCCTTATGGCTATTCCCAGTATAGCATGCCGCTCAGTATTCCGCTCATCCCCGGCAGGATATTGGCAAACGAACCGGAGCGCGGTGACGTGGTTGTGTTCAAAGCGCCGCCAAATGCGAACGATGACTATATCAAGCGCGTAATCGGCCTACCCGGTGACATAATAAAGGTCACGAACGGAGCGGTTTTCCTCAACGGTACTCCGTTGCAGCGCAAGAAAGTCGAGGATTACACCCATCTCGTTTCGCCCAACAGCCAGTGTTTTGCACAATATTTTGAAACGACGAACGAAGAAGGCGAACGGATTTGCCGCTATCCCCAGTTTGAAGAAACACTGCCGAACGGTAAAAGCTACCGGATACTGGACGTAATTGGCGATTCCGCAGGCGACAATACCGAAAGTTTCGTCGTTCCTGACGGGCATATGTTCATGATGGGCGATAATCGCGACCGCAGCGCGGACAGCCGTTTCCCGGCAGAGGCTGGCAAGGCAATCGGCATGGTCCCGCAGGATTATCTTGTTGGACGCGCGCTCGTTTCTGTTTTCTCGACCGACGGATCGGCGGAGTGGATTAAACCGTGGACATGGTTCACCGCCGCCCGCTGGAACCGCATTGGAGATGGTTTTGAATAAGACGACATTCATCGCCTGGCTGACAGATATTATCGGGAAAGAACCCGGCGACCAGTCGCTTTATGTTCGTGCCTTCACGCATGGCAGCTTTGGCGGCGGGGATTATCAGCGGCTTGAATTCCTGGGCGATCGCGTCCTCGGCTTTACGATTGCGGCGCGGCTCTATGAACAGTTCCCCGATGAACCGGAGGGCAAGCTGTCCCAACGGCTAAACGGCCTGGTATCAGGAAAAATATGCGCCGAAATAGCGCGTGACATTGGCATTTCCGACCATTTGCGGCTTGGCAAGC
>NZ_DATCTC010000025.1:0-80450 GCF_036568145.1 Parasphingorhabdus sp. | reverse complement strand
TGATCCCGATAGTATCCGTGCAATGATTAATAAAAACTGCATTGCATTGGCTCCACACCGCACGGCGGACCGCCCGCACCCAGCATTTCTGGCTTGGCATCGTGAACATTGTTTCAAGAATTAAAATGACAATAAGCGAACTAGTCTCTGCAGCAAAAGCCAGCTAGCTATTAGCTTTGTCACGCAATGTTTCTATCGCCTTGCTGACCAGAAGCATCTCATCGGCAAGACTTTCTTCGCGTTTGTCACTGGTCGTATCGTCCTTGCTCCATTCGGAATCCATCATATGCTGAAGATCGGATTGCCAGCTTTCAAGCAGCTCCAGTTTTGTATCGTGGTCAAGCCCCTTGTCGCTGACGATATTCGCGGGTGTCTGGTACTTTTTCCTTGGATTATCTGAACGGTTCATAAGTGGCCTCCATGCGAGAGGTTAACCCGCATAAACTGCAAAAGTTGCATGGTCTGACCGTCAGCAATCTTTGGCGGTTATGGCGTATCGCCATCTGTTTAGTGAAATATGACTTAGCCTAAATCACGAGACAGCCAATCAAATGAACGCAAAAATATTTGCAACTTTTTAGCCCTTCATTCGTGAATGTTACGACCGATAGGACGGCCTCCGTCCTCCGTAATCTGGCCTGCCAATTTCAGTCTCATTTAAGCAAGGATGACCTATTGCCATGTCTGACAAGACGCATCATGAAAAAGATGAATCTGAAGGTTCGACGAAAGACGGGGAAGAACTGGCGGACGAGCGTACATCGTTGGCTGATGACCGTACCGAGTTTGCGGAAGACCGCACTGTAATGGCTAATGAGCGCACCTTTGCCGGATGGATGAGAACAGGGTTGACGTCTGTCGGGATAGGATTGGGTTTTAATGCGCTGTTTAGTACGATGGAGCCCAACTGGTTGCCAAAAGCAATTGCGACGGCATTCATCACGCTGGGGATATATATATTTTATGAGGCCCAGAAGAACGGCTGCGCCGTATTCAAAAGGCTAGACGCCCATGATGCAGAACCATTGCAAGGAATGAATCTGAGGTTGATCGCCGCGATAATGGGCATAGCTTCTTTTGCCCTCATCATAGGTATCTGGATGATGACAGTGCCTTCCCGATAATATTAATCATCAAATTGCTATCATCGGAAATAGCTCGTCCTTCTTTTCTTTTTAAAACGCTAGACCGGCTTATCCTGCTATCGGTTTCGAGCCCGACCGCGGCGACTGGGGAAGCTATGTTTCGATAGTTTTTACTCCCCGGCCCAGCAACTCAATCTGATGGCCGTCAGGGTCGGCGAGCACCGCGATACGCATTCCCGAATAGTCGACCGGACCGATAATCGCTTTTGCTCCGCGTTCGGTCATCCTGCCCGCGATTTTATCGACATCAGAGACAAAATAGCCGGTTGGGCCCTGCGCATCTCCGCCGTCGATAGCGCGCCCATCTTTCCAGCTGCATAGAATGATACTTGCTCCCTGTTTGGACGGGGTGAGGACGACCTCGTCAAATTCCCCTGCATCGATCCGGCGATCTTCGCTGAAGCCTAAGCATTTAGAGTAAAATTCAATGGATCGTTCTATATCCGTAACGAAAACTTTGTAAAAGGCTGGTGCTGTCTCGATCATTGCATTGGTCATTGGTTCGGTCATTATCCGTTCTTGAGACATTCGTAAGTTCCTGTTTTGAGAGGCTATACGGTTCTATATCGGCGATTTGCTGAGCTTCGCGCTGCGTGGGTTATCTCAAGGAGCTTGTGTCTACTCCCATAACAGCGCGACAATGGGGATGTGGCTGAAAGAGGGGGGGAAGGCAGCCCTCTGGAGCCGCCTTCCGAAAGGAGTCAGGCAACTGCCCGTCCTGCATCTTACTGATAGTTCATCATCACATCGTAATTGGTGCGATAGAACATATCTTTGGTCGTTTCATCAATGCCTTCGAGCGTTTTCTCGAACTTGCCTACTGGATCCTTGGTTCCTTCAGGATGCGGATAATCGCTGGAAAATAGGAACAGCTCAGGCCCGGCATCACGGATCATATTGCCAACATCTTCGCCAGGAAACGGTGTGAATTTTACCGCACGCCGGATATATTCGGATGGCATCATGTCCATTTCCTGCAGATATTTGTCCGTCCGCGAAAAGGATTTATACGCATAATCAATTCGCCGAAGGAAATCAGGAACCCATCCCGCGCCAGATTCAATCACGCCGCCACGGAGCTTGGGAAAGCGATGGAAGATTCCGTCATAGAACATTGCAGTCAGGAATTCTTGCGGCGCAAAACACAGGGCAGTAAAATCGTCGAAACGAAGATTCTCACCGCCGCCGTGTAGATCGGCCGAGCGCTGGCGACCATTATTATGATAACCCTTGGGTTGAGTTTTAGTACCCGTGCCAATGTGGATCATGAACGGGATATTGCGATCTGACAGCATCTGCCAAAAACGATCATGGTCAGGATGACCGGGCGAACGGTCGCCAGACGGCATCGGGGCAATTCCCACAGCGCCAGCGCCAGCATCAATCGCCCGCTTCGCTTCGGCCAGAGCCATATCTGGATCGTCGAGCGGTACATAGGCTACATTGACCAACCTTTTGTCACCATCGCTAAATTTCTGCTGAGCCATATTGGCGGCACGCACGATCCCGTATTTATCTTCTAACGTTTCCGCCAGAGCCATTCCGGCGAGGCAAGCGGTGCTAAAGACGAGTTGGCTAACAAAGCCATATTGGTCGAGCATGCGTGCACGCTCATTGCTGTCAAACGCGCCATAGGCGAGCCAGCCTTTTTCCCCGGCAATCGGGTTTTCGGCCGCTGCAGTATCAGCTGCGGCGTCAGTCGCACGCTCTTTAGCCTTGTTGATCAACGCAACGATGCGACCCGACTTGTCGGCTTTGTAAAGCGTACCGTATTTCTCGCGCAGGCGTTCGTCGAGAAATTCATACATCCAATCTTCTGTTTCCATGGTGTGGCTGTCAGCGTCGTTAATAACACGGCCATAAGCATATGACATTTTTACATCTCCTCATTTTCTGTTCTAGTTCTTAAAACTACCACTTAAAAGGTATTCCTGTCAACGAAATGACTCCATTTAACGGTAGATGGTCCCCTTAGTGCGATTACTAATTAGAGTTTCTGTTATTTTAGGACAATGGGTTATTAATCCAGACGAACCCGCATGGTTACGCCGAACTGCCGTGCACTATATCGCGACAGATATTGTGCATATCCACCCGAGGTATCAGCCGCATTGGGAGCAAGCAGCGTGACATATTGTTTGTCGAGCAGGTTGCGGACAAATCCCCTGAGCTCAAATTTGCCGTCATCCAGAGACAAGCCAACCGACCCGTTCCAGATTCCGAAAGCGGGCTGAATGGTCATCGGATCGCCATTGGCGGAAAATTGTTCGCTGCTGCGCCATGAATAATCGGTTGAGAACAACAGATCGACCCCTTGCGACAGTGAGGCTTCGTAATTAGCCGCCAGATTAAATTTGAACTTCGGTGAGTTGGCTAAGCGATTGCCTGATGCATCTATGATCGGGCGACCATCGACGATCCGGCAACCATTTATTGGGGTCGGAACTGTCCAGTCATACGGGCAGGACAGGCCGTCAAGATTCTTATATTTAGCATCAACGTAGATACCGTTGGCGCTCAGGCTGAGGCCTTGTACCGGGCGAACCGCCAATTGTGCCTGGATCCCCTTGGTTTCAAGGCCGCCAGCATTGGTTGTGCGGAATCCGGGAGGGTTGGTACTTGTGTCATAGATCTGTGTCTGGAAATCGGTGAAATCCTCATAGAAAAGAGCGGCGCTCAACGTGGCGCGATTGTCGAGGAACCTTGCCTTGACCCCAATATCATAAGCCCAGACTTTTTCTGGCCGGATTATCGGATCAATTCCAGGTGTAATCACACCACTCGACGCGAGACCGGGCCCTTTATACCCGCGTGCGGCATTTGCATAAACCATCACGTCAGGCGTGAGATCATATTCGCCCGTTACCTTCCATGAGAAATTGGTCGTTGCACCGTTTTCGGTCGTATCTCCCGCCACACTACCGATAATGGCCGAAGATCCTGGAAGCGAACCGGGAAGGTCATAGGCATTTCGGCGTGCGCGCAGGTCGTCACGGGTCAGGCGTCCCCCAATCCGCAACCGCAGTGCATTGGTGGCGTTCCACATCACTGACCCAAAGCCGGCATAGCTTTCTGACCGGAAGTCAGTTTCAATCACCGCGACAACAAGCGGCAGTGGTGATGGACCCAGAAGGCGCCCACCAGCTTGATAGTAGACATTATTTGTGCTGTGAAAATAATAGAGACCGGCAAGCCATTCAATTGTCTGCCCAGCAGGCGAAGCAACACGCAGTTCTTGACTGAACTGCTTATAGTCATAATCTCCGCCATTATAATCGAAGCGATCAAGAGGTGTTTGGTCACCATCAAAATCAAGAATATAGTGGTTATCACGATAGGCAGTAACCGAGGTCAGCTCGATACCATCCAAGTCAATATCAAGCTGACCACTTACGCCCTTGTACACACGTAGCGGCGCACCCGGCAAAGTGCCAAACGGCTTACCAGCGACAACGTCCAGATTATCTGGTCCGGGAGTGATGTCATATTGCTCTAAATAATTAGCAAGGTTCGCATTCGTGCCCAATGTCCGTACGGTGGAAAGACAGCATATCGAAGTGTCCTTGGAATAATCCGCTGACAGTAAAAGGCTTACATTTTCGGATGGTTCATAAAGCAGCTTACCGCGGAAGCCGTAACTGTTTTCCCCATTATAAGATTCATTGAGAAATTTGTTATTGATGAACCCGTCACTGCGATTGCGGAAGCCGACCATGCGTATCGCAAGTGTCTCACCGATCGGGACATTGAGGACGCCGGTGTTGCGAAACTCTCCGTCGGTACCGACCGTCACCGACAGATCAGCGGTCAGGTCGCCGAGGCGCGGTGAATTGGTGACGATGTTAACAAGACCCGCCGAAGCATTCTTGCCGAACAGCAAGCCCTGTGGACCTTCCAGAACTTCGACACGACTGATGTCGACCAGCGAAGCCGCTGACTGAGGCTGACCAAGTACTACACCATCGACAACCGTGGAAACACTCTGCTCGACTGTTGAAGAAAAAGTTGACGTTCCGATACCGCGCACAGCGAAGCCTGACGAGGTTGGCATTGGATTGTCACGAAAGGTAAGTGCTGGTGCAATTCGTGTTAGGTCGCTCGGTTGTACAATCTGCAAAGTCTCGATAGCCTCACCAGTTGCGACAGTGATCGACTCTGAAACATCCTGAACATTCTCAACCCGTTTACGTGCTGTCACCAGGATTTCTTGGGTTCCATTACGCGCCTGATTGAGGGTTTCATCATGTTCAGCTGCTTGTGCCCATGCCGCTGCGGGCAAGCTGATTACCGTAACCGCTGACACTAGCAGCCCGAGTGAATTTGTAATTGTTCTCTTGTGCATTTCTTTCTCTCCCATGCGTCCCTTTATCGGGATTTGCGTGGAGCCTGATAATAAATTGAGTTGCTGTCAATATTATTTATTGAAAAAATAAGGTTTTATGATCTTTGTCAGTTTTAATGAACATATAATGGTATGTGAGTCATTAATTAATCTGAAAATATAAAACCATGTCAGGAACGATGCCGGAGATGCCTGAAAAGTCGAGCAGGAGAAGAGGCATCTCTGAACTAGATCGGGCTAATGAGTCGCTTGTACTTGCCCATATCTCACAAGAGGAGAAAATGACGAGCGCACACCATTTCGCTAACATGCAAATTTTCTAAACCAAAACATCGCAGATATTTTTGTTGACAGGAACACCATAAACACCTTTGTCAGTGCCTCCAATAAAACTGATCCGCATGAATGGGCAGTTATCAGATAGAGAGAGATTGGTCCGATGGCACGTGGCGAGGAAGATGCGAATATCGAGAGAGCGTCTGCAGAGGCGAAGGACCCGAAAATGCCGTTTCTTGCCCGTTTTTCTTTTGGATTCGGAGCGATCTCAACAGCGGTAAAAAACGCTTCCTTCGGTTATCTTCTGCTCTACTATAATCAGGTCATCGGAATCCCCGCAGTAATTGTTTCAAGCGCGATTGCTGCGACGCTGATCATCGACGCACTCGTTGACCCCTTTGTCGGGCGTTGGTCCGATATGACGCGCTCACGTATTGGCCGGCGACATCCCTTCATCCTTGGCGCAGCAATTCCGACTGGGATTTTTTTTATTCTCTTATGGTTCCCACCTGCCGGACTTACCGATCTTCAGACTGGCATCTGGATTTTCGTTGTTGCGTCACTAACCCGCGTAGCAGTCAGCGCCTATGACATTCCTTCTACTGCTATGGTTCCTGAACTGACCGGTGATTATGCCGAGCGAACAAAGCTATTCTCACTACGCTTTTGGTTCGGCTATGTTGGAACATTCGCCTTTGTCGCTTTCAGCCTGTCATTCTTCTTTGTGCAAACGCCGGAACATCCCGTTGGACAGTTAAACCCTGATGGTTATGTGAAATTTGCGTTCGCAGGCGGCTTTGCAATGATGTTCGCAATACTCGCTTGTGGTCTTGGTACACTTAATCAGACTCCACGCATGCGCCAAGCCGATAAGCCAGCTTCCTCTCCTCTGGGATTAACGGGCCATCTGAGCGAAATACTGATCGCTTTTCGTCACCGCAGTTTTCTGGCGATCTTCGGATTCGGAGTGTTTAAATTCACCGCAATCGGCATGGCGGGTGCGATGTCTCTCTATTTCAACACGTATATATACGATCTGTCAGCAAAGCAGATTGCCTTGCTCGCGTTCGAGGCAGTATCAGCAGCGACACTAGCAGCACCGTTCGCCCCCTTCTTCTCACGCAAGCTCGGCAAGCGGAGGACGGCGATGCTGATGGCAATGCTCGGTATACTCCTTAATGCCTTGCCGCTCATACTGGTATATTTCGGCCTCTTCTTTCCCTCGGGCGACACTCGGGTTGTACCAACGCTGCTCGTTCTTGGCACATTTTCAGGTGCTTTTATTGCCATCTCGCTCATCAACACCAGCTCGATGCTGGCCGATGTGGTGGAGGATTATGCCGTCAAGTCGGGCAAGCATCTTTCAGGAGTATTCTTTTCAGCCTCCAGCTTCATGCAGCAATGCTCGGCAGCACTGGGTGTGCTCGCGGCGGGCCTAGTACTCGCTGTGGCGAATTTCCCCAAAAAGGCAAATCCGCAGACAGTCACGCGCGAGATGGAGCTTTCCTTGCTGATACATTATGTACCAACTATCTTGATACTCTGGTTGTTGGGGTGTTTACTCCTCTTTTTCTATGATATTGATCAAAATCGTCACCGCACTAATGTCGGTAAACTGCGCGCGCTTGAGGCCGAGCGAAATGCCCGTCAGCAGCAAGACGCGGGTATAACGCCTACAACCTTATGAGGGGGCGAATTGCAATGCGCCGCGACCATGTTAGGGATTATTCATGGCCGATATGAATCCGCAAAGTGAAAAACAGCCTCGTATGCGCGGGGCAGATCGCGCGGCTATGATGATCGAGGAGGCAGACCGGCAGATCAACGAGCGTCGCAACGCCCGTATATCACCTGCGGACATTGCCGGCGACATCGGGACCAGCCGCTCGCTGATTTATTCATATTTCCCGGATTCCAGTGCGCTGTTAATCGCAGTGCTTGATCGGCACGCGGAAATCTTATCGCAAGCAGGCATTAAGGAGGCAGTTGCGCGCTACGACTTCGCCTCGTCGATGATCGATTGCTCGCTAATCTATCTTGATCATGTCGTCGCTCATGGCGCAGCGATAGAACTTTGCTTCCGCGACAAATGGCTCGCCCGTAACCTTGACGGTGCGATGCGCACGCTTGGAAAAGGTATTTACCGCCAGCTTGCCCGCCAAGCGCAGCATGAGCTAAATTATTCGGTGCGCGATGCGCTTGGTACCGTACAGATATTACAGAGTATCCCCGAAGAAGCCGCACGTCTTGTGCGGAGCGGTCATATCTCATTGTCCGTGGCGCATAACCTTTGCCGCCGACTTATAACCGCATCAATCGATGAATTGCGCCCAAGCTTCTAGTCGATTTTGAACGGACATATTACTGTATAGGGGGCTTGGTAAAACAAGAGCTTAAACGAGATTTAGGCGGTTGATCGCTTCGCTCGCACCTTTCTATGGCTCCGGATACTACCTATCACCATCGGTAGGCACAGACGTATTGCATCCTCGGTCGTCAAGCGGCCCGAGGATACCAGACTGCCTGCGCGTAGGCTGATGGCGGTAACCAGCCAATTGCTCCCATAGGCCTCTTCCTCGCTCATGCCGTAGCTAGAGGACATCGCCTCAACGATCGGCTTGGAAGTCATCGTCCGTGTAATTTCAAAATCCCCACGCATAAGTTTGCGTACTTCGGGATCAAGCAACAAGGTCTGAAGCAGCGCTCCCCGGCGACCAGCTTCGCTGAGATAGTTCACCGTTGACATCACGATTTGTGTCATCCGGTCGTGACCACGCTGTTCGACAGCATGGCGCGATTCTTCATATTTCGCTACCTCGCGGCGAGCGAGTGCCAAGAGCAAGTCAATCCGGCGGGCGAAGCAATTATGCGCTTGCGCTTCCGAAATCCCGGCCTCTCGTGCAACGCGATTAAGGCTGACTTCATCAATCCCCTCATCCAGGCAAATACGTCCGGCAATGTCGAGCATTTGAGCCTTCCGCTCTGCGATGGGCAATCGCTTTCGCCCTTGTCTTTGTGCGTTACTGTTCGATGCGGAGCCGGTTGCCCTGATATCATCGCTTACGGAGGGCAGGAGCGAGGGGCGAGCCTTCCTCCGATCTGCAATAGATAATCTCCAATAATTTCGAGTGGGGCGTGGCACGTGCAACCGATCGCACATCTTGGCGACGCCGCTGGCGGTCATGCCCAAAGCCTGGGCAACCTCGTGGAGCGGCGCGTCCCATACTTGGCGAAACAGTTCTTCACGTTCGTTTGAGCTTCGGAGCATGCCTTTTTATACTCATTTGTCGAATGAATGCTACCTTATTAAAGTAGGCGCATCCACGGCACAGCACCAGTGAAAGTCTGTCGAAAGACGGGTCGTTGGGCTACGATGGCAGCAGTCCCTCTAACGCTTCGCTTAAGTTTGGGAAGGTGACGTCCTATCCCAAAATCTCAACTCCGCACAGCTATCGATAAAATCCTGCGCGTCTTGGTCGTTCGAAAGTTCGACACAGCCTTCGTCTAGTTTATCGGAGCCTACTACCTCCTCCAATATGGCACGACTATTGGCATCATATGCTATGAATTTTGCATGGGCAAAGGCGTCTGAGATAAAGTCCTGACTAGGTTTGTCTGAAGCTAATTTAGTAGCAGTTTTCTTGGACATTAGAATGGCCACAGCATCATACAGAACCGATGGTCCGCCATCTATTTTCTGATCCGCCGGCATAAGTTTGCCATCAGACAATTTCGCTCCGCCTATGTGCGGGGCAATTATTTCATAGGTCGCACCGGTATTTTTTACTGCTCCTTGAAGGGCTTCTACCAGTTTCGCGTTTCCGCCATCGGCAATATAGATACCCAGTTTGCGACCTTTAAAGCTCGCAGGGCCATTTTTTATAATGGATAATGCAGGCGAGGGTTTCAAATCTGTGATTGGCTCACGGGCAGCTTTAGCGGGCTTGGGTAATTTATCTAAACCCAGCCCTTCACTCACTTGTTGGGCCAGATCCTCGTAAACATTACGTAAATGGGAAACGACGCGTTCGCGAATAGCCGGATGCTCGCATTTTGAAAGCTCGAATATAAACGCGTCCGCTATATGCGTTTGTTCCAGAGGGGTTTGAGAAACATAGAATTGGCGTGCTTGACTGTAATGGTCTGCAAAGCTTTCTGAGCGCTGGCGACCTTTTGTCCCGCTTATTTCTTCGGGGAAACTTTTAAAGCCCCGCTCGGGATTTTCGCGCGGGTTCTGTTCATCGCGATCCCAGCTATTCGGCTCATAATTGATCCTTCCCTTGGGATTAACCGTAGCCATATGCCCGTCTTGCTGAAAATGGCGAACAGGACAATGCGGTGCATTGACGGGGATGTGGGTGAAGTTGGGGCTACCCAGACGCTTGAGCTGCGTATCCAGATAAGAGAAATTTCGCCCCTGCAACAAGGGGTCGTTCGTGAAATCCATTCCCGGCACAATATTCTGCGTGCAGAACGCCACCTGTTCGGTTTCGGCAAAGAAATTGTCTACATTATTGTCGAGAACCATTTTCCCGATAATCCTAACCGGAACCTGTTCTTCGGGAATGATTTTTGTCGGGTCAAGAATATCAAAATCAAAGCTATCGGCGAACTCATCATCGAAAACCTGTATTCCCAAATCCCATTCGGGGAAATCGCCCATGTTAATGGCGTCCCACATATCACGGCGATGAAAATCCGGGTCCGCACCATTTATCTTGACCGCTTCATTCCAGATGACGGATTGAAGGCCTTGGCGTGGTTTCCAGTGATATTTTACATAGTGCGATTTGCCTTCCGAATTGATTAGCCGAAAGCTATGGACGCCAAAACCCTCCATGAAGCGGAAGCTGCGCGGGATGGTTCTGTCTGACATCTGCCACAATACCATATGGATGGCTTCGGGCGTGAGCGAGATAAAGTCCCAGAAATTATCATGTGCGCTTTGTGCCTGTGGAAATCCGCGATCAGGGGCTTCCTTCACTGCATGAACCAGATCCGGGAACTTGATCGCATCCTGTATGAAAAACACCGGAATGTTATTGCCTACCAGATCCCAATTGCCTTCTTTTGTGTACATTTTAACAGCAAATCCGCGGACATCGCGAGCGAGGTCAAAAGAACCCTTATTACCTGCAACAGTGGAAAAGCGGCAGAATAACGGCGTTTTCTCACCAACGCGCTGGAATATGTCGGCGCTGGATAGTTCCGGTATTGCCTCGGTAAGTTCAAAATGCCCGCGAATGCCATAGCCACGCGCATGCACCACGCGTTCGGGTATACGCTCGTGGTCAAAATGGAAAATTTTCTCCCGCGCTATATGGTCCTCAAGCAGCTGTGGACCCCGTGCTCCGGCAGTGAGCCAATTCTGATCGTCAGCAATGGGTGCCCCTTGCGCACTGGTCAGAGTCTGGTCAGCATCTTTTGTAGTTTGGTGCGTTTCTCCGCTGCTACCTGTTTTATCATTAGACATGTATTCGGACTCCTTGCGGTTGGGGGAGCACCGTTAACGTTTGACTCACGGGAAAGTTGCAATGACGATATTCTGGAAGATTTGGGAAAGAAATGCCAGTCAAAGTAGGGGTGACTTATTAGCTGTTAGAGTCCATTTGCCGTGTGTGTTAATTTGGTTAGTATAGAAAATTCTTGTCCTGATATGAAAACTATTATAGCTCTTCACGCTCTATGGCGAATTTGGCTGCCTCACCGCTAATAGGAAAGGCGCATTAAAAGGCCGGATTTGCAAACACGAGAGGGAGTCGGATGAAGGTGCGCGCTAAGAGAAAATCGAAAATGAAATTGCTGGCATTTTACCTGTTAAGCGGTTCGGCGGCAATGTTCATGCAGGCACCCGCTTATGCAGATGCCCCAGGTCAGGAAAGTTCAGAAAGTTCGGGCGCCAGCTATGCACAGCCGGAAGACTGGACAACACAGATCCAAGGTTCGGCCACCATTTTTACCTCGCCGGAAAAAAATCTGAACCTAGCTGTCGTGGATATAGCAGCCGCACCAGACGCCCGGACGGCGGCGACAAAGGCCTGGTCAGCATATAAGACCGATATGGAGGAGCGCGGAGTCCGGCTGGTTACAAAGAATGCCCCCGGGGACGGCTGGGATGAGCGTGTCAGCATAACCTATGAAACTTCACCTAATGAAAAAAAGGTGGTGTCCGCACTGGCGATGAGAAAGGATAACGCATGGACCGTTATGATTATCGACGGAGCGGATGCGACGGCCAACAAGCGTTCTGCGGCGATTTCGATCATGCAGCAGAGCCTGCGCCCCGACGGCTATAAGGTTGAAAGCTTTGCGGGAAAAACTGCGCACAAATTAACACCAGAGCGTATTGAAACTATCCGCCAATTTGTCGCCGATTCCGCACGCACGCTCGACGTTCCCGGTATAGGAATCGCCTTGATTGATCAAGGCAAAGTGGTTTGGCAAGGCGGCGTTGGTGTCCGCGCCCTTGGTTCTCCTGAACCTGTTGACGAGAATACAAAATTCATGGTGGCATCCAATACAAAGGGGATGGCTACGCTTCTCCTTTCCACGCTGGCAGACGAAGGCAAACTTGGCTGGGATGATCCGGTAACATCGCTTTATCCCGCATTTAGACTGGGCAGTGACGAGACGACGAAATCAACGCTGGTGAGGCATCTGGTTTGCGCTTGCACCGGACTGCCACGCAAGGATTACGCTTTTATCCTTGCCGACAAAGGTGCACCGGCGACAGATACCTTCCGGCAACTGGCAGAATCCTATCCGACCAGCGATTTTGGCGAGTTATTCCAGTATAATAACCTGATGGCTTCTGCGGCGGGGTATCTGGGTGGCGCACTGGTATATCCGAAAATGGAACTGGGCGCGGCATTTGACCGTGCAATGGAGGAACGCATTTTCAAGCCGCTGTCCATGGTCAACACAACATTCGACCACGACAAAGCCATGAACGGCAACTGGGCGCGGCCACATGGCCTGAGCGTAGATGGCGCGGTGGAAGTTATTCCGAATGATTTCAATTTCACCGTCGATCCGCACCGCCCGGCAGGTGGCGTCTGGTCCACGGCAGCCGACATGGCGCATTATGTTCAGCTTGAATTGTCAAAGGGGCTGACCCCGGACGGAAAGCGTCTGGTTAGCGAGGAAAATCTGCTGGAGCGCCGCAAAAGGGGCGTTCCGGTCGGGGAAAACAGTTGGTATGGAATGGGCCTGTTTGAAAAGATTTCATCAGGCATTCCCGTTGTTACCCATGGCGGTACTTTGCTAGGATATCACAGTAATTTCTTTGTGCTGCCTGAAGCCAATATCGGCGCGGTTATCCTGACCAATTCCGATGGCGGGGCTGCCATGATTGGTCCGTTTTTCCGGCGTTTGATGGAGGTTCTTTATGACGGCAAGCCGGAAGCTACGGATGAAATTGCAGCGGCGGCGCAGCGTATAAAGGCGCAAAATGCAAAACGGCGGACAGAATTGACTGTGCCGGGCGATGCAGCCGTGCTCGGCAATCTGGCGAGCAAATATGTTAGCCCAGGGATTGGCACGATTACTGTCACTGATCGGGATGGGACGAAATGGGTGAAAGCTGGCTTTATAGAAGGGCCAATTTCCACCAAAGTCAACCCAGACGGCAGCATTTCCATAGTCTCAACCGCGCCCGGTGCTATCGGCTTGACAGCTTTGGTCGGTCAGGCGGATGGAGCGCGCACGCTGACCGTGCGTGATGCCCAGGACGAATATGTCTATACTGAGGTCCGCTGAATAGGACATAGAATTGCAGTATATTGAAATACTGCAATTCCATGCTGCCTGCGTCGTTGCCTAGATAAGCGTATTCTTTGGGTTGCCAGAATTATCCAGAGTAACGATCTTATACCTCGTTCCTGAATGTTGCCTTGTTTCCAATCAATGGATCGGAAACGCCGGGAGCGCCTGTTTCAACCCTTCCCGCATATCGTCGCCCGAAATCCGGCATTCCTTCTACAGTTACGATGAGGTCATACCACCGGTCACCGTCCTTCAGGTCCACTGAGACGGAGGTAGATTTACCAGCGCCGAGTTCAGTAACCTTCTCATATTTAAAATAGGCAGCCGATACAAGGCGTAGCCGGAGAGGCCCGGCGGTCGGATTGTGAAATGCAAAGTTCATCCATGCACCTTTTTCTGCTACCTTGCGCACTTTCGGCGTGCAGATAACTTCAGGTGTCGAGGTCGTGCAATTTCCCGTAAACTGCCGGAAAAAGCCATTCGGACCGTGCACTTCGATATCGTATGTCTCGCCAGAAAATCTGGCCATGTCCACCTGATCGCGCAAAGTATCTCCCGCTTTAACCGCATAGGAAGCCATCGCGACATTGGCGGGAACGCCGGGAATGCTGTGTGTCTGACTTCCGTCTTTTACACCATGGAGATATATGTTGAAGGGTGCGCCAGACGCCTTGTCTCCGAACAATGCATTACCGGCAGTCATGGCGATTTCAAAGAAGCGGCGGTCAGGGGAAAGTTTGCCTTGCACCGATAATTCATAAGGCAACGCGCACGCAGGCCTTACACCCTCTTCCTGCCATAATGTCTCTTTCAACAACTTGGCTTCGGCTTGAGGCGTGGCATAGGCGCCTCGTTTCACTTCCTGAAAATCATCGGGCAACGGTTTGAATCGTGCTTTTTCTATAGCTACGAGATGGTCGTTGCGCTCAAGGAAAGGCAGGTCAGGCGAGCCCGCATCGGCGGGATGAAAGCAAGTGGTAAGATCACCACTGACGGCTCTGCGCCAGGCGGAGATTTCTTCCTGCCTGACGTTCTTGCCGAATTTCTTTTCTACGAAGTTTTCCACAAACTGAATGATCGAGCTATGTTCGAACACCTGCGAATTTACCCAGCCGCCCCTGCTCCACGGCGACATAATGATCATTGGAACGCGGTAGCCCAGCCCGATAGGTCCGTCCCGCACATCCTTTTCGGCGGCTCCCTGAATGCGCTCGTCTTCGGCATAGGCATATTCCGGTGCCGGATTGAGTCCTTCCGAAACCTTACCCGTTTCCGGGCGCTTCGGATTACATGCAACAAAAGGCGGCACATGATCGAAAAACCCGTCATTTTCATCAAAGCTGACGATGAAGATCGTTTTCTTCCATAATTCCGGGTTTTCGGTGAGGATATTCATAACCTCGGAAATGTACCACGCTCCATAAAATGGAGCGCCGGGGTGCGCGGAGAAATTGGCCGCTGCTACCAGCCACGAGACCGTTGGTAGCGTGCCATTCTGTGCATCACTTCGGAACTGATGCAACACATCTCCCTTGGGAACTTCCATTGTCTCCTGTCGCCCGCCTTCTTCGAATTGGATAGTTTCCAGAGTGCGGAAGTAGGGATCACTGCTGTTGCTCGTAAAGACCTTGGAATGGATCGAACGATCCTCCCCATTCAGTTTCGCGAAATCAGCTTTGCCGTGCGAACGTTTTTTCTCCAATTTTTTATCTTGGGCTGTGTATGCCGAAAGCCACCCACGAATGGCCTCTGCTTCTGAGGAAGTAGGTGCTAAGCCCGCAAGCTGTTTCTCCAGCTCTGCCCTGCGTTGCCGAACTTTCGTCTGCCAGTCGTCCAGTAACCCTAACGTATATTCTTTGAAGCGCGGACTGAACTTGGGCTTCACCGCAGCAAAACGCTCCATGGTGTTATCCCCATCATTGCCCAGCCAGTTTTGATCATCAGGGCTTAGCGGTGTCTCGCAATAGCTGTCATTTTGATAGCATCTCCAACTTACGCCAGCCTTTTCAAGGCGTTCGGGGAAGCTGGTCCATGCCAGAGCACCCGGGTGCGTCTGTCCGTTTTTCAGATATGCCAGCGATCCGGTTCCATGTGGCTCACGCAATGTTCCTGACCACATATGCAATCGATTGGGTGCTGTTTCGGTCAGACTTCCGCAGAAATGCTGGTCGCATACAGTAAATGCATCCGCCAAAGCATAATAGAATGGCAGATCCTGACGCGTGTGGTAAGCCAGCGTAACAGGGACATCGGGATATCGAGGATGGGTCTTTGCAGTAACCCAGTTACTGTAGGTTCCCCCATTCCAAGCGTCGAGATGATCGGAACGCGAATGCGGTGTAGCTCCCATCCAGGTGACCCGTGTTTCCTTCAGACTGACATGCCAAGGCGTATAGGCTTTGCCGGTCACATCACGTTGAATGAAAACCGATGCCCCATCGCCTTGCCGGATCGTACGGCGGTCATTGAAGCCTCGCACTCCTTGCAAAGTACCAAACATATGATCGAAGGAACGATTTTCCTGCATCAGGATGACAATATGTTCAGCATCCAGATAGGTCGTGCCCGGATCGGGTGTAATCGCGAATGCCTTCTTAACCGATGCTGGTAACAAGCCGGAAGCGCCTGCCATGCCAGCTATAAATGCCCCACTTTTCAGTAGATTACGACGGGTGTGCATGCTCTTGCTCCTGATTATTCGATGAGATGTGTCTGGCAGATTGAAAAGCGAAAAGGCTGCCCCTGAGGGGGCAGCCTTAATTCGATCAGAAGTTGAAACGAACGCCAGCCCGGAACGTCCTGCCGATCAGGTCATAATAGGTAGCAGATGAACCATAAGGCGCGCTTCCGATCCCTGGTCCACTTCCAACAACCGGTGGTTGCTTGTTTGCAAGATTATCCACCGCCAGGTAAAGTTCGGTGGCGTCAAATAACTTGAACCCGACGAAAGCATCCAGATACAGAGCACCATCGATACGGTTTCTGTTTGTCGTGGGATTTTCGGGAGTGGATGTCGGACAGTCGGCCTGACATTCGATCCCCCTTGTCATATAAACGCCCGAGCTTAAACCACGTCCGGTCAGCGACATAGTGAGCCGTTCGTCCCGATAGATGCCCTGCACCATATATTGCCATTTCGGCGTGCCTCCGTTGTTGGCACCAAGGCTGGAAGAGGGGTCTGCTACACCATTGTCCGACTGGGCTTTGGTGTAGCGCGTTGCAACGCCGCGTAATGAGAAGTTCCCACCCAGTGATGACGAAATATCGGCAAGGGCTACATTGTAGGAGGCTTCGAAATCAATTCCGCGGACTGACTGGCGTGCCAGATTGACCGGGCTCACATATATTTCGCTAATAAGCCCGCTGTCATCACGCTGGATCAGTCCACACAGCGTCGTGTCGCCGCGATAGCATTCGTTCAATATCGTGCCTGCGCCAACGGTCGCCACCGCGTCTTTTACTTTGATATCAAAATAATCCGCCGACAATGAGATACCCGGTGCGAAAGAGGGTTGTAACACCACGCCAAGGTTCAGCGTGTCGCCTTTTTCGGGTTTCAATACGGGGTTACCCGAACGAATTTCAAAATAGCTGACAGGTTCGTTATCCCGGAACGGGTCGGAAATCAGGTAGGTGTTGGTCTGACCCGATGCATAAAGTTCAGAGAAATTTCCTGCACGAATGTCACGCGAACGTGTCATACGAAAACGGACACCGTCCACTGGTTCGTAATTGGCACCGACTTTCCAGGTCGTTACATAACCGGAGGTGCTGTAATCGGTCGCGCGGACAGCCGCATTGATGCTGAGCTCTTTTGCCCAGGACGCATCTTGCGCTAATGGAACAATGGTTTCGAGATATGCTTCGGTAACATGATATTGGTTGTTGATAGGCTTGTAGTTACCGGCCCAGTAGCTATTGGTGAGCGACAGTTCGTCAACATGGCTGCGAAGCTTCTCGCGGCGATGTTCCACACCCATCGCAATGGATACAGGCCCCGCCCAGGTTGAAAAAGGCTCACCGCCGAGGCTTGTTGCCAGGATATCTTGCGTGAGGGTTCCGCGCAGCCAGTTATCACCCAGAACATAGTTCTTCGCTGCCTGGGAAACAGTGCCTGTGCCCAGAATATTATACGGCACACAGCCATTGTTAGGATCGTCGAGTGAAGAGCGGCAGACAATAACCCCGTCACTATTTCGCACGGAGTCGATACCAGCACGATAGCGGGATGTAATAGCGGCGTTGGATCCGTTAAAAATTTTGCTGACATTACGATTGGCCGAGATATCCCAGTCCCAGACGGTACCAAATATGTCGGCATTGCCGGTTAGACCAAGCAGGTAGCGGAACTGGCTGCGTTTTGTATCGGTTTGAATACCGCCGAGATCGGCGTTCCAACTGCCGACATCAAGACTGGTGAGCCCAAGCTCGTCCATCCGGGTGCCGATTTCGGTCGGCAGGAAAGCATTGTCGCGTTGAATGGTAATACCGCCAAAGTTAAACTGCGGCGTAGAACGCATGGACGTGCTGGCACGGCCATAAGAAAACTGGCCGTATACTTCGACATTATCGGATAATTCGTAGCTCAGCCGGGCAAACAGATTTTGACGGGAAATGCGGGGATCCATATCTTGGATGCCTTTACCGAAATCGGTATATTCCCAGTCACCACCGGTCATGAACGGATCAAATAC
Source organism: Parasphingorhabdus sp. (assembly GCF_036568145.1). Classification (GTDB taxonomy): domain Bacteria; phylum Pseudomonadota; class Alphaproteobacteria; order Sphingomonadales; family Sphingomonadaceae; genus Parasphingorhabdus. The sequence goes on along the minus strand of NZ_DATCTC010000025.1, from coordinate 62,229 downwards.
GATATCACCCACATTCAACTGGGCAGGGGTACCGTTTTCTCCAAAATACAGGCCGCGTAGTTCGCCGCTTGTTACGATAGCGCCCGGCGCGATGGTGGAAAAGCCGGTGTTTTCCATCACCAACCATTCCGGCTGGCCATTACCCGCCTCGTAATCGGGGTTCTTGAAGCGCTTTGCGCCCGTATACCAAGAGCGAGGAAGCCCTTTCAGACCGGCATTATACGCGTGTTCGCCGCTTATCAGAAAGTGGCCGCGACCATCCGCAAAAGAGGAGCCAGCCGCAAGTCCGATCCGGTAATTTTCGTCGTCACCATGAGTTGTGATGCCGCCCTGCACGTCACCCTTGATACCGGTAAATTTCTTATCCAGAACAAAGTTGACCACGCCAGCCACGGCATCTGAGCCCCAAGCGGCTGAAGCGCCGCCGGTAACCACATCAACGCGACTTATCAGCAGATTGGGCATGAAGTTCACATCGACTAGGCCGGTGTTGATCGTTGATACGGGAACGCGCTTGCCATCCAGCAGGATTAGCGTGCGTTGCGCTCCCAGATTGCGCAGGTTCAGTGCGTTGATACCGGTGCCGCCATTACTGATCTGGCCCAGATTGGTGCGAGGTGTCGCACTACCCGCCAGAGCCGGTAGACGGTTGACGATATCCGCGATGTTGTTCGGTGCGGTTGTCGCGATTTCAGCTGCGCCAAGCACGGTGGTGGGGGTTGGTGCTTCATAGCCATCCCGAACAATACGTGAGCCAGTCACGACGATGCTGGCGGCACTTTCCTCATCCGATAGCTCGACATTCTGCGCCATCACCGAAGAAGGTAGTATTGCTGAGGCCAGTACGCCAACAGCAATCATGCTGGTGGATGTGCGAAATTTATTAACAACCTGACGGCCGAAGGTATTCATCGAGATCTCCTCATTTAATGATGTTCCGGAAACCGGCTGTATCCGACTCGAAAAGCCGGTCGGCCTGTGTGATTTCCTTCGAGGAGCGACCTATCCATCTAATGAGACAACTTTATGAAACTGAAAATAAGTTTTGATGAATTTGAAAATTAGTTCAAAATTTCCACGACGGCTTTAAACCAGAGAGCTATAGTCTGCACGGGGCCTTGAGAGGCGTTTCATAATAATGCACAAGGTATGGAATTGGCAGTTTGCCGGAGCAGAGCGGGGGCAGAAGTTGATTCTATATCTCTGATTGAAATCGCTACTACGACCTCAACTATAGAAGTTCGTTGATTTTCCTGTATATTAAGACTTATCAGGATATGAAAATCCATTGCTCTAAAAATAGAGAACAGATTATGAGCAGAAACAAAAATTTTTCTTCGCAGCAAAACCCTGGCGAGGCACTGCGAAAAATACGCACGGATAATGGCTGGACTCTGGCAGATGTGTACGAAAAGACAGGTCTTGCTGTGTCGACATTGTCAAAGCTCGAAACCGGCAAAATGGAGCTTAATTATACAAAGCTAATGAAATTGTGTGACGGATTGGATCTGGATATGGCCCAACTTTTCGCACTTCCTGATACACCGGCACCTGTCACCTCTGATCGCCCTCCACGCACCAAAATGACTGGCCGTCGCGCGATCACACGCAAAGGTGAAGAGCCTACCATGTCGGATGGTCCCTATTTTTATGAATTCCACGGGGCCGAGTTAAATCAACGCAGCTTTCACCCGATGGTCATCGAAGTGAGAGCTCGAAGCATGGAAGAATTTGGAAACTACATCAAACATGAAGGTGAGGAGTTCACCTATATCCTTGAAGGAGATGTTGAATTTCACAGCGAAATATATGCCCCAACGGTATTAAGCGAAGGGGATTCGATCTATTTCGATGCCGGAATGGGACATGCCTGGATAGCCTCATCCCCCGGACGTTGTCGAATTCTTGCGGTCTTTACCGGGTCGAGCCATCAGCATAGCTAAGTTAAACTTAATCGATTGAACATTCCCAAAAATAAAAAATCGACCTAAGGATATTCTTTGGCAGGCTCAAAACTATAGCTTTTCGAGCTTTTTCTGTTCTTCATGGATGGACAGTAACGACTGCATCAATTCATCATCCGGACTTGACATGATCCCCAGCACTTCGGCCTCTTCGCAATTTTCGGCGGCCAGATAGGCATGGCCCATTTTGGCGTCGATATAAATTGACTGGCCTTCATCCAGCGTAACCGGATCATAAAATTCAGTATAAACACTTATCCGGCCTTTTATCACATAGATGAATTCCTCGCCCTCGTGATGGACCAGGGAGCCAAATTCTTCCGGAGTTTTGGCCCTGATCTTGGTAATGACGGGGATCATGCGCTTTTGCCGGAGTTCGGTGCAAAGATAATAATAATCGTAGTTTGCGGTTTCCACCCGCACCGAATTTGTTATGTCTCCGATACTGCGCCGCGCCATCACAGAGGGGCGTTCCGGCTCGCTATTTTCGGCAAAAAGTTCGGACATCCTGATACCCAGACGCTGACTAACCTGTAATAGCTTGTCATAAGTCAGTGTTAGCCGGTCATGCTCCACCTTTGACAATGTCGAAAGCGGGATACCGCATTTCTCGCTCATCTGCTTTAATGTCCAGCCATTGGACTGACGCAGATTTCGAAGAATGGATCCCAAGGTTATGTCAGAATTGAGCATAATGGCCTTTAATTTATTCTTTCTTTCACTGACAATATTGAGTCTGTTTAGTCAACTCAAACATCTCTTTCGCATTAAACCGTATATTGAGATATGCAAATAACACATTTTCATTTGATTTGAGCTATTCCTCAGATTGCTCCAATGGCATCCCAATCATTCCGCCTCGATAAAATGATAGGCCGTGTAAGGTTCAAATGAGAATGAGAGGCGGGGACCGCGCTCAGTCTGATAAAATTCAACCCTATCATAGGGACCGCCTTCGGGGACATCGGTGACCTTTTCATAAAGATGCGGTCCGATCCGTTCCCAGGCTGACTTTTCGCCCCGGACATTGATTTCCAGACTGTTTGGGCCTTTTGCGGATACAAGTGTGTCATAGTCCTTGTTGGGCGCTCTGGCATAATCGCGCCGGTTGGAACGATAACGGCCCATCGGAGCCGTTTCGGCAGCGCCGCTCCATCGGGAAGTCGGTGCTTGCGGAAACATATATCCGGTAATCGCCTTGGTCAGGACTGTGCGAGCGTCGGAGCTTCCTTCTCCGCCCGACATTGAAATATAATAACCAAAGCCCAATTCCGGTGCGATGACGAGATCGGAATGAAAGTCCACCGTGTTACCGGCATGACCCACAAGCCGGGGAGTGGCGTCACGCTCGACCAGAAACCCATGTGCCATGCCCGCCAGACGCGGAGCATTAGCAAAGGAATTGCTTTGAAGCAGCCGCACAGATTTCTGCTTTAATATCCGCTTGCCATCAAGCGCGCCGCCATTCAGCATTGCCAGCATGAACCGCCCCATATCACTACCTGTTGAGACCGCGGAGCCCGCAGGCATTACCAGGCTAAGATATTCCGGTCCCTTGGCTATAAATTCACCATTCTCGACTTTGTAACCCGTCGCCATATTTTCGGCCAGCACGCCAGCAAGCGGTTCTGAAAAAGTGGTCGAGGTCATGCCGAGCGGTGCAAATATGTGGTTTTTCGTATATTCATCAAACGGTTCGCCCGAAACACGCTCAACAATATATCCTGCAAGCGCGGCACCAAAATTTGAATAAGCCGTTTCGATGCCGGGAGCCCAGACACGGCGGGGGACTTTGGCTTGTATCCACTCAGCATATGGCATCAACTTATCGGGATCGTCGACGATAAAGCCGCTAATATCGCTCATTCCCGGACTATGCGAAAACAGGTCGCGCACTGTAATAGGATCAAAGCCATTACGGGGTATTTCAAAGTCAATATAGTGGTTTACATCGGTATCAAGATCAACTGTTCCTGCCTCAATCTGTTGCATGAGTGCGACCCAGGTGAACAGTTTTGAGACAGATCCGGGATGGAACAGAGTTGCATCCGGATCTACGGGCGTTTTTGCCTCGATATTTTTGAAACCATATCCTTTGCTGGCATATATTTTTCCGTCATAAACTACCGTCACGACCGCCCCGGCAACTTCGCTGGTTTTTATCTGGTCCTCCACCATCTGGTCGATAAATGCGGGAAGCGCATCAAGGCGTTGCTGCTTAATATCATCGACCGCAATAATGGCGGGGGCGCTGTTGGCCGCGCTTTCCTCAACACTAGTGGCGACTGCGGGTGTCAGGCTCGCCAATAGGGAGCCAGCCAGTAATGATGTCACCAACAATGCTTTCGGCATCCAGAAAGTAACGCGATTACCAAGGGATGATATACCACAAGACGTTAAGTTTCGCATGAAAAACGGCGACATAGGTAAGCCCCTCACAATATTCTCTAATCAGGATTAACTGGCAGATTAAATATTTTCTGTCAAGAAGCCTGAAATTCCGATGTTTCCTTGGATTACGCCCTAAAGTAATGCGGTTGAGTTTATCCTTTCATGATGTAATTATCCCAAACAGAAAAGTTCTGCGATGATTTGATAGTCACTGATATCCGGTGAAGAAAGCGATGATGCCCAAGCTTTCAGTGGCAGTTACCCAGAACATCTTCCCGAAAGACCTTCTGGTAATTTATGTTGCGAATTTATTAAAGCTGTGCAAGTTAGGATAAAATGAGAATATTGTCCTGTTAAGAAAATTAACGTTGGATTCGGTCAATAATTCTTCAATATCGGGGAGTAGATATGAAAACCAATTTAGCGAACAAGAAAAAAGCTATCTTGAAAGGTGGCTATTTAGGCGCAGTGGCAGTCGCGCTGTTGACTACATCTGGTGCGCAGGCGCAATCAGAATCTGATGATGAAAATAGCAACGCCAATACGGCCGAAACGATCATCGTAACTGGTTCCCGTATTAGTAAAACGGGATTTGACCAGCCCACTCCGACAACCGTTATCGGAACCGAGGAGCTTCTTCAGGGTGATCGGCCCAATATCCAGCAGGTGCTGAACGATCAACCGCAATTCCGTCCGACTGTAACGCCTACGGTATCAGTCGGTAATACCAGCAGCGGGACAGCCCCGGCTGATCTTCGCGGCTTGGGAACAAACCGCACTTTGACTTTGGTAAATGGTCGCAGATATGTTGGTGACAACAATCTTAATTTTGTACCGACCAGCCTGATTTCACGCGTAGAAGTTGTGACCGGCGGTGCTTCTGCTGCGTGGGGTTCAGGCGCGGTAGCCGGCGTTGTGAATATCATTCTCAACGATGAACTTGAGGGTTTGACGCTAGGCGCTGACTATGGAATTTCCTCACGCGGGGATGGCGCGCGCTATGGCTTTGAAGGAAGCTATGGCACATCATTTGCCGATGGTGCAGGTCATGTCATGATCGGCGCGGAATATGTGAAGGACAAAGGCGTCCTCGATCGCAATTCACGCAAAAATCTGGGCAGCGCGAACTTTATTCCAGTCGCCGGAGGGCTGGAACTGGTCCGTGATGTCAACACATTACCTTTCGGTATTAGCGGTGGAGGTGGCCTGATTACTTCGGGTATCTTTGCCGGGCAGACATTTAACCGCGACGGATCTCTCCGTGCATTTAGCGGCCCGAATGCACAAGGGGTCGGCGGAAGTGATGCGGTCGGGCTTTACGACCATATTATCGTATCAACACCTGTTGAGCGTATGAGCATCTACGCCCGTGCCAGCTATGATATCGGCAATGCAAAATTATGGATCGACGGAACATATGGTCGTTCGGAATCCGACTATGACTTCCTACCCGATTTCCTAACACCGCCGCTGACTATCCAGGCAGATAATCCTTATTTGTCCGCCGGAATACAGAGCCAACTGGCAGCGGCAGGGGAAACCAGCTTCAGCTATTATCGCCTTTTCGATGATCTGTTGATGTCGCGATTCAATGGTATTCGTGAAAATAAAGAAGGCGCCATAGGCATAGACGGCTTTTTTGGAAACGGTTTCAAATATAGCGCCCATTACAGCCATGGTGAAGTGGACAGCGACCAGTCTTTTGGAAATGCCCGGTTGGCATCCAATTTTGATAATGCAGTCAATGCCGTGCTTAGTGGCGGAGATATCGTATGCGCGATCAATGCTGATGGTGATCCAACCAATGATGACCCCGCATGTTCGCCGCTAAATCCATTCGGGCGGTATAATGCTTCTGCGGAATCGCTCAATTATGTCACAGGGACTCAGCGGTCCTTCTCCACAAGCAAACTCGACTCGCTTGGCGCAGAGGTTCAGGGCGATCTATTCTCGCTTTGGGCTGGTCCGGTCACTGTTGCTGTGGGCGTGGAAGCGCGCTGGGAAGAGCTTGTTACCACGCGCACACCGGAGACTGTGGCAGGCGACTTTGGTATTCCACTCTTTACGACTGACCTGTCTGGCGGGTTTAATGTCAAGGAAGGCTTCGCCGAAATTGCAATGCCTCTGCTCGATATTGAAGATAAGTTCACTCTCGATTTCAACGGCGCAGCACGCTATTCCGACTATAGCACGAGCGGCGGAATTTGGTCATGGAAGGCTGGCGGCACGGCGCGTTTGTTTAACGATATTCTGCTCCGAGTAACCCGCTCGCGTGATATTCGTTCACCATCGATCAACGAACTTTTCTCCAGTCGATCAATCAATGTTCGGCCACTTGTCGATCAGGATACAGAAGGCCGCGCAGCCGCCAATCCAGCCTATAATCCAAACCCGGCGCTTGTTACTACTTTCACTGGCGGTAACCCCGACCTGAATCCGGAAATAAGCAGCACATTGACTTTTGGTGGATCCATATCTCCGTCATTCCTGCCGGGTTTCCGCTTCTCTGTTGATTATTATGATATTAGCATCGACGGCGCGATTGCAACATTGAGCGGTTCCAATTTGACTCTGGCCTGTAAGCAGGGAAGTGTTGACGCTTGTGCCCGTATTACACGTGATGGAACAGGGACAGTCACACAGGTATTGGCAAACTTCCAGAATATTGCCCAGTTTGAAACAAGCGGGATCGATTTTGAGGCAGCTTATACCCGGCCAGTGATGGACGGATCGCTAAGAATAAGGGCCATTGCATCCTATGTGGACAAATTCATTTTTGACACTGGCCTGAACCGTAACGATACGGCTGGCGACGTTGGTTCCGGAACGTTAAACGGTGTGCCCAAATGGCGCGGCACTTTAAGTGTTGGATATGATAATGACGATATGGGTGCAGACGTTCGTGTCCGTTATATTGATGGCGGTCTTTATGATCATCTGCTGACCAATCTGGTCAACAACAAAACCGATGCTCGGACATATGTTGACCTGGGGCTTCGCTTCAAGGTTACGGACCGGTTTACATTGTCGGGCAACGTGAACAATTTGTTCGACAAGAACCCACCATTGTCACCGCAGGGCAACCCGCATTATGATGTGATAGGAACCTATTTTTCCATCGGTGCCAAGGCAAAGTTCTGATTTATCCCTTATGAATCAGAAAAAGGCGATCAGTGAACACTGGTCGCCTTTTTTGTGGGTCGGTCTGAATGCAATCCTTGTTAGCTAAAGATTTTCTTATTGGGCATAACATCTTAGTGGTTGAAGAAGATTTGGGAGAAAACCTATAGAATCAACTGGCTTGACGGATTTTCTAATTAGGATAGTATAGCGGATAATGGTGCAAAATCAGAGAGCCGCATTCTGCTTTCTGGGAGGAGGGGATATATGGATTTCATCAGGATAATGGTTTTTGGCGCAGCTGCATTGATCGGAAGTATCATGCTGAGCCCTGTTAACGTGGATCAATTGGGACTAGGACAAATTGGCCTGGGACAAGCCACATTACCCCCACCTTCGCCGCTAACCCCTAAAGCTGCGGCCAAAGCTGAGGATCAGGCCATGCCCCAGGAACGGGGCGAAGCGGAGCAGCTAACCAAAGATGACCTTGATGCCTGGCTTGATGGCTATATGCCCTATGCGCTTAATAGCGGAGATATTCCCGGCGCCGTAGTCACGGTTGTAAAGGATGGAGAAATCCTGACGGCACGTGGATATGGTTATGCCGATGTTGAAAAACATACTCCGGTCATTCCCGACCAAACCCTGTTTCGGCCGGGGTCTGTATCTAAACTCGTGACATGGACGGCGGTCATGCAAGAGGTTGAGAAAGGTAATATCGACCTTGATGCCGATGTAAACACCTATCTTGATTTCAAAATACCTGCGCGCGGCGACAAACCCGTAACGATGCGGCATTTAATGACGCATACCGCAGGGTTTGAGGAAGCTGTAAAATATCTGATCATGTCAGATACAGAGAAACTGATGTCGCTTGAGGATTATCTCAAACGATGGGTGCCGGAGCGTATCTTTGATGCTGGAACAACCCCAGCCTATTCAAACTGGGGGACGGCACTGGCCGGGTATATTGTCCAGCGCGTATCGGGCATGCCATTTAACGATTATGTGGATCAGAATATCTTTGCCCCTCTTGGCATGGACAATTCCACATTCCGTCAACCGCTTGCCAAAAAGTATGAAGATCAGATGGCGACCGGATATAGCCGTGCGTCAGAGGATCCAATAAAATTTGAACTGGTCGGAGCTTATCCGGCAGGATCTTTGTCATCAACCGGCACCGACATGGCACGCTTCATGATCGCGCATCTGCAAAAGGGCGAGCTAGACGGAAAGCGGATAATGAGCGCTGAAACCGCCGAAATGATGCACAACAGTCCGCTGACGGTGATCCCGCCGCTCAATCGCATGGAGCTTGGCTTTTTTGAAACCAACACCAATGGACGGCAGGTTATCGCTCACCTTGGCGATACTCAGGGTTTCCATTCGTCTTTGCATTTGTTCATGGACGAAAATGTCGGTTTTTATGTCTCGTTCAATGGTGGTGGCAGAATGGGGGCCGCGGGGACGTTGCGCAATGCGGTCTTTGAAGATTTCGCCGACCGTTATTTCCCGAGCGAGCTAAAAAACGGGCCAAATGATCAGGAACCAGACGGAAAAGTCGCTCCGGAACTCGCCAAAGAACATGCCGAAATGATGGCCGGTAACTGGCAGGTCAGTCGGCGGTCAGAATCCAGCTTCATTGGTGTGACGGGACTATTGGGACAAATGGAGGTTTCGATTGGTCCAGATGGTGAACTGGTAATCCCCAGCTTGCTCGGTAAAGGCGGAGCACCGCGCCACTGGGTCGAGATTGCACCCTTTGTCTGGCGAGACCTGAACAGCGAAGACCGTCTTGCTGCCGTGGTGGAGGACGGAAAAGTCGTCCGCTGGAGCGTGGATCCGTTCTCACCCTTCATGGTGTTTGAGCCTATTCCCGCGCACAAGTCTCCAGGCTGGATATTGCCGCTGCTGTATATCAGCCTTGGCATATTGGCGTTGACGTTCCTGTTGTGGCCGGTTGCCGCCTTTGTACGGCGCAAATATGCGGCTCCTCTTGCTGTTACTGGCAAGGCCCGTTTGGCTTATCGGCTCACCCGGATATTTGCAGTGCTGGTTCTGGCCGTGCTGGCCGGATGGGCAGTCGCGATATCCATGATGTTCAGCGACCTTGACACTATGACAGAGGCATTCGATGGCTGGTTGTGGTTTCTGCAAATTGCCGGCTTAATAGCCTTTGTCGGCGCAGTCATTGTCACTGGCTGGAACATGTTTTTAACATGGCGCGAAGGTCGGCACTGGACGGCAAAGCTATGGAACATATTGCTGTTCCTCGCCGCTCTCATGATCTTCTATTGTGCCTTTGTGTTCAAATTGATGGCAATGACTGTCAATTACTAAGGCACAGGAACGGCAAAAAAACGGGCTTTCAGATTAATGAAAGCCCGTTTTTCTATTTCCGGTAGTCAGTTTTAAGATAGCAAAAATCCGCCGCTATTTCTCTCGTGCTGCGTCCGCCGCTTCGACTATCCTTAGCATATTACCGCTCCACATTTTTTCTATGTCGGCATCGGAATAGCCCGCCTGTTTCAGCCGCGCCGTAACTTTTGGTAGTGCGGCAATATCCCTAAACCCCTTAAAGCCGCCGCCGCCGTCCCAGTCTCCGCCAAAACAGGTGTGATCGACGCCCGCAACTTTAATGACATGCAGTACGGCCGCCATATATTCTTCAAAATCAACTGCCCATAACGGCTCTGATTCCTCAAGAGCGTTCCACTCTTTGACAAACTGGGCCTGCTCGGCCGGTGACATGCTACCGATACTGTCCAGCTTGCCGAAAACTTCTGCTTTGGCTGGCGGCAGGTTCATCGGTGACAGAAAAATTGTCGATACACAGATAGCACCGCCTGATGAGGCCAGTTTGCGAATACGCGCATCATCCAGATTGCGTGGCAGGTCGGAAAGCGCCTTGGGGCTGGTATGAGACAGGATGAGCGGCGTTTTGGACAGCTCGACCATCTGGTCAAACGCTGCATCAGAGGCGTGACTGCCATCAATTACCATGCCAAGCCGGTTCATCTCCTCCACCCATTCACGGCCCAGCGGGCTGAGACCATTCCACTTCGGGCTGTCGCCAGAGGAATCAGCGAACTGGTTATTGGCCGAATGCACCGGCCCTACCATCCGCACACCGCGCTTATAAAATTCTTCCAAAAGCTCCAGATCGTCGCCCAGAGGATAGCTATTCTCCATGCTCTTGAAAGCGATCAGTTTTCCCTGAGCATCAATGCGCCGTGCATCGGCGGCTGTTCGGGCGGGCAAGATTGTGTTCGTGTTTTGCGCCAGCATCGCGTCAATCTCGTCAGAACGGCTAAATGCAAAGTCACGTGCGTCGGCATAACCTTGCGCAGTCAAAGGGCCTTGCGCGGTATATATGGCGAAAAATCCGCCATCCAGATTTCCGGCTGCCATGCGCGGAATATCAACCTGAACAACATCATTTTCGAGCGTGTGTGCATCTGCAAAGCTCCAGCCCTCCCTTGCGAAATGCATCGGAACATCAAGATGGCTATCGAGGACCAGAAACCCGCTGTGCAGATTGTCGGGTGCAGGCGGCGATCCTTGCGGATAAGCGCAACCGGCAAGGAGCAGACAGGGCAGAAGTGATTTTCTCATTTTAGCATCCCTTTAAATTTGATGTTCCAATTCATGCGCTAACCTTCGCTTCGGAAGTTGGCGTGGCTGCCTTTGTATAGAGCTTCATGATGCCAAGCGTCATTAGCGGCAGAATGTAGACAACAATAAATATATAAGCGAGCGCGGTATAGCCGCTGGCGATGAGCGCGATCAGCCCAAAGCGATCCGCCACAAAAATGCAACCAATCAGGATCACCACCGCAATTGCGATACGGGCACCGGTAGCAAGACCAATATCGCGCCGCGTCATAAGGACATGATCGATGCGTTCGTTAATCGAATGGATGGCACCAACGCTGCTTTCCAGAAGCGCCGTGAAAATCATGAATTGAAAAGCAATCTGGAACAAAGGGCTGTTCAGCTTTTCCAGCATGAAGGTGGACGGCAGCGTCTCTGACTCAATGCCGGGATAGAAGGCCACCATGCAGATAAAGAACATAATCGCGGGCCACATGGCCAGCGGCCCCGCGACAAGGCCCGCTACTATGGCATCGCGGCGGCTGGTAAGGTGGCGTAAAAGCGGCAGAATGACTATAGCACCAACCACATTATAGCTGGCATAGGTCAAACCTCCAAAGGCCCAGTCGTCAGCAGATGGGGCGAGGGCAAAGCGATCGGTAATTCGCTCGCCAAAGCTGGTAAAGGCAAGGATCATGAAAATGATATAAACGCCGTAGATAAAGGGCGTGGCGAATTTGAACAGTCGCTCCACCGATGCGTTGCCAAGCGCGGTCCCTATAACAACCGCTAGTGCGAGAGCGATTGTCCCCACCACAACAGGCAAGCCAAACATCGCCGCACCAATTTCACCCGCCGCCGCGCCAAAAACAGCGACAACCAGGATGACAAACAAAAGATAGGCGATTTCAAAAATAACCCATCCGCGCCCCAGAAGTGCTGAAAAGAAACTGCGATAGTCAAAAGCGGAATATGCCTGGGCAAAAGCAAAGGTCGCGGCGCAGATCAGGCTCCATAACCCCATGGCCAGAATGATCCCGGCAAGGCCGCCCCACGGACCGCTAACCAGAAAAAACTCCGCTAGCTCACGTCCGGTCGCATAGCCGCCGCCGATGACAAAGCCCTTGAACGCGAAACCCGGGAGCAGAAAGCGCTGAAAAAAGCTTGCCTTTACGCCATCTGTCCCGGCCTTCATTATGTGTCGCCCAGACAGGAAGTGATGAGCGCTTCAAAGGCCGGCCCTTTTCGTATTGGATCGGCCACGGGCAAGCCAAGCCGCTTGCTTTCCCGCGCCATTAGTGCCTCGGCCTCCTCTGCCGAAAGGTCTGACGTGTTAAACGCAATTCCGCCGCAGCGAATAGCCGGGTTTGTAAGCTTGCCAAGAGTGATGTTGAGATCAATAACTTCTTCGATCGACGGGAGCGGAAAATCGGGTAGCCCCAGGATATGCGTTCGTCCCGGCTGATGACAAACAACAAAAACATCCGGCTGGCTACCGTGCAAAAGGCCCAGCGAGACAGCCGCATAGGCAGGGTGATAGAGTGATCCTTGTCCCTCGATAACATCCCAATGGTCGTCCGCCGCATCGGGACTAAGCATTTCTGCCGCTCCCGCCTCGAAATCAGAGATTACCGCATCCATAGGCATTCCTCCGCCAGAAATCATGATGCCGGTTTGTCCGGTAGCACGAAAATCGGTGTTAATCTCCCGCTCCTTGAACGCCTGCGCAATGGCAAGAGTCGCATATTTTTTCCCAAGCGCGCAGTCAGTCCCAACCGCAAGCAGCCGCTTCCCGCTGCGCTTGCGGCCTGTGGCTACACTAATATTTTCAGGCGGCACCCGCACATCAATCAGTCTTTGTCCCGACCGCGCCGCAGCTTTGCGCAGTGCCGGTATATCTTCCAAACGTGCGTGTAGCCCACTGACAATATTCAGCCCGGCATCCAGTGCTTCGACCAGTGCCACGATCCAGCTTTCGGGAATGACCCCGCCGGGATTTGCAACCCCGATGACAAGTGACCGCGCACCCGCCGCCTTTGCTTCAGCCGGTGTCATTGCGGGTAGTCCGGCGCTGACCGCATCTGGCGCGCAGCTATATTCGCCGACGCACAGATCACGCGCCCAGTCGCGCAGGCCAAAGGCGGTCTTGGCATAGCCCGGCACCGTCGTATCACCAAGGAACACAAGATAAGGCTGCGGCAGTAAAGGAATAATATTCTCCGCGAACGGTGTTGGGGCATTCATAATGAAGTTCCTAGAAAAGCCGATATTGGCGTGATTTATTTCCATGTATTGCGTAAAAGACGCTGGAAATTTCCGCCGAGAACGGCCTTGATATTCTCGGCGGAATAATTGCGCCGCAATAATTCTTCGGTAAGGTCGAACATCTTGAGCGGATGGTCAAAACCATCGACATCAATTTTCTCGCGGAAAGCATAGCTGCCTTTATAAGCCGATCGCAGCATCTTGTTCTGCTCCGGCTTCATATCGTCATAACCATACAGATCAGAATCCGAGCCAATGCCGACATGTTCAATCGCTGTCAGTTTTATAACATGCTCGATATGATCGGCGATATGGGTGATGTTGGTCGGCTCGGTCTTGCTGACAAACTGTCGGACACCGGCGATCCCCATGACACCGCCCTTGTCACCAAGCGCCTTGATCGCTTCATCGGTCTTGCTGCGCACATGGCCAGATATGGCGCGGCAGTTGCTGTGCGTATATGCTATCGGAACCGGTGATAGCTTGACGGCGTCAAGCGTCGTTTGGTCGCCGCTGTGCGAAACATCGACCAGCATGCCGACCTCGTTCATCGCTTTGATGATTTCAAAGCCAAAGTCGCTCACACCGCCGTCAACGCGCTCTGTGCTGCCTGATCCAATTCGGTTCTGGCTGTTATAGGTTAACTGTGAACAGCGCTGACCCAAATTGTAAAAAGTTTTGACATCCTCCACTTTTCGGAAATGGTCGGCATTTTGCACACCCATGATAACGCCGATACGTCCGCTCGCTTTTGCATGTTCCAGATCGGCCATCGTCCCGATTAACGCAAACACATCGGGGCTGCGCCCTGCATAGCCCTGCCAATCGGCAAAATAGCGCAGCGCATGTGTATAGGCCTCTGGCCCGCCCAGGCCGAAAGCGTTGTGGAATCCGGTTATACCGCTCGCCTTGAAATCGGCAATCGCTTGCTCGCTTGGCGGTTTGGTATTGGCGTCGGGCGAGAAATCCATGTGCAGCGGTGCCAGCATGTCGATGACCAGCGCTTCACCGACAATATCCATGGCGCGTTTGGAATATTTGCGGGGACTGGCTGCACTCAGGCTGTAATAGCCGAAATTGACCATCGGAAACGCCAATGCTGCCCCACCGGCACCAGCAACAAATGCCCGCCGGGAAAGTTTTGGCTGCGATATTTCTGGCTGCTTCAACCTCATCTTCCTGCCCATTGGAAATCCCCTCAATATTATTATCCTAATTAGGACAGTAATATCCTATAAAGAGAAATGTCAATGAATTTCTTGGCTCTCAGGGTCAGATAGCAGCTTGATATTCCGCGATTGCCTAAACCGCGTTCAGTCCCCATAATTCGGATGGGCACCAGATATTGCCGTCCGAATATTCCACGGCAGGCGAACGATCTTCCCGAAGAAAGGTGGGGCCATCAAGGTCAACCACATCGCAAAGCTGTCCGACAATGAATGACGGCGCCATCGACAGGCTGCTGCCCATCATGTTCCCGACCATTACACCCAGCCCCCATTTCTTTGCCCGCCTTGCGATCGCCAGTCCTTCGGTCAGGCCGCCGCATTTATCGAGCTTGATATTCAAAACATCAAAACGGCCAACCATATTATCCACATCTTCAAGCGACAGGGCGCTTTCATCCGCCGCAAAGGGCATCCGCCGTTCAAACCCGTCAAGGTCGCTTTCACGCCCGCGCGCCAATGGTTGCTCAAGCAGCTTCACATCGTTTTCAAGTAAGACATCCACCAGAGCCGTCAGGCCGTCAATCTCATAACCCTGATTGGCATCAACACCGATCCAGCATTCCGGTCGAGCAGTCCGGACCGCGGCAACACGGGCAAAATCAACATCGGCATCTCCCGTCAGTTTGAGCTTCAGCGCCTTGAATTCGGTCAGCGCTGCCGCTTTCTGTGCCATTATCTCCGGATCCTGCGCACCCAATGTAATTGTAGTCAGCAGCGGCTCTGGCGCGGCCGGAAGTCCGGCAAGTTCCCATACCGGCGTTCCGCTTGCCTTGGCCTCCAATTCCCACCAGGCACAATCAAGCGCATTGCGTGCACCGCCATGGGGAAGAAGCTGTTGTAACTCCTCCCGCGTCGCTCCTGCCTCAATCTCTGCCCTCACACTCTCGATCTCGGCGAGCATTTTATCTGTGTCATCGCCCAGATAATAGGCTCCAGCCGCTTCTCCGCGGCCGGTATTTTCACCATCTGACAAGCTGACCAAAACGACTTCGGTTTCGGTGAACAAGTGACCGGAAATACGAAACGGCTCGTGATAAGGAAATGTCTCGGTGGAAACATCAAGGGTAATTGGTCCGCTCATTAAATATCTTTCTGTCGTAGAGAAGGGCAGGCGGGGGTGTTACTTTTTGGCCGCGACCGGTTTGAACAGCAGGTCGTGATAATCGTAACTGAAATCTGCGATTGGTGAGAGTGCCTTCATCGTCACTCGATCAACTGCGCCTTCGGAATCCAGCGAAAATGTCGCTATGGCCGGCTCAATCGCTTCATCGGTCAGACGGGTGATGAAGCTGTCATATTGATAATGTTCCAGCCGCCCGTTCATGCGCGGGGTTGATGTAAAATCAATGGTCAGCCCTTGCTTGTCGCGGCCGACATTAATTTTACCATACCACGGATCAACATATTCCCCGGCATAGGCATCCAGAGACAGTGACGGTCCGACATTCGCCGGATCGGCTTGCTTGGTCTGCAATAAAGCCAGACCCTTTTCGATCCGTTCCTCGCGAACTGCGGCCCATTTTTCCGGCCAATCAGATTTCGGAAAGTCAAGATAATGGTCTAACAGTTCCAGCATCATGCCGCGCAAAACCTGTCCGTCTTCGGAATTGATCATTATCGCAAACCCGACATCCTTGTCCGGGATCATGGCGACAATTGTCTGGGCCCCGAAAACCGCGCCGCCATGTGAAACGATCTTCACGCCGCGATAATCGCTGACATCCCAGCCCAGAGCATAGGTAGAGAAATTGGGCGTGGACGCGGCGAGCGCTGGTGGAAGCTGTTGAATCGGCTTGAGCACCACTGGCTCCCACATTTCTTTTGATGAGGCCTCACTGAACAGGCGTTCGCCATTTGGCATCATGCCATGGGCGAGCTGAATCTTCAGCCAGGTCGCCATGTCACGGGCGCTAACCGCCAGGCCGCCCGCAGGGGCAGCCGTCCGGCCCAGTTCATCACGCTCATCAAGCATTTCTTGCGACCCGGCACCGCGTAGGCCACCGTCAAACCGCGCGTGGGGAAATGCGCGGTTTTCGGTCGCAAATCGCGGCTCACTCGCCGCGGTGCTGTCGTTCATTCCCGCTTTTGCAAAAATATTCTGAGCGGTATATTCCTCCCACGTCTGGCCGGTAACTTCCTCAATCAACTGCCCCGCCACCATGTAGAGAATATTGTCATAGGCGTAGCTGTAACGAAAACTCGTCGCGGGTTTGATATGGGCAAGACGGCGCACCGATTCCTTGCGGGTCAGATTCGTGCGCGGAACAAATAACAGGTCGCCCGCGCCAAGGCCCAGACCGCTGCGATGGACCAGCAGATCGCGAATCGTCATCTCTCGCGTGACATAGGGATCATACATCCGGAACCACGGCAGATGGTCGATCACCTTGTCGTCCCAGCCGATTTTCCCCTGATCCACTAACAGCGCCAGCCCCGCCACTGTGACCGCTTTACCGGTTGATCCGGTCGGGAAAATTGTAGCCTCATCAACAGGCTTGTCGCCGCCAAGCTTGCGCGTGCCATATCCTGAGGCCAGCGTGGTTTCACCCTGCTCGACAATAGCGATCGCCATACCGGGCACCCCGGCTGCCTGCCGAACAGCCTCCACCCGCGCATCAAAATTTTCCGGTGGTTGCGCCGTGGCAGAGAAAGATAACGGCACAAACAGAACAAATGCCGACACATATTTCAATAACCGATAATTATGGCCCATGATCCAATCCCCATTCCACTTTATTTCAGTCTCTGCCTGACAAACAAACCCGCCGACACTTGATTGAATAATTTATAGCCTAGAATGAGAATTATTCCAAATCAGAAAACTTGTCTCTCGACATGCCTTTCTGAAAAGACTGTGTAGTCCAGAGAAAAGGGGAGCATTTTTGTGGCCGCCGCCAGATACAACAGCCTTCATTCAACAATGTGAGAGAGCGGTACGGTGATCAGAGGATCAGATTCATATCTCTTTAGCGAGTTATTACGCTCAGAGTCCTGACCATAGTCAGGCACGGCACTATCATGAAACCTGCAGTTTTGCTTGAATCAGTTACAATATCCGGAATCCAGTTCCAAGGCACGTAAGTCCCGGAAAAGCCGCCACCATATCGACCCGGAAAGTCGACTACCATATTGATATAAAGGAAATAAATATGGTGACCCCTACGGGAATCGAACCCGTGTTTCAGCCGTGAAAGGGCCGCGTCCTAACCGCTAGACGAAGGGGCCGTACCAATGCTTGGCCAGCGAGATTGGGCGATTAGGGGTATCGGGCGATTTGGTCAACCCCTTAATGGCTGTTTGCGGGCTTATTCTTGGATATTTTTTTCTTCCTGCCAAATGGGGTGGTTTAATCGGCCCAGGCGGCGTCTTCCAGATGGATTTCGGCGGCGGGGCGGCTGCCCCAATCGTCTATCTTGGCGCGGCCGGCGATCCATAGCTTCCGGCTTTTCGGCGCATGGAGCAGGGCTTGGCCCAAATCGCTTTCGGCGGCGCGAAAGGCGATGGTTTTGATGGACCCGCCGTCATCTCCGGCCACGATCATCCGGACATGGTCCTTGCCGACAATATCGCATTTGACGATCCGCACAGGCCCGGCGGCAATGCGCGGCGCGGGCCAGCCCATGCCATAGGGCCCTGCGCCTTCCATCGCCTCTACAAAGACCGGATTGACGCCCTTTGGGGACAATACAGCGTCGAGCAGCAGTGCTTTCCCAGCCTGTGCGCTGCCCACCACGTCCGCCAGCCGGTCGTTCAGAAATTCGCTGAATGCATCGATCTTTGCCGAATCAACGGTGAGTCCGGCCGCCATGGCATGACCGCCGCCCGCGATTAACAGCCCTTTGTCCTTGGCCGCGATAATGGCCGCGCCCAGATCGACGCCAGAGATCGAGCGTCCCGATCCCTTGCCAATGCCGTCGTCATCTTCGGCAATGATGATGGCGGGACGGCCCAGCTTTTCCTTGATGCGGCCCGCGACAATACCGATCACACCGGGGTGCCATCCTTTTGCCGACAAAACCGCAACGGCCTGATTCTGCTGCGCGGAGCACATCGCGTCTGCCTGTTCCAGCACATAGGCTTCTATAGCCTGGCGTTCCTGGTTGAGATGATCCAGTTCGGCGGCGATTTGCCGGGCTTCTTCGGGGTCCTGCGTTATCAGCAAACGGACGCCGAGATCGGATTTCCCGACCCGCCCTCCGGCATTGATCCTTGGACCCAGGGCAAAGCCGAGATCAGAGCATATTGGCGCGCGTTTCAACCGGCTGGCGTCGATGAGAGCGGCCAGCCCGATATTCCGGCGACCGGCCAGCACTTTCAGGCCCTGCGCCACGAACGCGCGGTTCAGCCCGCGAAGCTGCGCGACATCGGCGACCGTGCCCAAAGCCACGATGTCCAGAAGTTCGAGCAGTTTCGGTTCGGCCCGGTCCTTGAAATAACCCTTACCGCGCAGATTGCGAACCAGCGCCGCGCCCAGCAAAAACGCCATGCCCACCGCGGCCAGATGGCCATGCTGCGCCCCGGCGTCGCTTTCATCAAGGCGGTTGGGATTCACAAGCGCGCTTGCCTTGGGCAGAGTGGCGGCGCATTTATGATGATCGACGACAATCACCTCGACCCCCGCTGCGTGCGCCATATCCAGCGCGTCAAAAGCCATCGCTCCGCAATCCACGGTGACAACCAGATCAGAGCCCTGACGGCCAAGTTTGACCAGCGCTTCGCCGGATGGGCCATAGCCCTCCATCAGCCGGTCGGGGATATAATAGCCCGCGTCCAGCCCCAGATCGCGGAGCAAGCGGATGAGCAGCGCGGCACTGGTCGCGCCGTCAACGTCATAGTCACCGAAAACTGTTACTTTCTCGCGAGCCAGAACAGCACGGGCCAGCCGTTCGGCGGCGACTTCCATGTCCTGAAATACCGAAGGGTCGGGCATGAAGCCCCTGATCGTGGGATCGCGGTTGATATCCAGCGTTTCGCGGGTGGCTCCGCGCGCCAGTAATAGCTGAGTGACCAGATCATCCGGTTGAAAACCGGGGTCGCGGGCATCGGCGCTGGTGCTGCGCCATTGCCATGTCTGGCCGGACAAGGATTTGGTGACATTCAAAACTGCATTCATGGGCGCAGCTATGGGCGATACGCGGCGCGCTGACAATCGCTTTGATCGCTGTTAGGAAGGCGATATGAAAAACCTGCTCATTACATATTACAGCTTTACCGGCGGCACGCAGCAGATGGCGGAGGCCGCAGCAGAGGCCGCGCGGGGGGAGAAGGAAACCCGAACCACGATAATGCGCGCAGAGGATTGCCAGCCGTCCGACATGCTGGACGCGGATGGCTATATTTTTGCGACGCCGGAAAATCTTGCGGCGATTGCAGGCGTGATGAAGGCGTTTCTCGACCGCTGCTATTATCCCTTGCTGGGGCAGATAGAGGGACGGCCCTATGCCGCGATGATCTGCGCTGGATCAGACGGAGAAAATGCACGGACGCAACTGGAACGGATTGCAACCGGCTGGCGATTGAAAAGGGTCATGGATACGCCGATTATCTGCACCCATGCACAAACTACGGAAGAGATATTGGCGCCCAAGGCGATCGGGGAAACCGACAAGGCGCAATGCGCTGAAATCGGAGCGACAATGGCCGCCGGTCTGGCAATGGGGATTTTTTAACGACAATATCCCCTCCCCTTCAGGGGAGGGGTTAGGGGTGGGGGCGAGCGATAGCGAACTTTGCACCCTCCAGCCACAAACCGGCATCGAGCCGGTTTGCGTCATCCCCACCCCTGAAGGGGAGGGGGGATTAAGGGATTAAATCAATTCAGCTACCCGTTCCTGCAAAGCGGGGATAACTTCCGCCTCAAACCATGGATTGGCTTTGAACCAGCGGATATTTCTGGGGCTGGGATGGGGCAGGGGCAGGGCGGTGGGCCAGAATGTTTTCCACCGTTTGACAGTCTCGGTAAGCGTTTTGGATTTCGCGTCGCCAAGATGCCAGTCGAGCGCATATTGGCCCAGAATCAGGGTAAGCTCGATATTCGGCAACAGGTCGAGCAGCGGCCTGCGCCATTGCGGCGCACATTCAGCGCGGGGAGGAAGGTCGCCGCCTTTGCCGGTTCCGGGGTAACAAAAACCCATCGGCAGGATCGCGAAAAGGGCGGGATCGTAAAACTGTTCCTCACTGACACCCAGCCATGCGCGCAGGCGTTTGCCGCTAAGGTCACCAAAGGGACGGCCAATTTCATGGGTCTTGCGGCCCGGTGCCTGTCCGACGATCAGGATTTTCGCGGTGGAACCGGCTTGCACCAATGGGCGGGGGCCAAGCGGCAGGTCGCGGCATATCGTGCAGGCGCGAACATCTTTGAGCAATCCGTCCAGATTATCCGCGCTTTCAGTCATGATCCGGGCTTATATTTCTTCACTTGGTAACGAGGCGGCATATCTCGTCATGGTCCGGTTTTTCATTCCCGGCAGGCGGGATGAAAGTATAGACATAGGATAAATGCGTCGGGACACGGTCTTTTATCCCTTCTCGCTCACCGTTCACGACCGCGGCAAAATCGGTGCAAACGACGGCGCTACGCAGATAATCGCTATGGCCGATATTTCCGCTGCTGACCGGCGTGGTATCGACAATGGTCAGCCCGCTTTTTTCTGGCGGCACGTCATATTCGGATTTTGCCGCGTAACAACGTTCCGGCAGGCCTTTGGCTTTGAGATCGGCAGCTTCGAAAGGGTCAAAACAGTCCGGTCGGCCAAGGCGCGGATAGCCGTGCAGCCTGTCGGACAAGGACAGGGCCCGGTCCTTTACCGAAACATAGACGGTGATCCGGCGGTCGTTATTAACCCGGCGAGCGGACAGGACTTCCTCGGCGATGCCGCGCTCAAAATGCTCGCGGTCAATATCGGGGGAGGCGAGAATGATGTTGGACACCACGCTGCTATCGCTATTCTGTGCCGTACGGTCCACAAACTCGACAGCAGGCAGCACGAGCCGTGCGCCAAGCGAGTGGGAGACAAGAATGATTTCCCTGGTCCAGGGTTGCTGGGCCAGTTTGGTCAGGAATTGGCGAAAATTGCGATCGTCCCAATACATATTGGTTTCATCGGCCGCATATTTCATGAAGTCGCCATGCGAGGGCCAGCTATATTGAATGACCGGCCCTGTAAAACCGGTAAGCCGCGCGATTTGCGCCGTGTCACGGGAACTGGTTAAAAATGACTCTCGAAAGCCGTGGACATAAAGCAGCACCCGGCCACTATTTGCGTCGGTGGCGCCTTTGTCCTGGGCTTTGGACAGGTCCGTCCACCACCGGTTTTCATGGGCCAGGGTGAAGGGGACAGACTGCCCGTCCGGCTTGCCCTTTTCATCAATGTCATCTTGCGGAGTGGCAAAGCGGCCATAGCGCACTTTGTCAGTGCGGTAATTGAGCATCGATACATCGCGTGTACGGCAGTCGGGCAAGCGGCTGGTGACAAAGAAAAACGGCTTGTCGGCGACCTCTATCGCGGTGTTTTCCGCAGGATCACAGAGTCCGCTCGCAACATAGTCCGCATGGCGGATGTCGCCATAATCGACCGGGGAGATACAGCCCGCCAGCCACAGCGGCAAGGCAAGCATTGCGGGTTTCAAGGCTCTGGTCCATTTAAACTGGGCCATTTTCAAGATCACCGCCGGGGTCACGATTTAAATGCGATGTTCGCTTTTGACCCAGCGCACGGTGCCGGATGATGCACGCATCACCACGCTTTCGGTCGTCATCATGCCATTGCGCAGTTTCTTGACCCCTTCCAGAAGGGAGCCGTCGGTAACGCCGGTTGCAGCAAAAATAACATCACCCTTGGCCAGCTCGTTAAGGTCATAGACTTTATCGAGATCTTCAATGCCCCATTTATGGGCGCGCTTGCGTTCATCGTCATTGCGGAAGACCAAGCGGCCTTTGAACTGGCCACCAACACAGCGCAATGCCGCTGCTGCCAGAACGCCCTCTGGTGCGCCGCCACAGCCCATATACATATCGACGGTGGTTTCTTCGTCGGTGGTGGCAATCACGCCCGCGACATCCCCGTCGGGGATCAGCATGATGCCGCAGCCGATTTCACGCAGCTCGGAAATGATTTTTTCATGGCGCGGACGGTCGAGGACGCAGACAATAATCTCTGCCGGTTCGACGCCCTTTTCCTTTGCCACCGCAGTGACATTTTCCCGCACGGATTTGTTAAGGTCGATAATATCGTCGGAATAACCCGGACCTACGGCCAGTTTATCCATGTAAACATCGGGTGCGTTGAGCAAATTGCCCTTTTCGGCAATGGCCAGAACAGCAAGCGCGTTGGCACCGGCTTTGGCGGTGATGGTCGTGCCTTCCAGCGGGTCCAGCGCGATGTCGATTTCCGGCGATTCGCCTTCGCAGCCGCGGCCCACTTTTTCGCCAATGAACAGCATCGGTGCTTCGTCGCGTTCGCCTTCGCCTATGACAACCGTGCCGCAGATATTAAGCTCGTTCAGCGCAGCGCGCATCGCTTCAACCGCCGCTGCATCAGCCGCCTTTTCATCGCCGCGACCCACCATCTTTGCTGCCGAAACCGCAGCCGCTTCGGTTACGCGAACCATCTCCAAAACCAGAATACGGTCGAGTATGTCACTTGATTTAGGCATTTGAATATATAGTCCTTCTTTAAGGGGCCGATTTTGCGACTCTCGATAGGGGAGCCTTATAACAATGTCGAGAAGCCTTATAGGCCTGATACTTGATTATACGCAGGGCTAATGAAAGCGCCCTCATTTCTTTCAAAAAGGTTTAATCCTCGTCACTTAACAGGTGCATGACAACAGGGTCGCCTTGCAGGCTGCTCGAATTGGCAAGTTTTTCAAGGCCTTGCGTGACATCGCGTTCCAGGCTTTCATGAGTAACCATGGAGATCAGCACCGATCCTTCGTTGGTTTTTTCTGTCTGGATCATGCTTTCTATCGATACCTGCGCGTCGCGCATCGCCGCCGTGATCTCCGCCAGAACGCCCGGTTTGTCGGCTACGACGAAACGGATATAGCTTCTGCCCGTGCGGTTGCCGCTTTCGGCGCGGCCGCCTTTGACCATTTTATCGGCTGGCATAGAAAATACCGTGCCGCCATCGTTGCGGGCAATATCAATAATGTCGGCGACCACCGCAGATGCCGTTGGTCCGTCACCGGCACCGGCACCCTGGAACATCAGCCGGCCGGAATAATTGCCTTCGGCAACCACAGCATTGGTTGACCCTTCGATGTGGGCGAGCGGATGGCTTTCGGGCACCAGATAGGCGTTAACGCGCTGGAACAGTTTGCCACCATCCATCCGCGCCATGCCGAGCAGGCGGATGCGATAGCCCAAAGCTTTTGCCTGTCCGATGTCGGCGGACATGATACCGCGGATCCCGGCCACTTCCACGCCATCAAAATCGACCTCTGTGCCAAAGGAAAGCGCGGCCAGAATCGCAAGTTTATGCGCGGCATCAACGCCATCAATATCAAAGCCGGGGTCGGCCTCGGCATAGCCCAGATTCTGTGCATCCTTCAAAACGGAGTCAAAATCGCTGCCATGCTTTTCCATTGTCGTCAGGATATAATTGCTGGTTCCGTTCAGGATGCCGTACACCCGCTCGATCCTGTTGGCCGAAGCCCCGTCGCGTATCCCCTTGATAACCGGAATACCGCCCGCAACCGCCGCTTCATATTTCAGTGAAATGCCCTTGCTTTCCGCCAGCAGGGCAAGCTCCATACCGTGATGCGCGATCATGGCCTTATTGGCCGTGACAAAGGATTTGCCGTGGCTAAGGCTGTTTCGCGCAAGCGTAAGCGCCGGGCCATCAGAGCCGCCGACCATTTCCACTACGCAGTCCACGTCCGGCTCGGCAGCCAGAGCGTCCATATCATCGACCCACTTATAGGGGGAAAGGTCAACGCCGCGATCACGGTTACGGTCGCGGGCCGAGACAGCGACAATGGAAATCGGCCGCCCGGCACGCTGTGCAATCATCGCACCATTTTCGTTGATCAGGCGGATTACGCCGGAACCGACGGTGCCTAAACCAGCAAGAGCGATACGAAGAGGAGCTGTCATAATATAACCTTGGATACGTTAAGATGGACCGGATGAATGAAAATCCAGCCCGTCTAATAACGCCGCCGCATCATAATGCCAGCCCGTCTTGTTAATAAGGCATCTATAATAACCGCCTGTGCCGAACCGGCATTATATATAGAGCATATATAGAGCAGGAAAATCGGCCCATTATGTCGGGCTATTATAGAACCATTATAAAGAAGCCTCTTCGCCCCAGAATTATGATCGAATATGGATAAGGCTGCTATTGCTCTAACAGATGCGCACTATATTCGGGCGGGCGCGAGCGGATGCAATTTCCCAGATCCTGTATTACCAGATTATAATCCACCCGTGCCTGATGGACATTGGCTTCCACAGCGTCGCTTATCGCATCTTCGGGCAAGGATTTTGGCAGGAAACAGGCCAGACGATACCATAATAATGTATTCTCTTTGGGCGCTTTTGCGGCTTCGTCCACGATTTCACTCAAGGATACGGCCCAGACCTTGTCCTGACCCTGGCGGCTTAATATCGTGATGGAAACAGGATCGCCGGTTTTGGTTTCAAGAAAAACCTGTGTCTCGCCATCCCCGATAATGGTTCCCGGAACGTGGAAAGCATGACCAATGCCGGTAATCGCGGGGGGTGCATCGCGTGCAACAATTTCCCGCACTATGGAGCGGACCCGCTGGTCCCTTTGCGCCGTCCATGCAATTTGTGCGTCCGGCGCGGAAAGCTGTATATCGCCATTATCAGTGGAAAGGTTGCGCGCAAAAACAAGGAACGGCTTTTTCTTAATTTTCGGCGCGCGTCCGCGATCGTCAAGCGGCATGTCTATAACGTAGCGAATCATCTCGGGCATCCCGCCCAGACCACGAATCAAGGCGTTTGTTGTCGCTTCGATATAGTATCTTTGAGTGCCCGGAGGCGCGTTTGGAGCCCTTTTTGGATCAATTTTTATCGCTTCTTTGATTGTAACATGCGCAATGACCGGAGAGTGGATACTCAAGTCGGCAAGGTCGGCATATTGCAATGGATCTGGGGCAGGGGAAGATTGCGAAAATGCCGGAAAATCAGCGATTAAAGCGTATAGCAAGGCGACGATTATCAGAGATGTTTTTGGCATGATTATCCTGTAAATTTCGCATAGGTGGAACCGGATAATAAGCACCATTGCTTGTTAATGGTAGCTTAATTAGTAGTTAGCAAATAAAGCGATTGCCTGCCTCCAACTACGGCGTTAAAACATTTTTTAAGATAGCTTTCACCTTAAAGAAAAGCTGTTATGGGGAATATTGGGAATCGCTGTATGTCGCTTTGCGGTGATGTGCAGTTTTAACCTTTTTACAGGTTTGTTCCTGAGGGAAGAAAAAGGAGTTTAGTTTCTGAATGGCTTATGCTGACCAACAACAAATGAGCACAAGCAAGTTGGTATCTATCATACTTGTTGTGATCATTCACGCGCTGTTTGGGTATGCTTTGGTGACTGGCCTGGCTTATAGTGCTGTCAAGAAGGTGGCCTCGGAGCTCGATATGATCGATATCCAAGAAGAAGAACCTCCAGAAGAAATTGAGGAGCCACCACCACCTCCACCAGACCAACCGATCGAACCACCTCCCGTGGTTACACCTCCGCCAATCGTGGCTCCGCCCGCAGCTCCGCGGCCAGTGATATCGCAGCAACCCATTGCTCCGCCTGTCATCCGCCCGCCGGTTGTCGCGCCGCCACCACCTCCGCCTCCTCCTCCGGCTCCGCAACGGGCGAACCCGGAACCTCGGGGAAATCCGGGTAACTGGGCGAACGCCAATGACTATCCTTCGCGCGCTTTGCGTGAGGAGCGTGAAGGTACTACCAGTTTCCGTGTGACTGTAGGTACAGATGGACGGGTCAGTTCGTGCCAGATCACCGGGTCCAGCGGACATGCTGATCTTGACGAAGCAACTTGCAAGAACATCCAGCGCAGAGCACGGTTCCGTCCTGCTCTTGACAGTAACGGGGAGCCTATGGTCGCAACCTGGTCAAGCCGGGTTCGTTGGCAGATACCTGATTAATGTTAAACGCAGCGGGTTCAGCTTCGTGGGCCCGTTGCAAGGAATAAATTTTAAATCAATCTATCCTTGAGGGGAAATTATAATGTTTACTGAAATCTTAGCTGCCGCTGGAACTGGGGCACCGCAAAACTCTTTCGGTTTCTGGGAAGCCATGCAACAGGGCGGCGTCATTGCCTGGTTCACCCTGGCTGTTCTCGCAATCATGTCTGTATCGTCTTTCTACATCCTGTTCTCCAAATTGTTCGAACAGAACAAGGTGATGAAACAGGGCGTGGCTGCACGTGCCGCTTTTGTGAAAGCAAGCAGCCTGAAAGAAAGCGCTGCGAAGCTTGAGAAGAACAGTGCATATCGTCAAATCATCGACGACGGCATCAAAGCCGAAGAAGATCACGCTCGTTTGACCGATCCTGTCGAAGCCCATGACTGGCTGCACGGCTCGCTGAACCGTTCGGAAGCCTTGATCAATTCCAAGCTGGCTACCGGTCTGCCATGGCTTGCAACGGTTGGTGCGACCTCTCCGTTTATTGGTTTGTTCGGTACGGTTATCGGTATTTACCGCGCACTGATCAAAATCGGTATCGCTGGTCAGGCATCTATTGACGCTGTTGCCGGTCCGGTTGGTGAAGCTCTTATCATGACCGCACTTGGTCTTGCTGTGGCTGTTCCTGCCGTTCTTGCTTATAACTGGCTGCAAGGTCGTAACAAGCGCATCGCAGAAGACCTGAGCGGTTTTTCCAACGATGTTCTTGGCTACATTTCTTCTGACGGTGCAGTACGTCCATCTGCTCCGGTCAAAGGTACCGCGCCTGCTAAACCAGCCGCTGCTCCTGCCGCGAAGCCAGCTGTTAAGAAATAAGGCGTTTGCCAAGGGCCATTTTCCGATGACAGTTTGTTCCGGTCAATGGCCCTGGCGGCCCCTGATTTCCGAAAGTGCAGAATATGCTCTGCTTTTTCGATCTAGTATATTTTTGAGAGGATAGAATCTTATGGCGATGAATGTTGGGGACGCTGGTGGAGCAGAAACTCCTCTATCGGACATTAACACGACCCCGCTAGTGGATGTCATGCTGGTTTTGCTGATCATTTTCTTGATCGCCGTTCCTGTGGTGATCCAGACAGTGGAACTAGAATTGCCGGTTCTACCGTTCGAGGTAACGACGACTAAACCGGAAAACGTGCTGCTCGCTGTCACCACGACAGATGTTGCCGGCCGTGATCCCGGTGATCCGGACTATTCCGGTGCCAATCCAGGCGGCAATTGCCGAATCTATTGGAATACGACTCCGGTAGATTCAACCGAGCTGGTTCAAAGAGCCGTGAAACAGTTGGAAGACCAGATTGAAGCTTTTGGTGGTGTAGAAAATATGACCCCCGAAGATATGCCCGAAGTGCATATCCGCGGTGACATCAACACCCCTTACCGGTGCATTGGCGGGGCAATCTATGCCATGCAACGTGCTGGCTTTGCCAAGGTCGGGTTCCTGTCTACGCCTGTTGCAATCGAGTAGCCAGATGACGGTATTAAATTTCAGAGTTTTTAAGGAGACGCACCAATGGCCATGAGTGGCGGTAGAGATGATGGTTCGCCGATGATGGAAATGAACACGACGCCGTTGATCGACGTCTTGCTCGTTTTGCTCATCATGTTCATCATTACAATCCCGGTCCAGACCCACGCGGTCAAACTGGACCTGCCTGTGGATGACCCCAATCAGTCTGATCCACCACCAATTGATCCGGTGAAAAACCGTTTGGGTATCACCCCTACAAACCAGATCTTGTGGAATGATACGCCGGTGTCACTGACCCAGGTGGAAACGTATCTGGCGCAAACCAAGTCCATTGTTCCGGAACCCGAACTCCAGTTCCAGCCGGACCCTGTCAGTGCCTATCTGACCGTCGACCGTGTTCTGGCCGTGATCAAAGATAGCGGTGTCAGCAAATTCGGATTTGTCGGCAACGAACAATATAGCAGCTTTGGCAAGGCATCACGTTTGCCCAACTAAAGCTTTGCGATACTATTCACGAAAGGGCGGTGGAGCAATCCATCGCCCTTTTTTATTGGGCTGAGTGCGGGCTTTTAGGGGCCTCTGTTTGCACGAACAGGCGCGGTTATTGGGTGTCGTTGCAAAAAGGGCTTAAACGAGACCCGCGAGCAAGTGCGCACAAATTCGTCATTCCCGCGCAGGCGGGAATCCAGCTTACCTTCTGCAACGTCCAGATAGCTGGATTCCCGCCTGCGCAGGAATGACGGTAGAGGCTCTCACGTCCTATAACCTTTAAGATTCTTGGCAGCGGTCAGTGATGAAACGCACTATAGGTCTCAATAAGCCCCGCGCCAAACATCACAGGCCGTTACTCATGTTAGGCATATGACGTGAGCGTGTACAAAACCACGCCCGCTAGAAACCTTCTGCCAGCGCTAGACCGCGATAGCTGACGGGGCCTGTTCTCCGCTAAACTGCAACTCGGCCAGTTTGGCGTAGAGGCCGTTCTGGGTGATGAGGCTGTCATGGTCCCCTTGTTCGACAATCTGCCCGTTATCCATCACGATGATCCGGTCTGCCGAACGGATAGTCGCAAGGCGGTGGGCGATGACGATGGTGGTGCGGTCCTTCATCAGGCGGTCGAGCGCATCCTGAACCAGCCTTTCGCTTTCGGCATCCAGCGCGGATGTCGCTTCATCAAGCAGTAGGATCGGTGTCTTGCGCAGCAGAGCGCGGGCTATGGCAATCCGTTGGCGCTGCCCGCCGGACAGTCTTGTGCCCGCTTCACCCATGTAACTGTCCAGTCCTTCGGGCAGCTCCCTCAGGAATTTTTCTGCATTGGCGGCGTGTGCAGCGGCCCAGATTTCTTCATCGGTCGCATCCCACTTGCCATAGCGCAGATTGTCGCGTGCGGAGGCCGCAAACAGCACGGTGTCCTGCGGAACAAGCGCCATCCGTTCCCGAACAGCCGCCGGATCGGCAGAGGGCAGGGCAACCCCGTCAATCCTGACGCTACCGCTTTGCGGGTCGTAAAAACGCTGGGCAAGCTGGAACAGGGTGGATTTCCCCGCACCCGACGGACCGACAACCGCCACCGTTTCGCCGGGTGATACAGTCAGCGAGAAATTTTTGAGCGCGGCGGTATCCTGCCGCGTCGGATAGGCGAAGCTGACATTATCAAACGAAATCTGGCCCCGCGGCGGTTCCGGCAAAGCGATGGGGTTGGCGGGAGCCGCGATGCCGGGTTCTTCGGAAAGCAATTCCGCAAGACGGCCAGCCGCGCCTGCTCCGCGCAAAAGGTCGCCATAAACTTCGGTCAAAGCGCCAAAGGAACCGGCAACAAGGCCGCCGGTCAGCACGAACGCGGCAATCGTGCCGCCCGAAATGCTGCCATCCGCAACGCCCAGCGCCCCGCGCCACATCAACAGGGTTATCCCTGTGAACACCAGTGCAATGACGACGGCGGTCAAAGCCGCGCGCAATAATATCCGCCGCTTGGCCGTGTCGAATGTATTTTCGACCGCCAGGCCAAATCTTTCATGCTCGCGCTCTTCCTGACCGAATGCCTGCACAACTTTCATCGCGCCCAGCGTTTCGGCGATCATAGCCCCGACATCGGCAACGCGGTCCTGACTGGACCTAGAAACATTGGTGAGCTTGCGGCCAATGAATACGATGGGCACAATGACGACGGGAATGCCCAGCAGCAACCCGGCGGTCAATGTCGGCGCCAGCGTGAACAGGAAGATAATCCCGCCAATGCCGATGACAATATTACGCAGCGCAACCGATACCGTGGTGCCGACAATCTGTTCGATAATCGCGGTATCCGATGTCATCCGCGAGGCAATTTCCGATGGCCGGTTTTCTTCAAAAAAGCCGGGGGCAAGGCGCAGCAGGTTGCGCTGAACCGCAAGCCGGATATCCGCCACCACCCGTTCACCCAGCCAGCTTACAAAATAGAACCGGAAAGCGGTAGCGACAGCCAATACCGCAACAATGACCAAAAGTGTCTGGAAATAGGGCGCGACATCGCCGCCGCCCGATGCGAAGCCTTCATCGACAATCGATTTGAAGCCCCAGGGAATCGCCAATGTTGCCAGCGCCGCAAATAAAAGGGCAAGCGCGGCGAAAAATATCTGTTTCGGATAACAAATGGCCCGGTCCCACACCATTCGCAAATTGCCAATTTTCTTTAGCGCAGGCTTTTCTTCCGCCGTAATTTCCTGTTCGGTGGCGCTGGCGCTGGTATTCTCGATGGCATTTTCACTCATAAAATAAGCCCCTAGCAGCGCGATCTTTGGGTCACAATCCTGTTGGCAACCACAAGCGGTTTGCCAATATTGCGCGTAATGAAACCGGTTTTGCCTACATAGGCTTTTATTGCGCGATGCCAAGACCAGTTATGCTTCGCGGGCCTATAGCAGGCTTGCCACCTGAATTTCGATTCTGGATGAACTGCAAGCCACTGGCAAGCTGATGTAAAATTCCCTAGGAACCGATATATTCGGCGTATTACCGTTGATTGATTCGCTCTGAAAGTCAAAAGACTAACCGGAGTATGAGGGGCTAGGAGGATTATCGGTGAACCAGATCGCTTCAAACGGGCAATTGCGAATGTCACTGTTTCGCTGGATTTTATTCGTCGTTCCGGTGGTTGTGCTATTGGGTTTCCTGTCGGGCCAGATTGCCGGATCGACCGAGGATAACCGCTGGTTTCAGGCGCTGGTAAAGCCTGATATAATGCCGCCCGGATGGGCATTCGGTGCCGCCTGGACTGTCCTTTACATCATGATGGGCACGGCATTGGCGATGATATTGCACGCGCGCGGTGCCCCTTTGCGCGGCGTTGCGGTCACATTATTCGTGATCCAGTTCATATTAAACCTGCTGTGGTCGCCGCTATTTTTCGGCATGCATCAGGTGACAGCCGGATTTTGGCTTATCATCGCGATTTTCATATCTGCATTTGCCACAACAATGGCTTTCGGGCGCGTCCGTAAAGCCGCCGCGTGGCTGATGATCCCCTATCTGGCATGGCTTTGTTTCGCGGGAATATTGAACAGACAGATAGGCGAATTGAATCCGCACGCGGAAACTCTTGTTGTGCCGGCAGCGACTTCCCAGATATAAGCCATGAGATAAAGGCAGGACCAATCAAAGCCTGATCCCCAGACGGAGTATAAGACATGCAGAGCCAGAACAGATTTTTTGACGACCTATCCAAGGTGCTGAACGGCCTTGCGGGCACAGTTGCCGGGGTGGGCCGCGAAGCCGAAGCCGGTGCGCGCGAGCGTGCAAAGGAATGGTTCGGCGGCATGGATTTTGTTTCGCGTGAGGAGTTTGAAGCGGTCAAGGAAATGGCCGCCAAAGCCCGTGGGGAGGCCGACGCCCTGAAAAAGCGTGTGGATGCCCTGGAAAAAGCAGCAGGAAAAACAGCGCAAAAAACGACCCCGAAAGCAAGTGCCGCGAAACCGGCTGCGCGCAAACCTGCGGTGAAGAAAACCGCCGCCAAGCCAGCAGACAAGACACCGCCCGCGACCGGGGAGTAGTTTCTCCTCTTTTGGGTAAGTTCCGTCATTCCCGCCTGCGCGGGAATGACGTTTGATGGTGCGGCGGGGTCGATCAGACAAGCTGCGGGTTCATAAATCTTCGCCACATACGCCGATTATCCACAATCTTCCCACAAACAATCTGGGCATAGGTGCCGCTTCGCTTGCCCTGCGTAATGCGCTGGGCCACTAAGGCGGCACGAGAGATGCAGAAGCGCCGGGCGTCTGATTTTGGGCCCGTGCAAATGATTTGGAGCCGCTATGCTGGACGATATTTGGTCTGAGCTTGATATGGAAGAAGCGCCGCCGGTGGATATGCTGGTCGCTTTTTTTGAAGCACGCGGCTGGGCAGTCAACCATGTCAACGACGAAGAAATCTCGGTATCGATAAAGGGCAACTGGACCAGCTATCAATTGCGGGCGGTGTGGCGTGATGAAGACCATGTGCTGCAACTTCTCTTGCTGCCGCAGCTTCACGTCCCCGATGACAAGAAATCCGCCATTTATGAAACGCTGGCTTTAATCAACGAACAGCTCTGGCTAGGCCATTTTGATTTCTGGTCCACCGATAATATATTGCTGTTCCGCCATGGCATCATGCTGGGCGGCAGCGGGATGCTTGGTCTGGATCAGGCGCAGACAATTGTCGATATGGCGATTGACGAATGGGAGCGTTTTTATCCCGTGTTCCAGTTTGTCCTGTGGAGCGACAAAAGCCCGCAGGATGCCATTGCCCATGCCATGATCGACATTCAGGGCGAGGCATGAGGGCTGTCAGGTAGTTTGGATAAACATCTTTTTTACGTTAACCCTGAGCCTGTCGAAGGGTATTTAAGGCATTGACGCCGCGCTTAATCTGGAGACGCCCTTCAACAGGCTCAGGGCTAACGGTTATTCCATAGGATAATCGCCAGGCACGAAAGGAAATAATATGATCGCAGAGGGCTTTAACAATATCTGGTTTATCGGTTGCGGCAATATGGGCGGCGCGATTCTGCAAGCCTGGCTGGACCAGGGGCTTGATGCGGGCAGGGTCACGGTGATTAAACCCAATCAATCTGCGCTGCCCGGCGGCTTGCAATCACAGCCGGATTATCCCGATGGCCCGGCGCCTGATCTGGTCATGCTGGCCATGAAGCCCTATCAGTTGCAGGATGTAGCGGCGGAGCTCGCGCCGCTGGTGGCGGGCAATACGCATATCGTGTCCGTGCTGGCAGGAACCGAAATTGAAATGTTGCGCCACGCGTTTCCAAAGGCCGGAAAGATTATCCGCCTGATGCCCAATATGGCGGTGACCGTCGCCAAATCGCCGATGATCCTGATTGCCGAGGGCGATGATGCCAGTTTGAAGCAAAAGATGAGCCAGCTTTTTTCCCCGCTCGGCCCGCCCGAATGGCTGGAAAATGAAGGGCAGATGCATATTGCGACGGCTTTGTCCGGTTCCGGCCCCGCCTTTGTGTTCCGGTTCATTGATGCGCTGGCCGCTTCTGCTACGGATCTGGGCATGGACAAGGCGCAAGCGGCGCGCATGGCGCTGGCCATGGTGGACGGCGCGGCGACGCTGGCCGTGGCATCCGATGTCAGTCCGGGCGAGCTGGCGGATCAGGTGGCAAGCCCCAATGGTGTGACCCGCAAGGGGCTGGACGTGCTGGACGCCGACGGGCGCGTCAATGCGCTGCTGCGCGATGTGTTGAAAGCCGCGATGGAGCGCAACCGCGAAATGGCCGAGGAAGCGAAGGGTTAGGGGGGTAATCTCTACTAAAGCTCATAACCACCAGATAACGCTGTCCTACACGCGATAGGCTATGATACAGGCCCACCCGGCTCTTTCTCAATCCTGAATAATCTTGCCTTCCACGGCCCGTAATCTCCTACACGCTAGCGGAGGATTTTTGTGCAAAAGCTAAAAAAGCCCATTTACAGTTTTTGGGGGAAATTAAACGTTCCTTGGTGTGAAGTTAGTGAAGTTTGAAAAAATCTAGCCTTTGTCATTTCGCAGGTCGAAAACCATTTGCCGGTCGGCTTCGGGGATCAATCCTTCCAGAACGCGCCAGAATCCCGATACGGATTCCTGCCCAGCGCTGACATAAGCGGCGGAAAGGCGCGAGCGTAGCTGCGTGAATAATTCCGCTTCCAGCGCTTTGCCCTTGTCCGTCAGCCGCAATAATTTCTGGCGGCGGTCAACGGACCCGGTTTTTGTCACAACCAGATCGCGCTCATGCAGCTCTTTCAGCACGCGTCCCAACGACTGTTTTGTGATCGCCAGCAAGCGCAGCAATTCGCCCACGGTCAAATCGGGTTGGCGCGCAATAAAATAGAGCGCCCGATGATGCGCACGGCCCAGCCCTTGCTTCACAAGCTCTTTATCAATAGCATTGGTCAGGCGGGTATAGCCGAAATAGAGCAGCTCAATCCCGCGGCGGACCTCGTCTTCACGCAGGAAGAGAGGAGATGCGCCAGTGGAGGCAGAGGAACGAGATAAGTCAGACATGTTGACATATCTTGACATGGAGTTTCAGGGATTGCAAGATAATCCCGACCCCCGAATCTTCCTATCAATTTTTCCAACCTGTGGAGCGAAAGTAACCGGATATGGCCAATGACGACAGTCTTGAATTCCTAGTCGAAAAGCACAGCGCTCCGGTCCCGACGGAAGAGCGGACCCAGGCTTTAATGGATCCGGGGTTTGGCAAATTGTTCACCGACCATATGGTGACGATTCGTTACAGTGAAGAATGGGGATGGCACGATGCCAAGGTGCAGGCGCGCGCGCCTATTCCTATGGACCCGGCATCTTCGGTCCTGCATTATGCACAGGAAATTTTCGAAGGCATGAAGGCTTACCGGCTTGCCGACGGCACAACGGCGCTGTTCCGGCCCGAACAAAATGCCCGGCGCTTTAACGCCTCTGCCCGGCGGATGGCCATGCCCGAACTGCCAGAAGAAGTTTTTTTGAAATCGGTTGAAAGCCTGGTTGAAATTGACCGTGACTGGCTTCCTTCGGTCGAAGGCGGCTCGCTCTATTTGCGGCCCTTCATGTTCGCCAGCGAAGTGTTTCTGGGCGTGCGTCCGGCCAAGGAATATCTCTATATGGTCATCGCATCGCCGGTGGGAGCCTATTTCAAGGCCGGTGCTTCGGCCATTACGATCTGGGTGTCAGAACATTATAGCCGCGCAGCACCGGGCGGCACAGGCGCGGCCAAATGCGGCGGCAATTATGCAGCAAGCCTGATCGCGCAGGCAGAGGCAATCGAACAGGATTGCGACCAGGTCGTGTTCCTTGATGCCGCGGAGCACCGCTGGGTTGAGGAACTGGGCGGCATGAACCTGTTTTTCGTCATGGATGACGGCCGGTTGATCACCCCGCCACTGACTGGCACGATCTTGCCCGGCATCACACGGGAATCGATCATCGCGCTGGCCCGTGAAGAGGGGCTTGAAGTCTGTGAGGAACCTTATTCGATCGACCAGTGGCGCGATGATGCAGCCAGCGGAAAATTAAGGGAAACCTTCGCCTGCGGGACCGCAGCGGTGGTGACGGCGGTGGGAACTGTCCGTTCCTCAGATGGCGATTTTACGATAGGCAGCGGCGGGCCGGGCCAACTTACCGAAAAGCTGCGCGCGCGTCTTGTCGACATTCAACGCGGCCTTGCCGAAGACACGCACGGCTGGGTTAAGCGATTGTTCTAAAATAAGCTGCAACTCGCTCTTGCCCCCTTGGGGGAAGTTGGATATTAGGCCCCTTCGCTGATGATTGCGTTGCCCTCTACAGGGCCGCAAAGATGAGCATGGGCCGGGCCATATATCGGCCCGAATATTGGGGTGTCGCCAAGTGGTAAGGCAGCGGCTTTTGATGCCGCCATGCGCAGGTTCGAATCCTGCCACCCCAGCCACCTTTTGTTTGACAGTTCAGCACTTGAAAAACCTTTGGCTTCTCTGCGAGTCAAAACCCCGTGGCACCCTGTGGTGGTCTCGATTTTAGCACCATGACTCGCGCGCCGTTTCAGCACATCGACTGGCTCCTCGGGCGTTCCATCAGATTTACGACTGGGCGATCAGGAAAGCGGGTCAGGAGTGAACCGCCCCCGACGGACTCGCGAGGTTACGTAACATTACGGAATGCGCGAAAAATTCCGTTGGTCCAGTTTTTAGACTGGAACAGACAAGGGCATGCCGATGGCAGCTATGTTCGCACATCCGCTGCTCCCCTTGGCAAGCGAAGTTGGCGGTGTCTCTCAAGGCTGCAGGTCGGCGGTAGCGATGACCCAAACGAACGCCTTCAAATAAAGGAGACTAGACATGGCACTTGGATATTTATCACCCTACCGCAGTGGTTCGGTCGCACCTGCGGGACGTGGATCGAACGGAGGCTCGCTCCTCGACATCAATCGAGAGATCAATCGGATGTTCGATGCGCTTTTCGAACAGGGCAGAGACAGCGTTACTCTCAGCCCGGGAATGCTGGCTCCGGCGCTGGACGTCCATCAGGATGATGACAAGATCGAAATCACGGTGGAGCTCGCGGGCGTCAAGGAGGACGACATTGATATTACTGTCGAAGACGGAGTGCTGACGCTGCGCGGCGAGAAAAGGAGCCAGCGGTCCGATAAAGAACGCGGCTACACCGAGCGCAGCTACGGCACGTTCGTGCGACGCATTTCCCTGCCCCCGACGGTCGACGAGGATGCGTGTTCGGCGGATTTCGAGAACGGCGTGCTGAAGTTAACTCTGCCGGTCAGCGAACAGAAATCCCGCGGACGGAAGATCAAGCTTGGAAGTAAATCTGCAAGCTCCAAGGCCGAGGGAGCGCAGACCGACCGTGAGCCTGATAAGGCGCCAGCAGCAAAGAGCGGCAAGCCAAGGGCGAAGGCGAAGAAGAAGGATTAAACCTCGCCGATCGCTGCGGGTTGCCTGTGCTCAACTGGTTTACCGAGCGACCTCGTCGTTCGGCTAGGGGACGCTGCGCCAATTCCGACACTTCTTTCGCGGAGGACTGCGAAGCAAATTAAACAACGGAAAACATGGATCGCTCCATATTTAAAGGACAAATACTGATGGAAACGCCCTTGGAACTCTCCTTCGCGGATATCGAGCCGTCGGATGAAATCAAGTCGCTTGTCGCCGAGAAGGTTGCGCACCTCGAAACCTTTTACGATGGTATCACCAGTTGCCACGTCTATATTCGTGCGCCGCATCAAAGTCAGCGCAAGGGCAACCTGTATGAGGTTACTATCGAAGTGCGGGTGCCGGGCGACGAACTTGTGGTGCGAAAGCACCAGGACGATAAGGCCGTAAACGAGCATCTTCGGGTAGTGGTGCGCGATGCCTTCGCA
This sequence comes from Parasphingorhabdus sp., assembly GCF_036568145.1. GTDB lineage: Bacteria > Pseudomonadota > Alphaproteobacteria > Sphingomonadales > Sphingomonadaceae > Parasphingorhabdus. The sequence goes on along the minus strand of NZ_DATCTC010000025.1, from coordinate 24,661 downwards.
ACGATGGTCAGGAAATTGAAGCGCTGGAAGGATCAGGTCAGCGGCAACGTCAAGGCCCACGACGGGCCTTTGCAGGGCAAGGTCGCCGAAATCAATCACGACGAAGGCTATGGTCAGATCATCGCGACCGATCACCGGTTGATCTATTTTCACAAAAACAGTGTGGTCGACGGTAGCTTCGAGGCCTTGCAGCAGGGGGCGGCAGTCGAACTCGTGGTGCAGACCGGCGAAAGCGGAATCGGGCCGCAGGCGAGCACAGTCCGTCCCATTGGCGGACTTGCATATGATTCAACCTCGAAGCCCAGCCGGAGATGACGGCTGAAACATCGACGTCGCAATTGTCGGTGCTCAGCCCCTCAGCGGGTAGTGCGCGACAACTTCGTAATGCGCGCCAGAGCCCAGTAAGTGACTCTCGAACAGTGTAAATCCCTCTGCTTGCCAAGTCGTGCGCAAACCGGAGTGCCGGGCCACCCAGGGTGCAATAGGGCCGGTGTCACGGGTGAGGCGGGCGATCGTAATATGTGGCGTGAAGCGCCGGGTCTCGCGCCCGAGCCCCTCCAGATCGCACACACGCTCGATCTTCGCCCGCAGTCCCCCAAGCTCGGGCGTGAGCGGAATCCGTGCCCAGATGGCGCTCGGCATAGCTTTGCGTTCAAAATACGACACGCCCTCCAGCGTTAATTCAAATGACGGCCAGACGATCCTTGCCAGGGCAGAGGCAAGATCGTTGGTGGTCGGGCGCTCGACTTGCCCGATAAAGCGCAAGGTCAGGTGCAGTTGCTCGTCGTCCTGCCAGCGTGCTCCCTCCAGCGCTTCCATCGTATCGATCAGCGCATCTCGCACAGAGGCAGGCGGGCGAATGCCGATGAATAGACGGTGGGACATCGTGGCTATCTACCATGCTCGGGCCGACCTGCCAGTGTCTCTTGTTAAACAAAAAGACGGCATAAGCCCCTTGGCTTTTGAAGCTATGCGGGCATAATAAGAGACAAGCAACCGGAAGCAAACCGTTACAAGTCCAACCGATGTCCAGGAGCTGCCGATGTCGCACAGGGAACGGAGCGCCTGAGGAGTATTCAGTAACAGTGCTAAGTTCATTCATTACTACTCGCGGCCTGCTCCTGGCCATATTCATGTTGATGGCGGGCAACGGTGTCATATCCACGCTTGTCAGTTTCCGGCTGGAGAGCGCAGGAACACGGGCCGGGCTCATCGGACTCGTGGCAACTTCCTATTTCATCGGCCTCACCGTCGGAGCTTTGCGTGTTTCGCCGATTATCCGCCGCGTGGGGCATATCCGCACCTTCGCTGCCGCGGTTTCTCTTCTTTCGGCAACTACGCTCGCATACACGGTTTTTCAGGGCACTGGATTTTGGGCTCTGCTGCGCTTCATCGACGGGCTTAGCGTTGCCGCCGTCTTCATCTGTCTTGAGAGCTGGCTCAACGAGCAAGCCGAGTCCGGAACCCGTGGCTCTGTCCTCGCTGCCTACATGATCTGTCTTTATGCGGGACAGTCGCTGGGGCAGTTCCTCCTCAACCTCGGCGGACCTGCCGCAGCGCCTTTCATAGCATCTTCCCTGTTGATCTCGCTATCTATTCTGCCAATCGCGCTCACTCGCATGAAAGAACCGGTAGTGGCGCAACAGGCTCCCTTTTCGGTCCACCGCCTCTATACGGCATCGCCTCTGGGAGTAGTGGGGTGCGGCATGATCGGGCTGATGCTCGGCGCCTTCTATGGCATGGGAGCCGTATATGCCCGCCGCCTAGGCTTGGAGATGTCGGAAATAGCCCTCTTCATGAGCGTGGTGATCGCAGGGGGTGTGGCGTTGCAGTGGCCAGTCGGTTGGCTGTCCGACCGCTTTGACCGGCGAGCGGTCATTGTCGCTGTCCTGCTTGGAACGACAGCTGTTTGCGGCGGACTGGCATGGGTTACAGGCTCTGGCCCCGTGCTTCTGATTCTCGGCCTTTTGTTTGGCGGATTGAGCTTTGCCCTTTATCCGCTCTGCGTGGCACATACCAACGATCATCTGAGCGCGGAGCAGCGGGTCAGTGCGAGCGGCGGTCTGGTGCTTACCTACTCGATCGGGGCTGCGGCCGGTCCCACCGCAGGCGCCGGGGTAATGATGGCTGCTGGCGCAGGGGGTCTGTTCCTGTTTATCGGTGCTTGTGCCTTGCTTACGTTAATCTTCGCGCTTTGGCGGCAGATTCGCCGTGAGCCGGTCCCGAGCGAGTTGCAGCAGCCCTATCAGATCCTGCCGCGCACCACACCTGCGGCAGCCGAACTCGACCGGCTTCCTCGCTCGAAAAACTAATCTTTGCGCATTCTTGCAACCGAACGCTTTGCGAAGTGTTAAAAACACTAGCGCAAACGCTAGCAGGAAAAAATATTGTCCGATCCCGTTCTGAAGGAAGCCGCCTCACTGGGGAACAGCGCGCGAATTCAGGTCAATCCACCTGTCTTCTACATTTCGGCTGGACTTATTCTGCTCTTTGCAATCTTGGGCGCTGTCTTCGCGGCACCCGCAGCAGTGCTGTTCTCGCGCGTGCAAGCTTTCATCGTCGCGGATTTTGGCTGGTTCTACGTTGCTGTAGTCACGGGATTTCTGGTTTTTGTCATCTATCTGATGTTTAGCAGGCACGGGGACGTGAAGCTCGGGCCTGATGAGAGCGAGCCTGATTATAGCTATATTTCATGGTTTGCGATGTTGTTCAGCGCGGGAATGGGTATCGGCCTCGTATTTTTCGGCGTCGCGGAACCTATCCAGCATTATGCCGCTCCTCCGGTCGGTGAAGGCGGCACGTTCGAGGCTGCGCGGCAGGCTATGGTTCTGACGTTCCTCCATTGGGGACTCCACGCTTGGGCGATCTACATCGTCGTGGGCCTGGCGCTTGCATATTTCTCGTTTCGCCGCGGGTTGCCATTGGCACTTCGTTCACCGCTCTTTCCCCTTATTGGGCGGCGCATCTTTGGACCTATCGGTCATGCCGTCGACATATTCGCAGTCATTGGAACAATGTTCGGGGTAGCGACCTCGCTTGGCCTAGGCGTTCTCCAAGTGAATGCGGGTTTCGACTACCTGTTCGGTGTTCCCGTTTCGGTGAACACGCAATTGCTTTTGATCGCAGTTATAACCGCTATCGCGACGCTGTCGGTCTTTCTGGGGCTCGACAAGGGGGTGAAGCGCTTGTCGGAGCTCAACATCATCCTTGCCGTCTTTCTGCTCTGCTTCGTCATGCTCATTGGGCCGACGATATTCCTGCTCGATGCCTATCTGCAGAACATAGGTGCTTATCTGGATTCGCTCGTCCAGCGCACTTTCCGCCTCTACGCGTATGAGCCAAACCCATGGCTTGGCGACTGGACCTTGTTCTACTGGGGATGGTGGATCGCCTGGTCTCCTTTCGTAGGCATGTTCATTGCCCGGATTTCCCGGGGCCGGACGATCCGCGAGTTCATCAGCGGTGTGCTGTTGGTGCCGGTGCTGTTCAGCTTCCTTTGGATGACCGTGTTCGGCAACACCGCAATCGCTCTCGACATGAACGGAGTTGCGCCCATTGCCGAAACCGCTCTCACCAACCTTCCCGTTGCTCTGTTCGAGACGCTGGCGGCGTTACCATTCAGCGTTGTCACCTCTTTCGTTGCGACGCTTCTGGTGATCACCTTTTTCATAACCTCCGCGGATTCGGGCGCACTAGTCATGGACACGATCACATCGGGCGCCGCTGAAAATCCGCCGGTATGGCAGCGCATTTTCTGGGCGGTATGTGCCGGCACGATTGCGGGTGTGCTGCTTCTTGCTGGCGGTCTTCAGGCGCTTCAGACTGCTGCTATCGCCAGCGCTTTGCCCTTTGCGGTTATCATGATCTTCATCTGCTTTGGCCTCTTGCGCGCGCTGCAGATGGAACAGGAGGGCTCGACGATCGATCTTTCGAGTGCCGAGACTGCTGCCACCGATCCCGTACTCAGCTGGCAACAGCGACTGGCTTCGCTAGTTCAGCACTTCAGCGCCGACCAGATCGCGAGTTTCATTGACACGACAGCCAGGCCTGCGCTGGAAGCGGTCGCTGATCAGATGCGCGAGAGCGGCTTCTCGCCCGAGATAACGGAGGGGGCCGATCACCTTGACCTGAAGATTCCCCACGGCGAGAGAGGCGAATTTTATTATACGATCCGCTCGAGAAGTTTCCTCTCTCCCAGCTTCATGTGGCTCGAAAGACCCAAGCTACCTGACGGGGAACAGCGCCACTATCGAGCAATGGCGCATAGTTCCGAGGGCGATCAGCCGCACGACGTGTCAGGGTTTACGCAAGATCAGCTAATCAACGACCTGCTGAATCGCTATGCACGTTTCCGCCACGCTCGCCGGTTGGCGCAACGATGACGAAATCACTACAGTCCATTTGGAGCACGTATTGTAGTGGCCAAACAGAGCCAGCAAAATTATCAGTATAAAAGATTGTCGGTAAATGGAAATTCCATTATTATAAAAAGAAAATATCCGCGATTTTAAATTGCAGTTACGAGTCGCAGCGAGGAGCTAAGGATGACTGGACTGTCAAAGCTCGCCGGAGCCATGGCGCTATCCTTGTTCGCCACAGGATGCGTCGCCACGTCCACACCTTACCAGCCGATCTCATCGGCGAACCGGGTGGAGGGCGGATATTCCCAAGTTCAGCTCGCGTCGAACATCTTCAGGGTGACTTTTGCTGGCAACAGCTTCACCTCGCGAGAGCGGGTGGAGGCGTCGTTGCTGTATCGCGCCGCCGAACTTACGCTCCAGCATCGTTACGACTGGTTCATCATCGAAGACCGCGAAGTTGAAAGGCAGGTCGAGCGCGAAATACGGCCCGACCCGCTCTACCGGCCTTGGTTTTATGATGATTACGCCTACTGGCGCCCCTATTGGAATTACTATAGCCCGCGCACCGGCTGGCGTACTTGGGATCCTTATTACGGCGACCCCTTCTGGCGTGACCGTGTCGATACCCGCACAATCGAGAGGTTCGAGGTGTCAGCCGAGATTCGCATGGGCCACGGCTACATGCCGGCAACCAATCTCAAGGCTTTCAACGCACGCGATGTAATAGCTCGGATAGGCCCTGAAATCCGCGACGGTCGCTAACACGCGCCTCGCGACTTTGAAGCAAGGAGAATTTTAATGACACGCAAGATCATGACAAGTTTGCTCGTCTCGGCGGCCGCACTGGCACTGGCAGGTTACCCGGCACTTGCCCAACATGGAGGCGGCGCCGGCCCCAGCGGTGGCGGCATTCAGCAGATGCCACCGAGCATGCCCAGCCAGACCCGCAGCGGCGACGTTGACCAGGTTCGTGACCAGGATCAGTTGCGCGACCGTGACGCGACTCAGGACCGTGACCGGATCCGCGATCAGGATCAGTTGCGCGACCGCGACCAGTTGCAGGACCGTGATCGTCTGCAAATCAGCCGCAATGTCGAAGGCCAGCTTTCGGGCTGGCAGATGCTCACCGAGCAGGAACGCATCCAGTTCCACCAGAGGATACGCAGTGCGGCCAATGAACAGGAACGTGCACGTATCCGCACCGAGCACCAGGAGATGATTCGCGACCGCGCCGGTAACTTCGGCGTTGATTCGCCATTCGGTCCTGAGCGGATGGGCGACGGCCGGCGCGACGGTTATTATCTCTCGCAAGTGCTCACCGAGCAGGAACGGCTCCAGTTCCATCAGCGGATGCGCAATGCGGCCAATGAGCAGGAACGCGAACGCATCCGCCTGGAAATGCAGACGATGGCCAGAGAGCGCGCGCGTGAAATGGGTGTCGATGTTCCCGACTGGTATGGCAGGGGATCGCGCTGACCTCGGCTGCAGGCACCAACAGTTGCCTGCGGGTCATGGACCGGGGTTGGGCGCACGAGGGGCGATAGCGGGCGCGCTTATTTCAGTTGATGCCGAGGGACGTGTTTGCAAGATCACCCGTAAAGGCCAAGGCAGGCAGGATCCTGGTCGGCCTATTCCATCAAAGATTTCCTCAATAGCCGGAATCAGAGATGACTTATTCACTAATATCCCAAAGACCTGCCACATCTAGCTTGCTGTAAATATACAACAGGTTGGGACAATGCGATGAATGAAGCGCCACTGTCCGTGACAACATGGTTAACAGGGCCTAGGCGCTCGTTAGCCAAGTAAGGCTACTTCCCCCAATCCATACATCGAGGATATCTCATGAAAAAATGCGTTTTAGTATTAGCAGCAACTGCGGCTTGCGTATCAACCCCTGCACTTGCTCAGGACGCAAGCTCATTCAACGGCCCATATGTCGGCGGCGTTCTTGGTTTCGATAATGTTGAACTGGAAGCTGACGGAATAAAAGCCGACGATAGTGGCACTATCTATGGCGGCGTTATCGGTTATGATATGAATCTGGGCGGCTTTATCGTCGGCGCAGAAGCTGAATATACAGAATCCGCTGTCAAAGAAACCATGCCAAGCGTTCTGGTCGCTGGTGACCAGGCCCGCTTGAGTGCCGGACGCGACCTTTATGCAGGGGTTCGCTTAGGATATGAGTTCGCCCCCAACGCAATGATTTATGCCAAAGGCGGATATACAAACGCCAAAGCAAAATTGCGTTATGATGATAATGCCGGTTCGGTATCTTCATTTTCTGACGAATTGGACGGCTATCGTATCGGCGGCGGGCTAGAAGCTACAGCAGACAAGCTCTTCGTGCGTTTGGAATATCGCTATTCTGATTATGGTTCATATTCCACGGATGGACTGCTTCCCGGTATCAATACTTCGCGTCATCAGGGCGTTGTAATGGCAGGTTTGCGTTTCTAGGAAGTTTTGAACCAACGCAGGGTTAATTCTGCAATATATATTAGCCGGGGGCAGTTGCTGTCTCCGGCTTTTTAATGTCCACTTTTGATTAGCGTATAGGATAAACCTAAAGTCATAGGACCCGCGCTATCGGAGTGCCGAGCAGAGCGCTTCTTGGAAGCAAGAAAGTCGATTCGATAGAAACGAATCACTCCTATAGTCAGGAGGATTAACGACTTTAAGTGACAGGAAAACCCGGCAGAAGTGAGGACGTTGCGGCCCCGCTGATAGAAAACCGGTGGCCGATTATGTATAATGCGATGAAATCATGTAAAGCTGTGTAAATTCGCCACTGTGTCGCTAGTCAAACCCGTAAACATATAGATACATGGCCTTTGGTTAACATTACATGGCGTGACAACGCTCTCTTGGTCGCGCCTACGGGGAACATGAATGCGAATAGCTATTGCCGACGATGATAAAGATGTCGTCGATTATCTGGGCAACATTGCCGAAGGGCAAGGTCACGTCTTTGTGCCCTTTGCCGATGGTGACTCTTTGGCCAATGCGCTGCTGCGCGATACTTTTGATCTGGTGATACTGGACTGGAACATGCCAGGCAAAACCGGCTTGCAGATTCTGGAATGGATGAATGAATCCGTCGATGAAAGGCCGCCGGTGATGATGATGACAGGCCGCACCGCGAAGAAAGATATTAGCGACGCGCTAAACGCCGGGGCGGATGATTATGTCACCAAGCCGGAAGACCCGAACGTGATTGCAGCGCGTATCAACGCCATATTACGGCGCGGAACCGGCATTTCCACCATGGAAACGACGGTGCAACATGGTGATTATGTCCTCGACCGGATCGAACAAAAGGTCCGCCATAAACAAAACGAAATTGCGCTGACCGCAAAAGAGTTTGAATTGATCGATCTGATGTTCCGAAACCGCGACAGGACTCTGTCGCGCCGCTATATCATGGAAACCGTGTGGCGGACCAACGCCCACCTGACCACCCGCACACTCGATATGCATGTCTCGCGGGTGCGTTCGAAACTGTCATTAACGCCAGAGAACGGGTTTCGGATTTTCACGGTCTTCGGTTATGGCTATAGATTGGAGACACTCACTAACGGGGCATGAAGATGAGATTTGGAAAAAGTGCGTGTAAATCTTTCAATTTTTTGCGGATTTCATGCTCTCTTCTGATCGCCCCGTTTGTCCTGCCAGTTCTTGCGCCCGGTAGCGCTCATGCGCAAACGGATGTGAATGATGCACGCGTGGATTACATATTCAAGCGCGGCGACACCCTTATCGATCTTGCTGAAAAATATCTCCGTAAGCGTTCCGATTATGTCACGGTCCAGCGGATCAATCGCATAAATAATCCGCGTTTCATTCCGGTCGGACGCACAGTGTCGATCCCGTTTCGCCTGTTAAAATACCGGCCGAGCGAAGCCAGCCTGAGCGCATTTCGCGGGGACATTTCCATCAGCAGGTCAGGCCGGTCGATCACACCGGTAAAGGGTACGGCGATTGCCGAGGGCAGCGACCTTGCAACAGCGGCAAGCAGCTTCCTGACGCTTCAGCTTGAAGATGGATCGCGGGTTTCCATGCCGTCCAACAGCAAAATGCGGATTACCCGGCTGCGGCATATTCTTTTGACCGATAGTGTGGATTATGAATTGGCGGTTGATCGAGGACGGATAAGATCAAAGGTCGTGCCGCTCGATAAAAAATATGATCGCTATCGGGTCCGGACGCCTTCCGCCGTTTCGGCCGTTCGCGGCACGGATTACCGGACGCGGGTGAATGAAGCAACGGGGACCGTTTATTCCGAAACGGTTGAGGGCGTGATTGATGTTACGGCGGATGATAGCTTTACAGGCAGCGAGGCCGTTTCGGTTCCGGCTGGTACCGGCGCTGCGGCTACGGTCACTGGCGATCTGGCAAAGGCAGACCTGCTGTCGCCGCCGGAGCTGGTGGACCCGGCCAAGGTTCAATCGGAAGAGACACTGGAATTTACCATCACACCGCGCGGCGAAGCTACCGCGCACCGTTTGCTTATATCGCTGGATGCCGGTTTCGTGGACGTTGTGGGTGAACAGCTAAGCGACAGTGCAACCATAGAGTTTCCCGCTATTGAAGATGGCCGCTTTTTCGCCAAGATTACCGCCATTGACCAGAATGGCTTTGAAGGCATGCCGGCGACTTATGCGTTTAAACGCTTGTTAAGCACTTTGAGCGGCAGTGCCGAAAGCGGTGATTTTGGCTATCGGTTCAAATGGCATGGCGCTGGCAAAGGAAAGCGTGTTTATCGATTCCAGCTTTTGCTTGATGATATAAATGCTGTTCCGATGGTTGATGAAGCGGGACTGACAGATAATGTCATCACTTTATCCGACCTTCCTGACGGTGAATATTACTGGCGCGTTGGCGTGACGCAATATCCGGAAAATTCCGATGATGGAGAGGTTTTTCAAAAGTGGACCGATTTTGAAAAGCTGACGGTCGCTGGTTAAGGACCACCTAAACGCTGAATCGTGAGGGGCGGCGGATTGGGCTGTCTTTTGTTCTAGGGGAATTGATTGTCGATGAAATTACGCCGCCGCCTGGGGATTGAATGGGCTGGCGTGGCGCTGGCGGCCTCGTTGACTGTGGCGGCGCTGGTCTATTGGAACACTCTCTCCGGTTTTGATAACCTTCTTTATGACGGGTTGTCCGAATATGGTCGGCCCGAAGCTTCGGAGGAAATCCTGATTGTCGCGGTGGATGAGGATAGTCTTGCGGCCTTTGGAAAATGGCCCTGGCCGCGTGAACGTCATGCCTATTTGTTGAATATCCTGGCTCAAGCCGGACCAAAGGCTATCGCGTTTGACATATTACTGAGCGAATCTGGCGATGCACAATCGGATACCGCTTTGGCCGAGGCAGCGTCCAAAAACGAAAACCTGTTCCTGCCGCTCCACTTTGTCTTTCCGGGCAGCGACGGGGCAGAATATGACATCAAGCAGCCACTTGACCCTTTCAGGCGAGCGGCCAGCGGTGTCGGTCATGTGAACCTGTTGTTTGACCGTGACGGAGTGGTGCGACAGACTCTGCTCTGTTTTGGTGAAAGCAATGAGGATGGGAGAAACGCAACAACGCCCTGGCCGCATCTGATGGAGCAGATCTATCGCGCCGTGAAAGGCCGGGCTTCCCCGGCTTATACGCGATTGGATAATTGTGACCAGCCGCTGCTTATGCCTTATGCGAACCGCGGTGCGTTTGCCCAAGTACCTTATTCTGCCGTTGTTGAAGGCCAGATTCCTGCCGCTTTTCTGGAAGACAGGATCATATTGGTTGGCGCGGCCGCACATGGGTTGGGAGATCAGTATCCCGTGCCATTTGCCGACAGCGGGCCCATGTCCGGTGTAGAAATCATGGCCAATATGCTGAACGACATGATGGCGGATAATTTCATAACGCCAGTTTCACCCGTTACCCAAATCATATTGTCGCTGATCCCGGCCTGGATTTTGCTGATCGGTTTCTGGCGCTGGCGACCACGAACGACAATTTTCATCTCGCTTGGGCTGGTGGTTCTGATAATCGCGGCAAGCGCGCTGTTGCTGTCATTGCGGATATGGTTCCCGCCCGGTGCAGCTTTGGTCGGTTTGGGGCTGGTCTATCCGGTCTGGGGTTGGCGACGGTTGCAGGCGACCAGCGATTTCATGGACGAGGAACTGAGAAACTATCGTTCCGATACCGTCAATATTCCGGTTTTGCAGCCCGAGCTTGGGCCGGTAGATCTGGTTACTGAGCAGGTCGAAAAACTGGGTCACGCGATTAAATATGTGCGCGATTTGCGGCGGTTTATCGCGGATGCGCTCACCAATTTGCCCGATCCGATGTTCATTACAGATCTTGATGGAAAAGTGAAATTTGTCAACAAACTGGCGCAATCGGGTATCGACGACGGGACGCAGGATCTCGCCCTTGATGACATGCTGGACCGGTTTGTTGCGCCGCAGGATCTGGGCGACGTTAAAGACTATCTGGCTCTGGACCAGCATATGCGCGAACATGATTATGTGGATTTCACGTCCCGCAGCGGTGAAGTCTTCGCCATGCGCCGCGCCCGTATCATGTCCGATGAAGGGGAGCTTCGCGGGCATATCCACTATCTTGCCGACATAACCGAGGTCGCCAATGCAGCCCAGGAACGCGAAGAAGTGTTGCAACTTTTGTCCCATGACATGCGATCGCCGCAAGCTGCGATCCTGGCTGTATTGTCGGGGCAGGAAAAGACAGAAGCGAGTGAACGCATTGAAAGCCATGCGCGCCGGACCCTGGCGCTGGCCGATAACTTTGTGGGCATGGCACGCATAAAATCAAAGGATTTTGAAGGCGAGGAAATATTGCTTTCCGACCTTGTGATTGAGGCAAGCGAAAGTTTATGGCCGCTTGCCAGACTGCGCGGCGTTAAAATCAGGGTGGATGACCAGTCGGAGGATGCTTTTGTACTTGGCGAGCCATCCAGCCTCTATCGGTCCTTCACCAACCTGATCGACAACGCGATCAAATATAGTCCCGATGAGGGCGTGATAGACATCATGTTACGCAATATCAGCATCGATCAGAAACCGTTTGTCGCTGTAGAGATTACGGATCAAGGCGGCGGGATTGCCGATGATATGCTGGACCATTTGTTCGAGCGCTTTTCCAGCCTGGATGCGGGATCAAAAGGCACCGTAAAAGGCACGGGACTGGGCCTGAGCTTTGTCGCGGCGGTGATAGATCGTCATGGCGGCACAATACGGGCTGAAAATATTCGAGCCAATAAGAACAGGGCAGGCGGCGCCCGGTTCACGGTATTATTGGCGCTGGCTCCGGACCTGGAGCATGGATCGGAAAATTCCGGGGAATAGCAGGTCTATTCAATCCCTTTTCGGGTGATCGTCCTATCGGTGATTGTGTCCGGATTTCCCAGATCCGATAAGGCCGCATCGACCAGATAAGGCAGAGACTGCTCTACCGTGCCTTTGCAATGATATTCCGCTGCTGTCCCCGAATAGAGCGCTTCTCCAGCCGGCACGGTAAACATATTGATGGTCAGGCGATGCTCCACATCTTCACAGGATTGCAGCGGCTTGCGTTCTTTTTTATCGGCAATCACGTTGAGGCTGCTCTCTTCACCTGTCGTTATAGCCATTGATGCGGGGCGGTTTGCCAAGGCTATATGGACCAATAAAGGCGCATCTTTATTTTGCGCAAAGCCTCTGTCCTCCAACACGCTGCCGACCATCTGGCGCGCGGCTTGATAGACCTGGCTGTTTTGTTCCGGTATTTCGGGGAAACTATATTGCTGAAGCGCGGGCAACACCGGTCCGGCCTGGGTATGAATACGCGTCTCCACCGGACCGCCGCAGCCCGAGACAGCGGTCATCACCGGTATCATCAAGATGGCAAGACGGCGCATAGAATCCCTCCGGCTCGTTAGTGCCTCCATAAAGTCCACAAGCACGTAGATAGAAAATGTCACGATAATAAGCCGAAACCCTAGAATATCAAAACGAGTCACGCCCTATTCAGCGGGTCAGCGCATAATAGATGACATAGAGCCATGAAAAAAAGCCATGGATAATAGCCCAGATTATCGACTTATGCGTCGTAAAGCTGATCGCTATAGCAAGAGCGCTACCAAAGCCGACGCCTTTGCTGACAATTTCCTTACGCACATAAGTAACGCCCCGACTCATCGGGGAGGCCCCTGCCGAATAGTCTTCTGGCCTCATCCGTTCCGGTTTAATCCCGCCCGGCATTAATCAGGCAGCTTCGCGGGTGCGTTCTGAAAGCTCTTGATTGAGCATTTCCGCCAAAAGGAATGCGAGTTCCAGCGATTGCGCAGCGTTCAGCCTTGGATCGCAATGGGTATGGTAACGATCCCCCAAAGATTCATCCGTGATTGCGATTGCACCGCCAGTACATTCGGTGACATTTTGACCGGTCATTTCGCAATGGATACCGCCGGCAAAAGTACCTTCTGCGCGGTGGACAGCAAAGAAGCCGCGTACTTCAGCCAATATCCGCTCAAACGGGCGGGTTTTAAAACCGCTGTCCGCCTTGATGACATTGCCGTGCATCGGGTCGCATGACCAGATGACGGGGTGGCCTTCCTGTTTAACCGCACGGACCAACGGGGCAAGACCGCTTTCCACTTTGTCATGACCAAAGCGGGAGATCAAAGTGATCCGCCCTGCTTCACGTTCCGGATTCAATATGTCGAGCATTTTCAGCAAGTCGTCAGCTTTCAGCGAAGGCCCGCATTTCATGCCGATCGGGTTGCCAATACCGCGTAAGAATTCGACATGGGCCGAACCTTCAAACCGCGTCCGGTCGCCAATCCACAGGAAATGGGCGCTGGTATCATACCATTGGCCGGTCAGGCTGTCCTGCCGCGTCAATGCTTCCTCGTATGGGAGCAATAACGCTTCATGGCTGGTGTAGAAAGACGTAGCCTTCAATTGCTGCGCGGTATCGGGATTGATGCCGCACGCTTCCATGAAGGCAAGTGCTTCGCTGATCCGGTCAGCCATTTCTTCGAATTTTTTGGCCCACGGGCTACGTGTCATAAAATCATGGGTCCAGCCATGCACTTCTTTCAGGTTGGCATAACCGCCGGTCGAAAAAGCACGCAGCAGGTTGAGCGTGGCAGCCGCTTGATTATAGGCGCGAATCATACGCTCAGGATCGGGCTGGCGTCGAGCTTCGTCAAATTCGATGCCGTTGATAATATCTCCGCGATAGCTGGGCAATTCAATGCCATCTTGCGCCTCTGTTGGCGCAGAGCGTGGCTTGGCAAACTGTCCGGCCATGCGGCCCAGCTTTACCACCGGCATTTTCGATGCAAAGGTGAGTACGACGGCCATTTGCAGGAGAACCCGGAATGTGTCCCGAATATTATTGGGATGAAATTCGGCGAAACTTTCTGCACAATCGCCGCCTTGCAGCAAAAATGCGCGGCCTTGTGCGACTTCGGCAAGGTCTTCTTTCAGGCTGCGCGCTTCACCGGCGAAAACCAGTGGCGGGTATGTCCCCAGCAGCTTTTCCGTATCCGCGAGCTTCGTTGCATCGGGATAATCAGGCATTTGCAGCCCTTCAAAATTTCTCCAACCGTTCGGCGTCCAGTTCGTCGCCATGAGCGCACTCCAATTTCTTTAATATCTTTCGTTCTAAATCGGGTGCTCTTAGGCCCGTTTCAAGGATAAAGGCAAGCAAAAGCACGGCTTGGTTGCACCCGAAACCATCATGTTCACGGGCTGCACCTTTTAGGCTGCGGGTTTGACTATCCATGTTCCGGAGTTGCGATATTCCGGCTTTATCTGGCTATCATCTGGTAAGCTCTGGTCAGCCAAGGCTTTTTCGCTGCTTGGGGGAACCGGCAAACCATGCCGCCGGGCGCTATCTGCTTCAATGGCGTTTGCTTTAATGGCCTGCGCCCTTTCCGATTGCCGATTTTCCTCCACGGCCTTGCGTAGTCCAGCCTCATAGGCTTTTTCCAAGTCAATAGGATCGAGCGGCGGAGCTAGTGCGAGACTGGATTTGCTCAGATTCGGTATGGGCAGAGGTTCACCGCCACGATAGATTTGCTGGAATGCGCCGGGTTTTCCGGCATTTCCTTTCCAGCTGTAAAAGCGGTGCGCGCCAATGGTTCCCATGGAATGCAAGCTGCTAGCCCAATAGGGATGGACTTTGGTGGTATGATAATGGGTTGCGGTCACAACTGTAGGTTCGACCTTGCCAGCCAGTGCGAGTGCAGCAACCTTTTGCGCTCGCGCCCAGTGGCTTTTCGATGGGGTGCGGTTAAGCGAGCCGTCGCAAGTATAGGAAAACTGGCATCCGGTCACACGTTCGCTGCCTTGAAAAACTACGCCGCATATGGTGCTGGGGTAGCTTGGATGGCGCACCCGGTTTAGCACGACCTGTGCCACCGCCCTTTGCCCGGCATCCGGTTCCAGCCCTGCCTCATAATATATCGCCGAGGTCAGGCAATGCAGGGCACGGGCATTGTCGGTCAGAGATGCTTTGAACACGGCAGGCTCGATCAGGCTGGCAGAGTCTCTCAGGCTGCTTGTCGGTAGGTTGCTGAATTCCTTAACATCTGATTTGGCAAGCGGTGCTATTATAGAAATATCATGGTTTTGACGCGCATCAAGCTCCGTTTGCGGCATGATTGCTGCGGCGATGCCAAGGCTCAGGATCACTAGGCCGAACAATATCCGTTCGCGCAGATTGAGTCTTAGCCAAGATGGCAAAGGTGCCGTGGAACCAGCCTTTGGAGCAGGGGGCGGTGCTGACTCGACAGAGGGCGCAAGTCTATATCCTGCTGGTCCTGCGACAGGCGAACCGCTGGTGCTGAGTTGGGGCACATAAGGAGGGGGAACGCGCACTGTAATTTTCCGAGAATCCCTGAAATGCCCACTGGGCGATAAGCGGTAGAAATACAGTGGTTTCAGGCAATTATCTTTAATCAAAATCGGGTTGTTTCAAGATGGGACGCTATGCGCGCATAGCTTAAATGGTAAACGCAGCAATTCTGCAGATATGCGGGCAACGGGATCAGGATAACCGTAAAAAATCTGGCCCGGTAAATGCGGAAAAATTAGTGCTGAAGGTGATTCGCTTCCTGCATATTGATCAGATGCCGGGTAATGATAAAGCCAATTATACCAAACACTATGCCGCCAATAGCCGGTCCAAGGACAATGCCCTGTAGTCCGTATAGCGCGTCACCAATCCACAAAAAGGGCAATATACCCAGCGTGTTACGCAGCCAGTTCATGACGGTTGACCAAGCGGGGCGCTCCAGATTGTTGCAAGCGGCATTGGAGATGAACAAAACGCCGTTGAAAAAGAATAATGGAGTGAGGAAGACAGTGAAAAGCCAGAAGACATCCCGTCCCTCGCCCTCAAGATTAAACAGGTCGTTGATCGTATCGCTGAACAGTGCCAATAGAGGCCAGACCAGCAAGGTATAGGCAAGAGCAAAAGCGATGGCCTGTTTGATGGTAAGCCGGATACGATCAAATTTCAGCGCTCCGAAATTCTGTCCAATGATCGGACCAACCGCCCCGGAAAGCGAGAAAATCAGGCAAAATGCAACCGGGATGACCCGGCCCATAACTGCAAATCCTGCAATGACCTCTTCGGGATATTGCGCGATATAGCGATAGGTAATGAAACCGCCGAGCGGGGTGGCAACATTGGTCAGTATCGCAGGCAGCAGGATCGCCATTATAGGTTTCAGATCCTGCCGAAGCGATTTTGCGGAGAATCTCTCTATTCCGCCATAATGCTTGATAACCGGAACAACGGCCAGTATCGACGATACGACCGCTGCACAGGCCGTGGCAATGGCCGCTCCGTTAATGCCCAGCCCAAAGCCGAAGATGAAAATCGGATCAAGTATGGCATTGGTGATGCCCATACTGAGCGTAACGGTCATGGCGTGACGCGCAGCGCCGTGCGCGCGCAAAAATCCGGAACAGACCATCGCTGTAACGCTGAACGGCATGAAAAAGGCGACAATACGAATATAGCCGGTGGCCGCAGTTTTTACTGTTCCGCTGGCTCCGGCAAGGTCGAGTATCTGCGGCGCAAAGATGAATAATATGATCGCCATAGGAACAATCAACATCATGCTGAGCGCCAATATGCTGGTAAGATAGCGGTTGGCATAAGCGGCATCGCCCTGGCCTATTTTACGCGCTGCCAAGGCACTTGCTGCAACCATCAGGCCGATATTGAAAGCAGTTCCGAAAAACAGGATGGTGGAGGCAAAGCCCATGGCTGCAGTCAAAGCATTGTCGCCCAGCTGCGCAATGTAGAGCAGATCGACAAAATCGACGATGAACATTGCCAGCAAGCCGATGCTTGCCGTAAGTGTCATCACCGTAATATGCCGCATCGGACTGCCGGTTAGGAATATAGCGCTCTGGCTGGTGATAATATGATCCTGAAAAGCAAGTGACCCTGAGCCTCGACAGGAAGGCCGGAATTGGAAAGAGGATTAACTATAGCGTTTTGCCATCAGTGAAAATCCCTTCTATGCTAAATAAAGATACGGGGAGCAAATTATGTTTATGCGTTTCAATGTCCTGCTGGTGGTGGCAGTTATGGTTTCGGCCTGTTCGGTTGGCGGCGGTGATGAGCAGCGCGATATCTCAGAACAAGGCTATTTTGAGCGCAAGAATGTCGCTCCTGACCCGGCCGAGCAGGGCCAAGCGCCGTTAAAAGCTGAGCATGCCTACGCAAGAGCCGCGCTGAACTGCATCAACAAGCAATATCCCGGCAAGATCAGCCATGTCATGAATAGCGCCGATGACGTGCGGCCACCGGCCCAATTGACCCCGGCATTTTACGGCTGTTTTGACTGGCATAGCGCGGTGCATGGTCACTGGCTGCTGACACGATTGTGGGGCAACGATTCTGTCCCCGAAATGGATGCGGAGATCGCAGCGGCTTTATCGACCAATTTCACGGAAGAAAAAATCGCCGGTGAAGTGGCCTATTTTAATGGCGAAGGCCGCGCTTCTTTTGAGCGGCCCTACGGTCTTGCATGGTATTTGCAATTGACCGCAGAGCTAAGGGAAATTGCAGCGGGTGAGGGGGATAAGGCGGAGCAGGCCAGAATATGGCTCGCCAACCTGATGCCGCTGGAATCGGTCATTCTCGACCGGATCAAGCAATGGGTGCCGAAACTTGCCTATCCGATCCGGCTGGGAACACACAACCAGTCCGCCTTTGCCTTTGGTTTGTTTCTCGATTGGGCGCGA
Source organism: Parasphingorhabdus sp. (assembly GCF_036568145.1). Lineage (GTDB taxonomy): Bacteria > Pseudomonadota > Alphaproteobacteria > Sphingomonadales > Sphingomonadaceae > Parasphingorhabdus. The sequence continues at coordinate 7,038 of NZ_DATCTC010000025.1, read as the reverse complement.
ATTAGCGGTGACGGACAGATGGAACAACTGATTACTGAAAAGACTTTGGGCTTCCACCGCGATGACCGTAATTGCCCCATTGGGTATGAACCTTCGGGTGAAGATTTTCTCTCGCCATGCCTGATGGAAGCGGATTTGGTGCGGCGGGTCTTGCCTGAAACAGAGTTTGCCGAATGGCTGACCACGTTTCTGCCAGAAATTCCGAAAGATGGCAGCGGTGATTGGTTGCCCGTGGGTATTGTCAATGACCCTACCGATGGCAAGCTGGTCCATCTGGACGGGGTTAACTTGTCCCGTGCATGGGCGTTGGAGGGGATTGCGACCGCTTTGCCTGACGGAGACAAACGCATAGCAGCGTTGCTGTCGGCGGCAAAATTGCTGGGCGAAGCAGGGGAAAAATCGGTCCGAACACCCCATTATGCCGGCAGCCACTGGCTGGCCAGCTTTGCCACTTACTGGCGGACCGAGCGCGGTCTTAACCGGCAAACGGAAACTACTCAAGCCGGAAAAGTTGGGCCCTCTGAGGCAGGCGATTCCGGGCAATCAGAGCCTGTAACGGAATAAATATATGGCTTCGCAACTCATTCCGGCTCCTGATAATCTGTCGCCGAAAATATCGCCCTTCTGGCATCGGATATTCCCGGCTAATATAGATATTGCGCTAAAGACGATCCTTGGCGTCTGGGCAGCCTATATAGTCGCCAATATGCTTCGGGCTACTCTGTGGAGTCCGCAAAGCCATAATCATTCGCTGGAATATTATATTATTACGGCGGTTATTTCCATTACAGTCACATGGTTTTTGTACAGGCTATTGGTCTGGGGTGGTAAACACCTCACACTTGCTGTTCTCATACTGACAGTCCCGACCATTTTCCTGGCCCTTACCACGGTATATGTGACCAATTCCATATTGGCCTATCCTGCTTCGATACTGGACTATATCAGCGCATCACATAATATCGCGCACGACGAAGCGCTTTCGTTCTTTTTCGATGCGGCCTTTGCCAATTATCTCATATTACTCGGCTGGGGCGGACTTTATCTGGCTATGGCCAATAATCGAAACAGCCAGATTGCACTTGTCCATAGCCGGAATCTGGAGCGCCTGACACGCGGAAGCGAAATGCGTGCGCTACGCTATCAGATCAGTCCGCATTTTCTGTTTAACGCGCTAAACTCTGTCAGTTGCCTGATCATCGACAAACAAAATGGCTCGGCGGAACGCCTTATCGACTTGATTGCCGATTATATGCGATCGGTCTTGTACTTTAACGGCGACGATATAATCACCGTTGAACAGGAAATGGCCCAGCAAATCCGCTATCTTGAAATTGAACAGGTCCGCTTTCCAAGTCGCTTGAAATTTGAAGTGCATATCGACGACGATGTTCGCGATTGGAAAATTCCGTCCTTAATCCTTCAGCCGCTGATTGAAAATGCGGTCAAGCATGGGGTGGCCCGAACATCTGTACCGGTTTGCATTACAATCAGCGCGATAAAAGATCATAACCGGCTTAAATTGACGGTAACCAATAGCGGGCGTGTTTCGCCGATTATTTCCATGGCAAAGGGGACAGGGACAGGATTGGCCAATATTCGCGAACGGCTGGAAACGCTCTATGGTCCGTCTGCGGCCTTGCTTACCGGCAACGGACTGGAGGATGTCGTGATTGCAACCATCCTCATTCCTGATGAAGGGCAGATTTTCAAGGATTATTCTTTGTGATCTACCGGTTATCTCTGGACCAGCTATGACAAGAGGCAGGAAACTCAATATTCTGATCGTTGATGATGAGCCTTTGGCCCGCCGCCGCATTGAGGCGCTCTGCGATCGGATGGAGATTGTTGAACGGATTAACATCGCTAGTGATGGTCAGGAAGCGCTGGATTCCATAGTCAAAAACTACCCCGATGTAGTCCTGCTCGATATCAATATGCCCGATATGTCGGGCATGGTGGTCGCACGGCAATGCAAGAATCTGCACCTTAATTCAGGCGCTTCTGAAGCAGCGCCTCCGGAGATCATATTTACCACAGCCTATAGCCAATATGCCGTTGAGGCGTTCCGGGTTGATGCGGCAAACTATTTGCTCAAACCTGTGAAAGAGGATTTGCTGAGAGAGGCATTCGAACGGGTTTTGCAAAGAAGAGATCGGGGTGAAGGTGCCCGTAAAATAACCGATAACCAGTGGCTATGGGCGCAGGACGGGCAAAGTTCGGTGCAGATTCGCATTTTGGATATCGGCTGGATTACGGCAGAAGGGGACTATATGCGCCTGTGCCTGCCAGAGCGAAGCTATCTGGTCCATGACGCGATGCAATCTCTGTTGGAGCGCCTTCCAGGGGGGATGTTTATCCGCATACACCGTTCCGCCGCAGTGCGCCGGGATTTGCTGCGCGATATCCGCCGCAAGGGGCGACGCAATTTCATTGTGATGGATGACGGCACGCAACTCACCATTGGACCAAGTTATCTGGATTCCGTCTTGCGCGAGAGTAACCGTTGAGTCGATAGCTTTACTACTGAGAGCTTACCCTAAGTCCTGCGCCACCAGGTCTCTTACAAAACCGATCAGGCCGGTTTGCCGCGAACGGCGCATGCGTTCGGTGGCAAGGATATTCTGCACCTTGGCAAAACATGTGTCGAGATCATCGTTGATTAGAACATAGTCATAGCCGTCCCAGTGGCTGATTTCGCTGGCCGCGCGCTGCATGCGGCTGTCGATAATCTCGTTGCTGTCGGTGGCACGGCTCTCCAGCCGGTCGCGCAGGTCGGCGAGTGAGGGGGGGAGGATGAATATACGCACGACATCTTCGCCTGCGCGCTGGTAAAGTTGCTGTGTTCCCTGCCAGTCAATGTCAAACAGCACGTCCTGACCCGCTTCCAGGCTTTTCTGCACGGGTGCGGCAGGTGTTCCATAGCGGTTGCCGAACACGGTGGCATATTCCAGCAAGGCCTGATCCGCGACCATTTCCTCAAACTCCGCACCGGTGACGAAGTGATAATCCTTGCCATCTATCTCTCCGGGGCGTTGCTGCCGCGTGGTGACGGAAACTGACATGGCGATCTGGTCATCCGCCTTGAGCAGCATTTTAGCAAGCGTGGATTTTCCAGCGCCAGATGGAGAAGACAGCACAAACAGCAGCCCGCGGCGGCTCAGTTCATCATGCGGATGGGAAGAAATTATGTCGGCCATAGCGGCTCTTGGCCGACAAGAGCGCGTGCCGTCAAGACCGTTATCGGGCCTTTTCTCGTTAGCTGGATATTAGCTGTATCCATAAAGGTTTGGTAATTATCCCCTTGCGACATGTAGGTAAATGTGCTACATAATGGGGTATGAAAAACAAACCTAAAGCCCCGACACTCCGCCAGTTTCAAGACCGCTTCCCTACGGAAGATAGCTGCTTGGAACATCTTATGCGCACCCGATTTGGTGATCGTCATGATTGCGGAAAGTGTGGAAAGAACGCCCATTTTTACCGCATTACAACGCGCCGTAGCTACGCTTGCGAATATTGCGGCCACCAAGTCTATCCGACCGCTGATACGCCCTTCCATCGGACCCGCACTAGCCTTCGCGACTGGTTCTATGTCATGTTCATGTTCTGCACCACGCGCAACGGCGTTGCTGCCAAGGAAGTTGAGCGCCAGATCGGCGTGACTTACAAAACGGCGTGGCGCATGTGCCATGAAATCCGCAAGTATATGGCGCAAACGGACGGCGACGATATGCTTGGCGGCGGTGGCGGAATTGTCGAGATTGACGAAACCCTGATCGGCGGGTCGATTTCCGGCAAAGGTTCTGGTTACAAGGCCAACAAGACTTGCGTTGTCGGTTTTCTGGAACGTGATGACAAGCTGGTCACTCGTGTTGTGACGCGGCGCGACAAGGCCGCTATGCACCTTATGATCAACAATCACGTCCTGCCCGGCGCTAAGATCAGCACCGATGAATTTGGTGGCTACAAAGACCTGCATCACAACGGCTATCAGCACATGACCGTTCGGCACAAAGCCAAAGAATACAGCAACCCCGTTACCGGCGCTGGCGTCAATGCCATCGAAGGTTTCTGGTCGGCTTTGAAGCGCGGGATTAACGGAACGCATATTCATGTCAGCGGGAAGCACCTTTGGAAATATCTTGGCGAGTTCGAGTATCGTCACAATCGCCGTCACGCGCCGCATTTGATGCTGGACGAGATGATTTCGGCTTTTCAGCGTTAGAGCCTGTCATTGCCTTTAGAAGGGCGTCGAAGCGTTTATCCGCCTTGCTGTATGTCATTTAGAAAGTCCTCTTTCATTTTTTCCAGCTTCTTTGCCTCGCCATCGCACCGCGCCTCTATTTCGCCCAACGCTCGCTCCCAAAGGTTCAGCGCCTGCTTTATCTGGCCGATAAAAGCGGTGTTCTTTGAGGCTTCGTAACGCGGTTCGCCGTCTCCGACTGGTGGGGTTATTACTGCTTCATCAACTGTTATGTTTTCGAGGTAGGATGGCGCTGGGTGGTTTAAATCGGAGCAGTATACCATCCACGCCCCTGCATCTTTTGCCCGACTGATAGCTTGGCCCGGAATTATTGTATTTAGCATACCATCTTTTTGAATGGCTTCTAAGCTTTGCCTCAATTTCTCGACGTGATGGTGTAGGTTCTGCGCTCCCGCAGTCATTGTCCGCAAAGTTTGTTCCTGGATAAGAATTTGCGATGTTTTTTCCAATATATCAGACGCCTTTTCCTGCGCTTGCCTTAGCGAGCCAATCTCACTCCGATATTCATTGATCGCTTCACTCCTAATAGCCCGCTCATCTTCAATTCTTTTTGCGTCCGCCAAGTCCCCATCCTTGGCGGCTTCGGTGATTTGAACAACTCCACGCCAAAATAGCACACCAATGAGAATGAGCACAAAGAGCCCCATCCACGGCGTGTTCAGGCGTTCGTAAATCCAAACCAGCCAAGTCAATGTATCTCTCCAATTGGAGAATTGACCAACCGCTCCCGAAACAAACGCGCCAATGGTAAAAGTGGCCGTAAGCAAAACCGCAAAACGCGAACTTGTGTTTCGCCATATTTGACTGACAATTGATTTATCTGGATTTTCCATCCCGACTCCCTACCACAGTATCTCATGAGGGTAGCCCCTCTTGATACATGTCGCAAGGGGATATATACCTAAAGGTTTCAGGGCGTCTGCTTTAGGGGCTCTGTTTTAGGGGAAAGGGCCTTATGCTTGGGCGGCGTCAAACAAATCGCGGCAACCACGGACATAGCCGAAAGGATCAGGCCAATAATGAACGCCCGGTCATAGCTGCCATAAATATCGAAAATATAGCCTGCGCCAGCGGGGGCCATGGCAACAAAAGGCAAAAGCAACGGCGCAATAACCGAGTTGATTTTGGCAAAGCTTTCCTGCCCGAAAAAATTACTTACGAGGGCAGGGAACAGGGCGAAAGTTCCGCCATAGCATAACCCTAAGGTGAAGGCCGAAATGCCCAACATGAGTGGATGCGGTAATGTCCATAGCATGAAGAATCCGATCAACATGACCCCCATTATGCCTGCCATCAACCAACGCAGCTCCAGCCTGTCGCCTAGCCAGCCGGCGGGTATGCGGCCCACTCCGTTGCCCAGAATGAACATACTGATGATTGAGGCGGTCTGTAATTTCGATATGCCAATATCGGAAAAGTAAAGCGCGCCGTGAGTCAGCAGGAACGTACCGAGCCCTAAATAGGTGATGCTGATTATCATGGCGAAATAGACCGTGCGAGTCCGGAAAACTTCTCTAATTGTCCAGTTATATGCGCTGCGATAGGTGCGCGCTATGGGTGCAGATTCCCGTGTATTGCCGTGCGTATCATGTGGATCGATATTGTCCGGAAATTGGTCAATATCCTGCGGACGGTTGATAATGAACCTGGACAAGAGCAACGCCCCACCAACTGTGGCGGCGCTAACCAGCCAGCCGGATTGCCAGGAGCCAAAACTGTCCATAATTCCGATAAGCACCGGCTGCGCGATAAACCCGCCCAGCGCACTGCCGGTCAGCATTATTCCCAACACAGTCGCCCGCTTGGCGTCGAACCAGTGAATCACCACGGTATGCCAGCATAATGGACCGGCCAACGCCCCGGCTGCCCCGATCAAAAACCCCCAAATCAATATCCAGTGCCAGACCTGCGTCACGAAAAAGACGGTGAGCAAAAGCCCGGTCAGCATGAGCGTCAGCCCGGTTGTAAGGGTAGAGCGCACACCCCATTTCCCTATCATCCAGCCGGTTACCGGATAGGCTATGCCGATCATCAGGAAGTTCAGGCTATGCGCGATAGAGGCATCGCCGCGGTGCCAGTCCATCGCCACAACCATCGCCGGAAAAACCGCTGCATAAGCGTATGTTACAAAGCCGGACGAGGCAAACTGTATGAAGAATAAAAGCGCGGCATTGTTCCAGCCGTAAAATTTCCGGCGAGAAAAAGGTGCAAAAGCACTGCCTTCGGCCTGTACGGCCTGTCTGGTTTCCAAAGCTACCTCTCCCCGTCTTCTATAGGATGACGCGAGCAAAAATTGCAGAGCGCCTCCTCCATGCGGATGTGAAAAGGGAGAGTGCTGTGATTTAAATCATTTGGACACTGTCACAATGATTACCGGTCGGCGGGGAGGGCCAGACATTCACTTCGCCCTGAACCTGTCAAACAACGTAATTAACTTGATACAGAATATCACTTGCCACATGACAATTGAAAGGTCGAAGGGGCGAGGATTATTTATGATTGATCCTACGTTTGATTCTCGGTTGGGGGCTAAAATAATGATATCGCGCAACCATGCGTTGGCCGCTGTCGGTCTGGTTTTATTGACCCTCGCTATATTATTCCTGATGGGGCGACCGCCGATATGTGATTGCGGGACGGTGGAGCTGTGGCACGGGGAGGTGCAATCGGCGGGGAATAGTCAGCATCTTTCGGACTGGTATACGTTCAGCCATATCATTCACGGTTTTCTGTTTTACGGTCTGGGCCATATCTTGTTCAGAAAAGGGCGT
>NZ_DATCTC010000024.1:0-2154 GCF_036568145.1 Parasphingorhabdus sp. | reverse complement strand
GTTCGGTTTCAATCCCTCCGACGGAGTTTAAAGAGCCCAAGCCGTGCGCCAATGCACAGCGGCTTTGGCGGCAAGCTAAATCATTGCAAGGAAGCATTGCCCAGACCTATCTCAAAAAACGTCTGATCAAAATGGCATCTCCGGAACTACGCTATCTGGAGCGAACACCGCTGGGACCAAAAGGCCGTGTCCGCTTTTTACCTGCGATGGTGGCAGCTGTTCGCACGGATGCGCATATCATGGCTATTCATCGGACATTCTTGCGCAATGATGGCCGTCAGGCGGATTTCACAAAACCCAAACGCGCTTTGGGGGCGCTGGGGACAGGGGCTGTCCGTCTCTTCCCGCCCAGAGATGGAACTCTTGGTCTCGCGGAGGGCACCGAGAGCGCCTTGTCTGCTACCCAGCTTATCGGCATTCCGACTTGGGCGACATTGGGCAATGAACGCTTTGGGATCGTTACGATCTCTGAAAACGTGAAAAAGCTTTATCTGTTCGTGGACCATGATCTCGGCGGCGACCTTGGCGAAGCGAAAGCTCGCGAACATTTCAGGATGCCGGGGCGGTCCATTGAAGCGCGCCGACCACAGCGGCGCGGCGATGACTGGAACAACGAACTGTTCCGTAAACTGGCGGCTACCACCTAACCCGCTTCACCCATGATTGAGAGGAAAGGATGCTTTCCCCTGTGTGCACGAGGGCGTTGCCACTTTGGCGATAGCCGTGCCCATGGAGGAAACTATGACCGCACAATCTGCACAATTTCAACTTGAAGATTTTTCTGATGAACCTTCGGTTCTTACCATTAAGACGGGACACGAAATTGCTTGCCAACTTGGCTCTGGTAAAATTCTCACCCGCAAAGACATCAATGCGATATTCAAAGAATTAACCGGGAGCAGCGATGCTGCAGAAGCTTGGACGGTCAAAATGTACGGCTGCGCGCTTGAACTAGCGGAACTATTCTGGCTCCGGGCTCACAACGGGATTATCCTAAACTCTGATTTTTCTGAGGCCGACAAACATTTCGATACATTGGAGCGGTCCCTTCCGCCGCAATATAACCGCCATGACGATCAAATCGCACTCCAGCAATTCTCGACGCCAGCAAGGCTCGCGTGGATCATGGCGGTTGCGGCAGGCGTAAGTTCGCAAGATAGTGTTCTTGAGCCTTCCGCGGGAACCGGAGTGCTGGCGCTCTGGCCATACCTGACGGGTGCAAAGCTCATTCTCAATGAAATTGACGATCTGCGCAAAGCCTGTCTTGTCGCACTTTACCCCGATGCCTTGCTCACCTCTCATGATGGTGAACTGATCGACGAACTGCTTGCACCGCGCTGCAATCCAAATCTCGTCCACATGAACCCGCCTTTCGCCCGTAGCGTGGAACGCGGCAGCGATGGCCGAACGGCGTTGCGGCATCTGCGCTCTGCATGGCGGCGACTGGCAGTGGGTGGACGTCTCGTCGCGGTCATGCCCGAAGGGTTTAGCGCATCCAAATTTGCGAAGGATAGCGATGCACCATGCACGCTCAGGCTTAATGCGCGCATCAGCCGGTCCTTTTCCCGGCGGGGCACGGGTGTTGCCGTGCGCATGGTGGTTTTTGACAAGCGGCACGCCGAATGCGAGGCTGTGCCCATTGAAGCGGGTAACTTCGAGACGCTTTATCGTGCCTGCATTGCACTTCCATCGCGCGGGGTCGCAAATACCAGTCCGCCGAGGTGTATCGCCGCTAGCAAGCCGCTCTCCATGATCTCGTGCCAGCGTTCCAGGCGTCCCTCCCCGCCAATCCGATCAAATCTTGAAAAATCAGAAATATCCGAAGACCTTGCATTTGAAGTGCTGGAGACACCGGCTCCGACACCCGAGCAAAAAGGCATTTACCTTGCCTATCGGTCCAGCCGGATAGCTATCGACAATGCTCCTGTCCACCCGACACCACTGGTGGAATCTGTCGCGATGGGATCTGTTGCCGCGCCGATACCAGAATGTCAGCCGGTGGTCCCGGCAGGGTATCCGCCGCGAAATAGGTGGCAGCGCCGCCCGCAGATCGGACATTTGACGCGGAGAGCATAGTCAATTCCTATTCTATTGCGCGTGCCCTCCGCCGCGCAGGTTTCACATGTCATATTCGCCGATATCGCGGTCTGGTTC
>NZ_DATCTC010000023.1:0-214607 GCF_036568145.1 Parasphingorhabdus sp. | reverse complement strand
TGCAACCGAATATCAGGATAGACGTACTTATCTTATCATTAATATTCTTCCAGAGGACGTTTTGCATTATCCCCCGCCAAGGAGACCGGATCGTAGCGGTCCGACCAAAGAAAGAGAATTAATTTCATTTATCGAGCGAACGGATTTTCCCTGTGTCGGGGCCAAGTCAGCCCTTAATCAGGGCGGATTGTATATCCTGCATGCGCGATCATTGACATCTGCTTGGAATGACGTGGCTCTCCATACCGCAGTCGTCAGATTTGCAGAAGAGCACGGGAACCGAAAACGAGGGTTCCGGTCGCTGATAATATTATTTGAAGGACCGCTCAATCTTAGCGAGCGGAATTATGAAAAATATCTATGGGAGCGCTTGCAAAGCTGGACGGACAAAGACGTTTGGCTGGGATATAAAAATGATGCGAGCGTTAGCAGTGATCCGAAGGACACTCATTTTTCGCTTAGTTTCGGCGGTCACGCATTTTTTGCTGTGGGCTTGCATCCGCGGGCCTCACGCAAAGCTCGCCGTTTTTTCAAGCCTGCTATTGTTCTTAACCTTCATTCCCAGTTTCAAAACCTGCGTGATCAGGGGAAATATGAGGGTATGCGGAAGGCTATATTACAACGGGATCGAAAGTTTCAGGGTAGTATAAATCCGATGCTTTCCCGTTTTGGAACCAGTTCGGAAGCGCCCCAATATTCCGGACGCAAGGTGGATAATAACTGGCAGTGCCCTTTTAAAAGAAGAGAGTTACAGGGCAACACGGAGGATCACAAGTGAACATAATAGAACCAAGAAGCGGTACGGCATTTTGTCTGGAAAAAGGCCAGACTCTCACAGTCCGTGATCCGGAAGGTGAACAGGTGGCCGATTTGTTAGCATATAATGCGAAAGATACCCGCGAAGTTCTGTCTTCGGGTCGCACCCTCGATTATGCATCGCGAATATTTCTGACCAAAGGCGATCCGCTCTATTCCAACCGTTCAAATGTCATGCTGGAAATTACCCATGATGACGTGGGGCGTCATGATTTTCTGTTAACGCCTTGTTCGAAAGACACTTTTCGGATCATCTACGGAGATCAATCTCCCCATCACGGTTGCTTTGGCAATTTAAAAGAGGCCCTTGCTCCGTTTTCTATTTCTGAGGACGATATTCCGGTTGCGTTTAACTGTTTTATGAACGTCGTTGTCGATGGGGAAACCGGAGAGCTTTCCGTAGAGCCACCGAGATCAAAAGCCGGGGATACTATCTGCTTCGAAGCGAAAATGGATCTGGTTATCGGCCTGACAGCATGTAGCGCCCCCCAATCAAACAATGGCAGCTTCAAACCGATCGAATATGAGATTGAGTAGTGCGCAACTCGCCATTCGTGCAAAAGCATTACATTATTGCCTTATCTGATTAAGGACTGCGATATTTCTGTATCTCAGCCATCCAATAGCTGTTCTGTTTTGCAGAGCCGTTATATTCCGTCTTTATCTCTTCATTCTCAGATATTTCGGATATATCCATCCGTTCTCTACATCCCGAATAAAGATGCAACCAACATCGCTTAACAGCGTTGTCTTTAACATGTCGGAATCGGCCCTGCAGGAATGTAACCATATACCGAATAATCGCGCTGCATTCGCGCAGCAATCGGATTCGGGTGAAACCCGTCCCTGGGATTTTTTGGTTCAGACAGGCCCGATTATCACAACCGCCATTCACGCTGGACACACGATACGCGATGAATTGCAGCCGTGGCTTGAAATTAGCGATATGGATCGCTTGCGTGAAGAGGACCCGCTGACCGATTATTTTCTACCCGTTGGCGATAGTTTGTTACGTGTAAACCGTTCACGTTTTGAAGTGGATTTGAACAGGCCGCGGGACAAAGCCATATCCACCAATGCGGAAGACTTATGGGGACTTCATGTCTGGAGCCCTGATCTTCCGCAGGAGCAGATTGAAAAGTCTATGCAGCTGCACGATCAATTTTATGCCATGGTACGTGACCATTGCGATAAAATGATCGCAAGATACGGCCACATCATGCTGCTCGATATACATAGTTATAATCACCGCCGCGAAGGCGTAGAGGCCCCGCCAGCTCTACCAGATGAAAATCCGGATATTGACCTGGGCGCGACTACCATGAACCATGAGATCTATGGCGAATTGCTGGAACGTTTTGCGAAACAATTGCGCCGTTTTCCGGTTTGCGGAAAAACCCCAAGCGTTGGGGTCAATATCCGGTGGGAAGATGGGGGCAATTTCCCTGAATGGCTACACAATATATATGGCGATCAAGCTTGCATCATAACCCTGGAATATAAAAAATCGTTCATGGATGAGTGGACAGGCGAAGCGGATATTCTAGCGCTTCAGTGTCTGCGTGAGGGACTTTCCCATGCCGTAAACGAAGCACGCATTTATTTTCAACAAATGGCGCGGTCTATTGCATGAGTAGTAGTGGCCTGGCTGCGTTTCGTGCTTCCCAGCGAAAGCATGATCTAGAGGATGACAGTAGGCGTAGAGCCAAATTATCCCCCGCTGCGGCGCAAATCGATGAAGCCTTAGCTATAATGGATAGTCAGATTGATTGGCTAACCCGTCTCACGCCGGTTAATATCGATAAAATCAAAACTGAATTTATTGCTTCTGGCTTTCGTTACATGCCCGACAGTGAATATGGCGAGGGGTTAAGCAATGACGCACCTGTCTTGCGAAAGCACCTGTTCGCTCTGCCCATTGATGAAATTGAAAATCCGCTGATTGAAGCCCTGTTAATCGAGAAGCAACGCGAACTGGACCGCCAGATAGAGTTGGTCAGGATGCGCGACCGTGACGGCTTTATACTGGCCAGCGTCGATCTGTTTGGGAGTGTAGGGGAACAGCTTCTCGAGCAAGCAGATGATATAATGAAAAATGTTCCTGCCTTGCCGAGCGACGAAGCAGATTGTGATGCTAATGCTGTCGCACATGCGGCTCGCAAGGCAACCGCATTTTATACCTCCAGCAATCCCGATTTCAAATGCGATGTTATTATCGATCCAAATCCCGGAACGGGGCTATACACGTCTATGGGCAATTTCCATATAGCCTATGACTACCGCGTTGCAAACTCCCGGATAGATCCCTTGATCCAGCATGAGGTCGGAACCCACGTTGTGAGCCGCCATAACGGTCTGTGTCAGCCGCTCCATACATTGGCGGGCGGCCTTGCAGATTATGATGTTCTGCAAGAAGGTTTGGCGGTTATGGCGGAATATCTCGCGGGGTATCTCCCCGCTGATCGGCTGCGTATATTGGCTGCGCGTGTCATAGCGGCTCATATGGCGATTGAAGAATATAAAGGCGCTGAAATCTATGCCTGCCTAGCCGAAGAATTTCATATGAATAGCGATATGGCATTCGAAACCGCCGTTCGGGCCAAACGTGGCGGAGGCCTGACCAAGGATGCGCTATATTTGAAAGGGCTTTCGGAATTGCTTGCCTATCTGCACCATGATGGTGAGATGGAAATACTATTTCTCGGTAAATTTGCGCTGAAACAGTTGCATAGCCTTGAGAAACTTCTCGAACAGGGGGTTATCATTCCGCCGGATATAATTCCGCAATTTCTTCACAATAGAAACGCCCAAGAGCGTCTGAATAGAGTCCGCTCTATGTCACTATGTTCACTTTATCAGGAAAGCCCTGAACAATGACAAAAGATAAAATCAAAATTGCATTTGTTGTTAATAGCGTAGAAACTGAGCAGGATAATTACACAACAATCCGGTTGGCAAGACGAGCGGCTGCGCGTGGCCATGATGTTGCGCTAATTGGTCTGGGTGATTTTATCTATGACTGGCATGGAACAATCTGCGCAATGGCGACCATAGCCAATAAAACAAAATTCAAAAACGACAAAAATTTCCTTGCACATCTTCAGGACAAGAGCGCAAGTCGTCAACGGATAGAGGTGGAGAAATATGATATTCTCATGCTCCGTAGCGATCCGGCAGAGGAACTTGGTTCTCGTAGCTGGGCACCTTCATCCAGCCTGTTGTTCGCGCAGATTGCTGCCGCCCATGGGGTTATCGTCCTGAACGATCCGAAACATCTCACCGATGCAGTGAACAAGACCTATTTTCAAGGGTTTCCCGAAGAAATTCGTCCCGCCACGACTATCACACGCGAACCCGATGAAATCGTTGCGTTCCTGAAGGCCCATGACGACAAGGGTGTGATTAAGCCGCTGCAAGGCTCCGGTGGTCAAGGAGTATTCATTATCAACGAAGCTAACCGCCAAAATCTTAACCAGATTATGGAGGCTGTTATTCGTGACGGTTACGCGATTGTTCAGGAATATCTTCCCGCCGCCAGCAAGGGTGATCTTCGCATGATTACACTGAATGGCAAGCCGCTGGAAGTGGACGGTCAATTTGCCTGCCTCCACCGGTTTAGCAAGAGCGATGATCCCCGGTCTAATATATCAGCAGGCGGCGGCGTAGAATTGGTTAAACCAGACGCAGTCGCAATGAAGGTTGCGGAAATTGTTGGCCCGAAGTTGATCGAAGATGGCATGTATCTGACCGGGTTGGACATTGCCGGTGACAAGATGATGGAGATCAATGTCGATACGCCGGGTGGGCTTACATATATCGAGGATTTGAGCGAGGTGAACTTTTCCGGTGCCATTATTGATGACCTCGAACGAAAAGTGCGACTTAACCGGCAATATGGTGGAACCTTAACCAACCGTCAGTTGGCGGTTTTATGATAGCTCGTTACGCAATGCCTCCGACAAAGCCAGAGGTTTCGCCTTCACCCGGCATAGCCATGCGCATGGTTCCGCCGCATCCGCGCTGACGGCATCGTGCACGCCGCTCGACATCTTCAAGCCAGAGATATTTTGCATCTGGCCGGCTCAGCAGTTCCTCTCCCGTCAACCATCTAAGCTTCCCGCATTTGCGGCATAGCAGTTCCAGCCGGTCGCTGGGCTCCAGATCAAGCACCTGTATATTGCGTTTCCAGTTCACCAGAAATCCTCGCCGCTGGGAATACGTGTGAACGCAATCTTGCCACCGACATTGCCGCCATTGGGCGGTTCCCAAAAACCGATACTGGCAACCGTCTTGCCATATTTGATATTAAGCCGGTCGATCGCGAGGCCAAGCCGTTCCCATCGTTGCCGTTCGGTATCGTCATTGAGCAGAAAATCAAGCTGGCGGTGATTAGCCGGGGTAAGCTCGCCCAAGGTCACTCCTACCCGCAAAACCTTTGTCTTGCTGTTTAAGCGGCGTTCTGCGCGTTCCCATAGCGTTTTCAGGCCGGCGAGTATGGCCTGGTCATCATTGACCTGCGGCAGGCTGATACTATCCGCAAATCCATCGTCATAACATTGCATCCACAGCATGAGCGATTGGCAGTAGAACCCGGCGCGCCGTAACCGTCTGGCCGCTTTAACGAGCAACACACGCGCTATCGACCGTGCATCTGCCATAGTCCTTGCTTCCGGGGGCAGCACACGGGCATGTCCATACATGCCGCGCTCGGTCGGCGGCGGCTCGATTGCATAGCCATGAAGTGCATACCAAAGGCGCTCACCGGTGACATTACGCCATAGGGCGCGCATTTGCTTGGGCTGGATCTTCAGGAGGTCAGAGGTTGAGAATACGCCAGCTTTGCCAAGCCTGATCCGCATACGTTTACCGACACCGGGAATGTCATCAAGAGCGACCTTCGCTAACGGTCCCGGCATCAGACTGGGGTGCCATATGGTCAGACCATCAGGCTTTTGGGTTGATCCGGCGATCTTTGCCAAGTGGCGGTTTGCTGCAAAACCAATGCTGCACGTTACGGTCGCGCCGATATTATAACGGATTGCCCGTTTGATCCGCGCGCCAACGCCCGCAGGGTCATGTTGCTGACGTTCGTCCAGACGGCAGGATAGCTCGTCAATCGACTTCACCTGATCTATCGGAACGACCGACCCTATCTGTGCGACCAGAGCATTATGGGCGCGCCTATAAAGATCCGGCTTTTGGGGCACCAGGATCAGGTCACGGCACATGCGCCGCGCCTCATCCACCATCATGACATTCTGTACCCCCATGGCTTTGGCTTCGCGGCTACAGGCAATCATACAGGTCCTGCCGCCTTCATAGGGCACAACGCCTACCGGTCGCCCTCGCAGCGATGGATCACGCAGCTGCTCAACCGAGGCAAAGAAGCCGTCGAAGTCGAGATAGAGATGTTCTGTGGTGGTGGGTTTGCGCATGGCTGCCTTCGTGATTCGGGAGACTGCCATATGAGAACATTAAGTGAACATTCGTCAAGAACTGTTCATCTGGAACGAGCAAACTTATGAAAAATATCTCGTGTGTCGAAGGTGTGCATATCTATTCCTTCTCACCGCTGGGGTCCCAGCGCGTTGTATAGGGCCCGCTAATCAGGAGAAGAATGAGAATTATCGCTGTTATGATAATAGCCAGCCATAATTCGCCAAACCCACATATTAGGCCAATAGCCCCCGAAGACCAGATAGCTGCTGCTGACCCGGCTCCCTGAACAAAGCTGCCTTCACGAAACATGGCCCCAGCGCCCAGAAAGCCGATACCGGTTATGACCCCTTCGTAAATGCGGCTTGGATCAATCTGGAAATTTTCGTCATTCGTCGTTGCGAGCAGTTCCATGGCACCGATCGCAAGGCCACAAGCGCTGACAGAGATAATCACAAATGGCCGAAAATCTATCGGTTTACGTCGCAAGAATCGTTCCATGCCGATCAGCAGCGGCAAAAAAGTTGCAGCGCCCATACGCAACAAAAAGTCCGTCCATGCGATGGTTTCAGGAGTAAAAAGGGCGTTCATGATACAAGTAAAACAACTCGCGCGCCCTTCGGTTGCAGTCTCAGGCCTGTCCCGGGAAATAATTAAAGATATTCATTAAAGTATCGCGGGAACCGGAGGCTTTCAGGAACGTATTGATAGGTTGTGAAACCCATGCAATCTTCAACCTACTGCCCGCCTCCTCCCGGGCTTGTATATGTAAGCGATAATGAACCTGGAATATCCCGCGTTAAACGGGGGCGTGGTTTTCAATATATGCTACCGGATGGCTCAACGCTGAAGTCGGCAAAACATCTGCAACGTATAAAAGGTCTTGGATTACCGCCAGCCTATACTGACGTATGGATATGCACCAAGCCAAATGGCCATATTCAGGCCACGGGATTTGATAGCGCATCTCGCAAACAATATCATTATCATGACGACTGGACGGAATTTCGCAACCGGCAAAAATTTGAACGGCTTGCAGATTTTGCGAAATGCCTTCCGCGCATTCGCAGACGTATTGATACCTTGATGAACGAAGCAGGAAAGTCCGACAGGTTTTCAAAAGAGATTTCGATTGCTGCTGTAGTTCGGTTGATTGACAGGACAGCGATACGGATTGGCGGACGATCAAAATCCAGTCAGGGCGCGACCACGCTTAAGATGAGTAATGTCAAATATGAGGAGAATATCCTGCGCCTGCGATATCGTGCAAAGGGAGGAAAGCGGGTGCAGATGAGTCTTCGGGATACTAAACTCCAAACCATTCTGGAAGAGGTGCATGATCTGCCCGGAAAAAGGCTGTTCCAATATATTGGAGAGAATGGAGACGTATATCCGTTGGATTCCGCAGATGTTAATCAATGGCTCAAAGAGGTTGGCGGGATGGAGGATATCAGCGCCAAAATGTTTCGCACCTGGCAGGGTAGTGTCGCCGGGCTGGATGCTGTTTTTAGAGAAACTGAACCTACGATCAAACTGGCTTGTGAGGCGGCTTCGAAAGTCTTGCGCAACACGCCTTCAATATGCCGTAGCAGCTATATTCATCCGGCGGTTATATCTTTGATCGAGATGCAACCGGAAAAACGGGAGAAGAAACTCAAGGCGAAATTTGAAAGAATTCGTGGATTACGGGTTGCGGAAAGCCGCCTGGTGAATCTTATCCGTCATGAAGGCAAATAGCTTTGGTGTCAGGCAGTTTTGCGAAGAGCCTCGTTCATGAGCCCAAGCCCGGCTTCCACACTGCTTAACCGTATCTGCGTCCGGCCCACCGCGCCGCAATGAATTTCTTTGTGCAGAGGTTCCACTCCTTTGCAGGCACATGCGAAATGGACCAGTCCTTCTTCCTCATTGCCCGGCGGAGGACCCGCAAAGCCGGTCACAGACAAAGCTATATCCGCCCTGGACCTGTTAAGTGCCCCCTCGGCCATCTGGATTGCCACCTCTTTTGATACCGCTCCATAAACTTCGAGCGAATGGGCAGGGACGCCGAGCATGTCGCGCTTTGCCTCATCGGAATAAACCACAAAGCTACGTTCAAAAACATGGCTCACACCTTCTATATCGGTCAATAAGGACGCTATAAGACCGCCGGTGCAACTTTCCGCAGTGGCAAGGCGAAGTTCCCGCTCACAGACATTGTGAAGAAATTCCCTGAGGTTATTTTCCAACTTCTGCGGTACATCAAGTGAAAGCAGTTGGGTCATATCCCACTCCGGATCAATTGGCGAGCGTTGGCAATAGAAACGACTTGGCTGCAAAAAAGTTGCGGTGCGTCCTATTACTGACAGAGAGCGATGGCCAAAAATACCGTATGTTTTTCAGCAAAGATGAATGCAACTTTTCATAGAATCGTCCGTTATTATTTCATGACACAGAAAAATGCCGATGATCCGATAAAATCGAAATCGCATTCTGATGATGGTGCACCGCAAATTGAGGGCCAGAGGGCGCGTGGCGGTGAAATCATATTAAACAAACCATGGCGCCGTATCGTGTTCTTCGGTGGGCTGATTGCAGTGGTGCTGTTTATAGTGGTTGCCACGATACTGGGTTATTCATAACAGTTTTGAACTAAATCCGGATGGGGCTCCTCAAGTTTTTTTGGGAACCTATCAGGGGGTTGCAAGTTAAGTTCCAGACATGGCAGCACGTGCATATTGGAAAGGACAGATCAGGATCGCGTTGGTTTCGATCCCGGTCGAGATTTACCCTGCAACCCAGTCGGGCGCACAGATTTCTTTCCGCCAGATACACGAGCCTTCGGGAAAGCGCATAAAATACGAAAAAGTCGTTCCCGGTGTCGGGCCGGTTGACCATGATGAAATAATCAAAGGGTTTGAATATGAAAAGGACAGCTATGTCCTGCTCGATCAGGACGAGATTGACGCCGTAAAACTGGAGAGCAAGAAAACCTTGATGCTGACCCGGTTTGTCGATGCACATGAAATCGACGTACTCTATTATGAAAAGCCTTATTATGTAGTTCCAGCCGACGATTTGGCGGAAGAAGCCTATGTCGTTCTGCGTGAGGCCCTGCGTAAGACAAAGAAGGTCGGGGTGGGGCAGCTTGCTGTGCGTGGTAGCGAGCATCTGATCAGCTTGAAACCATGCGGCAACGGGCTGGTGCTGGAAACGCTGCGCTATGCCGATGAAGTAAAAAAGGCGCAGAGCTATTTCGAAGATATAGATGATATTAAGCCAGACAAGGAACTGCTTAACCTTGCCGAGAAGCTGATTGAGGAAAAATCGGCTCCCTTTGATCCTGAAGAATATCAGGACCGCTATGTGGATGCGCTGCAAAAGCTGATTGCCAAGAAACGCAAAGCGGGTGGCAAGAAGGTGCTGGAGGATGTCGAGGACAGCACGGACGAGAGCGGCAATGTTATTGATCTGATGGCGGCGCTGAAAAAGTCGGTTGCTGAAAAAGATGGCGGAAAGAAGCCGTCCGCAAAGAAAAGCAGATCGCGTAAAGCCAGCTAGTCATGGCCCGGCAATCCGATCCTCTGTCTGATTATAATCTGAAGCGTGACTTCACGAAGACAGCAGAGCCCGAAGGTAAAATTAATAAAGGCCAGGGTAACCGGTTCATTGTCCAAAAGCATGCAGCGCGGCGACTGCATTATGATTTTCGTTTGGAAATGGACGGCGTATTGAAAAGCTGGGCAGTGACCAAGGGCCCCAGCCTTAATCCAGATGACAAACGGTTAGCCGTTCGCACTGAAGACCATCCGCTATCTTATGCCAAGTTTGAAGGAACAATCCCGAAAGGCGAATATGGCGGCGGTACGATAATGCTATGGGATGAAGGAACATGGGCGCCGGTCAAGGGCAAGAGTGCTGATGATCTGGAAAAAGGCCATTTGCATTTCATCCTGAACGGCGAGAGGATGAAAGGGGAATGGTTGCTGGTAAGGATGCGCGGCAAAAAGGGTGAGAAGCGGGAAAACTGGCTGCTTCGCAAGATCGAGGATGAACATGCGGGAGGGAGCGATGACCTCGTGGCGCGTGAGCTTACCAGCATAAGAACAGGCCGCAGCATGACGGAAATCGCCGACGATGAGGGCGGAGAGATTTCGCTTCAGGGCAAGAAGGGGAAATCTTTCAATGAAGCCATGCGAAAAGCTGAAAATAACAGCGACGCCAAATCAAAAATTTCCAGGAAGAATACAGATAAAACGCCCGCCAAGGGCAAAGCTCCAGCCTTTCGGAAACCCCAACTGGCGACATTAGTAGACAATGTACCAGCCGGAAATAACTGGTTCCACGAGATCAAATATGATGGTTACCGTTGTCAGCTGGCTGTAGCGGGTGACAAGGCAGTAATTTACACCCGGTCAGGCAAAAATTACACGGATAAATTTGCCGATATTGCCAAGGCCGCGCAGGCGCTGGACCTGCCGCCAGTTCTTATTGACGGTGAGATTGTCAAACTGAACAAGAATGGAAATCCGGACTTTTCAGCACTCCAGAAGGCGTTGAAAGAAGACAGCGGCGACCTGACTTTTTTTGCCTTTGATATATTGGAGCAAGAAGGGGAAGATTTAACTTCTCTTACTACAATTGAGCGCAAGGAACGGCTGGCTACGTTGCTAGGGGATAGCGATGGCCCAATCCGTTTTTCCGAACATATTATCGGTTCCGGTGAAAAACTATACAGTGCGATGTGCAAGGCGGGGCAGGAAGGAATCATCTCAAAACGTGCCGACGCACCTTATCGAAACCGCCGCACCAAAAGCTGGTTGAAAATCAAATGCACGAGACGGCAGGAATTTGTGATTATTGGTTGGCGTGAGTCCGACAAGAAAGGCCGTGCTTTTGCGTCGCTGTTGCTTGGACAATATGAGAATGGCGAACTGGTTTACAAAGGACGTGTAGGGACCGGTTTTACTCAAGATGTAATGGATGACCTGGCGACCAAGATGGCTCGGCTCACCCGAAAGACTCCGCCTGCCGATGTACCAAAGGCGGAAGCCAAAGATGCCCATTGGATTACGCCAAAACTGGTTGCCGAAATCGCCTTTGCCGAATTTACGGCGGATGAGCGTGTGCGCCACGGCAGCTTTATCGGGCTACGCATGGATAAAAAAGCGGAAGATGTATCACCTGAGCGGCCTTCACAGGTGGATCAGACCGAGGACAGTTCTCAAGAAGTGGATATTTCCAGTCGCGACCGGGTAATATTCCCGGATGCGAAGGCGACCAAGGGGGATCTGGCAGATTATTATAAAGAAATGGGCGGGCTGATGCTCCCGTGGGTCGC
Source organism: Parasphingorhabdus sp. (assembly GCF_036568145.1). Taxonomy (GTDB): domain Bacteria; phylum Pseudomonadota; class Alphaproteobacteria; order Sphingomonadales; family Sphingomonadaceae; genus Parasphingorhabdus. The sequence continues at coordinate 203,038 of NZ_DATCTC010000023.1, read as the reverse complement.
TCATCGTCCTCTCAGTCTTGTTCGCTGTCCACAAGGCCGTGCAAAGAAATGCTTTTTCCAGAAACATCATGCCGGGAGTTTCGGAGAGCATGTCAAAGAGGTGCCAATTACCGAGAAAGACGGCGGTGTCGAAGATTATATCTACATTGAAGACGTATCCGGACTGCTGGCCTGTGTCCAGATGGGCACGATCGAGTTTCATGGTTGGGGATCAAGGATTGACCCATTGGAAAAACCGGACCGGATGATATTCGACCTTGATCCGGATGAAGGTCTGAATTTCACAGATGTCATAAAAGCAGCGAAGGATATTCAGCGGACACTTGCCGACCTCGGACTTACCAGTTTTGCGATGCTGACGGGCGGTAAAGGCATTCATGTTTATGTGCCGCTAGACCCGCAGGCCGAATGGCCGGAAGTAAAGGATTTCGCGCGGCGATTTGCCACCGCTTTAGCCCAGGCACAGCCCGACAAGTTTACTGCCACCATGTCCAAGGAAAAACGCAAAGGAAAGATATTCATTGACTGGTTACGCAATCAGCGCGGAGCAACCTCGATAGCTCTTTATTCTGTTCGTGCGCGTAAAAATGCTCCGGTGGCCGTGCCGGTAACTTGGGAAGAGCTAGACGATTTTGATAGCGCCGGCCATTATACTATCAAAGATATAAACACACTGGTCGAGCGGGCCAATCAGACGGGCCTGCGCCACTGGGGAAAAGCGGCGCAGGAGCTTCCCGATATTTGAATATATCCAATCAGTCTAAACTCAAGACAATGCAGATTACGAGGCTTTGGCCGCTTCTGCATTTTCGCATACGACCGGCTCCAGTGGCCGTCCCATCGTCCAGTTCTTTTGCAGCCGGATTTTGGGATTTGGGATACACCAGATTTCTCCGGTACTATCGATTGCAGTGACCCAGATTAAATTATGTTCCGGTCCATAATCGATTATGGCGTGTGCAAGCCCATTGCCTTTGTCTAATGCAAACACTGGAAGAGGGGGATTTAATTGAGTCAGTGACATTATGATCTTGTCCGTTAGAGTTTGACCGTCGCGTGATCTCCGCTTTCGTTTTCTTGCATTCTCATCCCGAGCATCATTTTAAAAGCGCCTTTGATACTCATATCGGCGGTCCATATTTCAGCATCGCGCAATTCAAACCGCAGCATGAGCATGTCGGGATCGTCTCGCCCTTCATCATACCAGGCGGCGACTGCGTTATTCCAATGCTTATCAATAATGGAGGTGTCTTTTTCCTCAAACAAAATGCCATCTATACAGGCAAAGAGATCATGCCCTTTACTAACGAACTGTGCCATTGCTTGGCCGCCGGGAGCGAGCCGGTTGGAGCGGCTGGTATAAAACCATATTGCACCCTTGGCATCCTCGTCCAGATACGCGCGCATGGGAACGCTGTGATCGGACGAACTGTGTAAATTAACCAGCATGTTGGGGCTGTCGGACAGAGCAGTCCAAAATTCTTTTTTGATGTCATCGGTATTGGTCATCATGTTTTCCTGATTGTTACATAGAGGTTAGAAAAGTTGAGAGCGGCGGGTCTGCCGCTCTCAATCTTAAATTCGTCCAGTTTCGCTGTCAGGCTCTCAGTGGGTGCTTGAAGATTGCTTGCTGCTTGACCCAGACGCAGAGTTGTCCGCCGACAGATAATCGCTTTGGCCAGAGCTTTGCTGGACCCGCAGATTATTCTGAACATGCTTGACGCCGGACACTGCATCTGCACAATCTTCAGCACGGCGCTTCGCCATCTTGCTATTAGTCGTTCCATCAAGGGTGACTTCGCAATCTGAAACCGAGACGCTGATATCCGAAGCATCCACATAATGGTCTTTAGTGAGATAATCGTTCACGTCTTCTTCAATCCGGCTATCAGAGCGGGTGTAGCCCTTGGGGCCTTTGCCTCTGTGACTATCGCGCATCCGGCGACGTTCTGCATCTTCATCACCGAACCAGGAACGAACTTCGTCACCCGCTTTGTCTATGAAACCGCGGTCATCCGGATCATAGTCATCGCGACCATAATCCTGGTCCCAGCCCTGACGACCACCATAGTAGCCGTCGCCGTAACCCTCTTGGCGATCACTGCCATAACTGCGTGAACGGTTCGGGGTAAGGCCGCGTTGGCCTACCCTGTTACCGGCACCATAGTTACGGGAACCACGTGAGGACTGTTGCTGGGAATAGGGATCATCATAGTCCCGATAATTCCTGCTTACCTGATTCCGGTCATAAGCATTATCGGCGCGATCGGCGCGATCAAAATTATCTGCTTCGTAGTTTTGATCATATTCGTTTTGATCATATTCAGGGGCATAAGACTGACGTTCGATATAGTCTGCCCGGCCGCCACGATATTGACCGCTATAACGTTCAGGCCGGTGTTCACGCTCAGGGGGATGAAAATAATTGTGTCTGGATGGATGTTTGTTCTGGTGCATTTTTTCTCTCTCCTTTCAGATTGGGAACCGGCAGGCGCCAAAACACAGGGGGGAGGGAGGCAGCCATACCGGTCGTTACATTCACGAATGAAGCTGGAAAAAGTTGCAAAATTTTTTGGGAGGTAACTTGATACAAACAAATGCTAATTCTGAAAATCTAATGCTGCAAAGCGGGCCTTATTTTACAACCCTTTCAATTACAGAGAAAATTTGGTCCAAATATATTCTGATAACGAAATATACCGCGTAGCGAATGAAAAGCATGTGGAGCAAGATGTGCAATCTTTACGATGAGTGCTTTTAATTCAAAGCGGCTGTCCTATGATGCTATTCGGGCGAGACGCATGTACGTGTTTGCCTTGAAAGAGGCTCTGCAGGCATGTTCATTTATGGGAACAGTTCTTGTGCATCTGCGTAGATGGATAGGCAGATGTCTCAAAATTGCCCTCAATGGATCGAAGATGATATGAATCAATCAGCACACTGGCGGAGTAATTGTCAGTGCGCCTGATTTTTATAGTGCTGTTCTTGGCCATCGCTCTTCGGGGGTATGAATGGATTTCAACGAGTCATAACACGCCGTGGGCTCCGCTTTCGCTGACTGATCCCATCGGACCATTTACCTTAAGAAAAATCGATGCTCTCGCCGATGATTATAGATTATGCCAATCATTGTTGGAGAATGCCGGGCGGAAGTTTTCTACGCTTCCGCCGGTCAGACAAAATGCCGATTGTGGTTATGATAATGGCGTGGCGTTAGAAAACGGGGAGGGCATGAATTACAGTCCGGCCGCCAAAATAAGCTGCCCTGTCGCGGCAGGGCTTGTGCTTTGGGAATGGCAAATATTACGCCCCGCCGCATTCAAATATTTCAGTGCACAAGTCGATGAGATTATTACTTATGGCGGGTATAGCTGTCGTCGCATCAATAACGCCAAAGAGGGAAATTACAGTGAGCATGCCTCCGCGAATGCCATTGATATTGCCGCTTTCCGTCTTTCTGATGGCCACATCATATCCGTGGCAAGCCATTGGAATAGTGCAAATGAAAAGGCTGCCTTTCTAAAAGAAGTAAGGGATGGAGCGTGCGAGGTTTTTGCGACGACATTATCGCCCGATTATAATGCCGCTCATGCCGATCATTTACATCTGGACCAAGCAAGACGAGGGGGAAGGAGTTTCTGCCGCTAGCAATAATCGCTGCAACTTAATCATCCATAAAGTGTTGGTGCGGGGGAAAGGAGCGCGAAAAATGTCCCTAAAACAAACCGAACTTCATGAAGACAGTCTGCCCGGAAAAGAAAGTGATCTTGAGCCAAAGCCCGATTGGCAACCCCGCTATCCCGGATCAGGCCGGTTAACAGATAAAGTCGCAATTATCACCGGCGCAGACAGCGGTATCGGCCGTGCTACTGCCGCTCTGTTCGCGAGAGAAGGAGCGGATGTTGCGATTGTCTATCTCAAGGAAACCGGCGATGCGGACAAGACGGCCAAAATTGTGGAAGATGAAGGCCGCGCGGCACTGACCATTGAAGGCGATCTTGGCGATCCTGAATTTTGTAAACAGGTCGTTGATAAGGTCATAGACAAATTCGGGAAAATCGACATCCTTGTTAACAATGCGGGTGAGCAGCACCCTGATAAAGACATTACCGAGATTACTGACAAACAATTGCGTCGGACTTTCCAGACAAATATTTTTGCAATGTTCTACCTGACGCAGGCCGCACGCAAGCATCTGAAAAAAGGGGCGGCCATCATCAACTGCACTTCTGTCACGATGTATAAGGGCTCTGCACCATTGCTTGATTATTCCGCGACAAAGGGCGCGATCACTGCCTTTACCCGTTCACTATCAGAAAATCTGGTGGCAGATGGCATCCGTGTTAATGCCGTCGCGCCGGGACCAATCTGGACCCCGCTTAACCCCTCGGGCGGAGCGACCGATGAAATGCTTGAAGATTTTGGTGAAGACACACCGATGGGTCGCCCCGGTCAGCCCAATGAAGTCGCACCATCTTTCCTGTTTCTCGCTTGTGAGGATTCCAGCTATATGTCCGGCCAGGTTCTCCATCCCAACGGCGGGGAGATTGTAGGAAGCTAGACATCCGCCATGATGCTCACAGCGGAAATGCGGTTCTGGTGGCGCGGGGATGAAAGTCAAGAATTGCGATCATGGTTGAAGCGGCTGAACCTCGAATTGTCTGGTGTCGAAAATCGCACAGATGTGTATTTTAAAACGGACGACCCCCTGACCGGGATCAATCCCCTGACCGGTATCAAGCTTCGCGGCGGCGAGAAACTGGAAGTCAAAAAGCAGACAGGTGAGGGGAGCTTTCGCTCCAGCACCGGTGAGCATTGGAACTTCAATACATGGAAAAAAATTCCCGGCAATGAACAAAGCGTAACACCGGCGGACTCGATCGAGGTCAGAAAGCAGCGCTGGCTAACCGTTCTTGACGAGAAAGGGCGCGAGACGAGCCTTCTCAACAGAGCCCAAAACGGTTGCCAGATCGAAGTCAGCAAAATCCATGTCGGCAATAACACGGAGAGCTGGACGAGTTTCTGTCTGGAAGCCTATGGAGCAGAAGAAAAACTCAAGCCCATATTGCAGCTATTGGTAGATCAAGTGGGAGAGTTCCCGCCCATGTTCCAGTCTGCTATGCAGACCAGCTATCCGGAGTGGTTAGCGCTTATCTCGGCTGATCCAGAATGAACCTGTCCGAAAAGGCGTAAGCAGCTAGCGGGTGCCCAATAGCTGCCGTTACTCACCCTTTGGGTTCATTGCATGAACCAGTTCACCGAACAGACTGTCCACTTCCGGATTCTGGCTTCGACCCATTAAACTCACGCCAATCGCGGTCAGCATGCTGAGGGTGAAACCGGGGATAATTTCATATACCCAGCTCGATAACGAGCCACCTTCGATGGTTATGGGAGCGTATAGCCAGAATAAAACGGTTGCTGCGCCAACGATCATGCCTGCCAGAGCGCCATCACGTGTCAGTCCCTTCCAGTATAGGCTTAGCAATATGATCGGGCCAAATGCCGAACCAAAACCTGCCCATGCGTTGCTGACCAAGGATAGGACGTTGCTATCCGGATCAAATGCCAGACCGATTGCCACTACAGATACCAGAAGGACGGAAATCCGGCTGATTGTCACCAGTTCCTTTTGCGACGCGGATTTCCTGATGAATATCTTGTAGAAATCTTCTGTAAGCGAGCTCGACGATACAAGCAGTTGCGATGAAATCGTGCTCATGATCGCGGCAAGAATGGCCGCCAGAAGGAACCCTGAGATAAAGGGGTGGAAGAGGACTTGGGACAGCAGAATGAATATGGTTTCAGGGTCATCAAGAGCAACCCCTGTTTCCGTAACATAGGCCAAGCCAAATAATCCGACCAAAACCGCTCCGGTCAGGGTTACAGTCATCCATGTCATGCCAATCCAACGGGCAGTTGCGATATCCTTCAGCGTCCGGATCGCCATAAAGCGCACAATGATATGCGGCTGCCCGAAATATCCCAATCCCCAGGCAAGGCTCGATATAAGGCCAAGCGTGGTGATACCTTCAAACCATGACAGGGCAACCGGATTAGCCGTATTGATCGCCACTTGAGCTTGATCCCAGCCACCTATGGTCTGCACGGCGACAATTGGAACGAATACCAGTGCCAGAAACATCATGCAGCCCTGAACAAAATCGGTCAGGCTTACGGCCAGAAATCCGCCGAATAGCGTGTAGACGATCACCACGCCAGCAGTGATAAACAGGCCCAGTTCGTAGCTTGTACCGAATGACGCTTCAAACAGTTTGCCGCCTGCGACAATGCCGGCGGAGGTGTAAAGCGTGAAAAATATAACGATGACTATGGAGGAAAAGACACGCAGCGCACGGGTTTTATCCATGAACCGTTTTTCAAGAAAGTCGGGGATTGTGAGGGCGTCATCAGCTTTTTCTGTGAATACCCTGAGCCGGGGGGCGACGAGTAGATAATTGAAATAAGCCCCGATTATTAGCCCCACCGCGATCCACGCTGCGCCAAGGCCGCTCAGGTAAACTGCGCCCGGCACGCCCATCAGCATCCATCCGCTCATATCCGACGCTCCGGCCGAAAGCGCGCCCACAGCAGGATGAAGGTTTCGTCCTCCCAGCAAATATTCCGAGCTGCTGCTGGTCGATTTGCGCCATGCATAAAGTCCAATAGCGATCATCGCTATGAAATAGATAGCGAGCGAAATCAGTTCTCCAGCATTCATATATCTATATGTCCTATCCCGTTATCGACACTTACCGGAAAACCTACATTATTCAGTTTCTTGCTTATCCTTGAACCAAATAACTTCAGGTTACCAGCTTTCCAGCCCGTCACAACAGTTGGCTCCGTCTTGTAACTGGCGGAGAACACCATTCATATTTTTCCATTTTCCGGGAGCAATATTTTATCAGACTGGCTTTTTACCGTATGTTCCTGTCAGCGAATGTATACCGTAACTCACTTAGTGTTCGAAATAGATATGTCAACAGTCGCTGATTCCACGGCTTATTTTGATATATTAAAGGTTCGACCACTTAATTATTGCACATGAGCGCTTAAGTACCTACTTGCATGCATGATTGGAAAAGGTTGCTGATGGAACTTAGAAAAACAATTGTAATTAAAGTGGGCTCCAGCCTGCTTGCGAATACGGAACGATTGACACCGCGTTGGGCGTTTATGCACAACCTGATGGAAGATATAGCTCGCTTGCGCGAAGACGGAGCGAAAGTAATATTATGTTCCTCCGGATCGGTCGCGCTTGGATTGAACATGATTGGGGAGCGGCCGGAAACGGCGGGCCTGCGCGATAAACAGGCTGCGGCTGCGTGCGGTATGCCACTCCTGCTGAACGCCTATAAGCAAGTGGCGCATGAATATAGTTTTGAGATAGCTCAGGTGCTTGTCACTTTGCGTGACCTTGAAGACCGGAACCGGTTTTTGAACACCAAAAATACGGTCGACCGGCTGCTTGACGCGAATATCATGCCGATTATCAATGAAAATGATACGATTACGACTGAGGAAATCCGGGTTGGAGATAATGATAGGCTATCCGCGAAAATCGCGCAGATGGTGCAAGCGGACGAGCTTATCATTCTGACACAAGTCGATGGTTTATTTGATAAAGATCCATCGGACCCTAGTGCCGTTATGGTCGAAGAAGTTATCGATGTATCTCCCTATTTGTCGGTAACTGATGGGGTAAGCAGCCTGGGTTCCGGCGGGATGCTCACAAAGATACAGGCTGCACATATGGCCCAGAATGCAGGGTGTGATACACGAATTGCGCATGGGGAATATGAACGGCCTGTCACTTCCGTGTTAAATGGCGAAAGACGCCATACAAAGGTGCTCGCCGATAAACATCCAGCTTCCGCCTGGGCAAACTGGCTTACTGACCGGCTGCAAATGGCGGGAAGTATTGTCATTAAACCCGCTGCCGCCGCTGCGCTGGAAGATGGTCCGCAAAATATCGGAAGGGAAGATGTTCTCTCTATTCAAGGGCCGTATGTCAAAGGCGATGTTATCCACGTTTACGACGAATCCGGTAAGGAACTGGCCAGAGCTTTGACGAATTTCTCTTCCGATGAAACGATGGCTCTCGCGCGGAACGCCGGAATGTCTGCATTGCAGTTACTGGGCTATGAAACGGGAGGCACGCTGATTACCGCCAAGAATATGATCGTGCTCAGCGAGCGTCATCTTCCGTGGGATTTGCCTGCCGACGATGCCATGACAGAGGTTTCGTCTTAGGGTTGGATTTCCCCGATCTCAAGTATCGGGGCCGATTCCAGCCGGTCTGCATCCATCATGGCCGCAATGCGCTGCACCGAGGAAATTAATAGGCTTTGCTCCCAGTTTTCCAGTTGGGAGAAGGAAACCAGAAAGTCTTCCTGCAACATTTCAGGCGCGTTTTCGATGCACTTTCTGCCTTTGTCGGTCAGTACTATTTCCACCGAGCGTCGGTCATCAGAGCTTTTTTCACGCGTCACCATTTTTGACTTTTCCAGCCGGTCCACAATGGACGTGACTGTTGCATGGGACAGGTGAACCGACTTGGCGATGACCGACGGCTTTACTCGTCCACCTTTTTCAAGTGCTTTAAGTATCAGCAGTTGCGGCGTGGTTTGACCGGTTTCCTTTTTGAGCCTTTTCGAATGCAAGTCGATTGCGCGGTTAATCTGGCGCAAAGCGACTAAAAGTGCGTCGGAATTCGTCAACATTGCCATTAATGTCCTTGATAAGAATTGAACGCTTTCAACGTAAGCTCATAGCTGATCTTTTGCCAAAGCTGCGTGATGATATTCAAGCCAGCAAGGAAACATTGCCGCCTGCTGCAGTCGTATCAATGCAGACGTGCCTTTCGGTAAAGCAGCGGTCGGAAAACTCTTTGTCGGTGACTAACGGAATTAACGGCCCGTCTCGTTCGGCAAGGGCTATGCGTATGGAGCGGAGGTCTTCAAGGTCGCTCCAGCATATAACCGCCTCTATGCCGTTGAGCCTGGACAGGAATTCGCGGGGGAGAAATCCATCAAGTGCATGTTCTCCCTTGGCCCCCGGCACGCAGATCAGCGGTGTACAGCCAGTTTCACTCACAATTTCCGCCTGCTTTACGGATTCTTCCACCGATGGACCAAGGCATAATATTTTCCCCCGTGCATAGGTGAACAGCTCATTGGATTCCCCCGTGGGGCCGGGCATGACTTCACGGCCATATGGCTGTTTGCTGGAATCGGGAAGATTGTCGAGCGCGGTCTGAATAGTGACTTCGTCCAGTTCTGTACCGCGAGTGACCGGCGTCAAAGGGCTGTCGCTTTTATAAAAGCGCGGTAAATAATGCGGTCCTCCAGCCTTGGGACCTGTGCCGGACAGCCCCTGTCCGCCAAATGGCTGGGACCCTACAACAGCGCCAACCTGGTTACGATTGACGTAAATATTCCCGATCTTCAGTTCTGCGCTCAATTTGTCAATGCGCCGCTCGATGCGGGTCTGCAAACCAAAGGTTAGCCCATAACCGCGATTATTTATGTCGTTGATAATCGTATCAAGCTCGTCATTTTCAAAGGTGGCCACGTGCAGAACCGGCCCGAATATTTCTTCTTCCAGATCGTTAATCCCGCCAACCTTTATGACCGCAGGCCCTACGAAATAGCCGTCATCAGGGGAATCGAGCTGTGTGATCAGGCGGCCTTCTTTCTGCGCGGCGGCAATATAGGCGCTGATCTTTTCATAGGCTTTCTCGTCAATGACCGGCCCGATATCGGTGGATAGCCACCATGGGTCACCTGTCTCCATAACGTCCATAGCGCCTTGCAGCATGTGCAGAAACTGCTCAGCGACATCCTTGTGCAAATAGAGAAGCCGCAAAGCCGAACAGCGTTGCCCCGCAGACTGGAATGCCGAAGTGATGATATCCCGAACAGATTGCTCCGGTAAGGCTGTAGAATCCACGATCATGCAGTTCAGTCCACCGGTTTCGGCAATCAAAAGGGAATCTGGCTGACCATTTTCAGCAACATTCCGGTTTATCGCCTGTGCCGTCGCGGTTGATCCTGTAAAACAGACTCCCTGTATACGGGGATCACCGCAGATTACATTGCCTACTGTAGCGCCAGCGCCAGGCAAAAGCTGAAGCGCCGTTAAGGGGACGCCGGCCTCATGCAGCAGATTTGTCGCAAGGGCAGCAATAAGGGGGGTCTGGTCAGCTGGTTTCGCCAAAACTGCGTTCCCTGCCGCCAATGCGGCTGCGACCTGGCCGGTAAAAATTGCCAGCGGGAAATTCCAAGGCGAGATACAACTGATTGTTCCACGCGGCTCGTTTTCAGGAAATTTCTCTGCCTCTTTGGCATAATAGCGCAGAAAATCGACCGCCTCCCGCAATTCGGCAATTGTATCAAACTGGGTTTTGCCCGCTTCGCGTGCCAGCAATGCGAAAATTTCGCCATGGTGCTGTTCATAAAGATCCGCAGCCTTACGCAAGACTTCAGCCCGCTCTGAGACGGGAGCATCCCAGACGCGGGCTTCCTCCATTGCTTCCAGAGCTTGTTTTTCATCAGCCTCAATGACTTCGCCAACCTGACTGTCCTTTATCGCGGGATTAATTATTTTATGCGTGGTTCCGCTGGTAACAGGCCGCACGGTTATAGGTGACGAACGCCATAGCTTTTCGGCAAACGGTGCACGCCCTGACACATAGTCATTCAGGTCGGTGCGATTGGCCAGATCCCAACCACGCGAATTGATACGTTCTGGTAGATATAAATCACTAGGCTTCTTGATTTTTAACTGGCTTGCTTCCTGATCGGCTTTCAGCGTCTTAAAAGGATCGGTGGCGATCATTTCGGCTGAAACAGTGTGATTCGCCAATTGGTTTACAAATGAAGAGTTAGCACCGTTTTCGAGCAGGCGCCGGACAAGATAGGCCAGTAATTCACGATGCTTTCCGACTGGCGCATAAATTCGTGAACGAACCTTTTCATTGCTGAGCAAAGCGCCGTGCAAAGTCTCTCCCATGCCATGGAGTCTTTGGAACTCGAAATTATCGTTATTACCCGCCATTTCCAGAATGGCTGCAACGCTATGGGCATTATGTGTGGCGAATTGCGGATAGATACGGTCCGTCATGTTCAGCAGTTGTGATGCACAGCAGATATAGCTTATGTCAGTCGCCGATTTTGTTGTGAATACAGGAAAGTCGGAAACGCCGTCCATTTGCGCCCGCTTGATCTCGCTGTCCCAATAGGCGCCTTTGACCAAGCGAACCATAATTTTTCTATCAAGTTGTATGGCAAGCGCATAAAGCCAGTCGAGAACGAAGCTGGCTCGCTTTCCAAACGCCTGCACAACGACGCCAAAGCCATCCCATCCCGTCAGGCGTGGATCGCTTAGCACCATCTCAACCATATCGAGCGACAGGCCAAGGCGATAGGCCTCCTCAGCATCAATATTCAAGCCAATATTGGCATCTCGAGCGGCGCGGGCCAGTTCACCCACGCGCTCGGCAAGGGCAGGAACTGCCTTGGCTTGCTGGCTCATCTCGTACCGGGGATAAAGGGCCGATAATTTAATCGAAAGACCCGGATTTTCGCGTAGATCATCGGAATGGGCCACCTTTGCGATTTCCTTTATCGCGTCGGCATAAGCATCAAAATAGCCATCCGCACCTTCTTGCGTAATAGCGGCCTCTCCCAACATATCATAAGAATAGGTCGCGCCTTTATCTTTCCATTTCTCAGCCCGCTTCAACGCAAGCTTCATGTCCTCCCCAAGGACAAACTGGTTGCCAAGCTCTTTCATAGCTTGCCGTACAGCCGTACGGATCACTGGTTCACCCAATCGCTTTATTGCGCCCCGCAGCGCCTCCAGTGGCCCACGGCTTTCAGGCTGATTTATCACGCTGCGCGTCATTTCCAGAGCATAAGTCGATGCGTTGACGAGCGAGCTTTCAGACTTGCCAATATGTTCTCGCCAATTGGACGGACCGATCTTGTCTTCGATCAGATCATCAATCGTCTGGTTATCCGGAACACGTAACAGTGCCTCAGCCAAGGTCATCAAGGCGAGACCTTCGTCGGTGGAAAGGCCATATTCACCAAGAAAACTTTCGGTCAGGGTAGGGCCGGAAGCGCGCCGAACATCCTGAACAACCTGTATCGCGCGCTCTTGAATACGCGTGCGCATATCTTTGTCCGGGCCGAAATTTGTCATTAGATAATCTAGGATCTCGGCTTCATCGGACCGGTGATGGATGCGAATTTTTTCCCGGTAATCAAACAAACTAATCATTGATGATGGAACCCTCATAAGATCATTTCAATTTATGTGATCTATTGTCTATCGCAGTTACAGCTTTGAGCCAACCTTTGTGAAATGGCTGGCTAAAGTATGAAAATTTGCTGGCCTTTGAGTATTTATAGGTTAATGGTTTCTTGCTCCCATTATTAATGGAACTGATGGAGCCTGTATGTGTTTATTAGATGGTTAACACGATTGTAACTATTTGAGAGAAGGTATGACACAGAAATCTATGGGCGCTATGGCGATGTTCGTAACGGCTGTGACTGCATCAGGTGCAGTTCCATCCAGTGCGATTGCGAATGATTCCGCCTCCTTCAAGCTCAGAGCTGTTGTTCCTGTCTCTTGCGAGGTCCAGTTTACTCCGACGGGCTCGGGGTCAAGCGTTGCCGCTGATATTATCCGGCTCGGTGAGCTTAAGGAAACATGCAATTCGCTCGACGGGTATAAGCTGGAAGTCCGCTATACGCCCAATACTCTACGCGGTGTCACCCTCTATGTTGGAAATGAGCGCGTTGTGCTTGACGGGTCGGGCCGGGCGTATATTCCCGGCTCTGCCGGTCCCACGATCCAGACCCGGAGGCTTTCTGCCGGAATTGGTGAGAATGGCTTTGACACGCGCGAGTTTCAGGTTGTCGCTATAGCGAACTGATGCTGGTTAGCCCTGATCTACCGGACATGTTTTGCAGAATGGACAGGTCTGGGACCACATAGCTCTTTCATTCTGTTCCCCGTTGCGAAAGGTGAGGATGATGTTTGTCGCAGCCTATTGGTGGAAAGTTCATCCCGGAAAAGAAGACCAGTTCCGTGCAGCATGGCGGCGCGGCACCAACCTTATCCAACAGAAATATGGCAGCCTTGGATCCCGCTTGCACCGTGAAGAGGATGGGCGGTTCATCGGCGTTGCAGAGTGGCCGGACAAGGCGACATGGCAAAAGGCTTTTGATGCCAAAATGGTGTATGACGAGCCGGAGACGAGGCAGGCATTTGTTGATGCCATATCGGAAGCCGCTGATGAACCGCTTTTGCTGATGGAAGTTACGGACGATCTTTTGGACAGGAAATAGCCTGTTGCATTGTAGAATCCGTTATATCCTCGCCCTATGTCGTCACTATACCGACTATCTGGATTGAATCCTGTCCCATGATAAAGGCTGCATCGCAACTTGACGTTCAACCCGTTCTCTTCGATAATGCATTATGACCGGATACGCAAAAATCAAACATAAAACCATCAATCGAATTCAGGACAACATATTGGCGAGGGCGGAACGCAAAGTTCTGACCCGGATATGTAGTCGGCTGCCCCTATGGGTCACGCCGGACAAGCTGACAGCGATAGGCATGGTTGGCGCGGTAGCGATATTTGCCGGTTACGCGGCAAGCAGCTTTCACCTTGGATGGCTATGGCTGGCTATCATAGGCATAGCTGTCCAGTGGTTTGGGGACTCCCTCGACGGTAGTCTGGCACGATATCGCAAAATAGAACGCCCGAAATATGGCTATTTCCTAGACCATAGTTGTGACGGAATTACGACAGTCCTCTTGCTCGCCGGCATGGGCCTAAGTCCCTTTGTCCGCGTCGATGTCGCGCTATTCGCAGTGTCAGGTTATCTATTGCTCTCCATACATGCCTATCTTTCAGTCTATACGGTGGGCGAACTCAAGCTTTCCTATCTTGCCGCCGGTCCGACTGAGTTAAGAATAGTGGTCATCACCATGACACTTTTGATGATGGTGCTTGGGACCAAGGATCCCGGCTGGTTTGGAGAAATTTCCGGATTTGATGTGTTTGTCGGAGGCGTAGGCGCTCTCTTCATGGTGCTATTTATCGTTCAGACCATTATTACGGCCAGGCGCTTGGCAATTCGCGAAGAAGTACAGCAGGCTGGTACGGGAAAAGACGGCGAATAGAATTTTGCTATCGCGACTGGAACTTATCCAGCAAAGATAACCGACCGGCCCGTTCTTGTTGACCGTTTCTACCGCGCATTATAGTTCCTTTACATGGAGCATGAAACCTCACTGATCGGGACCATAGTCGTTGGTATCGGTGTGGCTTTTCTAATTGGGGCATTGGCGCACCGGTTACGGATCTCGCCTATCGCCGGTTATTTGCTCGCAGGGGTTATTGTCGGGCCGTTTACGCCGGGTTTTGTGGCTGACACAGGGCTTGCGCTCCAGCTTGCAGAGATTGGCGTTATTTTGCTTATGTTCGGGGTAGGTCTTCATTTCTCGGTTAAGGATCTGCTGTCCGTACGAAAAATTGCGCTGCCCGGTGCAATCATCCAGATAACAGTCGCTACTGCACTTGGAATCGGGCTGGGCCTGATGCTGGGCTGGTCGCTGTCGGGGGCGTTGATCTTTGGTCTGTCACTGTCGGTCGCAAGTACAGTCGTGTTGATCCGCGCATTGCAAGCCAAGGACATGGTTGAGACTGAAAAAGGGCGGATCGCAGTCGGCTGGCTGGTTGTCGAGGATATAGCGATGGTGTTCACGCTTTTGCTGCTTCCCACCATAGTCGGCTCGCTGGGCGTAGAGGGTGGTTCAGGGAGCTGGACCCGATCGGCGGTTGTCGTGCTGTTGAAGATTTTTGGCTTTGCAGCCTTCATGTTGTTTGTCGCGCGGCGCATTTTGCCTTGGGTTCTTCACTGGACAGCGCATTCAGGATCGAGAGAGCTGTTCCGCCTTTCGGTGCTGGCGATTGCTTTGGGCGTCGCATTTGGCGCAGCGGTTATTTTCGACGTATCTTTTGCTCTCGGTGCGTTTTTTGCGGGCATGATTCTGGGTGAGACCCAGCTTAGCCGCCGTGCAGCGGAGGAAACGCTGCCGCTTCGTGATGCTTTTGCGGTGCTGTTCTTTGTCTCGGTCGGCATGATATTTGACCCGATGGTGCTGATTGAACAACCCTTGTCGGTGGCGGCGACGGTGGCGATCATAGTCTTTGGTAAAACGATGGCCGCCTATGCGATCGTCCGTCTATCCGGCTACAATAAAGAGACAGCGGTAACAGTGTCGATCAGCCTGGCGCAGATAGGCGAGTTCTCTTTCATCCTTGCCGGGCTCGGCGTTGCACTGGGGGTTATGCCGGATACCGCGCGTGACCTGATACTTGCGGGGGCGATCGTGTCGATCCTTCTTAATCCCATTTTATTCGCGCTGGTGGCGCGGCGTAACTGGCAGGCGGCCGGACAGAAAGTCGCTATCCCCGATGAGGATATACCTCCACCCGAACCGGACCGCACCATTTTGATCGGTTTCGGCCATGTCGGCAGACATGTTGCAAAGCTGATACACGAGCGCGGTGAAGCTCTGACGTTGATAGAGGACCAAAAGGACATTGCCGCAAATGCTATGGAGGCTGGATTCAACGTGGTTATCGGCAATGCGGCGGCAGAAAATGTGCTACGTCAGGCGGGAATTGACGGTGCCCGGACATTGCTGATCGCTATTCCAGAAGGGGTTGAGGCAGGGGCGATTTGTCGTCGCGCGCGCGCTATTAACCCTGACCTGACTATCATCGCGCGTGTCCATTCGGACGAGGAAGTGGCTGACCTGACACAGCATGGCGCAGACCATATCGTGCTGGCTGAGCGTGCAACCGCTGAACGTATGGCTGAGTGCGCGCTGGCGGCGCAGATATCACGTTGAGAGGCCGCGCCGCAGGTCAAGGCCGCTGGGCTCCTGAAAGGAACGCAGCCCGAATTCCGGCAAAATAGCTATCAGATGGTCGAATATATCCGACTGGATATTTTCATAGGGATTCCACGCGGTCGTGTTTGTGAAGCAATATATCTCGATAGGTAGCCCTTGCGGCGTGGGGGCGAGCTGGCGCACAAGCAATGTCATGTCCTTGGCAATATGGGGACTGTTTTGAAGATATTCTCTGATATAAGCGCGGAATGTGCCGATATTGGTAATGCGGCGTTGGTTGATCCGGTCACGTCCGGATTTTTCGACTTCGCTATTCCATTCGCCAATTTCTGACTGCTTACGGTCAAGATATGCATGAAGAAGCTGAAAGCGGCGTAAATCCTGTTGCTCCTCATCCGTAAGAAAGCGGATGTCATTCTGGTCGATAAAGATTGATCGTTTGATCCTCCGCCCACCCGATTCGGACATGCCGCGCCAGTTCTTGAAGCTATCCGATATCAGCCGATGCGTCGGGATAGTGGTGATTGTCTTGTCCCAATTCTGCACCTTGACCGTGTGAAGAGCGATATCGACCACGTCGCCATCTGCATTCAGGGCCGGCATCTCTATCCAGTCACCGACACGCAGCATATCGTTTGAAGTGAGCTGGACCGAGGCGACGAGGGAGAGGATCGTGTCCTTGAATACCAACATCAGGATCGCCGCCATCGCACCAAGGCCGGAGAGAAGAAGGAGCGGCGATTCGTCCATCAAAATGGCGATCATGAGTATCAGGACGCCGCCGTAGACGATGATTTTCAGTAGCTGGATATAGCCCTTGACCGGACGGGCAAGCGCATTGGGCCGACGCTCGTAAAGTTGGTTGACGAGGGTCAGAACCTGACTGATGGCCATGCCGATAAAGAGGACTATCGACGCAGAAACTACATTGCTTATGACGGAAACTAGCGGTTCCGGCAGGTACGGGACCGCTGCGATGCCCCTTGAGATGATGAGCGCCGGCACAATATAGGCGAGCCGCGAGGCAACGGGGAGTAGCGATATATCACGGCGCGGAAGCCATCGCGTGCCCAGTATCATCAAAATATGTCTGACGATAAAATTGGCGACCCAGGCAACGGTTACGAGGATTCCGATACCGATTAACGATTCAACCCAAGGCGGGATGCCGTTGAGGATGGGGAGGGCTGTCGAAAAACTTTCGAACGTGAACTGGCTCATAATATTATGCCCGCGAAACGGCGGGCTATATCTCCTTGTGATGCGGGGCGAATGAAGCCGCAACCGTGACGATGGCGACGGCCCCTGTCAACCGATGTGCGGGGCCAATATCACCACACTTGCAAAATATGCCGTTGAACCTACCGGGCCGGAGATAGAGAAGGTTTGATAACCGCCCAAGTAGAGGTTCCTTCAAACAGCTTTTCTGGCACTGATTTGGCGGATACCCAGCGCTGTTCCAACCATGTAGCGCTATGATCAGATATATCCATAAATCAGAAACCGTATGAGATTCTGCAATATAAATTATCTTATGTCAGAATAGCCAACCAAGGCTGGTTGCCACTAAGCCGCTGTTTTTCATGGAAAAAGATGGATCCCCCGTGAGGATTCGAACCTCAATTAACGGAGTCAGAGTCCTTTTTTGACGCTACGGAATCCTTGCCATTCGTCCTTCATGTTGCATCTATGTTGCATCTTCAAAAATTGCTGTCTCTACTGCATCGGCTATACCTGCATCTTTTTCCGCCTGATTGAATAAGTGCCCGTAAGTATCAAAGGTCACCTGAATTGATGAATGGCCCATCCAAGTTTGGATTCGCTTAGGCGATACATTTTGCTCAATCCAGAGCGAAGCGCAAGCATGGCGGAAAGCATGAAGGCCATAAAGCGGCTTTTCCCCATCCGGCGTTTTCAGACCGCAAGCAATCTGCACCGGGCCGCTGATCCCCTGTAGCATCGCGGGATGCGACATAACTTTTCCCGATGGCGATGGAAAAACCAAATCCATAGGGGAGGGCGGGCAAGCGAGTTTCCACTTACGCAGTGCCTGCAAAGCCATATTGGGAAGGGGTATTGTCCGGCGTCCTGCTTGTGACTTTGGCGGGCCGATATTGTTCTTTGCGTCCGCACGCTGGATGACTGCGACCATTGCACCGGATATGTCGATTGCCTGCCAAGTTAATCCCCGCAGTTCGGAAGCACGCAGACCGGCGAATATTGCAAGGCAGTGCAGGGCAAGGGCTTGATCGTCCCCTGAATGGCCCAGGATGGCGGCTAGGGCTTTTTTAGGTGGGATGACTATCTGGGGGCGGGAACGTCCGCCTGAATCCACAGTGACGCCCAGGGCGACGTTCTGAGCGACCAGACCGCGTTCCTGGGCATCCTTTATCAGCATCCTTAAGGATTTAAGAACGCGGGAGGCCATAGGAGCGGAAAGGTCTTTCATCCATTGATTGCGATAGGCGATGACATTGGGCTTAGTCAGACGGGAAAGTTTGACGGCACCACAAAGCGGATTGATATGCAATCGAACGTGCTGGTCATAGGCTGCAATCGTGGTTGCTTCCCGGCCTTTCAAAGTTACAGTCTCGATCCATAGCTTGCCAGCTTGTTCAATCGTGATTGATTGGCTGTCCGCTGTATGCGTTCCCTGGCTGACTTGCCATGCAGCGCCGACCTGCCAAGCCTCAGCATCCTTTTTGCGGCTGAACTGCTTTGACCGGCGCTTGCCTGACTGATCCCGATAATCGACAAGCCAGCTTTGCTTCTCATCACCCTTGGCATTGGTCCATAGGCGTTTGCGAATAGTGGTCATGAGTTATCTATGAGATTACCAGCAATGTGGCCGCCCCAACTTACATTTTCTGCCCAGCTTGCCACTTCTTGCCAAAGCTCATTTTGCTTATTTGAAAGGCCAGTTCCGTTGATTGCATCTTCGATCCTTAAAACAATCAAGCTCACATTGACTAAGAGACCTCTGGGATAAGATGAAATATCATTTAGTAACTTAATCGACTTTTCCGCTTTTCTAGTTTCGTGTTTTTGCGGTGAAGCAAAAAGCAAAGATCCTGAGTTTATAAAACTATATTTCTGTATTTTCGAATTAGATGCACCTTCAGTTGTTATACCGCTCAGGTCTCCTGCCAAAAATGTCATCATAACTGGCGACTCATGGTTTCTTGATGCTAATACCGCAGCCTCAATTTCATAGGCACAATGTCCAACCACAATACGAACGCGCTCCGGGGTAAGTCCGAGCAACAATAATTCGATAGCAAACGCTAGTTGGAACAGGTGCCCTCCATTGTATATTGCGGGTTTACCGCGGCCAGTGTTTAATCCTTCCGGAAAGCCAATACGTTGGAGATTCTTCAACCGAGCCCTAAACCCAGGTAATTGCGTATCAGAGATACCATAGGTTTGAGCTAAAATCGCCTCGACCTCTGCGTAAGTGAAACTTGCTGGCAATGAGACCTCCGAAAACAAACATTTCTTTTCCCCTTGCACAGTTTTCAATGTATGTCTAATGAGTGCAATGATACTCTTTGTATTAACGTGTATCTAGGAAAAATAAAAGGAAAAGTATAATGGCCACACCTGACAGCATTGCTGACGATTTATTGACTGGCATCCCAGCGGCTGCTGAGTTTCTGGGAAGAACTCCCAGGGCAGTATATCATCTCGTAGCAAACGAACGGATTCCATTCATTCGTAATGGACGACGCTTATATTTTCGAAAATCCGAACTCGACGCAGCATTCACTGGCGATGTTAGCGGCCGAGAAACCTCAGCTCAGTAATTGGCCAGCCAACGGGCTCCAATCCCGATGACCGGCCTAACCGAAACCTTAACCAACAAGGAAACGACTATGGAAACCAATAGCATGTGCGCGGTCAATACCGCCAGCCCATTAGAGACAAACCAAAAGAAAGCCCGTGCCGGAATAGAGGTATTGGCGAGTTGGAAAGACAATCTCGGCCATACCCCCTTCAATGCTGCAAGCCTTGATGACGGCCAAACTCCCTTCACCGAGGCACAAGGTATGGTTGAAGTCCTGAGCGCTCTATTCGCAACAGGGCGTGACAATGCAGAGCGGCCTAGCGAGACAAATATCAGTGATGCATCTATTGCCGCCGCCTTGGATGGAATTAGCAGGCTGATGAGCCTCTCCAGACTGGAAGCCGATAGCTTTGAATATTCCCGCCGTCAGGGGAAAGGCGGTGAGCTATGAAAATGCAGGCATCTTTACCAAGCTCTAATCGCAGTGAATTTGCGAAACTTCTCACCGATATTGAAAGCGCGCGCGAGGCCGTTAATAACCGTTCAGAAGAGCCTCAGATCGATGAACCTGATGCACTGATGGACGACCTGATCCATGCAGAAGAAAAGTTAGCCAGCTTCGAAACCAACAGCCTGGATGATCTTGTTACCAAACTGGAGATATTAAAGGTTGAAGAGGAAGTGGCGCGCTACGCTACCCAAGCAGTCTGGGAGGGCTTTATCCGGGATCTTTACCGATTAGCTGGCAGGCAGAGGTTTTGCCCAAAGGCTTGGCTTGCAGATTGGGCGGCGGCCGGTGGTGCGTATTTTGTTCAGGGTGAAGCCGTAAAATTCATTTACTCAACCACGAGTCATGCCAATGAACTTTCGCATCTTCTGAGCCAACTCAATGAACGCACCAAATCCGAAATTGAAGCGCTTATCCTAACCAATTTCAAAACGCTGGTTGCTTAAGATTCCTATATCATGGGGAGAAAACGCAACCAAGCTGATCACAAAGCCGATACACGGGGCGGAAGCTGGACGGGGATTCCCCATGCCGTAATGGATAGTGACGCCTATTTAGACCTTTCATTATGGGCGAGGGCAATCCTGGTAGAGATAGTCCGAAAAATGAATGGATATAACAACGGTAAGATTGCTGTTAGTTATGCTTATCTGACCGCGCGCCTAAATAATTCGAACAAACGGAAGATAGGCGCAGCTATCGCAGAACTTATGAGCCATGGCTTTTTGGACACCGAAGCGGCCGCCGATTGGAAGGGGCGTCGGTCAAGGGAATATCGTTTGACCTTCGTCAATACGACGCCCGGCGATAAGCACAAAGCGGCAACCAATGATTATCGGGATTGGGTAAAACCAAAACAGAAAGCCGGTAACGATGTATCACCATTAAAGGCCAGTAATGGTGACACTCCATCACCATTAGCAAAAAAGAATGGTAACACATCATCACCATTAAAATTCGCCAATTTACGCAAAACTGCGCCAAATGACGAAATCGACGCTTCAAAGAATGGTGACACATCGTTACCCCTTATATGTAAGCCATACCCCCCTGCTCAAAACCCAGAACCTCAGCCTGATAAATCACTGCCCGAAACACCAACAACAGCAACAACAACACTCGAAAAAAAATCGGGTCCAAAATCTGAGTTGAGTTTTGAAGATGCTGTTCGTGATCAAATTGCTTCGATCTGGAAAAGTCTTACCCCTGATAAGCAGCGGCGTTTGGCAAATAACAATAACGTCACTGTCCAGGAAATAGCTTCGTTCGTTGGTGGAGCTGACAATCTCAGTACTCCGAAGCTTGCAGCGCTCAGAAGCGATATCGTGCCCAGATGATGAACCGATGAAAGGATGCCCACATGAAGACCAAATACACGCCCGGTGATCTTCTCATACAGGCCCTAAAGCTGTGCGATAACAATCTGGACGAAGCTATGAACATTTTGAAAGAAGCATCCGAGCTTCGACCTGATCATGGTCTTTCAGGTGTCTTGCTGGAAAGAGTGCAGAAAATCCGGCTTTTGTCTTTTGAAATGTGCAGAAATGACTTTGCTGATGCAATATCTTCGCTGCAATCTGCGGAGGCGATTGGCTACTACAACAAAATCACAGGCGGCTTAGTCGGGAAGAAGTTTTAGGCGGGTATTATAATACCGTTGATGCTATAATTGCCGAATCAAGCGGAAGGGAAAAAATGAAACAACAGCTTTCTCACCAGCAAATAGATATCTGTAATCATCTATCTACGAAGATGCGTGACTTTGCGATGGCAGAAGCAAAAGATTGTTTGCCCTTGGCTATCGAATGGATGGGAGGCGCATGCTCGACGGAAGAAACATTGGAGGTTGTTTCTAAACGCGATCAAATGGTGGTTGCTATCCGTATAATGGCTTTAGAAGGAACCTCCCACAATAGGCCAATGGCAATAGATGCACTATTCAAAGCGCTATTGTCGCTTAAGGTTTCGGCCTTGAATAGATTGTATAAAGAACGGCAAAAGCCGAAGTGTGATCGGGACTTCCGGAAGCTGCTGTCGAACGATTCAGTTTAAAACTGTCATGCCCTAAAGACGAAATATGACAAAACGAGTAACCAAAACGATGCTGAAAGCGGTTCGTATTGCTGCCGAGAATGGCGCAACTGATCGCGAAATAGCCGAGCTGCTCGATATGTCTGAGCGGAGTCTTTATCGCTTGAAGCACACCAACGCTGACCTGGTTGAAGCATTGAAAGTTGGCAAGGCGGTTGCCGATGATCGGGTCGAGCAATCGCTATATCGGCGCGCTACCGGTTATAGCTTCGACACCGTTAAGGTTTTCATGCCTGCCGGGTGTCTAGAGCCGGTTTGCATTGAGATAGTCGAGCATGTTCCCCCTGATACCACGGCTGCAATTTTCTGGCTCAAAAACAGGCGCAAAGAAGATTGGCGGGATAAGCAAGAGCTCGAAGTGTCTGACCAGTTCACGTCCGCAAGCATCCTTTCGAAAGCCCGACAACGAGCCGGAATGAAAGAAAAACCAGAAAAATAATTCTTCGCAGCTCGTGCGATTCAAAATCTGGCTGTCAGGTGTAAGTTAATTCCTATGACAGCTATTAAACCCGATCCCCAAATGATCCAAACAGCGCGATTAGCCGCGTCTGCTGGCCTTAGCCATGAGCGCATTGCCAAGCTGCATGGCATTAGCGAGCGCACCCTCTACCGCATGAAAAGACGTGAAACCGAGCTGGCCCAGGCACTGGATGCCGGTGCACGTTTAAATGCTCAACGCTGCCGGTGCTGCCAACAAATTATCAGACATGATGGAGACGAAGACAATGGATAACATGGATTACGAGAAAACCAGAGCAGTGCTTCAAGAGCAACGGATTGAGGCTGTCAGACTTTACGAACGCGCTGCGGTGGCCGCTTCGGATGGCTCAGGCACAAAAGAACAGGCGGCCGAAGCCAAAGGCTGTATTGCTGATGTTGATGATCGCCTGGAAACATTGGAGATTGTCCGAAAGGAAGCTGAGCGCACTGCTTCTGCTAATCGCCTGGCTGCTTCGCGAAAAGACGTAAAAGCTGATCGCATAGCAATAGAAAAGGAGCTGCAAATACAAGAAGCAGCCGCTGCCCGCATTCAGGATATGGCAAAAAAAATGGGCCAAGATGCCGAATTGATCAACCAATCAAGTCGCAAAGTTGTGGCAGTTGCAAAGAAGCATGAAGGGCTACTCGCTCATGAGTTCCAGCACATTCTCCGTGATTTCAATGCCGGGCTTTATCAATTCAAGGAATCTGTTGCAGGGCATTTAACCGTCTCTGGCATGAATTTGGCCGGTGCCAATTTCGATAATGCCAAGTTCGCGGTGAGAGATACAAGCCTTTCGTCCAGAATGAAGAGCCGCAATGATAGCGCGCGTATCCGCCTATCTATCCTTGATGACTTTGTGAACGACAACTGATGTTCAGTCATCTGGTATTAGTTCCGGCATTCGATGGAACAGCTCTGCGTAAGGCTGGCGAGCATATCAACTACACCGGCAAGCCTGATTGGAAGTTCCAGCCATTGGACCCTAGCGAAGCTACCATCTGGGCCGCTACGGTTAAGCGGCCTCTGGATGCCGATGCACAAATAGCTCTGGCGAATAAGTCACATTCTCAAACTGTGGCCGACTTCAAGCGAGCTGGTTGGAGTGTTCAATCAAGCGACAGTAGCAGCGGACAGGATTCCAGCACAGCCATAAAGCAACGCCTAAATAATGATGAGGTCACTCATGGTAACTGATCCCTTTGAGTATGCGCGGCGCGGTGCAAGGCGCACTGAGCCTGATGATCCGCTTGTTGCTGATTTCCAGCGTGAGCGTAACGAGCGGATAGCTTATGATATTAAGCTTACAAACGCAGCGCCCGACGAACTTGCCAAATCGCGGCGGCTTTCAAGAGAAACTGACCTGCCTGCCCCGATAGTTATTCACAACATTGATACGGTGGAAAAAAGACAAAGCATCAATGCGATGATCGCCGCGGTGAACCAGTTTCCATCATTAGGCCGGTGGGTTTCCACAAATAAAAACGCTACATTGGTCACAGACGATATCCACGGTGTTACCAATCTTGCCAAGAAGTTTGATCCGGTTGAATGGACCAGACTGCATGGCACCCTTAAGCCTTCTTCGGCGAAGTCTCCGACCGCTCTCAACACAATAACGGGCCTACTCGCTAACTTTGCTGGCGGCATTTGGGACATTCAAACCGGCCTTGCCTGGTCCGCTATTGATGCGGGCATAATTGATGCGGGCTACCAATTCAATTTTGGTCCGGGCCCATTGATCCAGCGGTTATCAAAAGAGGATCTGCAACAACGCTATATCGACAATCAGATTGCCGTGAACCGCGCCTCGCCTCGCTTTCATAGCAGGGAAGCCAACGCTGCGTTCCAGGGCGGCGCTTCTCTGTTAAGGCAAACACCCGGCATAGCGGCATCAATCGCGACCCGTTCAAGCATACCTGCTTTGGTCAATGCAGGCGTAAATTCTGCCGCTCCGGCCTATGCCAAATACCGTGTGCGTGGCGGCACGGCAGGCGAAGCTGCAACTGGAGCCCTGCTTGAAGGCGGTATTGAGGTTGCTACCGAGAAGCTTCCCATGGGCATCATTGTCGAAGCCTTCGGGAAGGCTGGTGCAACCAAGTTTTTGCGTGATTACCTGGCAAGGGAAATGCCGACTGAGCAGGTGGCAACCTTTGCTCAGGACGCTGTTGATACTGCCATTGCAAACCCCGAAAAGACATGGGGCCAATTCGCTGCTGAACGTCCAGGCGCAGCCTATGACACTGCCATATCAACTCTGACCTCGACCGGCGCGATAGCAGGGCTTTCAACAGGTGTTGAGCGCCTCGCTCGCGGCCGCACCGATCAAGCGCGGGCAGAAGCTGGCGCAATCTTTCTCGATAAGCTCATGGAATCATCTGCTGAGAGCAAACTTAAAAGCCGTGATCCCGAAGCCTTTAAGGAGCTGATCAGGCAGGTTTCAGAAAACAGCCCGGTTGATTCCGTCTTCATTCCTGCCACCGCAGTCCGGGAATATATGCAATCTGAAATGTATTCCGAAAGCGAGTTCTTTTCAGGCCTTGAAACTGAATTGACTGAGGCCGAAACGCATGGCGGGGATATTGTCATCCCCATAGAAGATGCGCTGGAAGCAATGGCCGGGACGCCTGCCTATGATGCGCTAAAAGATCATATCCGCTTGACTGCTGGCGGTGTCAGTAAGAGCGAGGCGGACCTTTTCAATGAGGCAGTGGCTGATCAGGTGCAAACGCTCGGCGAAGAGATAGAGGCTGATCTTGCTCGCGAGAAAGCAGCTCGTGCACCTCGTGAACGCCTGCTCGACAAAATGCGGAGTGATCTCCAAAATGTTGGCTATTCCCCTGATGCTGCTCAAGCCCAGGCTGAACTGGTAACTGCGCGCGTGGCGACACGTTCGGCTCGTCTTGGACGTGATCTTGAAGGCAACGAGCTGGATAATCTCTCAATACGGCAGGTTTTGCCGGAGCGATTACGGCCCGTTCTGCAAAAAGCGGATGATTTGGATATTGCCATAGCTGGCTTGCGTGGAACATTGAAAGACGAGCCTCCCGGCCAAAGCCTGGTCGAATTTATCAGCCGTTCGGGCGGGGTTCGAGATACTGGCGGTGAGCTTCGCGATATTGGATTGAATAAATGGCGCAAGCCTGGCTTCAAGAGCCCCTATCTGGAAAAGAAAGCGGCAGGCTTCTTTGGCATTGGCACCGATAGCAAAGGGCTGGATGATGTTGCATCGGCCGCTGCGCTGGAAGGCTTCATTGCGAAAGCTGACACAGATTTGCTGATCGAAGCGATTGCCGAAGAAGTTGGCGGTAATCCGGTTTACCGAGAAGAGGATTTGCAGCGCGGTCGGACCTTCAAAGATGGTATAGACGATCTGGCAAATTTCCTTGGCGGTCTTGGGCTTGATCCCTCAACCGCGAGTAAAGCCGAGATCGAAACATCCTTACAGCGCTACCAGGAAGATGAAATCTCGGCGCGTGTATTGTTTCAATCAATCAATGACGGTGCGCGCGGCAAAGTAGGATTTGACGGGAATAAGGCTGTGATATCCCTATTCGAGGGGCGCGACCTAAGCACGTTCATCCATGAAATGGGCCATGTTTGGCTTGAAGAGCTCAAAGCTGATGCTGCGTTGGACAATGCACCGGCACAGATCAAAGAAGATTGGAGCTTCGTGGCTGACTGGTTTGCCATTAATGGTTACCAGGTTGATAAAACGATCCCAGATGATGCCCACGAACTCTGGGCGCGCGGTGTCGAGCGGTTTATCATGGAAGGTAAGCCGCCTTCGGGAGTGTTGGATAAGGTATTCCACACGTTCCGGTCATGGATGTTGGCCGTTTATCGGGCTGTGGAAAATCTGCGCGCTCCAATCAGTCCCGAGATTCGTGACGTAATGGCCCGTATGTTGGCAACCGATACAGAGATTGCCGAAGCTGCCGAAGCGCAAGGCCTGAAAGCCCTGTTTGACAATGCCGAGATAGCAGGCATGACCGAGAAAGAGTTTCGTGCATATCGTCAGAATGTCGAAAGTGCCCGGGATGCAGCTTATGATAACCTGTTGGTCAAAGTCATGGGACAGGTTCGCCGCAAGCGCGAGAAGGAATATAGAGAAGTTGAGCGCGGCATTGAGAAAGAGATCGCGCAAGACGTCGATAATCGCCCGGAATACCGCGCGCTAAACTACCTCCGGAACGTGCAAGCTATGGATAAAGGGACGGTCTTCGCAAGCTACGGCTCCACCATTGGGGGCAATCTTCCTGTCCGGGTTCTTAAGGATGGTGGAATCGACCCTGATGAAGCGGCCCAGATGACCGGCTTCGATACCGGCGATGACATGATTAAAGCCCTCATGGGTATAGAGACAGAACGCAAGCGCATGAAAGAAGCGGGCGATAAGCGCAGCCCGCGCCAGGCATTGATCGATTATGAAGTCGAAGAGCTTATGCGGCACCGTTACGGTGATATTTTATCTGATGGTTCAATCGAAGAGGAAGCGCTGGCTTCGCTGCATGACGAACGCCAGGGTGAGATTATAGCTGCTGAGCTTCGGACATTGTCGCGCCGGACCTCTCAGGAACCTACTCCCTACAAGATCGCCAAAGATTGGGCGGCTGACAAGATCGCCGCTGGTGTCGTCACTGATGTTATCAGCCGCCAAGCTATCCAGCGATATGCCCGGGCGGCCGCGAAAGCTGTTCGTGCTGCCGAGGCTGCCATGATCGAGCAGAATATTGATGAAGCCTATAAGCAAAAGCGGATTCAGATGCTCAATAATGCTTTGATCAGTGAAGCGAAAAAGCGCGCTGACCAAACTGAAACGGCAATTAAACGCTTAAGCGAAGTGTCCAAAAAGCGGACGATGAAGTCCGTCGATCAGGATTATCTGGAACAGGCGCAGGCATTGCTGCAATCTGTTGATATTCTGCCTCAAAGCCAGCGCCGTATCGATGCACGCATGTCATTTGAGGAATGGGCTGAAAGCCAGTCATCTAAAGGCTATGATTTGGTGGTGCCAAGTTCATTTGCATCGCGTATTGGCAAAAAGCACTGGTCCAGGCTGACAGTGGAAGAGCTTATTGGTCTTGATGAAGCTGTGAAGCAAATCATGCACCTGGGGCGAACCAAGCAAACCCTGCTCGATAATCAGAAACAGCGTGAGTTTGACGCTGTGGTGAATGAAGCCGTGGATAATATGCTGGTATTGCAACAGCGCCCGGCTGATGATTTGACAGAGCCTAGCAACTGGGATTCGCTGAAAGCAGGTGTGATCAGCGCAGAAGCTTCTCTCGTTAAGGCCGAAACAATCTTCGACCGTCTGGACAGCCAAAAAGCTGACGGCGTGTTTAATCGCGTGATCTTCAAGCGCATTTCTGATGCTCAAGATCGCGAGCAGGCAATGATCAAAGATTATATTGAAAGGCTCAATGGTCTGATCAAGGCGATTCCCAAAGCCACTATCAGGCGCTGGTCGCAAAAGATCACAATCCCAGAGTTACAAGATCCAGCTACGGGCCTCCCAGTCGTTACTAACCGGGAAAAGCTTATCAGTATGGCCCTGAATATGGGTAACGAAAGCAATACTGCCAAATTGGTAGGCGGTTATGGCTGGGATGAAAATGCTCTCATGCGCGTTCTAAACCGAGAACTAACGGATGCAGAATGGCATTATGTGCAAAAGGTATGGGACACAATCGGCAGCCTTTGGCCTGAAATTGAAGCTATGGAAAAGCGGCTTAACGGAGTTGCACCAGAGAAAATTCGGCCGCGTTCATTGGACACGAAAGCCGGTAAGCTGCGCGGCGGCTATTTCCCGGTGGTCTATGATGCCAGTAGGGATTTTGACGCGGAGATTAATCAGGCGCGCAACTCTGATATGTTCGAGAATACCTATCGGAAAGCGGCAACCTCACGGGGATTTGTGAACGAACGAACCGCGGTAGAGCGGCCGATCCATTTGAGCTTGGGTAATATCAATCGGCATGTTGGAGAGGTAATTCACGATCTAACACATCGTGAGGCCGTCATTGATGCTGACCGCTTTATCTCTGATCGCCGTATCATGCGGGCAATGGATAACAGCATCGGCCCTGCCGAACGTAAGCAGCTAAGGCCTTGGCTCCAGCATATCGCGAACGAATGGGCTGTAGACAATCAGGCAATGCAAGGTTGGGAAAGATGGATCTCCCGGATACGCACGAATGCAACGATGGTTGGCCTTGGCTTCCGAGCATCGACAATGATGATGCAAGCTGCCGGTTATTCGAACAGCTTTGAGCGTGTTGGTGCAAAACACATGGCTCCTGCGATAGCGAAGTTTTGGAAAAACCCTCTGCAAACTAGCAATTTCGTCCTGGAGCGTTCTGGCGAGGTTCGTAATCGGATGAGTAATCTGGATCGCGATATTAGAGATGCTGTGCGAAAGCAGGCGGGCAAATCTGATCTGATCAGTGATGCACAGCGTTTCGCATTCATGGGCATTGGATATATGGATCGGGCTGTCTCCGTGCCTACATGGCTCGCTGCTTACAATAAAGCACTGGCATTCGGTAAAACCGAAACACAATCTGTTTATGAAGGTGATAAAGCCGTGCGCCAATCGCAAGGCTCAGGGGCTGCCAAAGACCTTGCTGCTGTTCAGCGCGGACGCGGCAAAGCTGGCGAAGCGATGAAGCTCCTCACTATGTTTTACAGCTATATGAGCGCCTTTTACCAGCGCCAGCGGTTGCTTGTGCAAGATAGCGGGACGGCTATCAAAAGCCGAGATGTTGAAGCAGTGCCAGGATTATTAGCGCGAGCATGGTGGCTTATCATTTTGCCGCCTGTTCTTGCCGAGCTGCTTGCCGGTCGCGGCCCCGATGAAGATGAAGATCCTGCTCTTTGGGCTATACAGCGTATGATGTTGCAATCAGTCGGCCCTATCCCTGTCGCGCGTGATGTAGCATCATCGGTTGATAGCGGCTTTGGTTATTCATTTACGCCTGCCGAGGGCTTGGGCCGTTCAGCAGTTGGAAGCATTAAAGACACCGTGCGAATAGTCCAAGGTGAAGACACCAAGCGCGCTACACGCAATTATATGGAAATGGCCGGCTATTTCACAGGCCTGGTACCCGGCCAGGTCGCGGCCTCAACTCAATTTATTATTGATGTAGCCTATGGCGAACAAGATCCAGACGGAATCGGCGAATGGATAGAAGGCCTTGCTAAGGGCAAAATTAAGTAAATCACGAAATGGAGTATGCAATATGTCAATGACGCAAGAACAGATAGACCGCGACCGTAAATATCAATTCGAACAGCGGCAAGCAGCTCAGGCGCGTTCAAAAGCGTTTTATGAGCGCCATGATCAGCCACAGAAAAAGCGAAAAGGCACACCGGGTGATATTGCTCACCAAATGTATCCGGAAGATGTTCCGCTGGATTAAGTTTCTACCGGCGCAGGCTCGTAAATTATAGTGCAGAATTGTCAATAAAACTGCTCTAGATGCAGGGGCAAATTGATGTAGAGACTAACCCTTCTTCACTTGTGCTAATGTTATGCGTTCCATCAGCGGAATGCTGAAACTCTGTTTTTTTGGAGTTAACCCGGCTTTCGTCATACGAGTGCTAAATTCGCGGTGCTTCTCTAGTTGCTTTGCGAACGCGCCTGATCTGCCTCTGCTGCCTTTAACCGCTTCTTTTACAATAATATCAATGCTCATAGTGGGTTCCTTAGAAGATATGCCTGTTATAAATAGCGAATTGTGAACCATTCCGTTCCAAATACCCAGTTAAAGTATCGCTGTATCGTCTTACATTTAGATTAAGATTATCATCTTCGCCAAAATCTTCGATTTCAAGTTTCAATTCCGACCTTAGCACACCCATAGGTATCGTGCGCCCATGAGAGTGCCAAATTTTATTATCGGATAATTTCATAGCTATTTCTTCAGCCCGCTGCAACTTTTGATCTGAAGTAACTTTTGAACCCACATTATTGGTCCGGTGGTTCGTCCAGTTTTTAAACTTATATTCGGTGAGCCATTTCTTCAGCAAATTAATTGAGAGATCCTTAGCTTGCTCGTAAAAACGAAGCATGGCCAAGTCCAAATTCTGTAACATAGAAAATTCAGCAGGTGTGATCGTATTGTCGCGACTTTTTTCGATAAGTTCATCTACTTTATCGAGGTAACCTAATGCAGGCACTAAAACACGATTCTCTCTATCAGGGACCTGGGGGTCAATAGGCCCCAAAGCAGACGCGTAATTCATGTAAATTTTGTCTGCTGCCATGCAAAATATGGTGCCCGCTGACATCGCTGTATTAGGCACAATCGCATAAAAATTATTATAATGATGGCGTATAACATTAACCATGCGTTCGACCGCCTCAGCCTCGCCTCCGGGAGTTGTCAGGCAGAGAGCGAGCGCTTCTCGTTTGTCACCGCGCTCAGCCATCCGCTCAATAACATCTTTGAATGAATTGAAGTTCCCGGTCCGAAGCTCGCCATAATAATACAGTATATCGCAATCTAGATGTTCCTCTAGTCGCTTTTCAGCAATTTCAACTGTATCGAAAATTACACGATCTACTAATGCTAGTGTCGCCGCCATATTACGTCCTCCCGGCTATCGTTTGTCATATCGGGGCTGAGCTGTCGAATCTTCACCTTACCAGTTTCGGACAGGATTGATGTAATGATAGAACGGTCTGTGGTTTTCAAATCTGAGATAAATTCGTTCATCCAGCCCAGAGGTGATTAGTCCAGTCAATCTCAACTGATCCTGTCCATGGCCGGCATAAGTGGGCGGCATGTTCCATTGGCTCGTTCAGCCATGCTTCCACATTGTCCTGAGCCAGAATAACCGGCATTCGACTGTGAGCCTTCGCTGCATCGCCTGCTGCATCCGTCATGACCATGGTATAGCAGTTGCCCCATTCATTACTGGGACGCAATAAACCCGCAACTGCCATTAACTGTTGATCCGGGATTGATACCCAAGCCTCTTTCATGCTGCCTTTGGGGCCATAGGCTTCTGCATAGCGTTTGACCGGGATAATGCAGCGATATTCGGGTCCAGTCCACCGACGCCAGAATGGAGATGACAGTTTGTCGGTGCGGGCATTGTTGACCGGTTTGGGCCTGGGGTGCTTGCCCTGTTCGTTCGCTCGCTTTCTAACGGCCGCCATTATGAGCGGGAAACCCCATGTCATCTGGCTGATCGTTCGCTTGCCGTCTATCATACGGACGATTTCACCTTGTCCCTGCGGATGGATGATAGATCCCGCACTGTTGAACATCTCGATTTCAAGAACCCTTAAAGCGCGGCGAGCGGCTTCCGTTGCGGCCTGTTCATATCGATTGCACATAATAGCAGTCTATCACGCCAAACCGCCAACGAAAGGGGTAGTTTCACCTTCGGTAGTTTGAGCCATACGCATGGTGCCACCGCACCCACGCTGGCGGCACCGTGCGCGGCGTTCTACATCTTCAAGATATAAATATTTGGCATCTGCGCGATCCAGCAGCTCTTGCGCAGACAGCCAACGCATTTTCTTGCATTTGCGACAGACCAGCTCGAACCGTTCGTCAGGCTCCAGATCGAGTACCTGAATATTGCGTCTCCAGTTCATAGCATTACCTTTGTCCCGGTGATTCGGGGTGGTAATATGAGAACATTATAAGAACAGTCGCAAGAGAGGATGCTATATATGAGATGCCTGACACGGGCGGCTGATTGATTATTAAACCTTATTCTTTAGCTGGAGAGGAGGATAATGGTAAAAGGGGCAGGCTTTAACCTGCCCCCCAACGCGTTACATCGGGCTGCGTCCAGTGATGTGATGCCCGCGTTTTCCTGTTCTGATTTCTGATATACGGCCTTGGTTAATACCCAAGTCCGCCGCAATATCGTGTTGGTAGTGACCTCGTTTGAGGCGCTCCCAGATTTTGCGTATTACATCATCAGTCAGTCGAGCGCGTTTGCGCCCCCTGTTGTCGTCAACCATCATTCTACCTTCCTTGATGGTGCGATCTGAGACTTGACGGGCATAACTATCAATGCAAGAGCATCGATTACCAGGTTCTACCAACCTCGCGTCTCAGAACAGTTATTGCGAGGCTACCCTGAATAAGGTCCAGCGCTCCAACGCTGGGCCTTTTTATATTCAGGATAATCAGTCACTAGTTTAGAGACCCTTTACCGTATGCACGAGAGGGTAAATGACTTTAAAGGCAATCCGTTCGTCGTATGTATGAATCACATCAACGCACATGATTTTTTGCTGCGGTGCAGCGACTCCCTGACAATGTTGAGCAGGGATAGAATGCCCAGTTACACAAGAGGCTAAATCTCATTTGAAAAAGTTTTCAGCAATCATTGTTCTCTATGCGTTCGTAATCGAAAACTCTCCTGATCTACACAGAATCAGAGCAGTTTCTTCAGCAGTGTTGAGAAATGTATAGATCGGTTTCATTTTATGTTGCATCCATGTTGCATGGAGCTGCCGGAACTCAGTGTAATAGCAAGGAAATTGGCGGTATTCTGCGAGTCTGTCTTGCAACATGGAAAACGGCAATCTAAGAGCCAAGGGGTCTTTTAACTATCTGATAAGTCTAGGAAAAAGCTGGATCCCCCGTGAGGATTCGAACCTCAATTAACGGAGTCAGAGTCCGTGGTATTACCATTATACGACAGGGGAGTGTCGGGGGCGCTCTAAACGGCGGGTCTCGGCGGGTCAAGGGGTTTTGGCAATGTCACGGCACAGTTTTGATGGCAGGGCGTGAAATTTTCGTTCAGGTGGATATAATCTCACGCCGGGCTGACCCTGTCGCACCTTTTTCGCTAAACTCTTGCACATGGGGCACCCTACCGTTATCTCTAAGGTCAAATACCGGCGGTATTATCCGATCCGGAGGAACATAAGAGTAACGGTTATGGCGGATGAACTATCCCCATCGCCGCAACAACAGGACGGCGGAAAATCCGCAAGGATGGCGCGCTCGAAACATGCGGCGACATACAAAAATGGAAGGCGAAATGCGTCTTCCTCACACTATAATGGCGCCCGGTGGCCCAAGCTGAGGTCTTATGCGGCCATTGATCTGGGCACGAATAACTGCCGTCTATTGGTTGCAAAGCCGTCTTCTGACGGGTTCATTGTCACCGACGCTTTTTCCCGTGTTGTGCGGCTTGGCGAGGGGTTGATCGAAACCGGGCGGATCAGCAACCGCGCGATGGACCGTGCGGTTGCGGCGCTGTCCATTTGTTCGGACAAGCTGAAACGCCGCAATGTCACGCTCGCCCGTTCGGTGGCTACTGAGGCTTGCCGCCGGGCCAGTAATGGCGACAAGTTTATCGACCGGGTGCGGCAGGAAACCGGCATTGCACTGGACGTCATCAGCGCGGAAGAAGAGGCACGTCTAGCCGTATTGGGGTGCCAGATTTTGCTGGAACCGGGAGAGGGGCCAGCGCTGATCTTTGACATTGGCGGGGGGTCAACCGAGCTGGTGCTGGTCGATACATCGGGAGCAGCTCCGCAGATTATTGACTGGCTGAGCGCACCTTGGGGCGTGGTGTCGCTGACCGAGACGGAAAAATATAACAGCACTAATCCGCGAGCCCGCGCCCAGGCGTTCGAAAATATGCGTGCGCGAGTGCGGGATAGTTTTGCCGAGTTTGCCAGCCGTTTGCCCATATCCGAAAATCAGGATTTTCGCTTGCTTGGGACCAGCGGTACCGTGACAACTCTGGCCAGCCTGCACTTGAAACTACCCCATTATGACCGGAAGGTGATTGACGGCTTGATTGTTCCAGCAGATTCGATGCGTGATATCAGCGCCATGTTAGTAGCCTGTTCACCAGAGCAGCGATCCGCGATACCTTGCATAGGCCGGGAGCGTGCGGAGCTGGTAGTTGGCGGCTGCGCGATACTTGATTCCATTCTGGAAATTTGGCCAGCCAGCCGCGTCGGTGTTGCTGATCGCGGGATAAGGGAAGGCATCTTGCGTTCCCTCATGTCCTCTCATGAACGGCAACAGTCATGAGCCGGGGCAGATCAGGCCACAAAGAGCGTGTAAAGACCGCAAAGGGCCGGAAAATCGGTTCCACGCGTTGGTTGGAGCGGCAGCTTAACGACCCCTATGTCAAACAGGCAAAGGCAGAAGGTTACCGATCTCGCGCGGCGTACAAGATATTAGAGCTGGACGAGCGGTTCAAGTTTGTCCGCAAGGCCAAGGCTGTGGTCGATCTGGGCATTGCACCCGGTGGCTGGTCACAGGTCATTCGCAAATTTGTTCCCGGAGCGAAAATTGTCGGCATCGACTTGCTACCAGTTGACCCGATTGATGGCGTTACCATTTTCGAAATGGATTTCATGGATGACAGTGCGCCGGACAAGCTGATGGAAGCGCTGGGCTGCGCGCCTGACCTTGTGTTGTCGGACATGGCGGCAAATACTGTCGGGCATCAGCAAACCGACCATTTACGCACCATGGGACTGGTGGAATCCGCTGCCCACTTTGCTGTGGAAAATTTGCAAATAGGCGGCACATTTGTGGCAAAGGTTCTGGCCGGAGGCACGGACAATGAATTGCTGACTTTCCTGAAACAGCATTTCAAGACCGTGAAACATGCCAAGCCCCCGGCAAGCCGTAAAGGCTCGTCAGAATGGTATGTGATTGCCCAGGGATTTAAAGGGCGACGCGACTAGGGCTTTGTGCGGGGCGCATCATCAGATAACCCATTTTAGTCCCCGTTAATCCCCGCCTGCGGCCGCCGTTTATTTCGAGCTGCGGGCCTTGGCGATCATTTCCTTTATGCCGTCATAGCCGACCGCGCCTACCTGGCTCTGGTTGCCGACAACAAATGCCGGGGTTCCGGTGAACTGTAGCTGCCGTGCGACTTCAATATTTTTCTGAATCTCTTCGCGCGCTTCGGGAGTTGCAATAAATTTGCGGGCGGCCTGCATGTCCATACCGACTTCCTTAGCTGCGCTCTCGATGGTGGAAGGGGTCGGCCGGCCGGTGGCGAACATGGTTTTGTGAAAGGCGTAATATTTCCCCTGCTTGGCCGCGGCCAACGCCATTAACGCGGCGTCGTTACTGGCCTCGCTCAATATCGGAAGTTCGCGGAAGACCACTTTGACATTTTTGTCTTCCTGCAAAACGCGGGCAATATCGGCGGTGGTTTGCTTGCAATAGGGGCAGGCAAAGTCGGAATATTCGACGATGATAACATCGCCATTGGGGTTTCCTGCAAAGGCGTTTCCGGCAAAGGGAGTTTCGATCTGGGCGCGCACTTCATTAATAGCCGCACCTTTTTGGCGGTTCTGCAATATTTCGACGGCTTCGGGAATGATTTCAGGATTTTTGAGAATATAGTCCCGCACAATGGCTTCGATTGCGGCCTTTTGTTTGTTGTCAATGCCCGCAGCAAGCGCGGCCTTTGCCGCTTCGTCACCTGCGGATGATGCACCGCTTGTCTGCATGAACCAGACCGCCGCTGCCGCAGCTATGGCCAAAGCGCCACCTCCCATAATCATCCACTTTCTCTTAATATTGTTCACGTTTCACCATTTCAAATAACTTCACCCCCCTTGGGTCAGCTTCTTCCGCTTGTCCAGAGTTGTTAGTAAAGAGCACTGTTTGAAGAAGGTTGTTGAGGGATAGGTTTAGCGCCGCCGCTTATCCTGCCGCTCAAACTCGTTCTTAGCGGTTAACAGAATATCCTGAGCGCGGATCCATTCCGGTGTGTTTTCCTTTATGCCGGACATGGCGATTTGCGAGCTGCGGATCGCGCTACCATAGTTGCGTGACAACATGGCGCTTTCTGCGGTGGCAAGCTGTGCGCGAGCGCTATCGCCTTGCTGTGAATAGACAACGCCCAGTTGGTACCATGCGAAGGGGTTTTGATTGTCCTTTGCTACAGCGGCTTTCAATACACGCTCGGCTTCCTCGAAATGACTTTGGTCTTCGGTAGCGATCAACGCATGGCCAAACAGACTGGCGATCAGGGGTTGGTTATTGGTCAGCTGGACCGCTTTGCGTAAAGAGGCGATGGCGTCTTGAGGGTTACCCGATTCTAGATATATCTGTCCTTGCAGTTCCAGAAAATAGGGATCGTTCGGTTCGTCATTCAAAAGGCTATTGACCTCTGTCATGGCGCGGTCTGGATAGGCGCTTTTGTGCCAGGCATAGGCCCGGGCATAACGTGCGGCGATGCTTTGATCGGTTTCCGGAAACTCGCGTAATGTGACGGCTGGGTCACTGATATAGCCAAACAGCTTTGCCTTGACCCGCTGGAACCGTTTTTCAATCTCTGGATCGGGAGGGTTATCCCATGCAGAATCTGCTTGATACACATCGCGTAGCACGGAGATACGCTCACCGGACAGCGGGTGGGTGCGGCTATAGCTATCTTCCTGAGGAATGCCGAGACGGAACTCGTAATTTTGCAGCTTTTTGAAAAAGTCGATTGACCCTTTGCCAGTGATACCGGCGCCCGAAAGATAACGCGCACCTGCGGCATCGGCGCTGCGTTCCTGAACCCGGTTAAAGGCAAGAAATTTGCCCATCGCGGCTTGTTGTCCGGCCGCCAAAATCCCAGCCCCAGCATCACCCGCACCCGCAGCAATGGCTGCCGCGCCAAGAATCAGGCTGAGGATAGTGATGCCGGTGGCGGTTTTCATGCCTTCGCCAAAGCGGATGATATGACCGCCGGTAATATGGCCAAGCTCGTGCGCCATAACGCCCTGTATCTCGACTGCACTATCCGCTTCGGCTATTGTTCCGGAGTAGAAGTATATGCGCTGTCCACCCGCGACAAAGGCGTTGACCTCGCTGCTGTTGATCAGGACAACTTCCACGTCCTTGGCATCCAGTTCGGATGCTTGTACCAGCGGGGCCACCATGTCACTGAATAGCGCTTCGGTTTCAGCGTCACGTAGAATAGACTGGGCGGCAACCGGTTGCGCCGTGACCGCAAACATGGTGATAAGCGCAATGATGAAATGCCCGATGCGGGACAAGGAAAAAGAGGCAATATGCTTGCGTTTATGATCATTCGGCGATGACATATCTGTCCTTTTGGGATGTCCTCTGAAATTCAGTATTCGGGCGAATTTATCTTCCTGTTTGGTGTCTATACTGGGGCGGCCAGGCTTAACCTGCGATGAAATATACTGTCGGCAATCTAACGGATAATGGGACCCGTTGACAACAGAAGATGTGCCCCGCTCCCGAATGGAGAGGGGCACCATATCTTCTGCTTAGCCGAATGTCCGTTGCCACCAACCGGCACGGGGCGGGTCAGATTTTTCTGATTTCGCCGTTTTTTCAGAAGTACTTTCAGAAGGAACGCTTTCTGAAGAGACGCTTTCTGAAGTCTCGTTTTCAGCAGGGGCGGTTTCCTTCGGTGCGCTTTCTTCTGACGCCTTCACGGCTGGTTTTTTGGCCGCAGTCCTTCTGGCTGCAGGTTTAGCAGCCGGTTTATCGGTAGTTTCCGCGCCATCGACATCGGCTTTTTTCGCTCGCGACCGGCTTGCCCGTTTAACAGCGGGTTTAGCAGCCGGTTCCTCAGTAGTGGCATCACCGCCGCTTTCTGTCGGAGCCGTTGTAGCTTCTTCGGTCTCAGGAGCCTGAGCAGCTTCAGGGCTTTTTGCAACCGCTTTGGACTTACGCGGTGCACGGCGGCGTTTGGGCTTTTCTTCGGCCTCAGGTACCGGGGCTTCCTCTGCGTTCGGTGTGGCTTCTGTTGCAGCCTCCGAAGCGTCGGTTTTCTTCGATCGCGACCGGCGAGCCCGTTTCGGCTTTTCTGCCGATTCAGCAGCTTCGTCCGTACCAGCTTCTACTGGTGCCTTTGCTTTCGCACTATCGGTTTCCGAACCCTCTGCCGCCGCTACTGCACCGTCAGATGGCTTGCGATTGCGTCCACCGCGGGAACGGCGTGACCTTGGCTTGTCGCCGCTATCGCTGCTTTGTTCTGCAGTTTCTGCTTCTGATGGTTCAGAGGCTTGTTCTGTGGCATTGTCGTTATCGCCGTTCTCATTGTTGGAAGCGGTTTCGCTACCATTACGATCACGTCGACCGCCGCGACGTCCACGCCGTCCGCGCCGTTTGCGCGGGGCGTTTTCTTCGCTGCCGGTTTCCTGCGCAGCGACATCGGATGCAGTGTCTTCTTCCTCGTCGTCCACGTCTATAATAGGCTCAAACTTCGGGGCGTTTTTCGGCGGGCTACCTGATCCTTTGACCTCCATCCGCGCGCCTTCAATCTCTCCATCCGGAGTGATCTCGACCGTAACGCCGTAACGCTGCTCGATCTCGCCGATTTCATGCCGCTTGCTGTTCAGGACGTAAATAGTCGCTTCCTGGCTGGTGGTAAGTGTGATCTGGCTGGCTTTACCCTTGGCTGCCTCTTCCTCAATCAGGCGCAGGGCAGATAGCGCAGCCGAAGATGCCGTGCGGACAAGGCCGGTGCCTTCACAATGCGGGCACACTTTGGTGGATGCTTCCAGAACGCCGGTACGCAGACGCTGGCGGCTCATTTCCAACAAGCCAAAGCTTGATATCCGTCCGACCTGAATTCGTGCGCGGTCATTTTTCAACGCATCGCGCATGGCCCGTTCGACCTTGCGGACATTCGAGTGGCGGTCCATGTCGATAAAGTCGATCACCACCAGACCGGCCATATCGCGCAGGCGCAATTGACGGGCAATTTCCGCTGCGGCTTCCAGATTGGTTTTAACCGCAGTGGCTTCGATACCATGCTCTCGTGTGGACCGGCCAGAGTTAATGTCGATAGAGACTAGCGCCTCAGTCGGATTGATGACCAGATAGCCGCCGGATTTCAACTGGACCTCCGGCTGATACATGGCAGAAAGCTGGTCCTCTACGCCGTAACGCTGGAACAGGGATACCGGATCGGCATAGCTTTTCACCCGCCTGCTGTGGCTGGGCATTAGCAATTTCATAAAGTTTTTGGCCGCTGCATAACCTTCTGCACCCTCGACCAGAACTTCTTCGATCTCGCGGTTATAGATGTCGCGAATCGCGCGTTTGATAAGATCGCTGTCGCTGTGGATCAGGGCAGGGGCCACTGCGCCCAATGTTTTCTCCCGCACTTCGTCCCATAGCCGGGCGAGATAATCAAAGTCGCGCTTGATTTCCGGTTTTGTGCGCGAAAGACCAGCGGTCCGTACGATGCAGCCCATGCTATTGGGCAGGTTCAGGTCCGCAATAATGGATTTCAACCGTTTCCGGTCGCCCGCATTGTTGATTTTACGGCTGATCCCGCCGCCATGCGACGTGTTAGGCATCAGTACGCAATAACGACCCGCAAGACTGAGATAGGTGGTGAGGGCTGCGCCTTTATTGCCGCGCTCTTCCTTGACAACCTGCACCAGAACAACCTGACGGCGCTGGATAACATCCTGGATCTTGTAGCGTTTGCGAAGGGCCATGCGCTTCTGACGCGCCTGGTCACTGGCTTTGGCTACATTGCCGCGGCCTTCATTGTCACCCGAACGCCCGCGATTGCGGCCTTTGCCGCGACCCCGGTTATTGCGGCGGCCATTGCCCGCTTCATTATCGTCCCCGGTCGATTCTTCATCATCGTCATCATCGCTGTCGTCGCTATCTGAATCATCGCTATCATCGTCATCATCGGGGATTTTACCCTCTGTGACGTCGATCGTATCGACGCTTTCGTCTTTCTCGACCTCGACCAAAGCGGTGTCCAGCTCTTCGGTGGCTTCGCTACGCACCATATCGGATGGTGTGTCGTCTTCCTCTTCTTCCTGTGCGCGCAATGCAGCCTCTTCGGCGGCATGTTCGGCTTCTTCGGCAAGCAGACGTTCGCGATCTTCCTGCGGGATCTGGTAATAGTCGGGGTGGATTTCGCTAAATGCCAGAAATCCGTGGCGGTTGCCGCCATAATCAACAAACGCAGCCTGTAGCGAGGGTTCCACTCGCGTTACTTTTGCTAGATAAATATTGCCTTTTAGCTGTTTGTGATCCGAGGATTCAAAGTCAAACTCCTCAATTTTGTTCCCTTTTACGACGGCCACCCGGGTTTCTTCCTGGTGGCGCGCGTCGATTAACATGCGCGTGCTCATTCAATATACTCCTGACATGGTGCGTCGGAAACTTGTCCGGCGGGACCATGCGATATAAAAGGGATGACGTCTTCTTGCGCGCGGCCAATCCGATGCTTCTCCATCGATCCGGGGCGCGCGGCGTCATCCGGTTAGATTCAAATGTCTCTGAAAAAAATGTGTCTGCAACAAATGCATGGCCCGGGCCGGTAGCCAGGGTCTTTCCGTCCATAGAAGCACTTCCCTTTGGAAGAGTTCCGGAACCGGAGATGTCATGCCTCATGTCGCGTCAACCTGTAAGTGCGGGACTGATGCCCCGCTTCGCTCGTGTCTTTGTAAATTAGTTTCTAATGACACAGATGGAGTGCTAGCACCGCAATTGCAAATCGGCAATATAAACTATCGTATGACCGGCTTACTATTTCACCCGCGATTATGCCCCAAGCATAGTGCCGGTAGCTGGATTGCCGAAAACTGGCCAGAAACCGGGTATTTCCCAATTAACTTCCTCATATTGCGCGCGATTATAATTATA
Organism: Parasphingorhabdus sp.; assembly: GCF_036568145.1. Lineage (GTDB taxonomy): Bacteria > Pseudomonadota > Alphaproteobacteria > Sphingomonadales > Sphingomonadaceae > Parasphingorhabdus. Next base: position 161,618 of record NZ_DATCTC010000023.1, on the reverse strand, counting down.
TCCTTTATGGAGCATTAATCTTGTTTTAGGGCTGTTCCACAGGGGGTATCGCCAAACATATATGGCCGAAAAAAATTTTATCCGGACCGGCATCAAGGCGCGGCTGCATAAGGTATATTTGCCTTTTGGCCGGTTTCGTGCTGCTCATTTTGCAGTGTTTCCGGTGCTCTGTTCATTGGCTTTAACTCCTCACTATCCTGCACATGCGGCTGTCCTTGGCTGGTTCGCTCCGTCGTCTATACTACAGACAGCTCAATTCCGCGCCGCGCCGCCGAAAAAATCCTACAGCGTCAAAATGCCGCTCGGTAAGCCTCAGCCTACGGTTGCTTTGCCCAGGATTGCCGGTCCAAGGGACAGGAACCTGCCTCTGGTCGTTATTGATGCCGGGCACGGGGGGCATGATCCGGGCACGGTTTCGCCGCATGGCGGCCAATATGAGAAGACGGTTGTGCTGGCGGTTGCCAAAGCGGTTCGGGAACAGTTGCTTGCCGGAGGACGGGTTCGCGTTGCCTTGACGCGCGATACGGATAAATATCTCTTGCTAGAAGAAAGATACGGTATTGCCCGACGGTTGGGTGCTGATCTGTTCATATCCATTCATGCCGATGCTGCGGGCAACCCGTTGGCGTCCGGCGCCAGCGTCTATACCCTCTCGGAAGTCGCTTCGGACAGGGAAGCGGCCAAGCTGGCAGCGCGAGAAAACCGCGGCGATATCATAAACGGCGTGAATTTGGGCGAGGCCAACCGCGATGTATCTTCGATATTGATTGACCTGACCCAGCGTGAGACGATGAAAGAGTCCGCTGACTTTGCTAAACTGTTGGTCCGCGAAGGTGAGCGGTTGATCAAATTCCGCGACAACCCGCACCGCTTCGCGTCGCTTGTGGTCTTGAAAGCGCCGGACACAGCCTCTGTCCTGTTTGAAAGCGGTTATATGACGAACAAGGATGACGTCGCGATACTGGCATCGAGTGAAGGACAGATCAAGGTCGCCACCGGAATCGCCAACGCTATCGAGGCTCATTTCGCCCGTAAGGCGGCGCGGGAATAACCGTTTGATATGTGCCCTAATCTCCATCCTGGGGAGGGTAGGGATTTTAACAGGCATCTTAATGATTTCCGGCTTGTGCGCGGAAGACGGTTGCCATTTTGCGGCGCCACAATGCAATTTTTTCGTCGATATTATCTGGATAATGGCTCCGATGGTGCTAGATAGCGCAGGATATGGTCAATGATACCCCCGATACAGATGGCACCGAGGCCACGGAAAGTCTTGCTTACAAGCTGGAACGCAAAAGCGGCAATTTTCTACGTGGGCTGGAAACATTGTGGCAAAAATGGTGGTTTCGCCTGCTTATCGCCTTTGCTGCACTATGCCTGATTGGCTGGCTGTTGATCTGGCTACTGTTCGCACGCGATTTGCCCGATGCGAAAATGCTGGAACAATATGATCCGCCTTTGCCGACTATAGTGCGTGCTTATGATGGTGAGCCTGTACACAGCTATGCCCGCGAAAGACGGGTGCAACTGGCTTATTCCGATTTTCCGACAACATTGATACGCGCCTATCTGGCTGCGGAAGACCGGACCTTTTTTCAACATGGTGGGCTGGATTATCCCGGCATCGCGACAGCAATTGTCACCAACCTTACCCGCGGCGGTCGCCCGGTGGGTGCCTCTACCATTACCCAGCAGGTCGCAAAAAACCTGATGCTATCGAACGAGCTTTCCTATCGCCGTAAAGTCCGCGAGGCGATACTCGCCTATCGGATTGAGGAAGTGCTGACCAAAGAGGAAATTCTAGAGCTTTATCTCAATCAGATTTTCCTTGGCCGAAATGCTTATGGTGTTCAGGCTGCGGCGCAGGCCTATTTTGGCAAGGATGTCGACGAACTGGCCCTCCATGAAATGGCCTATCTGGCGATTCTGCCTAAGGGACCGGCCAATTATCGCCCGGAACAGAATGAAGAACGCGCCATTTCCAGACGCAACTGGGTTCTGGGCGGAATGCTGAGCAATGACTGGATCACAAAGGAACAGCATGACCATGCCGTCGCACAGCCTTTGGGGGCCATCACCTCTCGCGGGGAACGCTATGAACGGGTTGGTGGTTATTTTATCGAAGAAGTACGGCGCCAGTTGATCGACCAATTTGGCGAAACGGATGAGGACGGGACGAACAGTGTCTATGCCGGTGGTTTGTGGGTCCGCACCTCTCTCAATCCGCAATTGCAGGAATATACGAAAGATGCACTGCGGAACGGCTTGCTGCGCTATAGTCGCGGTAAAAGCTGGAGCGGGCCGATCAACACTATAGAGATAGACGGAAACTGGACGCAGAGACTGGCTTCGACCAATATAGACACCGACTATTCCGACTGGCAGATTGCTGTGACTCTAAAGCGTCAGGGCGGTGGCGCTGAAATCGGTTTTTCCGATGGCAGGACAGGCACTATTGGCAATGCGCCGGATAAGTTGAAAGCCGGTGACATCATTGCCGTCAGCCCGGAAGGCGGCAGCAATTACGTGCTTCGCAATGTGCCCAAAGTTTCCGGCGGAATGGTTGTGCAGAATCCGCATAATGGCCGGATATGGGCCATGCAGGGCGGGTTTGATGACCGTATGAGTTCGTTCAATCGTGCCACACAGGCATCGCGGCAGCCGGGTTCCACGATCAAGCCATTCGTCTATGCTACCGCGCTTGATCAGGGGATGACCCCTGCGACGATCATCACGGATAGTCCGTTTTGTGTCTATCAATCCGCTTCTCTGGGGCAAAAATGTTTTCGTAATTTCGGCAATTCCAGAGGGGCCGGGCCGCAGACATTGCGGTGGGGGGTCGAGCAATCCCGCAACCTGATGACGGTGCGCGCGGCCAATGATGCAGGCATGGATAATGTCGTCAAAACCATCAAGACAATGGGCATTGGCGAATATGAACCGTATCTTTCCTATGCGCTCGGCGCGGGCAGCACGACAGTGGAAAAGCTGACCAACGCATATTCAATGCTGGTCAACTATGGGCGCGAGTTAAAGCCAACCGTTATTGATTATGTGCAGGACCGCCATGGTAAGGTGATTTTTCGAGCCGACAAGCGGATTTGCGAGGATTGCAACCAACCTGACTGGGACGGCGGACGTATGCCGCGCCCGCGCCCTGCAGGAAAACAGCTTATGGACCCGATGACGGCTTATCAGATGGTCAATATCATGGAAGGGGTCATCACCCGCGGCACAGCGCAAAGGCTCCGGAGCCTCGAGCGTCCGTTATTCGGTAAAACCGGAACGTCCAATGGCCCAACCAATGTCTGGTTCATTGGCGGATCGCCGGATATGGTTGCCGGGGTCTATATGGGCTTTGACCAACCGGCCAATATGGGTGGCTATGCTCAGGGCGGCTCATTGGCGGCCCCGATCTTTCAGGAATTTGCCCAGAAAGCGATGGAGGGCATGCCGAAAACGCCTTTCGTAGCTCCGCGCGGTATCCGCATGGTCAAAGTGGACCGCAAAACCGGCAAGCGGGTTTTCGGCGGCTGGCCATCCGATGACCCAAGAGCGGCAGTGATCTGGGATGTCTTCAAGCCGGAAACCGAACCTAAACGCTCAATCCGTAAAGAGGATATGCTCGCCCGTCTGGAAGCTATGAAGGCGCAGTTGAAGGCCGCCAAGATCGCAGCCCGTAACCGCGCTGCGAATGCAGGGGCTGGGGCGCAAAGTGACAGCGAGTTTCTTCAGGAAGAAGGCGGCATTTATTAGGTTACATCGCAGTGGACTTTATAGCCTGTTCTATGGTTCATTCCATGACGGGCCGGTAAAGAAAGCGCATCCCCGCCAATATTGTTTGGCAAGCTGCGCCACTTTTGCTGTTTCCCTACTGACAGGGGGGAAAACCCCTGCTATCGGCGCGCTATGACTGAACGCTCCCATATTCGTAATTTTTCGATCATCGCACATATTGACCACGGCAAATCGACGCTGGCGGACAGGCTGATCCAATATACCGGCGGTCTTACCGAGCGCGAGATGAGCGAACAGGTGCTCGATAACATGGATATTGAGCGCGAGCGCGGCATCACGATCAAGGCGCAGACTGTTCGGCTCAACTATACAGCGAAAAATGGCGAGACTTATGAATTGAGCCTGATGGACACGCCAGGCCATGTCGATTTTGCCTATGAAGTGTCACGCAGCCTTGCCGCCTGCGAGGGGGCCTTGCTAGTGGTGGATGCGGCGCAAGGCGTGGAAGCGCAGACGCTGGCAAATGTTTATCAGTCGATCGAGCATGACCACGAGATTATTCCGGTCCTGAACAAGGTCGATTTACCCGCCGCAGACCCGGAACGTGTTCGCACCGAGATCGAGGAAATTATCGGTATAGATGCTTCGGAAGCAGTGCTGGCTTCGGCAAAATCCGGCATCGGTATCGAGGAGATTCTGGAACAGATTGTCGAAAAGATACCCGCCCCCGGCGGTGACCGCAATGCACCGTTGAAAGCGATGCTAGTCGATAGTTGGTATGACCCCTATCTGGGCGTTGTCATCCTTGTCCGCGTTATTGACGGCGTGCTGTCCAAGGGGCAGCGGATCAAATTCATGGCGCAGGGCACGGAACATCTGGTCGACCGTGTTGGCTGTATGCGGCCAAAGATCGAAATCCTGCCCGAACTGGCAGCTGGAGAGATCGGCTTTATTACCGCGCAGATCAAGGAAGTTTCCCAAACCGCCGTCGGCGATACGATCACAACGGTCAAAGGCGGCGCGACAGAGGCCTTGCCCGGTTTCAAGGAAGTGCAGTCGGTGGTCTTCTGCGGTCTGTTCCCCGTCGATGCTGCCGATTTTGAAAAGCTGCGGGAAAGTATCAGTAAACTGCGCCTGAATGACGCAAGCTTCACCTTTGAAATGGAAACCAGTGCCGCATTGGGGCAGGGCTTCCGTTGCGGTTTTCTGGGCCTGTTGCATCTGGAGATTATTCAGGAACGGCTGACCCGCGAATATGATCTGGACCTGATTACAACCGCTCCTTCGGTAGTTTACCGGATGGTGATGAATGACGGGTCGGAACAGTTTCTACACAACCCCGCCGACATGCCGGACATCGTGAAGATTGCGGACATTGAAGAACCATGGATAGAGGCAACCATTTATTGCCCCGATGAATATCTGGGCGGTATCCTGAAACTCTGTCAGGATCGACGCGGGATCCAGAAAGACCTGACCTATGTCGGGGGACGGGCGCAGATAGTCTATGAACTGCCTCTCAACGAGGTGGTGTTCGATTTCTATGACCGGCTGAAAAGTATTTCGCGCGGTTATGCCAGCTTTGATTATCATCAGGTGGGACTGCGCTCCGGTAACCTGGTCAAGATGAATATCATGGTCAACGGCGATCCGGTCGATGCGCTCAGCATGATTGTTCACCGCGACGCTGCTGAAGCGCGTGGTCGGCATATGTGCGAAAGGCTGAAAGACCTGATCCCGCGTCACCTGTTCAAGATCCCCGTGCAAGCGGCGATTGGCGGCAAAGTGATTGCGCGCGAGACAATTGCAGCGATGCGTAAGGACGTGACCGCGAAATGCTATGGCGGTGACATCAGCCGCAAGAAAAAGCTGCTCGAAAAACAGAAAAAGGGCAAGGCCAAGATGCGCGAATATGGCAATGTCAGCATTCCGCAGGAAGCGTTTATCGCTGCTCTGAAAATGGGTGATGAAAGTTAGTTAACACATTGTGATACAGGAAAATAAGGCGATCAGCTTTTAGAAACAGCACCTTTCACCGATTATTCCAGTAAACCGCAAGGCTCTATTTCATCGGGAAGCAAAGCCCTGCCAGCGGGGCGAAAGCGGGCGAAATATCCGCCCAGTTCAGGCCGCTGCATAAAACCGGTCAGTTGATAGCCAACTGCCTCGAATTCGCAAAATAGCTGCCTGGGTGGCGTCCCGTGCTCTGTAAAGGGGCGGTCAACATCGACTACGATGACTTCCCCACCATCATATCCGTCATCGTCTCCGTCCTTGCGGAGCGCGGGGCGCAGCCGCGAGAGGAAAGCATAGGGCTCGCTCACTTCGTGATACATATGCACCAGGAAGATGCGGTCAAAGCTGTTTTCCGGCAGGCGCGGATCGTCCGGAGCGCCAAGTTTGATCGAGACATTATCAAGCGATTCGCGCGCGACCCTGTCGGCCAGACGCTCAATCGCACCCTTGTCGATATCCTGCGCCAGCACGCGCCCCTTTGGACCGACTTTTTCGGCCAGTCGCACGGTATAATAGCCTTCACCTGCACCAATATCGGCGACCGTCATGCCCGGTTCCAGCATCGCCGCTTTCATGATCTCCTCTGCCTCACGCCGGTCATCACGCACAGTTTCGGTGGACCACTCGTTACCGCTCAACTCCGCAACAGGCCGCGATGCTGGCGGATAAGCCCGTGCAGTCTCCACCCGCCCGGCATCCTCATCGGATACCTTCTTGCACCCGGCTAGGGGAAGTGTGGCCACCAATGCCGTGATTGCCATCAAGGAAAAAATGGAACGGGGAGGCGTGATCATGATCATGAATATGGAGTAGGAGAGGAGAAGGACGGGGGCAATGGTATTTTTGTGGGTGTGCTCTATAGCGCTGACTCTGTGCCTAAGCTGGAAAGGCAGTTGATGATTTAATACCGCGCTTCATCCCGTCGTAAGACCGCAATGATTGGAAAGAATTTTCCGTATCCATGAAATATTAGGAATGAAATATTGTGATTTGGCTTTTGGAAAAAAAGGCTTATAGTATTAAGAGCGTCAGATCGAAGGGGACATTTGACGGCGCGGAGAGGGTTAGTTGGAAGGAATCAAAATGACTGCATCCGCACATCATGAGCCAGTGACAAAGGGCCGTTCCAATGGTGATCGCCTGCCTATGAGAACTGTGCGCTGGGATAAGAAAATGAGCAACAACAGCGCTGCTGCGTTGCTTGTTTATACCATGCTGCAAATTTTCTTTGTGCTTAAATTCATTGAAACCAAAGGCATGTCGATTGCGCCTTATTTCGGATTGGTATTGCTGGTCGGTGTCATCATTCCTGTTTGCCGCAAATATGAAAAGCGCTGGCGCGATGTGGATTCTTTTGGCCTGTCGGAGCGCAGTCTTGCAGCCCGTTTTCGCAAGGACCAGATTTCGCTCTGGACATTGACACTGGGCATACCGCTCGTTTTCATTGGTATGATCCTGCTTATCAGGGCGATCTTTTAATATAACCGGGTTAATAACTGCCCTCAAAACAGGTTGTTTGGCGGTCAAAGGCCGATAGCGCCGTTGACCTTGAGGCCGGGCGTATCTATGTCCTGCTCATGTTAAAGCCAGAAGAAGCGCAGGACCGCGCCGACGCCCTTATCTCCCAAGCTAAAAAAGCCGGCGCTGATGCCGCCGATGCGATTTATGTCTGCGACGCCTCAACTCAGGTGCAGATGCGGCTGGGCAATCTGGAGGATGTGGAGAGGTCCGAGGGTGAGGAAATCGGCCTGCGGGTCTTTGTCGGCAAGCGGTCGGCCACTGTTTCATCATCGGACATGGACCCGGTGATTTTGTCTGCACTTGTCGGGCGGGCCATGGATATGGCGCGCGAGGCACCCGAAGACCAATATGCCGGGCTTGCCCCCGAAGAGCTGATCCTGAAATCGCTGCCCGATATCAAGATTGACGGCGATGATGGCGCTGATCCCGATCCGGCGATATTGCGGGAAATAGCATTGAAGGCGGAGGATGCTGCGCGGGCTGTGGAAGGTGTTACCAATAGCGAAGGCGGCGGTGCCAGCGCGGGGCGTTCGATTGTTGCTCTGGCCACCAGCCATGGTTTTTCCGGCGCTTATTCCACCAGCGGCTATGGGTGTCATGCAAGCGTGATTGCTGGGCAGGGCAACGCAATGGAGCGGGACTATGCCTATGATAGCAAGCGGCACTTTACAGACCTTGATACGCCGGAAGCGATTGGTAAAGAGGCGGGAGAACGCGCAGTCGCCCGGTTGAATCCGGTTGATTTCAAATCCGGTGCGATGCCCGTTATATTCGATCCACGGATCAGCAATTCCCTGCTCGGCCATTTTATCGGTGCGATTGCCGGCAGCGCGATTGCGCGGAAAACAAGTTTTCTGCTCGACGCCCTGGACACGCAGGTTTTCGACAGCGCGATCAATATTATTGATTGCCCGCACCGCAAGCGCGGCTTGCGTTCGAAAATCTTTGACGGAGAGGGATTGCCGACGGCCAAGACCAAATTGATCGACAATGGTCGCTTGACGCAGTGGATCATGGAAAGCGCTTCGGCGCGTCAGTTGGGATTGCAGCCAACCGGACATGCCTCTCGCGGGGTGGGCGGTGCGCCCGGAGTCAGCGTGACCAACCTTCACATGAACGCCGGATCGGTTAGCAAGGCCGATCTAATCAAAGATATTAAACACGGTGTTTATATCACTGAATTAATTGGGCAAGGTGTGAACCCGGTAACGGGTGATTACAGCCGCGGCGCAGGTGGTTTCCTGATTACTGATGGCGAAATTGGCGCGCCGGTTTCGGAAATCACCATTGCCGGGAACCTGAAAGCCATGTTCGCCAGCCTGATCGCTGCGGATGATCTGGAATATCGCTATGCCATCAACGCCCCGACATTGCGGACCGATAGCATGACCGTGGCCGGTGGTTAAGCATTTAGCATATAGCATAGGCGCACCGCCGTATTTTGGGCGGACCTATGGTTGAAATTGACTATAACCAGCTTGTAACCATCGCCAAAGAGGCAGGACAGCTTGCCATGGCGGGGTGGTCCGCTGGCGTATTGTCACAAGATGTCTGGGAAAAAACACCCGGCCATATTGTCAGCAGCGTCGATATCGCCATTGATGATCTGCTGAAAGTGCGGCTGCACAAACTGCTTCCGGAGGCTGGCTGGCTTTCTGAAGAAACGGCGGATGATAGCGGGCGACAAGGCAAGGATTTGCTCTGGGTCGTCGATCCGATTGACGGCACCAAGGATTTTGTCAAAGGCAAGACCGGCTGGGCAATCTCGATTGCGCTGGTGGAACGGGGCGTGCCGGTGTTCGGGATTTTGGAAGCGCCCGCAATGGGGGAAACATGGATCGCCAAGGCGGGCAGCTTTGCCGAGGTCAATGGCCGCGCGATAATCGCCAGTAACCGCGCCCGCTATGACGGCTCGCGCATACCGCTCGACATCGCGGATCTGCCGTCGGATATCGACCTTTCCCCTGTAGCAAAACCCAACAGCATTGCGCTGCGTATGGCGATGGTGGCGGATAACCGGGCAGATCTGGTCGCGTCTATCCGCTGGGGCTATGAATGGGATATCGCCGCCGCGCATGTGATCGCCAACGAAGCGGGGGCTCAGGTCACTGACGCGCTTGGCAACGAACTGCGCTACAATAGCGAGCATGGGAAGGCCTTTGGCGTGCTGTGCTCTGCAAAAAAGATCCACAACGCTGCGGTTGAGCGGCTGTCACAAATTGCAGCCGATGTTCTGGCGCGGGATTGACGGTTTAATCTGCAAGCGGCCCAATCTCTCTTCCCCACCGAAGGAGGGCCGGGATTGGGTTCATCCCAAATCCTCAATCATCAGATCTGCTGTCGCCTTGGCACCGCTGACAACTCCGGGGATACCGGCCCCCGGATGCGTGCCCCCTCCGACAAAATAGAGGTTGCTGATAATATCATCGCGGTTATGCACCCGGAACCACGCGCTTTGCGTGAGTAGCGGCTCCTGACTGAATGGGCTGCCCAGATAAGCATTAAGGTCGCGGCCAAAATCCTGCGGTGTATAATGAAAGCTGGTGACGATACGGTCATGGATATCGGGAATCAGGCGATGGCCGATCTCGTCGAGAATATGTTTTTCGTAAACCGGCCCCATTTTTTTCCAGTCAATCGGCAGTTTTCCCTGATGCGGTACGGGGGCAAGTACATAAAAACTGCTATCGCCCGGGGGCGCCATGTCGGGGTCGGTGATTGTCGGATGGTGTAAATACAGCAAATTATCACCCGGTAGCACGCCGGTATCATAAATATCCTTTAACAGCCCTTTATAGCGCGGACCGAACAGCATCATATGGTGCGGAATCCCCGGCCATGTGCCTTTTAGTCCGAAGTGGACGATGAAAAGAGAGGGTGAATATTTCTTTTTCTTTAGCGCTGCAGTGGCTTTCCTGCTGCGATGCTTGTGAGCCAGAAGATCGCGGTAACTGTGCATGACATCGGCGTTGGAAGCAACGGCATCAAATGCCTCACTCCACCCCGATTTGCAGGTGATGCCAGTGGCGCGGTCGCCCAGCGTGTCGATGCTGGTCACAGGGTCGGATAAACGGATTACGCCGCCGAGCCGTTCAAAATGCTTTACCATGGCGGCTACAAGCATATTCGTCCCGCCTTTCGGGAACCACACCCCGCCAGCCCGTTCCAACTTGTGGATAAGGGCGTAAATGGCACTGGTTGTCATGGGATTACCGCCGAGGAGCAGGGATTGAAATGACAGGAACTGGCGCAGTTTTTCATTCTTTACAAAGGTTGAAACCATTGCATAAACAGAGCGATAGGGTTGAAACTTCATAAGCGCTGGCGCAGCGCTAACCATGGATTTGAAATCAAGAAAGGGCGCGGTGCCAAGCTTGACATAGCCTTCTTCATACAGCCCTTCGCTATATTTCAGGAAGCGTTTGTACCCTTCCACATCGCTCGGTTCAATTTTGGCAATCTCCGCTAAAAGCGCGTCCGGATCGTTGACATAATCAAAATTCGTACCGTCCGGCCAGTTGAGTCGGAAAAAGGGCGATACGGGAAGCAACTTGATATCCGCAGCCATGTCGTGACCGGTGAGCTCCCAAAGCTCGCCAAGGCAATCGGGATCGGTAATGATCGTCGGTCCGGCGTCAAAGATGAACCCGTCTTTTTCCCAATAATAGGCCTGCCCGCCTGGCTTGTCGCGGCCTTCCACAACGGTTGTCTGGATACCTGCCGATTGCAGACGGATGGCGAGCGCAAGACCGCCAAAGCCGGAACCGATGACAGCCGCTTTCTTGAACAGCTCGGCTTGCTGATATTGGTTGCTTTTGCTGTTGGCTGTTCCGCTCATCGTAATTCCGTCCAGCCATATTTGAATATGATGGGAAGCGCCTCTGCCAAAAGAACCGGCGGACAACCGGCCAGTAGGGAAATGCTGCCCATTCTGTTACTGCTACAGGCATAGATACGCTTAATCAATTTTTTGTCCTTGATATGGGTATTTTCCAGCGTGCGATGTGGCAATCCCGCTTTGGCCCTTTGATACATCCTGGCGCAGTCCTTGGGATAAAATATGTAGTCATACCAGTGTTTAAGCGCAGTTTTTTTGCAAAAACTTTCACAAGTTCCTCCTGACTGGGTTCCGGCATGGCGGCAATCGGAAAGGCTGGAAAGAAATATAGTTTGCAGGAATGAACAATTTGTTTGGATCCTTTACAAGTTTGCCGCATTAACATGATATGGTTCATAAAATATCGACAAAATCCGGCACGGCGGCTCGCTGTATAAGTTTTGGTGCGGCGCTATTATTTTCCTCCACCGCTTATGCACAGAACGAGGATCCTCAGCAGGGACCGCCCGCTGCAGAAAATGTCTTTGCAGGCGACTATGTGACTATTGGTGCAGGCGTCAGGGTCGGGCCCAGCTACGCTGGATCCGATGATTATAACATATCTCCTTTACCAGTAATTATTGGCAGCATCTCGGGCATTGATTTTCAGCCACGCGGCCCCGGTTTCGCGGTGGACCTGATTCCAGACAAGAGAAACGCAAAAATAGATTATATCCTTGGGCCGGTCGCCGTTGCCCGCTTTGACCGAAAAAGTTCGATTAAGGACGATGTTGTAAAGAGTCTCGGCAAACTGGATATTGCCGTCGAATTGGGCGGGAACGCGGGTATTCAGGTGAACCGGGTACTACATGACTATGACTCATTAACCGCTCAGTTTGATATGCGCTGGGACGTTGCAGGCGCGCATAACGGGATGGTGATGAATCCATCGCTGACTTATTTCACGCCGATAAACCGCGCAGTTGTGGTCAGCTTTTCGCTCAACGCTGATTATATGGATGACGATTTTGCCGACTATTATTACAGTATTGACCCGGCAGGATCAGCGGCAAGCGGACTTCCCGTCTTTGCAGCAGATGGCGGCTGGAAAAGCGTTGGTGCATCCGTTTTTGCTGGTATTGATCTTGATGGCAATGCGGCGAATGGTGGGTTCAGCCTGTCCCTTATAGGCAGCTATTCCAAATTGCTTGAAGATGCAAAGCGTTCTCCAGTCACCTCGATTCGCGGCAGCTCAAACCAGTTTACGGGCGTTATCGGTCTTGGATATACGTTTTAAAGCTACTTAATCGACATCCTCAACATCGACCTTTTCACCCGTCACCCGCTGCGACAATGCGGCAGCAATAAAGGGGTCGAGCGCACCGTCCAGCACATCGGAGGGTGCGCTGGAAGTCACGCCTGTGCGCAGGTCTTTGACCATCTGGTATGGCTGTAACACATAAGATCTGATCTGGTGGCCCCATCCGATATCGGTTTTGGCCTGATATTCACCGCTGGCTTCTGCCTCGCGGCGCTGCAATTCGGCTTCATATAGCCGCGCTTTCAACATGCCCATGGCGGTGGCGCGGTTTTTATGCTGGCTACGGTCGTTTTGGGAGGCGACGACGATGCCGGTTGGCTGGTGAGTGATACGCACAGCGCTGTCGGTTGTGTTGACATGCTGTCCCCCTGAACCAGAGGCACGGTAGGTGTCGATTTTCAGGTCGCCCTCGTTAATCTCCACTTCGAAACTGTCATCGATCACCGGATAGACCCAGACACTGGAAAAGCTGGTATGGCGTTTGGCGGCGCTATCAAAAGGGGAGATACGCACGAGCCGGTGGACGCCGCTTTCGGTTTTGGCAAAGCCGTAGGCATTCTCGCCCTTGATTTCGAGCGTTGCGGATTTGATCCCGGCCTGATCTCCTGCTTGGTAATCGACCATAGAGACTTTATAGCCGCGCGATTCTGCCCAGCGCTTATACATACGCAGCAGCATCTCGGCCCAGTCCTGACTTTCCGTCCCGCCAGCGCCGGCGTGAATTTCCAGATAGGTATCCAGATTGTCGGCTTCACCCGACAGCAATGCCTGCACCTTGTCACGGTCTGCGCGGTCAGCAAGTTGAGCCAGCGTGGCGACGCCCTCATCCGCAAGAGCATTATCGCCTTCTTCCTCTGCCATCTCGATAAATTCGAGGGCGTCGTTCATTTCTTGCTGGATTTCTCTGGCCGCAGTGATCGATTCATCCAGCCGCCGCCGCTCAGTCATTACAGCCTGTGCCGCCTCCTGGTCATCCCACAGAGTTGGATCTTCCACCCGCGCGTTCAGTTCATCCAGCCGCCGTAAGGCAACATCCCAGTTGAGTGAGGTTCTTAGCAGGTCGAGCGCTGCGTTGATCCGGTCCACATGCGTTTGAGCTTCCGCACGCATTACAAAATCTCCAATAATAGCTTGGCGCTTCGATTAGACGATATGACGCTGATGTAAACAGGCTATGTTAGCAGCTGAGTTATGAGGGGGCGGCCTCGGCTTCACCCGAACCGTTTTTTCCCGGCCATTGCCCGGTGCGCCATGGCCATGGTGGTTAGCTGTGCATTAACGCGGATACAGCTTGGCATCACGCTGGCGTCAGTGACATAAATATTTGCGGTGCCGTGGACGCGCTGGTCCAGATCGACCACGCCTTTGGACGGATCAACGTTGATCGCGTTGCCGCCATGAGGGTGCGAGCTGGACAGGACAACATCATCCGGTTCGGTAATGGCATTGGCATAAAATTCGTCGATCTCCGCATCACTCATAATATTGAGCAAGGTCTGGCCCTTTAACAAGGCGGGATAGACCTCTATCGCGCCGTTCAGAAAATGAACCTTGGTCATCGTAGCCAATGCGCGGCGGAGCAGGGCAAGCTCAGGTTCACCGACTTTCAGTTTCAGCTTGCCATCCTCCATTTTCCCCAGGCGGTCTGCCGGGAACAAAACACCCGCCGAAACCAGTCGGTTATAGTTCAGCATCCGGCGGAAATGTTCGTCAAACCATCCGGGAACCAGCGTCGCCATGCTCATCGGCGGCTGAAAATGGCTTTCGATCAGATAATCGCCGCGATCAACATAGGTCGCCATCTGGTCCTCATTCCAGGCATTCACCTCGTGGCCTTCGGGCATCAATGCGACTACGGGGCAAGCGATGTTGAGAGAGATGCCGCTGCCGCTATTGGGAAAGCCGCTATTGATTAGCAAATTGCTTGAGGCCAGTGCACCTGCTGCGACGACTACGCCTTTGCGTACGGCTATTCTACGTTTGCGGCCATCGCGCAATGTGACATCCACTGCTTCGGCTATGCGTGTTCCATCTGCATTTTCTTTCCAGACGATACGCCTTACTTCGGCGCGGTCCAATATCCGGGCGGGTTTGTCACGCTGCGCGCTGGTGGCGTGGGAGAGGAAGCTTTCCGGCATTGCTTTCTTGCGGCCATAGGGGCAGCCGGTGTTGCAATAGCCGCAATAGACACATTCGCAATCAGGTGTCTGGGGACCATAATTTTTCCTGAACCATGAGGTGACGGCTTGCTTGTCCATCGGGTCAGAAGATTTGGCAGCATATCTGTTCCAGCCTTCCAGCAGATGCGGCCCATTGTTACGCCCCGTTAGTGCCGATAATTGGGACACTTCCAGCATGCTTTCCACCGCTTCATAGCTGGTGCTCAGTTCCGCTTCGCTTACTGGTGCACCAAGGTCCGCCCAGGTTTTATAGACATCCTCTGCCTGCGGATGGACAAGGCCAGCCTGCTTCATTCGTAAACAGATACCATTGTTGATGACGGTCGATCCGCCCACCACGCGGCCCTGAAATATGATGACATCGCGGTCCTTTGTGGTTTGCAAGGCTCCGTCCTTAAACAAGCGCGCCGTCATGCGCGCTTCTTCATGGGTGATGCGCGAAGAAGGGTAATTACGGCCCGCCTCCACTATCAGGACGCCGTGCCCCTCATCCGCTACCGCTGCGGCGGCGACCGCTCCCCCGGCCCCGGAACCGATGACGAGGACATCGACTTCCTCCGGGACTGCGCCATGACCAACAAAAACTTCGGATGTCAGGTCGCGTTCGGTTTTCCGCTCCACGGCCACTTCGTTCGGAGCTGACCGGTCGCGCTGGCCGGGTAGGTCATATCTTAGCCGCTGGTAAATCGGATTATCAAAATTGGCTTCTTCATCACCATGTTCCCAATGTCCGTAATAGCCTGCAAGGATGACGCCTTTTGTGCGGGCAATATCCTGAAAAAGGTCTACGCGGCTATGTTGCAGGCGGCGGCGTATCAGCGTCTGGCGTACTTTGGGGGATGCCAGAAGGAAGAACGGGCCGCCCAGGATCAGGAACAGGCCATATAGTGCCATTCCGATTTCCTTTGGCTTGTCGCCATCAATATTGGAAAAATGCTCTTGCAGATTCTCAACCACCTGATCGGGGGAGATCGCCATCGGTGTATCATGGAACAGTGCTTGTGTTAGCGCCTTTAACATACGCGCTTGCAAGGAGTTGAAAGGTTTCTGCATTACCTCTTCCTATTATTCGGCATCATGCGAGAAGCGTCGTCGGGCTTTTTTCGACAGGTTGAGAGCTAACGGCACTCTCTCGCCAATAAAAATCCCCGGCAAGCCGTTAAGCTGCCGGGGATGATTTGACCTAATTCAAGAGGATTTTACTCTGCTAATGGTGCAGCGGCGCTGGGGTCTTCGGGAAGGCCGCCGAGCTGAGTCACCATTTTCGTATAGGCATCCAGATAGGCAAGGGCCATGACTCGGCCAATCTGCGTATTGGTATAACCACCGCCAGCCGCGCCGGCCAGCACGCCGCCAAACAGTCCGCCGGCACCGCCGCCGAATTTCACATCGGATTTACGTGAATAGCCTTCTGTAATGCGCTCCATCTCGGTGGTGCGTACATTGACGAGCGAGAGGGTTACGTTGGCTTCTTTTTTGTTGACTTTGATACCGCCAACTATGCCGCCAAAAACACCACCGCCCAGCGCACTGGCGATCCCGCCCAGTCCTCCGCCGCCACCGGAATTGCTATTGGCGGAAATAATGTCCGGAACGATGACATAGTCTGCTGCTTTCACCTGCCGTTTACCGATATTGGACCCGCGCTGCAATTCACCGGAATCGCCCAGTGCCCGTTCGACAGCTCTACTGGCAAGTCCCTGGCCGCGATCAACCAGACCGAAACAGCCAGAGCGCGCGACAAATGTTTTGATCAATGCTTCAGGGGAGCCCAGTTCATAATTTACCCACCAGCGATTTTCCGGTTCGACAATGGCAATGGTGCCAAGCTTTTTATAGCAAACAGGGATTTGCGCTACGCCACGATCCTGTGCCTGTTGCCCCTTGGATTTTCCGGCAGCCAAAGCGGCTCCGCCCGAAAGAGCGAAAGATGATATGGCTATTGCGGTAGTAATTTTCTTTAACATTTTAATGCCTCCACTTCAAAAATACACTGCAAACATAAGAACTTGGATCGAATGATATTGGGCAGCTAATAAGTCGGTCTGCTACCCAGAAAAAGTCATGTTCGATCCGTAAGCTGTAAAAGTTAATAGCGTAATAGGGTAGCGTTAATGTGATCTATAGCACGTTTTCGACATTTAATTATCTTGCCTCACATCAATTTGAGCATCTGTTCGCCTATCAAACTGCCCGCCAAACTGATAGCGGTCGACCGTAACTCTTTTCTTTTGGAATTATACCGTTAGCATGGCCGAAACTGTGAAGTTCTGGAGTGAAGAGAGGAATATCTATGCGGCATATTGCGATCATTGGATCGGGACCAGCGGGCTATTATACTGCCGAGGCGGCGCAGAAAAAATATGGCGATGGCGTTACGATTGATATTATCGACCGAATGCCCGTACCTTTCGGTTTGATTCGCACCGGCGTTGCCCCTGATCATCAATCAATCAAAGCCGTATCCCGCCGCTATGAAAAAACCGCGCTTGGCGACAATGTGCATTTTGCTGGTAATGTAAATGTCGGGAACGATGTCAGCATAGCGGAACTGCAAAATCTTTATGATGCCGTGATCTTGGCAACCGGCGCACCCGATGACCGGCCCCTAGAAATAGAAGGTAGCGATCTGCCCGGTGTGATTGGTAGCGCGGCATTTGTCGGTTGGTATAACGGGCATCCCGATTATAAGGATCTTGACCTGCCGCTTGATGGAAAATCGGTTGCAATCATCGGCAATGGTAATGTTGCTTTGGATGTCGCACGCATATTGGCAAAGACGGAAAAGGAATTTGCGGGCAGCGATATTGTTGCCCATGCGCTCGATTGGTTGAGCCATAGTAATGTGGAGACAATCACCTTGCTTGGACGGCGCGGCCCGCACCAGATTGCAATGACGCCCAAGGAGTTGGGAGAACTTGGACAGCTAGAGCGCGCTCAGCCTGTTGTTGAAGCGCATGATTTTCCGGATGAAAGCGCGGATGCTCTGCTGGAACCGGGTATGCGTAAATCCGTTACCCATCTGCGCGACTTTCTGGCCCGCGAGGCTGAGCTTGCGGACAAGCCGGTCAAAATTAATTTCGACTTTTTTGCTATGCCGGTGGCGATAGAGGGCAATGGCAAGGTCGAGAAACTGGTCGTAGAAAAAACAAAGCTCGACGCGGACATGCGCTCTGTGGGTACAGGGGAACATTACGAGTTGGACTGTTCGATGGTGATTAGCTGTATCGGTTATCGCACGCCGCCGATTGAAGGCGTTCCCTATGAACATGGCCGGGGTCGGTTTGCGAATGATGAAGGCCGGATATTGCCGGGGCTTTATTGTGTCGGCTGGGCACGGCGTGGACCAACCGGGACCATCGGCACGAACAAACCGGACGGCTTTGCGATTATCGAGGCGGTGGCAGAAGACATCGCAGCAGGAGCGAATAAAGAGGGCCGCACAGGGCTTAACCGACTACTCGCAAGCCGCGGTGTGGAGGCTGTTTCATTTGCCGACTGGAAAAAGATCGAGGAAGCGGAAATCGCCAATGCGCGCGACGGTGCACCGCGCGAGAAGTTTACTAATGTGGCCGAAATGATCGCTGTACGGGAAAGCTAGGACAGCCACTCGCGCAAAATGGCGTTCACCTTTTCCGGCGCTTCCTGTTGCACCCAATGGGAAACACCGGGTAGGCGATGCAGTTCCAGATTGGGAACCCATTGCTGCGTTCCTTGCGTGCAGTTGATATTTAGAGCGCTGTCTTCCTCTCCCCAGATCATCAGTGTGGGCGCATTGATACTCCCGTTACCCAAGTCGATACTATCCCCGTGGCGCAGCAAAGCGCGGTAATAATTGATCATTGCCGTGAGTGAGCCTGGACGCATAGCGGCCTTGGCAAAGACTTCTAGAGCCTCGTCCGGAAAATTGCTCTGATCGCAGGCCATGTTGGAAAATGCCTGTTTGATCGCTTTCCCATTACCGCGAGAGAGCAGGAATTCGGGTAGCCATGGAAGCTGGAAAAAGAAAATATACCAGCTCCTGCGCAATTGCCGCCAGTGGCGCATTTCTCGTCTGGCCACCATAGGATGTGGCACGTTCATAATGACAAGACGCTTGAGCGGCCGGATTTTCTGTATCGCAAAGGCCCAGGCGACAACGGCTCCCCAATCATGCGCGATCAACGTGATTTCTTTGGCACCGCTGGCATCGATGAGCGCCGCGACATCGGCGCAAAGATGATCTAGCGCATAGTCGCGCACCTCCGCTGGTTTGCTCGATCCGCCATAACCGCGCATATTGGGCGCCCAGACCCTGTAGCCAAGCTCGGCCAGCAACGGAATCTGGAACCGCCAAGAAAAATGCAATTCCGGAAAACCGTGAAGGCATAGCGCAAATTTTTCGCCAGAACCCGCTTCGGCCAGTTCAAAACTCTGACCATTGGCCTCGATCTGTTTGATCGTTATCCCGCTGGATAAAGCGGATTCCCAGGTTGAATTATCATCCATAAGTCATGC
This sequence comes from Parasphingorhabdus sp., assembly GCF_036568145.1. Lineage (GTDB taxonomy): Bacteria > Pseudomonadota > Alphaproteobacteria > Sphingomonadales > Sphingomonadaceae > Parasphingorhabdus. The sequence continues at coordinate 142,528 of NZ_DATCTC010000023.1, read as the reverse complement.
GATAACAGAAGATGACTTTAATCATCCAGTTAAATCTGTTACGCTTCAAAAAAAACAATATGGAGAGAGTCGATGCATGATTTGGTAATTCGTGGTGGAACGGTAGTTGATGGCACGGGCGGGGAGCCCTTTGTTGCTGATGTTGCGATAGATGGGGACCGAATCTCTTTGGTCGGAACCGTGACGGTACAAGGGCGCGAAGAAATCGACGCGACCGGCAAGGTCGTTACGCCCGGTTTTGTTGATATTCACACCCATTACGACGGCCAAGCGACTTGGGACGATGAAATGGCTCCGTCAAGCTGGCACGGTATTACAACTGTTGTCATGGGCAATTGCGGAGTCGGATTTGCACCTGCACGCCCTGACCGCCATGACTGGCTGATTGGCCTGATGGAAGGGGTGGAGGATATTCCCGGCACGGCGCTGGCCGAAGGGATGACCTGGAATTGGGAGACTTTTCCCGAATATCTGGACGAGCTGGAAAAAATGCCGCGCACCGTGGATGTCGCAACCCATGTCCCGCATGGTGCCGTGCGCGCTTATGTGCTGGGCGACCGGGAGCGTCCCGGGGCGGTGCCGACCGAAGCCGATATTGAGCAGATGTCGAACATTGTTGAAGATGGCTTGAAAGCCGGAGCGCTTGGTTTTTCAACTTCGCGGACGATCCTGCACCGCTCGGTCGATGGTGAGCTGGTGCCGGGGACGACCGCTACAAAGGAAGAGCTCATCGGTATTGGCCGTGCAATGGGCCGCGTTGGTTACGGCGTGTTTGAAATGGCATCGGACCTTAACCGCGAATGGGATGAATTTGGTTGGATGGGTGACCTTAGCCGCGAGACAGGGATGCCCGTAACCTTTGCTGCCTTGCAATCCATTGCCAAGGAACAATCTCTGGACGAGCAAATAGCCAATATGCGCGCGCAAAATGACAATGGCGCGAATATCGTCGCCCAGATTGCCTTGCGCGGCAACGGCATCGTCATGGCGTGGCAAGGCACAGTCCATCCGTTCATCCGCCACCCTAGTTGGATGGCGATGGAAAATCTGTCGTGGGATGAGAAATATGCAAAGCTGAAAGATCCCGCATTCAAGGCGCAACTGCTGAGCGAAGAGAGTGTGCAGCCTGATGTTGTCGATATGATCCCGGTATTCATGATCGTTACACAGGGCTGGGCGGCTCAGTTCGAGATGGATGAGGATTTCAATTACGAACCGGGCGCCGATGAAAGCATAGCATCACGCGCGCAGGCTGCGGGTAAATCACCGGCGGAATATGCCTATGACCTGTTAATGGCGGATGATGGCAAGGGCTTTGTCTATTTGCCATTGCTCAACTATATTGACGGTAATCTCGATTTTCTGGAAAAATTGCAACAGGCAGACGACACGGTGAACAGCCTGTCTGACGGCGGCGCGCATTGCGGCACGATTTGCGATGCGGCGAGCCCGACCTTCATGCTGGAATATTGGGTGAAAAACCGTGATCGCGGCACGATCAGCCTTGAACATGCGATCAAGCGCCAATGCTACGACACGGCGCGGCTATATGGTTTGAATGATCGCGGATTGTTGAAACCCGGCTATCTTGCCGATGTAAATGTGATTGATATGGACCGGATCAAACTGGGCAAGCCGTGGCTGGCCTTTGACCTTCCTGCGGGCGGTAAGCGTTTGCTGCAAAAGGCCGATGGCTATGATTATACGATCAAGTCCGGGCAAGTGACGTTCAAAGGCGGCGTCGTGACAGACAAACGCCCCGGCGTCCTGATCCGTGGCCCACAACAAGTGGAAATGATGCAAGCGGCTGAGTAGAGGTTCGGCCTCTCTCCGGAAGGAGAGGGCCGAAACTGTCAAACCCGCATGGGCATCAGTACATAGAGCGCTGCGCTTTTGTCATTCTCGCGGATCAATGTCGGCGCGCTGGCATCCGCGAGGTGGAGTTCGACATTGTCGCCTTCGATCTCTCCGAGAATATCCAGCAAATAGCGAGAGTTAAACCCGATTTCGAAAGCTTCCGATTTATAGGAACCAGGCACCTCTTCTGCGGCTGTGCCATTTTCGGGTGAGGTCACGGACAAGGTGATCTTGTCATCGCCCAGCGCCATTTTGACGGCGCGGGTTTTTTCGGTAGCAATAGTGGATACGCGGTCCACGCCCTGTGCAAAGCTTTTTGGATCAATTTTCAGGATCTTGTCATTTCCGGTCGGAATAACGCGGGTATAATCCGGGAAAGTTCCGTCAATCAGCTTGCTGGTCAGGATCGCTGTTCCAAGGGTGAAGCGGATCTTGCTTGCGGACAGGTTGACCTGAACCGAAGCTTCACTGTTTTCCGTGAGCAGTTTGTGCAGTTCATTGATACATTTGCGCGGGATGATAACATCCGGCATGCCTTCCGCGCCTGCTGGACGGGGCAGGGTGACACGGGCCAGACGGTGGCCATCGGTAGCTGCAGCTTTCAACACCGGCGTATCTTCATCCTGAACGTGCAGGAAGATACCGTTGAGATAATAGCGCGTTTCCTCAGTGGAGATCGCGAATCTGGTTTTCTCGATAATCTGGATCAGCGATGACGCAGGCAATTCAAAACTGGTGGGCAGTTCACCCTCTGCAATGATCGGGAAATCATCGCGGGGCAGTGTTTGCAGATTGAACCGAGCGCGTCCCGCATTGACCTTCATCTTGCCATCGGCAGCATCCAGTTGAACCTGTGAACCTTCGGGCAATTTGCGGGCAATATCGAACAATGTGTGGGCGGAAACCGTAATCGAACCGGGGGTTTCCACCTGAGCTTCGACTGTTTCGACCACTTGCAGGTCAAGGTCGGTTGCCATTAATTTTATGACTCCGCCTTCGCTGGCTTCGATCAACACGTTCGACAATATGGGGATAGTGTTACGCCGCTCAACCACTGACTGGACATGCCCCAGGCTTTTCAGCAGTGCCGCGCGTTCAATTGTCGCTTTCATATGCTATCCTTCATTTTCTGTCCCCGTCACTATGTTCAGGCCCGGCATAAGACTCCGTCCAGTTCACAGTTAGTCATCGCTTCATTAACAATATCAACCAATAGGGCAAGCCCGATGCAAAGAGGATGAAACATTATCGGTGAAAATCTGTGGAAAAAACCCATAATGCGGTTAAACCCGCTAAAAGCAATTCATCACAGACAATAGTGCAGGGGCAAATTAGATCATAGATATGAGCAATTTACGCAAGGATTTGAACACCAAAGGAAAGCGGCTGTTCATTGCACGGCACGGAGAGACGATTTTCAATCTGGCCGGTCGGATACAGGGCAATGCTGCCCATACCCCGCTGACCCAGCGCGGTTTTGCACAGGCGAATGAAATGGGCAGGGCACTGGCCCGTTATCTGGAAAATCATGCTGTCAGTGACGATGGCAGAGGCGAAGGTTACGGGCTGCAACTGGTCGCTTCCGACACCGGGCGGGCGCTGCAAACCCTGTCGGTCGTGTGTGAGCATATTAATCTGGATTGGCATCAGGCGGCGGCAGATGTGCGGTTAAGAGAAATCGACATGGGTGAATGGGAAGGCAGCTATTATCACGCTTTGGAAGGCCAATTGCAGGTGGACCGTGATAGAAGCCTGTTTCTGAGTCAGGCTCCAGGCGGGGAAAGCTATGGCGATATTGTCCGTCGGCTGGAAACGTGGATTGCGGAGCAGAGTTTTGAGCGAGACATGCTGCTGATCAGCCATGGTATGACCAGTCGTGTTTTGCGCGGATTACTGACCGGGCGAGAGCCGCTGGAACTAATCGGTGCGCCAATAGCCGATAGCCTTCCGCAAGGGTCGTTGGTTCAAATTACCGATGGCGTGGAAACGATTGTCCATCTGGGTGCGGGGGAAAGCGAAAAGGCATGAGGGGGCTTACCACCCTTTTTGCATTGTCCTTAGCGATGGTCTCCGTCCCCGTAGCGGCCAAGGAATCGCTCGGCATATATGATAGCTGGGGGGCATTTCGAGATCAGGAAATTCCGCGCTGTTATGCCATTGCCGAGTCAGAGGATATTACCGGTAAAGCCCAGCGCAAATCCTATATATCTGTCGGTTACTGGCCGAAACGCGGTATCCGCGCGCAATTCCATGTGCGGTTGAGCCGGGACCGTTCCACCAACAGCCGGGTGATGGTCGGCGTAGGTGGACGCCGGTTTCAACTTATTGCCAACCGCTCGGACGGCTGGTCGCAAGACAGGCGTATGGACGCGGCGATCATCGCTGCTTTACGCTCTGCCAACAGTATGACCGTGGAAAGCACTGGCCGCGACGGCCGACCGATAGTGGACGCCTATCTGCTCCGCGGCGCAGCAACGGCGATCGATGCGGCATCAATTGGATGTTCGAATTTGGACTGAGTGTATGGCCAAGGGCGCATTACGATATTCCGTGCATAAATTGCGCCCAGTGGTTGGGGAATTGCGATAGTTACAATAATCCTCCCCAAAGCTGTTAGGATTCCCGCCAGCGAAGCATCGAGCGGAGGGGTCTGTGAAGAAATTATCATTGATATTGGGGGCAAGTGCCTTGTCATTTGCAGCAATCGCATCTGCCAGTTCCGGCGAGAGCGCGGCTGCGAAGAGCATGGAAGCCAACGAAACCGAAAAATCCGGCGCTGACGCGGATCTGGTTCGAAGGGCGGGTGCGCCACTGTTCGACGGCATGGGCGACTATAGCCGTTCCATCACAACATCGTCCGAAGGCGCACAGCGCTATTTTAATCAGGGCATGGTGCTGGCATTCGGGTTCAATCATGCAGAAAGCATCCGCTCTTTTCGCGCAGCGCAAAAGCTCGATCCGCAATGCGCCATGTGTTTCTGGGGAGAGGCTTTGGCGACCGGGCCCAATATCAATGTGACAAGCAAGGGCAAGGCGGTGATGAGCGATGATGATCGCCGCGCCGCCTATAAAGCGATATCCAAGGCGCAGTCTTTGAAGGGTAACGCAACGCCGCTGGAGCGGGCGCTGATCGAGGCGCAGGCCCAGCGTTACAATGGCGACCCGGCAACCAGCCGGGAGCCGCTAGATCTTGCCTATGCCAGCGCCATGGGCGAAGTGGTCCAGGCCTTTCCCGATGATGACGATGCAGCGGCGATTTATGCCGAAGCGTGGATGAACACCATGCCGTGGGACTATTGGTCGGCAGACGGCAAACCAAAGCCTGAGACAGAAAAAGTCATAGCCTCACTGGAACGGATAATTGCGCGCAGCCCGCAACATCCACTGGCATTGCATCTTTATATACATGCAGTCGAAGCGTCGAAAAACCCTGGCAGGGCAGAGGACGAAGCTGATGCGCTGGCCAATCTGGTTCCGGCTTCGGGGCATCTGGTGCATATGCCCGCACATATATATTGGCGTGTCGGGCGCTATGATGATGCGGCGACGGCGAATATCCGGGCAGCAGCCGTGGATGAGGAATATATCGCGGCCTGCAATGCACAGGGATTTTATCCTGCGCTCTATTACCCGCATAATATCCATTTTCTGTGGGCAGCAACTAGCATGGCCGGTCAGAGCAAAATGGCAATCGATGCGGCAAGAAAGGTAGCTGCGAATGTCAGGTTGGAACAGATTGAACAGTACCCGACTGTCGAGTTTTTCAAAACTATTCCAGTTCTAACGCTGACCCAGTTTGGCAAATGGAAAGAGATAATGGCCGAGCCAGCTCCGCCCGAAAATCTCGATTATTCCAATGCGATCTGGCACTATGCCCGCGGTATTGCGCTAGCCAATACGGGGGATAGCGCAAGTGCAAACCAAGAGCGTGCTAAACTTGCGGCGGTAAAAGACACTGTACAGATACGCTTTCTGGACAATGCGGACTATCCTGCCAGCGTGCTACTGAATATCGCCGATGATTTGCTTCAGGGTGAAATAGCTTGGAAATCCGGCAATCTCGACCTCGCTGTGGAGCATTTTGAGCGCGCCGTCGCCAAGCAGGATGCGCTGCCTTATACGGAGCCGCCTTTCTGGTATTATCCAACCCGCCAGTCTTTGGGACAGGTATTGATGGAGGCCGGGGATTTTGCAAAGGCCGAGGCGGTGTATCGTCGGGACCTGGAAGATTATCCGCGCAACGGGTGGTCGATGTCGGGATTGGCTGAGGCCCTGACCGCGCAAAGCAAGACAGATGAGGCGGCCAAGGCCCGGTCAGCGCTGGATGTGATCTGGGCGAAGGCGGATGTTTCGTTAAAAGGTTCGCGCCTCTGATCTTTGTTCGGCTATCATTGGTCGCTAAAGCTGGCAATTGCGCCGGACCCGCACTATATGCGCCATCATGCAGATTCCCGGCCATATTGATCCAGTCCCTCTTCCCGCCAAGGTGACGCCTCGTGAAGACGGGCGTGTTGACCTCATTGGTCTAAGCGTTTCCGAAATCAGGGATGTCCTGATCGCAGCGGGGTTGGATGAAAAGCAAGGAAAACTGCGCTCGAAACAGCTTTTCCACTGGATTTATCATCGCGGGATCAGTGATTTTTCACAGATGACCGATATGAGCAAAACCCTGCGGCCATGGTTGGCGGAACGGTTTGTGATTGGCCGTCCGGAAATTGTCGAGGCGCACTTGTCGGAAGACGGAACGCGCAAATGGTTGCTGCGCTCCGCGGACAAACAGGATTATGAGATGGTCTTCATCCCCGATGAAGATCGCGGCACATTATGTATCTCTTCACAGGTCGGATGCACGCTGAACTGCCGCTTTTGTCATACGGGGACGATGCGGCTGGTGCGTAACCTTACGCCCGGAGAAATTGTCGGACAGGTTATGCTGGCCCGCGATGCTTTGGGGGAGTGGCCCAAGGGCGTGATGGATTTTGCCGACGATGAAGATGCCGATAGCGGCAAGGAATATAATCAGGCGTATAAATCTGACGGGCGGTTGCTGACCAATATTGTGCTGATGGGCATGGGCGAACCGCTTTATAATTTTGACAATGTGCGCGACGCGATGAAGATCGTTATGGATGGGGATGGTTTAGCCCTGTCGCGCCGCCGGATCACCTTGTCGACCAGCGGAGTGGTCCCGATGATCGCTCGGGCAGGCGAAGAAATTAACGTCAATCTTGCGATTTCACTGCACGCGGTGAACAAGGAAACGCGCGACGAGATTGTTCCGCTCAACCGCAAATATTCGATCGAAGAATTGCTTCAGGCCTGTGCCGACTATCCCGGTTCCAGCAATTCGCGGCGGATCACCTTTGAATATGTCATGTTGAAAGACAAAAATGACAGCGATGAAGATGCCCGCGAACTGGTCAACCTGTTGCGGAAATATGATCTTCCGGCAAAGGTCAACCTGATCCCGTTCAATCCGTGGCCAGGGTCTGACTATGAATGTTCAGCGCCAGAGCGGATCAAGGCTTTTTCCAAGATTATCTTTGATGCAGGTATCAGCGCACCGGTAAGGACACCGCGCGGGCGCGATATCATGGCTGCGTGCGGTCAGCTCAAATCCGCAAGCGAAAAGAAAAGCCGCGCAGAGCTGGACCGCCTTGCGGAAGAAAAACAGGCCGCATTAGGTTAAAAACGGGGGGAGTATCACTGCCCGCCCACCTGTTAAATGATGTGTGACAGTTTATTCCATGTCTTCAACACATTGGTTGCGGGCTTGCAGTAACCTTTAGGTTTCCTTTGTCGCACCAATCGGTATGTATAGCGATATGACAAAGGGGCAAAAACACAGGTTTGTGCGCCACCGGCTGACAACCCGGCTTTGGCACTGGGTCAATGCGCTGTGCTTGTTGGTTCTGTTGATGAGCGGGCTGATGATTTTTAATGCCCACCCCAGACTATATTGGGGCGAATATGGGGCGAATGACGATTATGCCTGGGCAGCAGTCGGGTCGTCGCAGACCATGGGTTATGTCCGACTTGGCGAAACCAGAATTGAGACAACTGGCTTTATCGGTAATTGGCGTGATAGCAATGGCAAGGTGCAGACATGGGCCTTCCCCGGCTGGGCGACTATTCCGTCTTACTATAGCTTGGCCGAGGGTCGCCGTTGGCATTTCTTCTTTGCTTGGATTTTTAGCATAGGGCTGACCCTTTTCATGATTGCATCACTGCTCAATAGGCATGTGCAACAAGACCTGCATATCAGGCGGCCCGAATGGCATCCTTCGCGCATATGGGCTGATATTAGAAACCACTTCCGTTTGCGCTTTCATGAACCGGACAGCATCAATATCTACAATATTCTTCAGAAATTTAGTTATAGTGGCGTGATCTTCATCCTGCTGCCGTTGATGATATTCACCGGACTTGCCATGTCGCCGGCTATGGATGCGAACTGGCCCTGGCTGACCGATATTTTCGGGGGCCGTCAATCAGCACGGTCAATCCATTTTATCGGCATGTTCTTGATGGTTCTGTTTTTCATTGTCCACATGGCCCTGTTATTGCTGTCCGGGCCTTTCAAACAGACCTGGGGGATGATAACCGGGGGTGAACGGGAAGCGGGGCCTGAATGATAAAGGTTGCAGAAACACCCCTGATGGGGCGGCGGGCGCTCCTCACGTCGGGAGCCGTGGGCTTGGCTGGCTTGCTGAGCGGCTGTGATGCCCTAAGCCGAAATCAGACATTCCAGAATATATTAAGCAGCGCGGAGGATGCCAATTTTCTGGTCCACCGCGCTTTGGGGGACCGGATGCAGCTGGCCAGCGAGTATAGCATCGCGGACCTTTCGCCGAAATTTCGTCCCAACGGCACGCGCAATCCCGGAACGCCGGACTATACAGCCAGCGCCGCGCAGGGCTTTTCCGATTGGCAATTGCGTCTGACCGGCCTTTTTGCGAAGCCGCAAAACTTTTCGCTTCCGGCGCTGCAGTCTATGCCGCAGCGCACCCAGATCACCCGGCACGATTGCGTCGAGGGTTGGAGCGCCATCGGCCAGTGGACTGGCGTGCCGTTGAAATTGTTACTCGATCAGGCACAGTTGCTCCGCAGCGCCAGATTTCTCGTGTTCCATTGCGCTGACAGACTTGGCGGGCGGCCTTATTATGAAAGTATTGATCTGCTTGATGCCTTTCATCCGCAAACAATATTGGCGCACCGATTAAATGGAGAGGCCCTTCCGATTGAAAACGGTGCGCCTCTGCGCCTGCGGGTGGAGAGGCAATTGGGCTATAAGCACGCGAAATATGTTACCGGGATTGAGGCTGTAGCCTCTTTGGATAATATCGGCGGCGGCAAAGGTGGATATTGGGAAGATGTCGCTAATTATGAATGGTATGCAGGGGTTTAAGCTGAGAATTAATGGGTAATTTTATGCCGAAGGAGCACATGAATGTCCATATTAGGTCGTTTTCTAAAGAGCGTTGTGAAAAGGGGGACGATCACCGTCATCCATCCAGATGAGGAGATAGAAAAATTTGGGCAGTCTGAGGCCGGATTTCCCGATGTTACGGTGCGCCTTGCCGACAAGGGCGTGATGCGCCAGATATTACTGGACCCGCGATTGGGCGCAGCGGAAATGTTCATGGACGGACGTCTGATTATCGAACAGGGCGATATTATGGAGCTGATCCAGCTCGCACGTTCCAATAAGCCGTGGGAACGGGGAGGGCATCTTGGTGAGTTAAGCGGCTTCAAAAGGGCAAAGGATTATATTGCAGGTAAACTGGATGCATATAACGGGCAAAGGCGATCTAAGGCGAACGTTGCGCACCATTATGATCTAAGCCGCAAGCTTTATGAACTGTTTCTGGATGAGGACATGCAATATAGCTGTGCTTACTGGACGGACCCCGGCAACACGCTTGAACAGGCGCAGCTCGACAAGAAAGCGCATATCGCCGCCAAGATGGACCTGAATCCGGGTCAGCGCGTGCTTGATATCGGTTGCGGCTGGGGCGGGATGGCGCTCTACCTGCACCATAAATTTGGCGTTGAGGTACTTGGCATTACGTTGAGTGAGGAACAGCTTAAAGTTGCACAGGAGCGGGCCAGCAAAGAAGGCGTCGCGGATAAGGTCCGTTTTGAGCTTATCGACTATCGCGATCTTGCAGAGCGCGACGCGGGGCAGTTTGACAGGATCGTTTCGGTCGGCATGTTTGAACATGTCGGCACCCCTAATTTCAAAACATTTTTCAGATGTGCCGCGAATTTGATGAAAGATGACGGGGTGATGCTGCTCCATACCATCGGACGTATGGGTAGGCCGGGGACGACCGACTCTTTTACGCGCAAATATATTTTTCCCGGTGGATATATCCCCGCGCTCAGTGAGACAGTAGAGGCGAGCGAGCATTTCCGGCTCATCGCGACAGATATTGAAACGCTCCGGCTACATTATGCGCTGACCTTGCGTGAATGGTATAAGCGCACAACCGCGAACAAGGACAAGATCGTTGCTCTTTATGACGAGCGGTTTTTCCGTCTGTGGACTTTCTATCTTGCAGGCGCGACAGCGGCTTTTGAAAGCGGCGGTATGTGCAATTACCAGATCCAGTTCAGCCGCAACCGGCATACATTGCCGATGACGCGCGACTATATCGGGGAGGCCGAAAAGCGCTTGAATGGGTAGGGAATGACAGTTTTTTAGTCTTTCTTTGCATTTTTGCGTACCGCCGCCCTTAAACCTTGCATATCATATTGCACGGCCTTGCCGAGCCTGATAGGCGCGCGGCTCTGAACATTTGGAAAGAATGATAATGAGCGATTCCGTCAAACGTGTAGTTCTGGCCTTTTCCGGAGGACTGGACACCAGTGTTATTCTGAAATGGCTGCAGCAGGAATATGGCTGTGAAGTCGTTACCTTTACTGCTGACCTTGGGCAGGGCGAAGAACTGGGGCCAGCACGCAAGACAGCCGAGATGCTAGGCGTAAAGCCGGAGCATATTTTTATCGACGATTTGCGTGAGGAATTTGTGAAAGATTATGTCTTTCCAATGATGCGCGCCAATGCGGTTTATGAAGGTCTTTACCTGCTCGGCACATCGATCGCGCGGCCGCTCATTTCCAAGCGCCAGATCGAGATTGCAAAGCTGACTGGCGCCGATGCTGTTGCCCATGGTGCAACCGGCAAAGGCAATGACCAGATTCGTTTCGAACTGGGCTATTATGGCCTGAACCCCGACGTAAAGGTAATTGCACCGTGGCGGGAATGGGATTTGACCAGCCGCACGCGCCTGATCGAATTTGCTGAAAAGCACCAGATTCCGGTGCCCAAGGACAAGCGCGGCGAAGCGCCGTTTTCAACCGATGCGAACATGCTGCATACTTCATCGGAAGGCAAAGTGCTGGAAGACCCGTGGGAAGAAGTGCCGGATTATGTCTATTCACGGACCAATAATCCGGAAGATGCACCCGATACGCCGGAATATATCAGGATTGATTTTGAACGCGGCGACGGCGTAGCGGTCAATGGCGTGGGCATGAGCCCCGCGACTTTGCTCGAAAAACTGAACGACTATGGCCGCGAACATGGCATTGGCCGACTCGATCTGGTCGAAAACCGTTTTGTCGGTATGAAGTCACGCGGCATGTATGAAACGCCAGGCGGCACCATCTATCACGCGGCGCACCGCGGTATCGAACAGCTTACGCTCGACAGCGGTGCTATGCATATGAAGGACGAATTGGCCCCGCGCTATGCCGAACTGGTTTATAACGGCTTCTGGTTCGCTCCCGAACGCGAAATGTTGCAGGCGGCCATCGACAAGAGCCAGGAACGTGTGACCGGAACGGTCCGGTTGAAGCTTTATAAGGGGTCGGTGAACGTTGTCGGACGCAAGGCTGATGTTGACTTCAACCTTTATAGTCAGGACGTTGTGACATTTGAGGATGATGCAGGCGCTTATGACCAAAAAGACGCAGAAGGCTTTATCAAGCTGAATGCCCTGCGACTTCGGTTGCTTGGCAAGCGTCATCGTTGAACTGAGCTAGCATGCTTCTCGCGATTTTGACCTTGTTGGTGGGTCTGGTCGTCCTGATCGTGGGCGGCGAGCTGCTCGTGCGCGGCGCCGTCCGCGTGGCCGAGCGTGCAGGAATGTCCCAGATGCTGATCGGTCTGACTATTGTCGGATTCGGCACATCATCGCCGGAGCTTGTCGCCAGTATTGAAGCGGCGTTGGCCGGATCACCGGGAATCGCCTGGGGTAACATTGCCGGTTCCAACTTAGCCAACAGCCTTTTGATATTGGGCGTCGCATCTATAATATTCCCCTTGGCCGTGCTGCGCGGGCAGCTTTGGCGTGATGGCGGGCTGGCGCTGATAATTACGGCTGCGCTCTGGTATATTGCGAATAATGGCGGGATAACAGTCGCTATTGGTTTCGGGTTTCTTGCTATTATGGGCGTCTATCTGGGTTATGTCTATTGGGCGGAAAAAAAGTATCACATCACTGACACCGCCGTGCATGAAAAGGCCGAAGCGCTTGAATTAGCGGATACCCATTTGCATATGGATCAACCTATTTGGCGATCCGTTCTTGTGTTGTTTGCCGGTATTGCCCTGATCATTCTGGGCGGCAAGTGGCTGGTTGAAAGTGCTATCGACCTTGCCAGAATGATTGGTATGAGCGAAGCGGTTATCGGTTTGACGGTGATCGCCATCGGGACTTCTCTGCCTGAGTTGGTCACGTCGGTGATTGCTGCTTATAAGAAAGCAAGCGCCGTTGCCTTGGGTAATATTTTAGGATCGAATATCTTCAATCTGTTGCTTATCGGCGGTATTACGGCAATTGTTTCTCCGGGATCAATCCCTGTTGAAATCTCAAGTTTCAGTTTGCCTCTGTTAGTTGCCGCATCTATATTGCTGCTGATACTTGCTGCAACCGGGCGAAAGATAACCCGCTGGGAAGGCGCGGTGTTACTGATAGTTTATCTCGGCCAACTGTTATATAGTCTGACGGCTATTTAACGCCCGGAACAGGCGGAAATCCGCCTATTGCAAAATAGCGTTGCAAAAATAGGAATCAGTCCCTAGATAGCATGCATCCCTACATTGAAAGAGTTTGAAGGGGCTGGCGCCGGATGGGGCCGGCACGAAAGAGTTTTGCATTTTAACTGGAACATTATTTGACCGATTTGACAGCCATTATCAAACTTGCCGAGCCTGAGGCGCAGGCTTTGGGCTTTGATTTGGTGCGTGTGCAGTTTGTTGCCGGTGCGGATGAGCCTACGTTGCAGATCATGGCAGAGCGGCCGGAAACCGGTCAGCTTAATATCGATGATTGTGCAGACCTGTCACGGCGGATTTCGGCCAAGTTTGATGCTCTGGAAGAAGCAGGCAATGACCCGGTCGAGGGCGCTTACCGGCTGGAAGTCAGCTCTCCGGGTATTGATCGTCCGCTAACCCGGGCAAAAGATTATGCGAATTGGGCCGGGCACGAAGCACGGATCAATTTGATTGAAGCGGTTTCGGGCAAGAAGCAATTACGCGGCTTGCTTGAAGGCATTGAAGGTGAGATAATAGCGATTGACGATCGCAAGGTGGGACGTCAAACGATCCCCCTCGACAATGTGCATAGTGCCAAGCTGATTCTGACAGATGCCTTGATCGCTGCGACCATACCGGTTTCTGCTGACGGCGTTGATGAGGTTTCAGGCGAAATTGAAGACGATATTTTAACCGAAGAACAGGAAGACTAATCATGGCCAGTGCCATTTCTGCGAATAAAGCTGAATTGCTAGCTATTGCCAATGCGGTTGCATCGGAAAAGATGATCGACAAGGCCATTGTGGTCGAGGCGATGGAAGAAGCAATCCAGAAAGCTGCGCGGGCGCGCTATGGCGCGGAAAATGACATTCGTGCAAAGCTCGACCTGCAAAGCGGTGATTTGCGGTTGTGGCGTGTGGTTGAAGTGGTTGAGGAAGTCGAAGACTATTTCAAGCAGGTTGACCTGAAGCAGGCTGAAAAGCTGCAAGCGGGGTCCAAAGTAGGGGACTTTATCGTTGACCCGCTGCCCGCTGTGGATCTGGGCCGCATCGACGCGCAATCCGCGAAGCAGGTTATTTTTCAAAAAGTCCGCGACGCAGAGCGGGAACGGCAATATGAAGAATTCAAGGACCGTGCTGGTGAAATCATTACCGGTGTCGTGAAGTCGGTTGAGTTTGGCCATGTCGTTGTTGATCTTGGTCGCGCCGAAGGTGTCATCCGCCGTGACCAGCAAATCCCGCGTGAGGCAGCCCGCGTTGGCGACCGCATCCGTTCGCTGATTTTGAATGTTCGCCGCGAAAACCGAGGACCACAGATATTCCTGTCCCGTGCACATCCCGATTTCATGAAATTGCTGTTCGCGCAGGAAGTTCCCGAAATTTACGACGGCATTATCGAGATCAAGGCGGCTGCGCGTGATCCGGGTAGCCGTGCCAAAATCGGCGTGATCAGCCATGACAGCTCGATCGATCCGGTTGGTGCCTGTGTGGGCATGAAGGGTAGCCGCGTTCAGGCAGTCGTGCAGGAAATGCAGGGCGAAAAGATCGACATTATTCCATGGTCTGACGACATCGCGACATTTGTTGTGAATGCGCTTCAGCCCGCAACGGTTAGCCGCGTGCTGATCGACGAAGAGGAAGGCCGGATCGAAGTGGTTGTTCCTGATGACCAGTTAAGCCTTGCTATTGGTCGGCGCGGGCAGAATGTTCGCCTTGCGTCGCAATTGACTGGTCTTGCCATTGATATCATGACCGAAGCGGATTCCAGTGAGAAGCGTCAGGCTGAATTTGCGGCCCGCACGGCGATGTTCCAGGAAGATCTGGACGTGGATGAAACCTTGTCTCAGCTATTGGTTGCTGAAGGCTTTAGCGAGATGGAAGAAGTCGCTTATGTCGCTCCCGAAGAGCTTTCGAGCATCGAAGGCTTTGACGAAGAACTGGCGGCCGAACTGCAAAGCCGTGCGCTTGAGGCACTGGAACGCCGGGAAGCGGCAGCCAGGGAAGAGCGGATCGAACTGGGTGTTGAAGATGCGGTTGCCGAACTGCCATATATGACGGAAGCCATGCTGGTAACTTTGGGCAAAGCTGGTCTTAAGACTCTTGACGATGTTGCCGATCTGGCGACCGACGAACTGGTATTGAAACGCCGGTCCGAGCCGCGCCGCCGCAATGACAATCGCAAGCCTGAGCCTGATGGTGTATTGGCCAGCTATGGTCTGACCGAAGAGCAGGGCAACGAGATTATCATGGCTGCCCGCGCGCATTGGTTCGAAGATGAAGACGAAGCAGCTCCTGCTGCTGAAGGTGAAAAAGGGGAGGACGCGAATGCGGAAACTCCCCAATGAGACGCCTTCTAACTCTTTAGATCGCACGCCGCACCGTAAATGTATTTTGACTGGGGAAAGCCTTCCCCAGGATGCACTGGTGCGTCTGGCATTGGGTCCCGACGGGCAAATCGCGCCTGACGTTCGTGCCAAGGCACCGGGCCGCGGCGCATGGTTCAGCGTGGATCGTAGCGCATTTGAAACCGCACAGAGCAAAGGCGTTCTGAAAGGCGCATTGTCGCGTGCTTTCAAAACCGGCAAGCTCGATATTCCGGACGATTTGGCGCAGCAGGTTGAAAATGCGCTGGAACGCGCCACATTAAACCGGCTAGGCTTGGAAGCGCGCGGTGGCATGTTGCTGACCGGTTCGGAAAAAATTGAAACGGCTGCGCGGCAGGGTGACCTTGATATGTTGTTCCATGCGTCTGATGCCGGGCGGGATGGCTCTGCAAAACTGGATCAGGCATGGCGTATTGGCAGTGATCGCGAAGGACAGGATGTCCGTGGTCAGATATTGCCGGTGGACCGACAGGCCCTTTCTGTGGCATTGGGGCGTCAAAATGTCGTGCATATAGGTATAACCGACCACAGGGCGGCGGAACGAATATCGCACATGCTAGATAGATGGCGTCACTTTATCGGTACTGGTAAGGTCGATGGTGGCTGTGAAGCAGAGAAGAAAGTTGCGTGAACCCGGTTGAAGTTCGCCTGTTAGATTATTGAAGTAATGGAAATTTTAAGGATTAAGTCTGTTCGATGAGTGAAGATAATAAAGATACGGCCAAATCTGAACGCAAACCTTTGGGATTGAAGCGTTCGGTTGAGCCTGGCGAAGTCAAACAGACGTTTAGCCACGGGCGCACCAACAAGGTCGTCGTGGAGGTCAAGCGCCGTAAACTGGTTGGCAAGCCGGGCGCCCAGGAAGCGGCCAAGAACATCGTGCCGGAAACCCCGGCTCCTGCTCCCGCGCCTGCACCAGCCAAAAAGGCTGCGCCAGCGCCCAAGCCGAAGCAGGAAGATATCCTGACGCGTCAGGAAAAACAGGCGATATTGCTGCGCGAGGCCGAAGAAGCCCGTCTGGCCGCTATGGAAGAGGCGCGTAAACGCGATACGCAGGCCAAGAAAGCCCAGACAGCCGAAGAGAAAAAACGCGCCGAAGAAAAGCGCCAAGCTGAAGAAGAAGCAGCTAAAAAGGCTCAGGAAGAAATCAAGGCAGCAGAAGAAGCTGCTGCTGCATCTGTTGCCGAAACGCCTGCCGCTGAAGCCGTTGCTAAAGCCGAGCCTGCCGAAGCTGCTCCGGCGGAAACGGATAGCGCATCAACATCCAAGCATCCACCGGCGCGTAAATTTACGCCAGTAGAAGCACCGAAGCGGGCGGAGCCAAAGGCGAAACCGAAAGTCGGCCGGAGTGACCGTAATGATCGTCGCCAGTCCGGGAAGCTGACCGTCAACCGTGCATTGCGCGGTGAAGATGGTGCAGCGCGTGCCCGCTCTCTGGCAGCGCTCAAACGTGCGCGCGAAAAAGAAAAACGCGCTCAAATGTCCGGGCAGCCGCGTGAGCCGCGTGAAAAGCAGATACGTGACGTGATCGTTCCGGAAGCCATTACGGTGCAGGAACTGTCCAAGCGTATGGGCGAAAAAGGCGCTGATCTGGTTAAATCCTTGTTCAACATGGGTTCCATGGTCACCGTCAACCAGACGATCGATCAGGACACAGCAGAATTGCTGGTCGAGGAATTTGGCCACCGTATCCAGCGTGTGTCCGAAGCCGACGTTGAAATCGACACGGAAAAAGATATTGATCCGGAAGAAACGCTGAAACCGCGTCCACCTGTAGTCACGATCATGGGCCATGTCGACCATGGTAAGACATCCTTGCTGGATGCCCTGCGCGGGACCGATGTGGTTGCCGGGGAAGCTGGCGGGATTACGCAGCATATTGGCGCCTATCAGGTCCAGATGAAGAATGGCGACAAGATCACGTTCCTCGATACTCCGGGCCATGAAGCTTTTACCAGCATGCGTTTGCGCGGTGCCAATGTCACCGATATCGTGATCCTTGTTGTGGCCGCTGACGATGGTCTGATGCCGCAAACGATTGAAGCGATTAACCACACCAAGGCGGCCAATGTGCCGATGATTGTGGCGATCAACAAGATTGACAAGGAAGGCGCTGACCCGCTTCAGGTCCGCACGCGTCTGCTTGAGCATGAGGTGATTGTGGAGGCCATGTCCGGTGATGTTCAGGATGTGGAAGTCTCTGCGCTCAAAAAGATCAATCTTGATGAGCTGATTGAGAAAATCCATCTGCAGGCCGAATTGCTTGAACTCAAAGCTCGTCCAGACCGTCCAGCCGAAGGTATCGTGATCGAGGCCAAGCTTGACAAGGGCCGCGGTCCTGTTGCTACCGTGCTGGTACAGCGCGGAACCCTGAAGCGCGGCGACGTTTTTGTTGTCGGTTCGCAAACGGGTAAAGTCCGCGCAATGATCGACGATAAAGGTGTTCAGCGCAAGGAAGCGGGTCCATCTGTTCCAGTTGAAGTGCTTGGTCTTTCGGGCGTGCCATCCGCTGGTGACAAACTGACGGTGGTTGAGAATGAAGCCCGCGCCCGTGAAGTTGCGGCCTACCGCGCGGAGCAAGAGAAGTTGCTTCGGACAACACAGGCACCAACTTCACTGGAAAACATGTTCTCCGCCGCTGCCGACAGTGCAGTCGAATTCCCGCTTCTCGTCAAAGCCGACGTGCAGGGATCGGCAGAAGCAATTGTACAAGCGCTCAACAAAATATCGAATGACGATATCAAGGTGCGTGTCCTGCACAGCGGAGTTGGCGCGATTACCGAAAGCGATGTGATATTGGCATCGGCCAGCAATGCCCCGATTATCGGTTTTAACGTGCGTCCCAATGCAAAAGCGCGTGATATTGCCAAGCGTGATGGTGTCCGGCTTAAATATTTCGATATCATCTATGATCTGACCGACGATATCCGCGCTGAAATGGCCGGTGAACTTGGTCCGGAAAAGATCGAGAATGTCGTGGGCCGTGCAGAAGTCAAGGAAGTGTTCAAATCCGGCAAGAAGGACAAGGCCGCTGGCTTGCTCGTCACCGAAGGCATGCTTCGCAAGGGGCTTTTCGCACGTCTTACCCGCGACGATGTTATTGTCAGCGCAACGACTATTGCGTCGTTGCGCCGCTTCAAAGACGATGTAGAAGAAGTCCGCGCCGGCATGGAGTGCGGTGCGGTGCTGGAAGATACCAACGACATCAAACCCGGCGATATGCTTGAGGTGTTTGAAGTCGAAGAGAGAGAGCGCGTTCTTTGACGACAGACGGACCCATGCAGGGAATAGAAATGGCTGAAGCACCGGAGCAGCACAAGGAAATATTGGGCCTGGAGCGCCCACCTTGTTCTGAAGCTCTCAACTCGGCCATTCTGGAAGCAGATAGAGAAACCGGCGCTGTCCGGATGCGCTTTGATGCTCCGCAGGCTTTTACCAGCCCGCGCGGAAGCGTTCAGGGCGGCTTCGTTGCCGCGATGGTTGACGAGGTTATCGGCATTCCGGTGCTGGTGAAATCGGGTGGCGTAAATGCTCCGCTAACATTGGAACTGAGCGTGACCTATATCAATCCGGTGTTGCCGGGCCGGGTTTATGGCGAAGGGCAGATTGTTCGCATGGGCCGCAATATCGGATTTCTGGAAGCACAGCTTTATGATGAAGCGGGTAAGCTTTTGGTGAAGGCCACGTCAACGGTTAAGATTGGACCAGCAATGATTGGGTCAGCGAAACAGTAATGGCGAAACATAACGACACATCTCCTGAAGGCCGCTCGGTGCGGCTGCTCCGTGTGGGGGAGCAGGTACGGCATATCCTGTCGGAACTGCTGATGCGCGGAGAGGTGCATGATGACGTACTGACTTCCCATTCTGTCAGTGTGACCGAAGTGCGGATGTCACCGGATTTGCGCCATGCCACGGTATTCGTAAAGCCCCTGTTAGGCGCAAACGAAGCGGATGTGCTGAAGGCGCTGAGAACCAATACCGCGTTTTTCCAGAAGGAAGTCGCCAAACGGGTAAAGATGAAATATGCCGCGCGACTCAAGTTTCTTGCGGACGATAGTTTCGAGGAAGCCGCGCATATCGAAAGCCTGCTACGCCATCCAAAAGTGGCGCGGGATTTGGGTGAAGAAGAGTAACCCGGTATCAAACGTTTTGATTATGCTCAAAAAGGAGCTGGTTGATGCCGCATGGTTGGATCATATTCGACAAGCCACTGGAACTTGGCTCTACCCAGGCTGTTGGAGCGGTGAAGCGCAACTTGCGTGAGGCGGGGCTTCTCGGCAAGGGTAAGGATAAAACCAAGGTCGGGCATGGCGGAACGCTGGACCCGCTTGCGACCGGCGTGCTCCCGATTGCTATAGGCGAGGCGACCAAGCTATGCGGCCGTATGCTGGATGCCTCAAAAATCTATGATTTTACGATTGCGTTCGGGACAGAAACCGAAACTCTGGATGTCGAAGGGGCGGTGTCCGAAACTTCTGATCATTTGCCTACGCTGGAACAGATCAAGGCAGTATTGCCGCAATTTACGGGGCCAATTGAACAGATACCGCCCAAATATTCTGCGTTAAAAATCGACGGCAAGCGAGCCTATGATCTGGCACGGGCTGGCGATAAGATCGAGATGAAGACGCGGAATGTTATGATATTCGACCTTTCCGTGGTTTCTCCCCTTGAAGCAGAAGGCGAGCTTGTTTCCGTCACACTTTCCGCTCATGTTTCCAAAGGCACCTATATTCGTTCTCTTGCCCGCGATATTGCGCGCGGCCTTGGAACAGTCGGACATGTTTCGATGTTGCGCCGGACCAAGGCGGGGCCGTTCACGCTTGAACATGCGATTTCGCTGGACAAACTCAACGAAATTGGTAAGGGCGCGAACATTAAAGATTATCTCTTGCCGCTTGAGGCAGGGCTGGACGACATCCCGGCTTTTGCTCTCACCCCTGATCAGGCAAGACTGCTTCGGCATGGCATGACGCTGGACGAGCAGGATTTGATCGGGAACCCCGCCCAAAAACAAGGGTTACACGGGCTCTTTCTGGCGACCGAAGGCGATAGCCCGGTTGCTCTGGCAGAGCTTTTAGATGGGACCGTAAAGGTTGTTCGCGGGTTTAATTTGTAAGATGTTCGAAGGAAAAATAAGACTATGACGATTACCGCAGAAAAAAAACAGGAACTGATCACAAAATTCGCCCAGACAAAAGGCGATACCGGTTCTCCGGAAGTCCAGGTTGCAATCCTGACCGAGCGTATTGTGAACCTGACCGAGCATTTCAAAGGCCATCACAAAGATAACCATTCGCGCCGCGGACTTTTGATGATGGTGAACAAGCGCCGCTCTTTGCTGGACTATCTCCGCAAAAAAGATGCGGGACGCTATTCAAAGCTGATTAAAGACCTTGGTCTTCGGAAATAAGAAATTGGAAACCGGCCTCCCGATGGAGGCCGTTTTCATATTGGTCCCCTGGATTTTAAGGGGAACAGAAAAGGCAAATTCTCATAATAAGGTGGGAGATGCCAGGAAAGAAGAGCTACAATAGCTCTCAACCGCTGTTCAGCCGGATTGCTGGACAAATGAAAGCCCCCGCATTGCATAGGGCAGGCGGGACAAAGGAAAATACGAATGTTTGATGTAAAGAAAGTTGAAATGGAGTGGGGCGGACAGACCCTCACCCTCGAAACGGGCCGTATTGCTCGTCAGGCTGATGGTGCGGTACTCGCGACCCTCGGCGAAACGGTTGTGCTATGTGCAGTTACCGCCGCTAAATCGGTAAAAGAGGGTCAGGACTTCTTCCCGCTTACTGTTCATTATCAGGAAAAATTCTCAGCCGCTGGTCGTATTCCAGGCGGCTTTTTTAAGCGTGAAGGCCGTGCGACGGAAAAAGAAACGCTGACTTCGCGTTTGATTGACCGTCCTTGTCGCCCACTATTCCCCGAAGGTTTCTACAACGAAATCAACGTGATATGTCAGGTGATGAGCTATGATGGCGTCAACGAGCCTGATGTTCTGGCCATGGTTGCGGCTTCCGCAGCGCTGACCATTTCCGGCGTTCCATTCATGGGGCCAATCGGTGCGGCTCGTGTCGGCTATAAAGAAGGCGAATATCAGCTAAACCCATCCATGGAAGAAGTCGCAGAAGGCGAACTCGATTTGGTTGTTGCAGCGACACATGGTGCAGTGATGATGGTTGAATCGGAAGCGCAAGAGCTTTCCGAAGAAGTCATGCTTGGCGCTGTTCAGTTTGCCCATGATGCGGCGAAAGATGTTGCCGGCCTGATTATCGAATTGGCTGAAAAGGCCGCCAAAGAACCTTGGCAGCTTGATGCTGGCGAAGATAATAGCGCCATCAAGGAAGACCTGCGTAAGCTGGTTGGAAAAGACATTGCTGCGGCCTACAAGAAAACCGATAAATCGGCACGCTCCGAAGCTCTGAATGCGGTTCGTGAAAAAGCCAAAGAAAAATATGCCGATGAAGACGGTCAGACCCAGATGACCGCCGGTAAGATGGTTAAGAAACTGGAAGCCGAAATCGTTCGCGGGGCGATCATCAAAGACGGTACACGTATTGATGGTCGTAAGCTGGATCAGGTGCGTCCGATCGAAGCTATGGTTGGCTTGCTTCCACGGACTCATGGTTCGGCTCTGTTCACCCGTGGTGAAACACAGGCGATTGTTACCACGACATTGGGCACCAAAGATGCGGAGCAGATGATCGACGGTCTGGAAGGCCTCAGCTATTCCAATTTCATGCTGCACTATAACTTCCCGCCCTATTCGGTTGGCGAAGTAGGCCGTTTCGGTTTCACCAGCCGCCGCGAAACCGGTCATGGTAAGCTTGCTTTCCGTGCGCTTCGCCCGGTTCTACCGGCGGTGGAGGAGTTCCCCTATACGATCCGTGTGCTTTCCGACATTACCGAATCCAATGGTTCGTCTTCGATGGCGACTGTTTGTGGCGGTTCATTGGCCATGATGGATGCAGGTGTGCCTTTGGCGCGTCCGGTTTCCGGGATTGCCATGGGCTTGATCCTCGAAGGCGAAGAATTTGCGGTTCTGTCCGATATTCTGGGCGACGAAGATCACCTTGGCGACATGGACTTCAAGGTTGCGGGTACCGAAAAAGGCATCACCTCCTTGCAGATGGACATCAAGGTAGCCGGCATTACGCAGGAGATCATGAAAACTGCACTGGAACAAGCCAATGGCGGCCGTGCGCATATCCTTGGTGAAATGAGCAAGGCTCTGTCCTCGGTTCGTACCGAAATGTCCGAACATGCTCCGCGTATCGAAACCTTGCAGATCAACAAAGAGAAGATCCGCGACGTTATTGGTACTGGCGGTAAGGTGATCCGCGAAATCGTTGCGGAAACTGGCGCTAAGGTGGATATCGACGATGAAGGCCTGATCAAGGTTTCTTCTTCCGACAAATCCCAGATTGATGCGGCGATCGCCTGGATCAAGGGCATTGTCGAAGAAGCCGAGGTCGGCAAAGTCTACGACGGGAAAGTAGTAAACCTCGTTGATTTTGGTGCATTCGTGAACTTCATGGGCGGCAAAGACGGTCTTGTCCACGTCTCTGAAATCAAGAATGAGCGCGTTGAGAAAGTCTCCGACGTGTTGAGCGAAGGTCAGGAAGTCAAGGTCAAGGTCCTCGAAATCGACCAGCGCGGCAAGGTTCGCCTGTCGATGCGGGTCGTAGATCAAGAAACCGGCGAAGAGCTGGAAGATACCCGACCTGCACGCGAACCACGCGGTGACAAGCCTCGTGGGCCACGCCGTGATGGCGGTGGCCGCGGTCGTGGTCGTGGTCGTAACAATGACGGTAACAACGACAGTGGCGGTGATATTCCGCTGCCAAGCTCGATCACAGAAGACTAGATCTTTTGGACTTATAATAAAAAGGGCTCCGTGAAAGCGGGGCCCTTTTTTTACGTTTATCCTACCGGAAATTTGCCTTTGTTCACAAGTGGATAGTTTATGGCCTACGGGATAATCGCTATTATTTTGCCTTGTTCATTCATCTTACAGATAACGAGAACGCGCTAGAAACCGGGGGCACTGGTTGAGCCAATAGCAATCAAAGATAGCGCGCTGTTCAAACAACTATTGGCGGGCAGGGGATTAGTGGTTAAGGGAAGTGTTATGAAAAACATGATCATCAAAGCGGCCCTGTTAGGCCTGTCGGTTACCGCGCTTTCGGCTTGTGCATCGCTGGGCGGTGGTGGAGGCAGCACGGACACCAGTTATGTCGCACGTGATGTAAACACATTGTATAATGCGGCAAAAGACCGGCTGGACCGCGGTCAATATAAAATTGCTGCAGCATTATTTGATGAGGTTGAGCGTCAACACCCTTATTCGCCGTGGGCACGCCGCGCACAGCAGATGAGCGCATTTAGCTATTATGTCGCCGGTGATTATAACAAGGCAATCGAGTCTGCACGTCGCTTTTTATCGATCCATCCGGGTAATAAAGACGCGCCATATGCGTATTATCTGATTGCGCTTAGCTATTACGAACAGATTAGCGACGTAACGCGCGACCAGAAAATTACCGAACAAGCACTGGCAACATTGGGTGAAGTGGCGCGCCGCTATCCCAATACCAGCTATGCCGCCGATGCCTTGTTAAAAATGGATCTGGTCAACGACCATCTGGCTGGTAAGGAAATGGAAATTGGTCGCTTTTACCAGCGGCGGGGCAAATGGCTTGCCGCATCCATACGTTTCCGTACTGTTATCGACACATATGAAACGACCACTCATGCGCCTGAAGCATTGATGCGGTTGACCGAATCCTATCTTGCGCTGGGTGTCCCGACGGAAGCCAAGAAATCGGCAGCGGTTCTTGGCGCAAACTATCCCGGTTCAAAATGGTACGAGCGTGCTTATGACCTGATAAACAAGCATGGGGACAAGCTGAGCGCGAGTTGATTTTACGCAAATTGCTTTCCGCCATGTTCATGGGTCATTGCAGCTAAGATGAACGTGATTTAAGAGAGGGCTGTGCTGCAGTCCCTTTCCATTCGTGATATTGTTCTTATCGAGGCTCTGGACCTGGAGTTTGGGGCCGGACTGTCGGTACTGACCGGTGAAACGGGGGCGGGTAAATCGATCTTGCTGGATTCCCTCGGCCTTGCGCTTGGCAATCGCGCGGATAGCGGGCTGGTGCGTCAAGGCACTGAAAAGGCGCAAGTCACCGCAAGCTTTGCTCCGCCAGCAGCAGACAGCAAACTGGCCGAATATCTAAGCAATAATGATATTGATATGGAACCCGGTGAACCGCTCATCATAAAACGCTCAGTCAAGGCGGATGGCGGCAGCCGTGCTTTTATCAACGACCAGCCCTGTTCTGCAGCTATGCTCCGCGATGTGGGTAGCCGGTTGATCGAGATTCACGGACAGCATGATGATCGCGGCCTGATAAATCCACGCGGACACAAGGCTTTACTTGATAGCTATGCCCGGGTTGATGTCGCAAAGGTGCGACAGGCTTTTGAAAATTGGCAGGCAGCCAAGGCCGATCTGGAAAAGGCTTTGGAGGATCAGGAAACAGCGGAGAAGGACCGGGAATATCTGGAAGATAGTGTAGCGGAGCTATCCAAATTTGCGCCGCAGTCAGGCGAGGAACAGGAACTGGCGCTTGGACGCGCGGCGATGATGAAGGGCGAAAAGTTGACCGGTGACCTTGAAGCGATCAGAGCCGCCTTTGACGGATCGAATGGCGGTCTTGCATCCTTGAGAGCAGCGGCGCGGCGGCTTGACCGGATTGCCGAAGATCATCCGTTGCTGAGTGAGGCGCTGCAAGCAATTGACCGAGCTGTTATCGAAGCGGGCGAGGCGGAGGATAAGTTGAACGAAGCAGCCTATACGCTCGCTTTTGATCCGCAGCGGCTGGACGATATGGAGACACGTTTATTTGATTTGCGAGCTTTGGCGCGCAAGCATCGGGTTGCGGGGGATGAACTGCCGCAATTGCTGATTGATCTGGAAAACCGGCTTGCTGCGATTAGCGACGGGGGCAAATCACTGGAGTCAATGGAGACGAAAGTGAAGGCCACGAAACAGGCCTATATGGAGGCGGCGGAGGCCCTGCGGGAGAGGCGCACGAAGGCCGCAAAGGCGCTGGACAAGGCGGTTGCAGGGGAATTAGTGCCGCTGAAACTGGACGCTGCTCGGTTTGAAACCCTGTTGGAACCACTGGCCGAGGACCGGTGGGGGGCGAGCGGGATGGACCGGGTGGAATTTTTAATTTCCACCAATCCCGGCGCACCGTTGGCACCGCTCGGCAAGATTGCTTCAGGTGGTGAACTGTCACGGTTCATATTGGCGCTGAAAGTGGCGTTGGCGGAAGAAGGAGGGGCCAAGACAATTATTTTTGACGAAGTGGACCGCGGCGTTGGCGGCGCGGTGGCATCGGCCATTGGCGATAGATTATCACGCCTGTCGAACAGCGCGCAATTACTGGTCGTGACGCATAGCCCGCAAGTGGCATCGAAAGGCAATGCCCATATGCTAATCAACAAAAGCTCTAACGGCACCGTATCGCGCACCGATGTCAACGCGCTGGATGACGAAGGCCGGCGACAGGAAATTGCCCGGATGCTGTCCGGTGCAGATGTGACGGATGAAGCGCGTGCGCAAGCAGACCGGCTGCTGGAGCGGGCGTGATGCAGGAGTCCGTGAACGATACTCCCCCCGCCAAACTCTCGGAAGCGGAGGCCGCTAATGAATTGATGCGCCTTGCCCGCATAATCGCCAAGCATAACAAGCTTTACCATACCGAAGACTCGCCGGAAATTTCCGATGCGGAATATGATGCGCTGGTGCGGAGGAATAATGAGCTGGAGGAGGCGTTTCCGCATCTGGTGCGCGATGACAGCCCGAATCGGCTAGTTGGTGCGGCGGTGGCCAGTTCACCATTATCAAAAGTCACGCACGAACAGCGGATGTATTCGCTCGACAACGCATTTGCGGATGAGGATATCACCGAATGGATCGCGCGGGTGCGGCGGTTCTTGAACTTGCCGGAGGGTGAGCCGGTTGCGGTGACGGCGGAGGACAAGATTGACGGCCTGTCCTGCGCACTGCGTTACGAGAAAGGCGAGCTTGTGCTGGCCGCCACGCGCGGTGATGGGCAGGTTGGCGAGGATGTGACCGCCAATGTCCGGATGATTGCCGATATTCCGCAAGTGCTGGCCGGGGATGCGCCCGATATTTTTGAAATTCGCGGAGAGGTCTATATGGCCAAGAGCGATTTTGCGGGATTGAACACCCGATTGATGGAAGAAGGCAAAGCGGCGGCAGAAGCGAAGAACATCGATTTCGACCCTTCAAAAATCCGCCAGTTTGCCAATCCCCGCAATGCAGCGGCAGGATCGCTACGCCAAAAAGATGCACAGGTTACGGCCAAACGTCCCCTGAAATTCTGGGCGCATGGCTGGGGCGTGGCAAGCGAGGTTCCGGGGGATAGTATTTTTGATGTTATGGCCGCAATCGCCGGTTGGGGCGTTCCTGTATCACCGCTGATGAAGCGGTTTGATACGGTTGATAAGATGCTGGACCATTACCGGCATATCGAGGCAGAGCGTGCGGATATGCCTTATGATATTGACGGAGTGGTTTACAAGGTTGATCGGCTCGATTGGCAGCAACGTCTTGGATTTGTGGCCAAGTCGCCGCGCTGGGCCATCGCCCATAAATTCCCGGCGGAGCAGGCGCAAACGACGCTGGAAAGCATTGATATTCAGGTTGGCCGCACTGGCAAATTGACCCCCGTCGGGCGGCTGAAACCGGTGACGGTGGGCGGGGTGGTCGTGTCCAACGTGACTCTGCATAACCGCGATGAAATAGAGCGGCTGGGCGTGCGCCCCGGCGACCGTGTCCTGGTTCAGCGGGCGGGGGACGTTATACCGCAGGTTGTTGAAAACCTTACGCGTGATGAACCGCGTGAACCCTATATTTTTCCCGACCATTGCCCGGAATGTAATAGCGAGGCGGTCGCGGAAGAGGGGGAAGTCGATGTCCGCTGCACCGGCGGTTTGATCTGCCCGGCCCAGCGGTTTCAGCGGCTGGTCCATTTCGTGTCGCGTGCGGCGCTGGATATAGATGGCCTGGGTGAGAAAAGCATCGCGGAATTTATTGAGGCCGGTTTTATCGAAAGCCCTGCGGACATTTTTCGTCTGCACAAGTATCGCAAAGAGATATTGGCGCGGGATGGGTGGCAGGAAAAGTCTGTGGATAACTTGTTGGCGGCTGTGGAAAAGAAACGCTCGGCTGATGCGGCGCGGCTGCTTTTCGGTTTGGGAATCCGCCATATCGGCGCAGTAACGGCGCGTGATTTGATGAAGAACTTTACGACGCTGCCTAAATTGGCCAAAGTTGCTGTTGCTGCGCGAGAGGATGAATCGGTCCGTGAAGAAATTACAGCCATTGATGGCGTGGGACCAACCGTGGCCGAGGCTCTGGCAGACTTTTTCCATGAACCGCATAATCGCGCGGTTTGGGATGATCTGTTGAGTGAAGTGTCACCGCCCGATTATATTGTCGAAACACGCGATAGCGCGGTGGCGGGCAAAACGGTGGTTTTCACCGGCAAGCTGGAAACGATGAGCCGCGATGAGGCAAAGGCGCAAGCCGAGGCTTTGGGAGCAAAGGCATCTGGTTCTGTTAGTGCCAAGACCGATTTGGTGGTTGCCGGACCCGGTGCGGGATCCAAAATGAAGAAAGCCGCCGAACTGGGTATTGAGGTTATTGATGAAGCCGCCTGGGCGGAGATTGTGAAAGCGGCGGGGTAAGGAAGGCCAACGGTCTTTAACCGTGGGAGTGAATGTAATTACTGATTATCCGTTTCGCCTTCCGGAACCCAGCGCATTACTCCGCCCTGAAACGGGGTCCAGATGCCGGTTCTGATCCCGGCCTGACGCAGGACATCACTGGTCCAGTTATTGCAGGTGTAAAAGGCGTTATAATGGCCATAGGCTTTATAAAATAGATCGTGCTTCCCATAGCCGGGAGACGGAATGGCTTGTCCGGCCTCGTCCAGCACGAAGCGTTCCTTAATGGCCTTCACGATCAGGCGATATTCCGCCTCGCTGACTGTGATGCGCCGCCGGTAATGGGGATAAGCCTGTGGATAGTTCAGGTGATAAACGTGCAGCAATACGTCATCGCTGCCAAATATCGCGCTTGTGGCGTCGCTGAAGCGCAGATCCTGCCAATTTTCGGTATTTCGATAGACGCCTTCATGGCCCCATCCGACCAGAATATGACTGCTATAGCCCATTGGACTGTCAACATGTTCGGGGCGGACCAATGTTCGCCAATCATGCACGTCGCTATAGACTGGCATGATGATTCCGGTGTGCAAGTCGTTGGTTTCAATGAATAGTTCTATGCCGCTATCGGTGCTTTTCCAGAATTGGTTGGCGGGTATAATGCTTCCAAGCAGGGCAGCGACAAGATATAGCGCGATCACGGCCAAAAGGCTGGCTATGATACGGGACAGCCATTTCATTCGAAAAGTTGCCATTGAAACCTTTTTTGCTGTAAGAGGGATCCATGCTAACCGCTCCCGATCCGGAATCCCATGTCTATGACAAGCCACCGGCACACGCAAATGCCGACTGGACAATTGACCAGAACTGGGCTGGTTATAGTGATGAAGAACATGCCACCTGGGACACGCTTTTTGAGCGTCAGCGCAAAATGTTGCCCGGCCGCGCGGCGCAGGCATTTCTGGACGGCGTTGATATATTGCAGCTTTCCAAGCCCGGCATTCCGGACTTTGATGAACTGAACCGGATATTGATGGACGCGACCGGATGGAAAGTCGTCGCGGTGCCCGGACTGGTCCCTGATGATGTATTTTTCGATCACCTCGCCAATCGCCGTTTCGTGTCTGGCAATTTTATCAGGAAGCCGAACCAGCTAGATTATTTACAGGAACCGGATGTTTTCCACGATGTTTTCGGTCACGTACCGATGCTCGCGGACCAGCGTTTTGCCGATTATATGGAGGCCTATGGACGCGGGGGGCTTCGGGCGCTCAAGTACGGGGCGCTGAAACAACTCGCGCGGCTATATTGGTATACGGTTGAATTCGGGCTTATTCAGGAACCGGAAGGGCTGCGCATCTATGGCGCGGGGATCGTGTCCAGCTATGGCGAAAGCATCTTTGCGCTGGATAGCGATAGCCCCAACCGGATCATGTTCGACCTGGAACGGGTATTGCGCACGGAATATAGGATAGACGATTATCAGCAGAATTATTTTGTCATCCCCAGCTTTGATGAATTGCTGCGCGTGACGGTCGAGACGGATTTCAAACCGGTTTACGAAAAAATTGCCAATATGCCGGATATTGCGATTGCCGATATTGTCGAGGGGGACAAGGTGTTGTCGCACGGGACGCAGGACCATGCCAGCGCGCAGTCCGGTGAGGCGGTTGTTGTTTGAGGACGCGGGAGAGAAGCTACCTCAGCATTCCCCGAAATAATCACGGGCCAAGGGTGATTTGGTGATCCTTCTTGTTCTGGATGAGCCATAATCCTTGGCTTTGACCAACGTTAGGCAGGGCCATTCATTTTCCAACTGGACGTGCCGCAGACGAAAGCCTTCCCTGATATAGGCGTGCAGAACATCGCTCTGCTGCGCTTTTAACAGACCAGCCAGAATCAGGACCGTATTGGGCGCTGCAGCCGCCGCGATTTGCGGGGCGAGGGCGATGAGCGGTCCTGCAAGGATATTGGCAATGATCAGGTCGAAAGGCGCGCGCCGACCGATAGCAATATGGTCAAGGCCATTGCTGGCCAGCAATTTTATAGCGCCCGGTAACGGTCCCGTCGCAATGCCGTTTATCCGGGCATTTTCTGCGCTGACCTCAACAGCAACCGGGTCAATATCACTGGCGATTATGGCGGCGGCTGGCCACAAGCTGCGCGCCGCAAAAGCCAGAAGGCCGGTTCCTGTTCCGACATCAATGATATTGCGATATTGCTGGCCGCGGTGTTTCAGCCGGTCAAGACTGGCCAGACAGCCCATGGTCGTTTCATGATGACCGGTGCCAAAGGCTTGGCCTGCGTCGATACAGATATTCGTGACCTTCGCATCATCCAATGGGGGACTGTTTGATGTATGCACATAAAAGCGGCCTGTGCGTAAAGGCTCCAGACCTTGCTGGCTCAGCGTGACCCAGTCCTCGTCCTCCAGTTTTTCGGCCACCGGATCAATATTGGATGACCGGGCGGACGGGGAAAGCTCGGCAGCGGCTTTCAGGAGCGCGTTATCGGGTTTTGCGTTACAATATATTTCGATCAACCAGTCATCGGGCGTTTCGGGGCTGGCTTCGCGGGTGACGGTCGTTGGCGGATTATCGGTGAAACTGGAGAAAAGATCTTCCTCCTCCGCCAGGCGGTCGGCCTCTGCGCGGGTGCACGGCACAGTGATTTTCCACGTATCGGTCACCGGAATGCGACCGGGTTGAAAATATTGTCAGGCATTGGCCATCTCCAGCGCTTCATTGGCAGCAAGCCAGGCGGTTTCGTTCTGTTCCAGCTCGTCCTGCACAGAGGCGCGCAGCTTCATCAGCTCGGTCATGGTTAAATCCGCATATTCTTTTTCCGCACTGGCTGGATCGAACATCGCGCGGTCAATGCCGGACAGTTTTTTGCCGAGCGTTTCGATTTTCTTTTCGGCGGTGCTGGCGGCTTTGCGCAGCTCCGATTGCTCCTTGCGCCGTTCGGCGGCAAGACGGCGCTCTTCCTTGCGGTTGCCGCCGCTACTGCTGCTCCCCGCCGACTTCTCCTGGTTTCGGCCCAGAACAAAATCGGTATAATCGTTCAGCGTGCCAGAAAACTCCTTGGCCTTTCCGCTGTCGACCATGACAAGGCGGTCAGCGGTCAGTTCCAGCATATGGCGGTCATGGCTGACAAGGATCACCGCGCCGCTATATTCATTCAGCGCATGCACAAGCGCTTCGCGGGCATCAACATCAAGGTGGTTTGTCGGCTCGTCAAGGATCAGCAGATGCGGCGCATCGCGGGTAATCAGGGCAAGCGCAAGCCGCGCACGTTCGCCGCCCGACAGCTTGCCGACTTTCACCGTGGCTTTGTCACCGGAAAAACCAAACCGTCCAAGCTGCGCACGCACGGCTCCCGGCTTGGCATCCTTCATCAACCGCGTCATATGTTCGAGCGGCGTGTCGGTCGTGTCCAGTTCTTCAACCTGATATTGGGTGAAATAACCGACGGTGAGCTTGCCCGATTTATTCATCGCCCCCGCTTTTGGCTCCAACTGGCTGGCGAGTAGGCGGGCCAGCGTCGTTTTGCCATTACCATTACGGCCCAGCAAAGCCGTTCGGTCATCGGGATCAAGACGAAGGTTCAGGTCCGACAATATGATATTATCGCCATAACCAACGGCCGCATCGTCAAGCGTGATGAGCGGCGGTTTCAGTTCGGCCGGGCTGGGGAAATGAAAGCTGAGCGACGGGTCATCTATTGCCGCAGCTATTGGCTCCATGCGGGACAATGCCTTGACGCGGCTTTGCGCCTGTTTCGCGCTATGTGCCTTGGCTCCCCAGCGGTCGACAAAGGCTTGCAGTTTTTCACGTTGAGCAACTTGCTTTTCACGGGCCGAGGCCAACTGCGCCTGACGTTCGGCGCGCTGTTTCTCAAACGCATCATAGCCGCCGGGGTAGAGCGTGGTCTTTCCGCCCTGCAGGTGCAGAATATGATCAACCACATTGTTCAGCAAATCCCGTTCATGGCTGATCACCAGGATAGTCGCCTGATAGCTGGTCAGGAAATTTTCCAGCCACAAGGTTGCTTCCAGGTCGAGGTGGTTTGAAGGCTCGTCAAGCAGCAGCAATTCGGGCTGCGAGAACAAAAGCGCGGCAAGCGCCACCCGCATCCGCCAGCCGCCGGAAAAGCTGTCCATGGGCTGTTGCTGTGCTTCTTCATCGAAGCCCAGACCGATCAGGATTTTTGCTGCACGGGCAGGCGCGCTGTGCGCTTCGATAATATTCAGGCGTTCATGAATTTCGGCAATCCGGTGCGGCTCATCAGCGGTTTCCGCCTCCTGCAACAGCGACGCCCGCTCTGTATCCGCCGCCAAAACAGTGTCCAGCGGGCTTGCTGCTCCCGCGGGAGCTTCCTGTGCAATGTAGCCCATGCGTGCGCCTTTGGGCATGTCCACGCTGCCGTCATCCGGCTCCAGCAGTCCGGCAATCACCTTCATCAAGGTGGACTTGCCCGCGCCATTACGGCCGATCATCCCCACGCGCGCACCGGGGGGCAGGGCAGCCGTCGCCCCGTCCAATATGACCGCTCCGCCAAGGCGCACTGTTATGTTGCTGAAATTAAGCATGGCCGCTCGTTAGCGGAGCTTTGGGGATTCGGCTAGTGAACGTTTTAAGTCCTGGTAGCCAACCAAATCATGTGATGCGCGCCGCGTTTCCCGCGGCCACGTACCGGGTTTTCTTCAACCGAAAATCCGGCCTTCATCAATCGTCGTGTAAATTTTGGATCCGATGCAGAGGACCAGACAGCCAATATTCCGCCGGGGCGCAGCGCTCTTTTGGCGGCCTTTAACCCGGCAATTGTATAAAGCCGGTCATTCGATGCATGGGTGATCCCGTCCGGACCGTTATCGACATCAAGCAGGATGGCGTCAAAATGGTCTTGATGCTCGGAAATCAAGTCAAACACATCGGCGGTTTCGATTGATACACGAGGGTTGGACAAGCTGCCCTCAAATAAATCTGCCATTGGTCCGCGCGCCCATTTGACGACGGCGGGAACCAGTTCCGCGACAATGACTTCCGCGCTGGCATCCAGCAAGGGCAGGGCGGCGCGAAGGGTAAAGCCCATTCCTAGTCCGCCGATCAATATCCGCGATGCAGCCCGGCCGGACAGCCGTTCACAGGGCAGGGTGGCAAGTGCTTCCTCCGACCCGCTAAGGCGGCTGTTCATCAGCTCGTTATTGCCGAGCATGATCGAAAATTCCTTGCCGCGCTGAAAAAGCCGAAGCTCCCCGCCGCCCGGAATTTGCGCGCTGTCAATCAATATGCGCGGTATCACCGCACAAAGCTCGCGCCATTGGCATCAAGCACTGCGCCGGTCATCGACGCCGGAGCGTCAATCGCACAATATTTGGCCATAGAGGCAATTTCCTCTGGCTGGGCCACGCGGCCAAGGGGAATATCCTGCAACAGTTTATCGCCGCCGCGACTTTCCAGATATTCCTCCGCCATGCCGGTCATCGTAAAGCCGGGACAGATTGCAAAGGCGAGGATGCCTTCATGGGCATAGGCGCGGGCGATGGATTTGGTCATCGCAACCATGCCGCCTTTTGACGCTGCATAATGCCAATAATCCGGCCCGTCACCGCGATAGGCGGCGCGGCTGGCGATATTGATGATCCTGCCGCTGCTCCCATTGCTTTGGTAATGCTGCACCGCCAAACGGCAAAGCTGGGCAGATGCGGTGAGATTGATTTGCATCGTGCGGTTCCAGCTTTCAAGCCAGTCGTCGCTATCTTTGGTAATCGGGTTCGGGTCAAAGATACCGGCATTGTTGATAAGAACATCTATCCGGCCATCCAGCCGTTCCAGAGCATTGTCCCACAGCAGGGCGATCTGGTCCGGCTGTGTAAAATCAGATTGTAACAGGCCTGCCCCGCCAGAAGTGCTTTGGCCAATAGCATGGACTTTCTGTGTATCAAAGCTGTCCAATACCGCCTTGCCAATGCCGCGGCTGGCTCCGGTTACCAGAATATGTGTTTTTGCATGTGTCATATTGCAAACGAATAGAGCGGACGTGTGAAAAGGTCCAACAAGAGATTGGAAATCGCTCATAATTTTAATAGCTATTAGGTGATTTGGGCGAGCGAACAGGGAAATTCTAAGGAAATCCGGCTGACGATATAGAAAAACCCTGCTATCCTATTTGCATGATGCCGTGATTTCGCTAAAGCACTGCTTCATTACAAAGACTCCGGAGCCGTATGATAATTGGCTCTACTCATCAGGGGACAAAAATTGGCTAAATCAACAAACCGGCCATTATCGCCGCATTTGGGAATTTATAAGTGGGGGCCACATATGCTGGTTTCCATCCTTCACCGGGCTACAGGTGACGCGCTTGCGTTGCTGGGTGCCCCGATATTGGTGTGGTGGCTATACAGCATTTCTGCCGGGCCAGAGTCGTATGAGACTTTCGTTAGCGTCATGACGAGCATACCCGGCTTTGTCGTGATGATCGGTATGAGCTTTGCCCTGTTCGAGCATATCTATTCCGGATTACGCCATTTCGTGCTTGATGCAGGTGCCGGTTACGAGCTTCAGTTGAACAAAAAGTGGTCGTCCGCCGTGCCTGTTCTGGCGTTGCTTTCCACTGCTGCGTTCTGGTTTTTCATCTATACAAAGCTGATTGGATAACACGATGGGATCAGGAACAGATATTGGTAAGGTCCGCGGTCTTGGCTCTGCCCATGGTGGCGCACATCACTGGATAATCCAGCGGGTCACAGCCGTTAGCAACCTTCTGCTGGTTGCTTGGCTTTTGGTTTCGTTGCTCAGATTGCCCAATTACGAACATGAACTGCTTGTCGGCTGGCTGTCTTCGCCGCTGGTCGCGGTTCCGATGATATTGATGCTGGTCAGCATTTTCTGGCACTTGCGGCTTGGTCTGCAGGTTTTGATCGAGGATTATATTCCCGATCAAGGTGCGAAATTCGGCCTCATCATCTTGCTTAACTTTTTCGCCATTGGCGGTGCAGCGCTGGGAATCTTCGCTGTTGCCAAGGTCGCCTTTACCGGAGTGGTCGCCTAATGACTGACACAAATTCACAGCCCGCTTATAAAATTATTGACCATATGTATGACACGGTCGTCGTGGGTGCCGGTGGGTCCGGCTTGCGGGCCACCATGGGTTCTGCGGAAGCCGGT
The DNA here is from genome assembly GCF_036568145.1 of Parasphingorhabdus sp. GTDB lineage: Bacteria > Pseudomonadota > Alphaproteobacteria > Sphingomonadales > Sphingomonadaceae > Parasphingorhabdus. The sequence goes on along the minus strand of NZ_DATCTC010000023.1, from coordinate 107,299 downwards.
CTGAAAACTGCCTGCATTACCAAGGTTTTTCCAACCCGTTCGCATACGGTTGCGGCGCAGGGCGGTATTGCCGCTTCGCTGGGCAACAACACGCCGGATCACTGGACCTGGCATATGTATGACACGGTCAAGGGATCTGACTGGCTGGGCGATCAGGACGCGATTGAATATCTTGTCCGTGAAGCGCCGCAAGCGGTTTACGAACTGGAACATGCCGGTGTGCCGTTCTCTCGTAACGAAGATGGCACGATCTATCAGCGTCCGTTCGGCGGCCACATGCAGAATTTGGGTGAAGGCCCGCCAGTGCAGCGGACCTGTGCAGCGGCGGACCGGACCGGCCATGCAATGCTACATGCTTTGTATCAGCAAAGCCTGAAATATGATGCGGATTTCTTCATCGAATATTTCGCGATCGACCTGATCATGGAAGACGGAGAATGTCGGGGCGTTATTGCAATCTGTATGGAAGACGGATCGATCCACCGTTTCCGCGCCCATGCGGTTGTGCTGGCAACGGGCGGATATGGCCGTTGCTTTTTCAGCGCAACATCAGCGCATGCCTGCACCGGCGACGGCGGCGGTATGGTGCTGCGTGCTGGCCTGCCTTTGCAGGATATGGAGTTTGTCCAGTTCCACCCGACCGGCATTTATGGCGCGGGCGTACTGATTACCGAAGGCGCACGCGGAGAGGGTGGTTACCTGACCAACTCGGAAGGTGAGCGTTTCATGGAACGCTATGCTCCAAGTGCAAAAGACCTGGCCAGCCGTGACGTTGTTTCCCGCTGCATGGCGACCGAAATTCGTGAAGGGCGCGGTGTCGGGCCAGAGAAAGATCATATCTATCTCCATCTCGACCATATTGATCCGGCTGTTCTGGCAGAACGCCTGCCGGGCATTACCGAGACCGGCAAGATTTTCGCCAATGTCGATCTGACGCGCCAAGCGCTGCCGGTTGTACCAACGGTCCATTACAACATGGGCGGTATACCCTGTAACTATCATGGCGAAGTCGTGAACCCGACCAAGGATGATCCGGATGCTATTGTGCCCGGCCTGTTCGCCGTCGGTGAAGCTGCGTGTGTTTCGGTCCACGGTGCAAACCGCCTGGGTTCCAACTCGCTGATCGATCTGGTGGTATTTGGCCGTGCAACCGGTCTGCGTCTTAAAGACAAGCTGACCCCGGGCACGCCGCATAAGCCATTGCCAAAGGATTCTGCGGATCTGGCGCTCACCCGTCTGGATCACTTCCGCTATGCAAAAGGCGGCACGCCAACCGCCCAACTGCGTACGGAAATGCAAAAAACGATGCAGAAAAACTGTGCAGTGTTCCGCGATGATGAATTGCTTGCCGAAGGCGTAGCCGCGATGCGGGTAGTGAACCAGAAAATGGGCGACCTCCATGTGAGTGACCGTTCGCTTATCTGGAACACGGACCTTATCGAAACGCTGGAGCTTGATAACCTGATGGGGCAAGCTGTTGTGACGATGGAAAGCGCAGCCAACCGCAAAGAAAGCCGCGGCGCGCATATGCATGAAGATTATCCAGACCGTAATGACAAGGAATGGATGAAGCATACGATTTCCACATTCAGCGGCTGGGGCGGTCCCGACAAGTCACGTGGCACTGGCAAGGTCGATCTCAGCTATCGTCCGGTGCATGACTATACGTTGACCGACGAAGCGACATATGTAGAGCCCAAGAAGCGGGTTTACTGATTTTATGGGAGTGGGGAAGGGCTCGCTGATGCGGCCCGCTACCCACTCCTAACTCAAGACTCCTAAATCAAGGCCGCGCGGGTGCTTTACAACCGCGTTCGTGGCCTATTCCCTTCAGGAAACTCCGCCGCGCTGCGCCGGCATAAGCGGCGGCATTATATTTGCGTTCGTCGCCAGCAGCACCAGATATTTCGCGCACAAGGCCGCGAAAGGGGATAATGCCGCCGATCACTCCGCCCGCAACACGTCCGGCAGTTTCTTCCCGCTTTTCAGCTCTGGTTTTATCAACTTCCTCGTTCACATCAGCGGCCAGAACTGCATTCAGTTCCTCAACCTCTTTGATAATCGCGGCGCAGCGGCGCAGGCCGTCAAGCGAATAGGGATCATCCTGAATGGCAATCAGCTTTTCAGGGATTTCAGTCTTTTTCAGGCCAATATCCTTGACCGGTGTGGTGATTGCACCTTCTGCATGTTTTTCGATTGGCTCATCGGGATCGTGCATTTGGGCATGCGCTGCCGGTGACAGAAGTAGCACCATCGCGGTGGAGGCTGTCGCCAATCTTATAAAGTTTCGCATCGTAGAGCTTCCTTGTTGATAATCTAGGGTCGATACCGCAAATTATCCCGGTTCAACTGGTGGACGGATGTAACGCCCATCAATTTCATATCCCGTTCAATCTCCGCTTGCAATAATCCGAGAGTGCGCTCCACGCCGGCCTGACCCGCCGCAGCCAGCGCATAGAGATAGAGTCGCCCGCCGGAACAGGCTTTGGCTCCGACGCTAAGCGCCTTTAGCACATGGCTGCCGCGAGTAATACCACCATCGCAAATGACATCAATTCGGTCCCCTACCGCATCGCAAATTTCCGCAAGCTGATCAAAAGGAGCGCGGGATCCGTCCAGTTGCCGCCCGCCATGATTGGAAACCATGATCGCGGTGGCACCAATATCCACTGCGCGTTTTGCGTCCTCAACCGACATGATGCCTTTCAGGCAAAATTCCCCGCCCCAATCCTTGCGAATTTCTTCGGCCATGGTCCAGTCGAGTGACTGATCCAGCATGGTGGAGAAATAGTCGGCGACCGACAGGGCGACGTTCGTGCCCTCTGCAACATGGTCTTTCAGGTTGGACAGCTCAAAATTCTCGCGAAACAAATAGTTGAGCGCCCAGGCGGGCTTGGTCGCATAGCTCAGGAAACTGGCCGGGGTGATTTTCGGTGGACTGGTAAAGCCGGATCGCAAACAGCGTTCGCGGTTTCCGCCGACAATCGTGTCCACGGTGAGTGTGATTGCATCAAATTTAGCAGCCTTGCACCGTTCCACCATTGATTTGTTCAAGCCCTTGTCCTTGTGGACATAAAGCTGGAACATCTTGGGCGTGCTGATGCTTTCGCCGATTTCCTCGATACTGACGGTGGCGAGGGAGGAGATACCGAAAAACGTGCCGAATTTTTCGGCTGCCCGCGCTACTCCGCGCTCACCTTGCCAGTGGAACAGGCGCTGCAATGCTGTGGGAGACAGGAACAGGGGCATGGCAATCTTTTTCCCCATGACCGTCGTGGTCATGTCGATAGTCTCTACCCCGGCAAGGACATTGGGTATAAGGTCGCAGCTTTCATAGGCCGCTGTATTGCGGCGGCGCGTCACTTCGTCATCGGCCGCACCGTCGATATAGTCAAAGATCGGAAAGGGCAGGCGCTTTTTGGCGAGCGAACGAAAGTCGTTCACATTGTGGCAATTTTCTAATGTGTTAATCTGGCGCACATAAATCTCGATTCATCGCTCGGGTGAGAATGAAATCATGATTAGAGCAATGGCTCAAGCTTGCAAGAGCCGCGATTACCTGACAGCAGGGGGCTAGAGGGAGAATTTCTGATGAGTGATAGTGCCGATAACACGCAGACCTCCGAGCCAGAGGAGCGGACCGAACGCTCGCCAGGTGCCAAATTCCTTTTGGTGTTGCTCACCGGCTTTTTGCTCGCAATCCCCCTCTTTGTAAGCTGGCTGCTAATATACGACCGCCAAAGCCAGAGCGATCAGGCCGAACAGTCCATCGTCACCGGTTGGGGCGGGGAACAGGTCTTTGCCGGACCGAAAATTGTGCTGCCCTACAAAGCAAAGGTGCAGACAGCGGTGGAGCAGGACGGCAAAACCGTCACCCGCACCGATCTGGTTACGCAGGAGCTATATATCTCGCCGGAAGTGATGACCTCTGACAGTGATATCCAGACCGAGGTGAAAAGCCGGTCGATCTATGAAGTTGTGATATACAATACCAACGTGACCGGTTCCGCCACTTTCAAACTTCCGGAGGACTTTGACCGGTCCGGTATTGATCTCGCCGATATCAATTTTGCACGGGCAGAAATCCGTTTTGGACTTTCCGATGCACGGGGTCTGGCCTCGAATAACAAACTTTCCGCCGACGGACAGCCCCTTGTCCTGCAACCCGGAAAAGGGCTGGGCGAAACAGGTAATACGGGGTTCTTTGCATGGATGGATGCGAGCGCTCTGGCCGATGGCACGATTACCGTGACATATGACGTAAAGTTTCGTGGGACAGAAAGCCTTACTATGGCCCCTGATGCGGGGCAAACCAACTGGACAATTGCATCAGCATGGCCGCACCCGAGTTTTACGGGCGGATTTCTACCCGCTAACGAGGTTACGGCGGCGGGCTTCACCGCGAAATACGGCATATCTAACCTTGCGCTCGGTACTTCGTTGACCTCCACGCAAGCGAGAGAGCAAATATTCCCGCAAACCAATATCGGGGGATATAGATATGCGGGCGTCGGCACGCAGCCTTCAAGCGTGACCATCAATCTTATCCAGCCGGTTGATCTCTATGACCAGGTGAGCAGGGCCACCAAATATGGCTTCCTCTTCATCGGATTTACCTTTGTTGCGATGCTGCTGTTTGACCTGATTGGCGGAGTGCGGATCTCGTCCGTTCAATATATTCTGGTTGGCGCCGCGCTGGTGCTGTTCTTTGTTTTGCTGCTCGCCTTTGCGGAGATTATTGGATTTGCCTTGGCCTATGTCACGGCCTCTATCGCCACGATCGGGCTGATAACCGCCTATGTTGCTTCGGTTCTGGCCAGTTGGCGGCGGGCGTCCATGATCGGCGGGCTTTTGGCAGCGCTTTATGGCGTGATCTACATATTGTTGAGCCTTGAGGCTTATTCGCTGCTCATCGGATCGTTGCTGATCTTTGCCGCCTTGGCCGGGGTGATGTACGTCACCCGCCGGGTGGACTGGTCGCGGACGATGCGGAAGCGAGGATAGAGCAAAGCGGGTAAATACCGGTAGTCCTGAGCTTGTCGAAGGGCGCTTTAGACTTGATACTGTGCCTGAGAAACGCCCTTCGTTAGGCTCAGGGCTAACGGTTATGGGGCATAGTGGACCTAACGAACCGCGCCGCTTACGAAGGTGTTACAGGCTGCCGGATCGCCGGTTTGCAGTCCTTTTTTTAGCCACGCCATGCGCTGCTCGGACGTTCCGTGCGTGAACATGCTTTCCACAGGCGTCTGCCCGGCCCCACGTATCAACGTATCATCGCCAATGGAATGAGCGGCGGTCAGGCCTTCTTCGACATCGCCCGGCTCCATCCGGTCGGCATTTTGCGCCGCCCAGACTCCGGCATAGCAATCCGCCTGTAATTCCATGCGTACTTGCAGGGCATTGCCCTCTGTCTTACTGGTGCGGCTTTGTTGCTGACGCACCTGATCGGCTGTTCCGGTCAGATTCTGGATATGATGGCCGACTTCATGGGCAATGACATAGGCTTTGGCAAAGTCGCCGCCTGCGCCCAATTTTGTTTCAAGTTCATTGAAAAAAGATGTGTCGAGATAAATGCCCTGATCCGCCGGACAATAAAATGGACCCGCTGCTGAAGTAGCAGAGCCGCAGCCATTAGAGCTAACGCCGCCCTGATAGAAATTGATCGTTGTGGGTGTATATTGTGATCCGCCAGCCCGAAACAGCTTTTCCCATGTCTGCTCGGTGGAGGTCAGTACCTGTCCGGCAAACCGTTCTTCCGCTGTGTCATAGGCCACGGCTGGGCCGGACCCGCTGGCGGGCAGGCTGCCTTGACTAGCCATATCGCCGGTTAACATACCGGCTCCGCCAAAATACATAAAGGCGAGTGCTGCGCCGCCGATAAGCAATATCGTGCCACACCCCATTTTACGGCCCAGTAACATGGGAAGAAAGCTAAGCAGCATGCCAAGGCCGCCGCCTCCAGCGCCGCCGTTGCCGCCAAAACGGCTGCCACCGCCCCTGCCATGATCGCGAACATTTTTGCTGGGATCGAGATCATCTAAACGCATGGCATCTTCTCCTATGGCAGCTTAATTCGCCTGAATCTTATAAAAGTGCAAGCGCGGAACCATAGTTTTTACAAATTTGCATTGCAGTCATTCCCGGGTGTTTTAAGGTCGCGCAAAGGAGAGAAAACATGTTTCTGAAGGGTAAGACGGCATTGATTACAGGGTCAACTTCCGGAATCGGCGGCGGTTATGCCAAGGCTCTGGCAGCGGAAGGAGCAGCCGTCATGATAAACGGCTTTGGCGATGCGAACGAAATTGAAACGCTGCGTCAGGAGCTGGAAAGCCTGAGTGGGACAAAGGCTGCTTATAGCAACGCCGATATGACTAAGCCCGAAGAAATCCGCCAGATGGCAGCGGAGTGCGCGGGAAAACTTGGTCCGGTTGATATATTGATAAACAATGCAGGTATCCAGCATGTCGCCCCTGTGGACGAGTTTCCGGAAGAAAAATGGAACGCCATCATGGACATTATCTGCAACAGCGCGTTCCACACCACCAAAGCGGTCTTGCCCGCCATGAAAGAGCGCGGCTGGGGACGGATTATCAACACAGGGTCCATGCACAGCAAGGTCGCAAGCCCTTATAAATCGGCTTATAATGCCGCTAAACATGCGATTGCGGGCTTTAGTAAAACAGTCGCGCTGGAAGTCGCTCAGCAAGGCATTACCGTTAACACAATCTCTCCCGGCTATGTCTGGACGCCGTTGGTGGAAAACCAGATCCCCGATACAATGAAAGCGCGAAACATGACGCGCGAACAAGTAATGAATGATGTGCTGCTGGCCGGACAACCAACCAAGAAGTTTGTCCAGATCGAACAGGTCGCGGCGCTGGCGCTGTTCCTTTGCAAGGAAGAAGCAAGCGCGATTACGGGTGCGAACCTGTCTGTGGATGGAGGGTGGACGGCACAATGAATGTGTTTAGGACGAGTAATTTCCGTTAGTCCGGAGCTTGTCAAAGGGCAGCCCTAGGTCGATAGACGTGGTTCGACAAGCTCATCACTGACGGTATCTTCCTCTCTTGGTATTCTCCGTCCAAAAGGATAAACCCTGATCCCCGCCACTTTGCAAATAATAGCTTGCAAGCGGTAGTTTTGCCTATAGGTTCAACCAGATAATATAATGGTTTGGGGACAGTTATGCGCAGATTTTCAAAAATGGCCTTAATGGCTGCAACAAGTGTTTTGCTTAGCACACAGGCACAGGCTGATCCGTTGACCGATGCGATCAAGGCTGACTTGCCGTCACTGATGGAAATTTACCGCGACCTTCATGCCAATCCCGAATTAAGCGGCGAAGAGTTTAAAACCGCTGCAAAACTGGCCGCAGAGGCGCGGCGGCTGGGCTTTGATGTTACGGAAAAAGTTGGCGGCACCGGCGTGGTTGCGGTCATGAAAAATGGCGACGGGCCGACTGTGATGATACGGGCGGATATGGATGGCCTGCCGCTGGTTGAAAAAACCGGACTGCCATTCGCTTCCAAGGTTATGGCAAAAACCCGCGAAGGAAATGATACGGGCGTGATGCATGCTTGTGGTCACGACACGCACATGACCGGATGGGTCAGCACTGCGCGGCAATTGTCATCGCGCAAGGATGAATGGTCCGGAACGCTGGTAATGATCCTGCAACCGGCGGAAGAAACCGGGGAGGGGGCCAAGGCTATGTTGGAAGACGGCCTTTATACACGTTTCCCGAAACCCGATTATGTTATCGCCTTTCACGATGCTGCGGGCGCTCCGGCTGGCCATGTTGGCTATGCACCGGGCTTTGCTCTGGCCAATGTCGATAGTGTGGATATAACGGTGCCGGGTGTGGGCGGGCACGGTGCATATCCGCATACTACCAAAGACCCGATTGTAATCGCTTCGCGCATAGTCGGGGCATTGCAAACATTGGTCAGCAGGGAAACTGACCCGCAGGATTCCGCCGTTGTGACAGTCGGCAGTTTTCAGGCAGGCTTCAAGCATAATATCATTCCTGATGAGGCCAACCTGTTGCTGACCGTGCGCAGCTATTCCGATGAAACGCGCGCCAGGTTGCTCGACGGGATCAGACGGATTGCAAGAGGGGAGGCGGTGACGGCCGGTCTTCCCGAGGATAAAATGCCTATCGTCAGCATACGCGAGGATGAATATACACCTGCGACCTATAACAGCCCTGAATTTACCAAAGAGATGGCGACGCTATTTGAGCAGCGCTTTGGCAAAGAGCGGGTTGTGCAAGCGCAGCCAGTCATGGGCGGCGAAGATTTCAGCCGCTATCGCCGGGCGGATGAAAGCATTAAAAGCATGATTATATGGGTCGGCGGTGTTCCGATGGATGAATATCTGGCGGCGGAGAAAGAGGGTAAAAAACTGCCATCGCTCCACAGTCCCAATTGGGCACCTGATGCAGAAAAAGTTGTCGCTACCGGCTCGGAAGCGTTGACAGCCGCGGCGCTGAACATCATGAAGCCGGGCGGTTAATACAGCCAGTAAAACTAGTGAAGGGTGCTAAAAAATGCTATCCGTATCGACTGCCGGTCTGGGTGTTTTAACGGCCACCTTGATCGCGGTAACGCCTTCATTGGCAAGCGGCGATGCGGTAGACGCTTCTTTCTTTGAAGGACGCTGGGCTTTTGCCGAAGAATCATGTGACCAGCCGACCAACTGGACCTTCGTTGAAGGCGGAAATTTTGTTTCGGAAGATGTGACCGGTTCGTGGCAATGGACGCAGGGGCGACTGGTATTGAACCTCATCGACTTGGCGGTGGATGAGGAAACCGGCGAAGCGGGAGGGCGCTTCCAGATGGAGGGCCCTGTCGAGATCGCCGGAAACGACCATTTTTCCTTTATAATTGAACCTGATAGATATGTTTTGAAGCGCTGTTAACAGGGCTGTAATTATCGCTATTGCGAATAAGTCGCATGTTATTAATCGGTTTTATCGATTGCACTCGATCAAAAAATCAGGTGGAGAGCGTGGCCAAATAAGAGTATCTATTTGCCCAACCCGATTTCAATAATCGGCGTCACTCTAATCACACCCTTAAAGGAGAAGAACATGGGACTCGCAGGAACGAAAACGGAAGCAAACCTGAAAGAAGCGTTCGCCGGTGAAAGCCAGGCCAACCGCCGCTATCTCTATTTCGCCCAGAAAGCCGACGTTGAAGGTTATAACGATGTCGCTGCTGTATTCCGGTCAACCGCAGAAGGTGAAACCGGCCACGCACACGGTCACCTCGAATATCTTGAAGAAGTTGGCGATCCGGCAACCGGCGAACCAATCGGCAACACCGAAGCCAACCTGAAATCGGCAATCGCTGGGGAAACTCACGAATATACCGATATGTATCCCGGTATGGCCAAATCTGCCCGCGAAGAAGGCTTTGACGAAATTGCCGACTGGTTTGAAACGCTTGCCAAAGCAGAGAAAAGCCACGCAGGTAAATTCCAGAAAACTCTGGATACACTGGACGCTTAAGTCTTTTAAATAAAAGAAATTATGTTAGTGCCGCGACTGATCCGTAAATTGGTCACTTCGCGGCACTTTCGCAAGCATTGGCTCGTATCCCGCTGATACGGAGCCGCAAGTCTAGGTGCACGATTGGAGCATGTCATGAAGGAAGGCAGTTTGGACGCGCCCATGCGTCACCCCATAGCTTGGCAGGAAGAATCCTTCTACGATGAAGAGGCGCTGGACAAGGAACTGCGCCGCGTTTTCGATATTTGTCACGGCTGCCGTCGCTGTTTTAACCTTTGTGATAGCTTCCCGCAGCTGTTCGACATGATCGACGAAAGCCCCAATGAAGAGGTCGATGACCTGAGCGCTGACGACATGAAGAAAGTCGTCGATGCCTGCACCCTGTGTGACATGTGTTTCATGGTCAAATGCCCCTATGTCCCCCCGCATGAATTCGACCTCGATTTCCCCCATCTGATGCTTCGTCACCGTGCTGTTGAGAATCGCAAGGGCAATACGCGCTTTGCTGACAAGGAATTGGCAAAGATCGACCGCAATGCCAAACTTGCCGGTGTTGTGGCGGGTGCCGCCAACTGGGCTACCAGAAAAGATAATAGCTTGACCCGCGGTCTGCTTGAGACAGTTGCCGGTATTGATAAGCGCGCGCATTTGCCGCAATTTGAAGATGTGCCGCTGACCCATAAACATGCTGGCGGCGGCCCCGTTCCCAATGCCGATGCACCGGCGTTCGGAAAGAAAGCTGCGATTTACGCGACATGCTACGGCAATTTCAATGACCAGACATCAGGCAAAGCTGCACTGGATGTTTTATCGCATAACGGTGTGAAGACGCTGATTGAATATCCCGGCTGCTGCGGAATGCCAAAGCTTGAAAATGGCGACCTACCGGCAGTAGCATCCTCTGCGGAAATGGTGGCGGCGCATTTTTCTCCGTTGATAGATGACGGCTATGACATTGTTGCGCTAACGCCGAGTTGCGCTTTGATGATGAAATTTGAATGGCCTTTGATCCTGCCAGAGAATGAAGAAGTAAAAAAACTTGCTCTCGCAACGCGTGATCTCAGCGAATATGTTGTCGAACTGGCAAAGGAATGCGGTTTGATGCCGATAGAACCTATGGACGCACAAATTGGCGTTCACTTTGCCTGTCACAGCCGAGCCCAGAATATGGGGCCGAAAGCGATGGAAATGCTGAAGCTGATCCCGGAGGCAAAGCCCACCATTACAGAGCGGTGTTCCGGACATGGCGGTAAATGGGGTATCTTCAAAGATAATTTTGACAAGGCTGTGAAGGTTGGTCGTCCTGCCGCGCGTTCAGTTGCCAAGAATGATCCGGATTATATGGTAAGTGAATGCCCACTGGCCGGCCCGCATCTTAAGCAGGTCATGGAATCTGGCGGCCAGTCCAAAGTGCCCGAACGGATAGGGCATCCCATTGAACTGCTTGCAAAGGCGTATGGATTTTAAGGAACTAGAAATGCCCCGTGACAAACATGTGATAACCAAAGACGATATTCTTTCACTTAGCGATTATGAAACGATCAGAGCGGAAAAGCGTCAGGAAAACATCTTGCGCAAAAAATTCCGGCGATTGTCCGTCGGACCTTATGCGACTATCCACTTTGAAAGCTGGGAAAGCATGTGGCTGCAAATCCAGGAAATGCTCCGGATTGAAAAAGGTGGTGACGAGCAACTGGCTGATGAATTGGAAGCTTATAATCCAATGATTCCTAACGGATCTGAATTTACAGCGACGTTGATGTTCGAAATTGACGATGAAGAGCGCCGCACTGCTTTTTTAAAGACTTTGGGCGGTGTGGATAAGCATATTCATCTGATCATTGGCGATCACAAAATCACTGCGGAACCGGAGCAGGACATTGACCGCACCCGCGCCGACGGCAAGGCGAGCGCGGTCCAGTTTCTGCATTTCCCGTTAACTGCCGACCAAGCGAAGGATTGGAAAAGCGGTGAGAGGCAGGCAATGATCCAGATCGATCATCCCAATTATGGCCACGCAGCTGTTATCGGGGAGGACGCTCGCCGAGATATGGCACGGGATCTGGACTAAGATAGGATCAGTTGAGAAGGATCGGGTTTTCCGCGCTGCCTAACTCGCCCGGTTTGGGGCTGCTGCTATGAATGGGACGACTTTTTGCCGGTGCGGAAGGACGGTTCTGTGATGAATTTGTTGAACTTGACGCGGTTTCGCGTTCATCACCGGATCCATCTTCGCTGCGGTTGTCAGTAAATTCATCCGTATCAATGATTGGATCGGTGCTCATCATCGGTTCGCCAAATACAAACTCTTGTTCGTCACTATCCTCGCCATATGCGTCGTCGCCCCAATAATCCGCATCTTTCGAAGGAGCGGATACCGGCTTTTGTTCGGCTTTTATTTCAGTTGGCTGAGGTTTCTGTTCCTCCTCTACCGGGGCGATGAAATACACCAGAAACGCTGCTGAAATGACAAAAAGAGCCGCTTTTTTAATCATGATGCTCACCGGAGACTAAAGTTATATCCGGAGAAACTAGACGATCAGGGTTAAAATAGCCTTACAGACGAACATACGGCCTTTCCGCCGCTCAAAAAAATCCGCCGGAGCGGCAAGGCTCCGACGGATAGCTTTTCCTCCCCAGGAAACTGTGTGTGAATCGACCATGAAATGACCGGGTTGTATTTTATTAAGGCTATATTCGTGGAAGACGCAAAGGTAATTTACAAAATATGTTGAAAATAAAGTGACTATTATCATTTCAGATTGAAAATTTGTAAAATTATTTACATACATGCCCGTCATGGCAGACAGAAAACTTTTTGCGGGTGCGGCAATACGACGGCTGCGCCGGACGGCGAATATGACTCAAGTGGCATTGGCCGATGCGCTTGATATTTCTCCCAGCTATTTGAATCTGGTAGAGCGCAATCAACGCCCGTTAAGTGCGCGGCTGATGCTATTGCTCGCAGACCGTTTTGATTTTGACCCGCGCCAGTTGGTTGCAGATCAACCCGGTGGAGGTGTGGACGGGATTGGCAGACGGCTGGCCGATCCGATGTTCGATGATCTGGCAATAGACAGGGCGGAGCTGGAGGAATGGCTGACCGCGGCACCGAATACTGCGGAAGCGTTTGTAAGGTTGTTTGACAGCCGCTCCGCAGGGCTGGTTGGGAGTGCCCCTGAAATAACAGATCCAATTAAACTGGTGCGCGGGGAAATAGAACGTTGGCGCAACCATTTTCCGGACCTTGATGCGGAAGCGGAGACGCTGGCCGATGATTTGCGGCTAGGCGCGGCCGATTTATACGGGGCCATTGCCGAGAGGCTCAGGGTCAAGCATCAGCTTACGATAAGGGTGCTACCACAGGCTGTTTTGCCGGAAACATTGCGCCGGTTGGATCTGCACGCGCGCCAGTTGCAGCTTTCGGAAATGCTTGACCCGGCATCCCGCACTTTTCAGGCCGCAGCATTGCTAGGAGAAATTGAAGCCCAGGTAGAAATTGAGAGCTTGATTTCAGGGGCTAATTTCCAGGATAAAGTGGCGCAACGCCTCTATCGCCGTCATCTGTCGAGCTACTTTGCCGCAAGTTTAATGATGCCCTATGCACGGTTTTTAAGGGCATGTGAACAAACCGGATATCATATCCAGGTCTTGCAACGGCGCTTTGGAGCCAGTTTTGAACAAGTCGCGCACCGGTTGACCACGCTTCAACGTGTGGGCGCGCGGGGTCTGCCATTCTTCATGATACGGATTGACCGGTCCGGGTTGGCTTCCAAACGCTTTGCCGGAGCGAGCCATGCTCCGTTGGTTGAAACTATCCATCGCTGCCCGTTGTGGAATATTCACCAGTCGTTCGACCGGCCTTTAGATGTGCATAGCCAGCTGCTGGAACTCGAAGATGGATCGACATGGTTTACTCTGTCCCGTGCGGTTGAAGGGTTCGGTGCAGGCGCAAGTGGCTACACGCCCGAATTTGCTGTTGGCCTTGGCCTGCCCGCAGATTTGGCCGCCACGCTCTATCATGCGCGGGGGATGGATTTGTCTGCCGACAATGCAGCATCTATCGGGCTGGGCTGCCCGGCTTGCACAAGGGAGCAGTGCCCGCAGCGATCAATGCCTCCGAAAAGCCGGGCTATGAAATTTGATGAGCGGGAAACCGGGCTGACACCTTACAGCTTTGTCGGCGATTGAACAGCTTTGTTCGATTGGCGGGCACTGTCGGGAAATTGAACATTCGTGACGGTGTTTCATGCTTTGCTGGAAAAAGAGTGTAAAATTAACCGACAGCTAAACAATTCTATCTATCAGCTAAGCGATCAACCCAGAGATTGCGCGCTTAATGTTCAGATTGTTCAAACATTATATACCCTATCCAGTCTTTTTTCTGGGGCTACTGGATTTCTGCCTGCTTGTTTTCGCCGCTGAAACGAGCTGGGCATTCCGTGCCAGTCAAATCGGCATGAGTGCAGGGTCGATATATGACCATCCGCTTCCGGTTATCAGTTTCTCTCTGGCAATTGAAGTCGCTCTTATCGCTGTCGGTGTCTATGGGGCGGAAGCGTTGCAATCGCTCAGATTTGCTGCGGCCCGCATATTGGTTGGGATATCTTTGGGCATTATTTTTCTGTCCTTAATGGCTTTCTTGTTACCTGGTATCACTCTTTGGCGTTCGATTTCCTTATATGCCATGCTGTCTTCCATATGCCTTCTCATGGCTGTCCGGATGGTGTTGGGCACGCTATTGGACATGAGCGTATTCAAGCGCCATCTTTTGATCCTGGGCGCAGGGCCAAAAGCGAATCGTATCGCCGAGCTTTCGACCAAACAGGAAAGCGGCTTCATCATCAGAGGCTTCGTAAATATGAACGATGGCCCTGCTATTGTGACAAACGCCATTAACCGTTCTGAAATAGAAAATTTACCGAAACATGTGATGAATCTGGGGGTTAGCGAAGTTGTGCTGGCTCTGGAAGAACGCAGAAATTCTCTACCTGTGGCGGATTTGCTGACAATCAAAACGACCGGGGTTCATGTCAACGATATGTCCAGTTTCATGGAAAGGGAAACCGGGCGCGTCGATCTGGATAGCGTGAATCCCAGCTGGTTCATTTTTTCAGACGGATTTTCTTCCGGGCGGAGACTTTCAACGATTTTCAAGCGCAGCTTTGATATTGTTCTGAGCCTGCTGCTGCTGATTCTGACGGGTCCGATCGTTCTGCTTTTTGCCGCGCTGATAAAGCTGGAGAGTAGAGGAGGCGCCTTTTTCAAACAGGAACGTGTCGGTCTTTACGGGCAGAGATTCAATATCCTTAAACTCCGTTCGATGCGCGCTGACGCCGAAGTGGCAGGCAAGGCGATGTGGGCCGAGGAAAATGATCCGCGGATTACAAGGATAGGGAAATTCATCCGCAAGGTTCGCATCGATGAGCTGCCGCAGTCATGGAGCGTTTTGAAAGGTGAGATGAGCTTTGTTGGCCCTCGACCGGAACGCCCGCAATTTGTTGAAGAATTGCAAACCAGAATGCCATATTACGCTGAGCGGCACATAGTGAAGCCGGGCATTACCGGCTGGGCGCAGATCAATTATCCTTATGGCGCATCAATCGAGGATAGCCGGCACAAACTGGAATATGATCTCTATTATGCCAAGAATTATACGCCGTTTCTGGACATACTGATTTTGCTGCAAACCATCCGGGTCATAATCTGGCCTGATGGGGCACGCTGAGGTGATGGCATGATGACCCAGATCAGCATATTTGGTCATGGCTTGGCGGCGGCGCTTTTTGCGGCGCTAACGATCTGGCAATTCCAGCGTAAGACCGAGCGGAACAAAGCGCAGTTTGCCCTTGTGATGGCGCTCGCATGGACGAGTTTTTGGGCTTTAGCTACCGCGGTTGAGGGGGCCTTTTCGCTCATTTCCAGTTTTGCTGAGTCGATCAGAAACCTGGGCTGGCTGATATTCATGTTCATATTATTGAGATCAGGCGAGGGGCGGGATCAGCCTACAGCGGTCAAAATCATTTATGTCGCCTTGGCAGTGGTACTGCTCGGTCAGATAGTCGTGGATTCCCTGATCCCCATTTTTGCTGAGAGCCCGCGTATCGGGGGAATGACAATCTTTACCTCGGTGGTACTCCGTATGTTGTTCTCGGTAGGCGCCTTGGTATTGGTGCACAATCTATACTCCGTTTCAGCACCTGAAACGCGGTGGGGGATCAGATTGCCGATGGCTTCGCTTGCGGCGATGTGGACCTATGACCTGAACCTCTTCACAATCATCTACTTAACCCAGCAATTCCCGGCTGAACTCACGGCCATGCGAGGACCAGCAATGGCATGTCTCGCGCCAATTTTTGCATTGGCATCTGTCCGCAACACCGAATGGAAGCTGAAACTGTCGCGAAGCATTGCGTTTCGCTCTTTGTCCCTTGTCGCCATCGCCGGGTATCTTTTGATGATGGTGATTATCACTACGGCGCTGGAAATCATCGGCGGCGATTATGCCAGGCTTGCACAGATCAGTTTCATCTTCGGAACGTCCATTGCCGCTTTGCTTTTATTACCATCCGGGAAATTTCGGGCCTGGTTCAAGGTCAAGCTGGCAAAGCATTTCTTCCAGCATCGTTATGATTACCGTGTGGAGTGGATCAGATTCACCAACACAATCGGGCGGCCAGGCCCTGACAGCGCGCCATTTCATGAGCGGGTTGTCAAAGCGATTGCCGATATTACCGAATCTCCTGCCGGTATATTACTCATGCCCGATGATTCCGGTCGCTTGTCCCTGCAATCCCGGTGGAATTGGCCAACTATAGAAGTGCCGGCGCGAGCTTGCACATCAGGCACCATCCCGTTTTTTGAAGAAACGGGACATATAATCGAATTTGACTCTTTGCAGACGGACGAAGTGGCGCGGGAAAATCCCGACGCTATTCCAGAGTGGATGACCAATGATCCGCAGGCATGGGCAGCAGTTCCGCTTGTCCATTTCGACCGGCTGGCCGGCATTGTTTTGCTCGCAAGGCCGCGGATAAACCGGACATTGGACTGGGAAGATCTTGACATGTTGCGTGTGGTTGGGCGGCAAGTGGCCAGCTATCTAGCCGAAGCACGCAGCCAGGAATCACTATTGGAAGCGCAGCGCTTTGATGAGTTTAACCGCCGGATGGCGTTTGTGATGCACGATATTAAAAATCTGGTTAGCCAGATCAGTTTGTTGGCCCGCAATGCAAAACGGCATGCCGACAACCCTGAATTCCAAACTGACATGATCGCCACTCTGCAGGATTCAGCGGATAAGATGAACGGTCTTCTGGAACGATTATCCCAGCATAACAAGGCGAGGCCAGAGGAGCCTAAGCCGATAAAGCTGGCTGGTTTGTTACAGTCCATCATCGACAAAAAACGACTGCTTCATGAGATTGAGAGTGTGGAGATAGATGATCTCACCGTCATGGCCGATCCCGCGCGGGTAGAGCAGATATTGGGGCATCTGATCCAGAATGCGATTGATGCCAGTCCCGAGGGACAGTCAATCATGATCAATGCGCGAAGACGCAGTTTCAGTCTTGCTATAGAGGTTGTGGACCGCGGAGTAGGCATGTCGAGCGAGTTTATCCGAAGCCAGCTATTCAAGCCATTTGCATCGAGCAAAGCTGGTGGCTTTGGCATCGGTGCTTATGAAGCACGTTCCTTGGCTAAAGCGATGAACGGCAGGATTGAAGTGGAGAGCAAAGAGGGGGCGGGGAGTCGTTTCACCCTGATATTGCCATTGGCAAGTTGGCTCACCCAAGAAGATAAAGTAAATGAAAGGGCTGCATGACATGTCTGGTAAAGACAAAAAGCCGCTAGAAAAACTCCTTATTGTTGAAGACGATACAGGACTGCAAAGGCAGCTCAAATGGGCATATGAGGACTTTGATGTTTTTGTTGCAGGCGACCGCGATACTGCAATCGATGTGCTCCGCGCCGAAGAACCCGGAGTGGTGACGCTCGACCTTGGTCTGCCGCCAGACCCCGATGGCACCACCGAGGGGTTCGCCACTATGGCGGCTATTCTCAGCCTGAAGCCTGACACCAAAATCATTGTCGCGTCCGGGCATGGCGAAAAAGAGAGTGCGCTTCGTGCCATTGCCGCCGGCGCATGGGATTTTTACCAGAAGCCTCTGGATATTGACGAATTGGGCTTAATCGTGCGCCGGGCTTTTCAGGTCAGGCAACTGGAATTGGAAAATGCCAGTCTTGCAGCAAAGAATGACGGCAATCATAAAGTGCTAGGCAGGATCATTACCGGCGCCCCTGAAATGCTCAAAGTCGCGCAGATGATTGAACGTGTTGCGAATACCAATGCCTCTGTCATGCTGTTAGGCGCAAGTGGTACAGGTAAGGAGTTGCTGGCACGTGGTTTACATGATGCCAGCGACCGCCGGGACAATGCTTTTGTTGCGATAAACTGTGCTGCTATCCCCGAAAATTTGCTGGAATCCGAATTGTTCGGCCATGAAAAGGGAGCCTTCACCGGGGCCGTCAAGATGACTGAGGGCAAGATTGAGCAAGCCAATGGAGGCACTTTATTCCTTGATGAAGTGGGTGATATTCCGCTTCCGCTACAGGTGAAACTGCTGCGGTTCATCCAGGAACGGGTGATCGAACGGATAGGTGGCCGCAAAGCCATTCCGGTAGACACCAGAATTGTTTGTGCCACGCACCAGAATCTTGAAGAAATGATCAGGAATAACAGCTTCCGCGAAGACCTATATTATCGCTTGGCAGAGATAGTGGTGAAGATACCGCCATTGTCGGAGCGGTCCGGTGACGCAAGCCTGCTCGCCCGGCATTTCCAGAAGAAATTTTCCGCAGAAATCAATCCGGACGTTAAAGGCATCGCACCCGATGCACTGGCTGCCTTAAATGCATGGAAATGGCCCGGTAATGTCAGAGAACTGGAAAACCGGATCAAACGAGCGGTAATCATGGCCGATGGTAAAATGATTGTCGCAAAAGATCTCGACCTTGAGGAGATAGAAGATAATGTTGCCGATTTCCTTAACCTGAAAGCGGCAAGAGAAGCAGCGGATCGTACCGCTATCATCCGGGCAATCTCGCAAACGGATGGCAATATATCAAATGCTGCGAAGCTTTTGGGCATTAGCAGACCGACATTATATGACCTGCTCAAGCAATATCAGTTGCAGCAGGCGAGCTGAATTGATGGGGAGAGCGTTCCAGAATATTCCAAAGCAGGAATACAGATATCTGGCAAGATTTCTGATTTTGGTGATATTGATAGGATTATTATATGCAGCTTTACCGCCAGCAATTCAGGCGGCGAGTAATGGCCATAAAGACGCACGCACGGCTTTTACAAAGGCCAAACAATATGAATCCCGCGGTGATGTCAGGTCGGCGCGTATTGAAATGCTGAATGCCATTAAAGCCGATCCAGAATGGATTGACGCGCGTATATTACAAGCAGAGATATTGCTGAAATTATCCGATGGTGCGGGCGCAGAAGCGGAGTTGGATCGTGCTTTTGATCTGGGGCTTGATGTATCGCAAGTCAGGCACATTTACGGGCATGCCTTGCAGATTCAGGGCAAATGGGACGAAGCCAAGGATCAGCTGATTGCAGAAGATATTCCGGTTCAGCATAAGGCCTATGCCGATCGGATACTTGGCCGGGTTGCGATACAAACAGGTGACGAAGATCTGGCAAGAAGGGCTTTTGATCGTGCTATTCGGCGCGATGCGGCCAATGCTGATCTCTGGGTGGATGTAGCCCGGTTTCGTGCCGGTTCAGGCGATCAGGCTGGAGCGCTTGCCGCGGTAAAGGAAGCGGTTCGGCGGGACCCAGATAATATCCGCGCTCTGCAATATCGCGGCGAGTTGTTGCGTTCCCAATATGGTTTGGCGGCGGCATTGCCTTGGTTCGAACGGGCGTTGCAGATCGATCCCAATGATGTTCCGATATTGACAGAATATGCGGCAACCTTGGGGGATATGGGCCGCATGACCGATATGCTGGCCATTTCGCGGAAAATTATATCGCTGGATGTCAGTAACCCGCGCGCTTTTTATATGCAGGCTGTTCTGGCCGCGCGTGCTGGAAAATATGATCTTGCCCGTATGTTGATGCAAAAGACCGAAGGGCGGTTGGATAATGTGCCCGCCGTAATGATGATGCAGGGCATTGTTGAGTTTGAAGTCGCCAATTATATAATCGCAATTGACAGATTTCATCGGCTGGTTTCCCTCCAGCCCAATAATGTGCAAGCCCAAAACCTGCTGGCGCGATCGCTTTATCTTTCAGGCGATCCGGATGGCGCGATGAATCGTTTACAGCCTCAAGTCAATAATAGCGGTACGGCCTCTTATACGCTCTGGTTAGCGGGCCGCGCGCTAGAGGCGAATGATATGCGGCAAGAGGCAACAGGTTTATTCAACCGGGCCTCGCGTCACGATGCTGGGCAAGCGTCCGTGATCCTGCCAGAGGAACCCATCGGGTTTTTGCGGAGCGAGGTGGAGCGTGAACCCGATAATGCTGTTAAAGTCATACCCTATATCAGGGCACTGTATCATAGCGGCGATTACAGCGCTGCCTTCGCTCAGGCAAAACACCTGCAACAGGGTAATCCCGGTGCCAGTGATGCCCATATTTTGGTTGCGGATACGGCAATGGCGATGGGTAATTTCGATGAAGCGTTGGCGGCGCTTGCACTTGCACGGCGCATCCGTTTTTCCGAACCAGTGATGCTACGTATTGTTGAGGCGCTTCGGGCAAAAGGTGATGTGCAGGGGGCGGGTGCAGTCTTGGCTGAATTTTTGACTTATAACCCCAACAATCTTTCTGCCCTGCGCTTGATGGCTTATGGACATCTGGAGGCCGGAAACTGGGATATTGCGCGGCGCATCTTGGAAAATATCTGTAAACGCATCGGCGAAAATGATGTCTTGATTATGGCAGGTTTGGCGCAGGCTTATACCGAATTGGGACAGACAGACAAAGCGGTCGCGACAGCACGGATTGCCTATTATGTGCAACCTTCAAGCCCGGTTGCTTCCCATATCTATGGGCGTGCTCTACTGGCAGAGGGATCGCGATCAAATGACGCACGTGATTTGTTTCGAAAGTCAGTTATGATCGCGCCTCTTAATGAAGCATATCGTGCCAGTCTTGCCCTGACCCGGTAGAAGAATAGCCCCTGAATTCAGGCTTCTTTTTCAAGCAATTCTTCTATCCGGATATTCAGCCGGTTCATTTGGCGCTCTACTGGTGGCCAGACATTTTTTATGAAATGGGCTCGCTGCGCATCCCGCAACTTGGCCTTTGCACCTTTGGCGACGAACATGCCGACGCCGCGCTTAACGGTGACCAGACCATCTTCCTGAAAGCCTTGATAGGCTTTTGCGACGGTCAGGGGGTTGGCCCCTTGCTCAACCGCAAAGGCGCGTACTGAAGGTAACATGTCGCCCTCGGCATATTCACCATCAAGGATTGATTCGGAGATGATATCCCGCAATTTCAAATATACAGGTTTACTTGATCTGTGCATACTGCATCACTGCCATAATACAGCGATGCGGGCAAGCGGAAACTACGCTTTTCTGCGGTTTAGTATGATTTGAAACCAGTTACATCCCGGCAGGATGTTTCCATTTGGATAAAATGCCAGCCAGTTCAGGACGTGGACGTTCTTCAAGCTCGGTTACTGCTGTCCCCGCGAATATAAACCCTGCTATGCGTTCCGGGGCTTTTCCGAACAGATTGCGGATGTCATCGTTATATGTGGGCCATCCGGTAATCCAGCCGCCCACGAAACCTTGAGCATGGATCGCATGGAGGAGGTTCATACAGAATGAGCCGCAGCTAAGCTCTTGCTCCCAGAGCGGTATTTTGGTTGACGCGACCGGGGAGGACATAACGACCAACAGTGTCGGAGCCTGATGCGCCATGGTTTCCAATGATTCCAGTTCCAGACGCCCGGCACCCGGCTTTTCAATCCGGTAAGCCTTGGTCAATTCGGCCGCCAGTTGGGCGCGCTGGCTTTTTTCTACTTGGATAACGCGCCACGGTGCCAGCTTTCCATGGTCCGGTGTGCGGAGAGCCGTGGTGACAATATTTTCGACCTGCTCGTCACTTGGCCCCGGAGCAACCATATCGCGTGGGCGGCAGGAACGGCGGGTGGACAAATAATTGTTCAGACTGGAAAGATCATTAAACATGGCTGTCATCTTGTGTGATGCAGCCCTGATTGCAAGCCAATCTTTTGATTAAAAACTGGTCTCAGGTGCAACAATATACTTCACTTGCGATGATTTTTGACTAGGGTGCAAGGCAACTGGGCCGCGAAAGACGGCTTTGCAACAGCTAGGGAGGCCGAGTTAATGGCTAGTGCGTATCAAGAATCCGGTGATGCTAAAGGGACGTTTCTAGGGCATCCCAAAGGTTTGTTTGTTCTGTTTTTTGCCGAGATGTGGGAGCGTTTTTCCTACTATGGCATGCGGGCCTTGCTTATTTTCTATCTTACCAAGCACTGGCTTTTTTCGGATAGTGAGTCTGGTATCATCTACGGCGCTTATACAGCGCTGGTTTATATTACGCCGGTGGTCGGGGGATATCTGGCTGACCGCTATCTGGGGCAACGAAAGGCGGTTCTCTTCGGGGCAGTATTGCTGACCGCGGGTCATTTCTTCATGGCATTTGAGGGCGACGCGGCAGTGGGGCATACCGATAACCCGGTAATCAGTGTTTTCTGGCTTGCGCTTGCTCTTATCATTGTCGGATCGGGCTTTCTGAAAGCTAATATTTCCGTGATTGTCGGCCAGCTTTATCCGCGTACCGATGTGCGGCGGGACGGTGCTTATACAATCTTTTACATGGGCATCAATCTGGGCGCGGCGATGGGGTCGCTGCTCTGCGGTTATATTGGTGAGACATATGGCTGGGCCTATGGTTTTGGTCTGGCGGGTATCGGTATGCTCCTTGGGCTGGTTGTGTTTATCTGGGGCAAGCCTTTGCTCCTGGGACGTGGTGAGCCGTCTAATCCGGAACGTTTGAAACAGCCGGTTGCCGGACTTAGGCTTGAATGGTGGATGTATATTGCCGGTTTGGCGCTTGTCGGTGTCTGTTGGCTGGCTATCCAGTATCAGGATATGGTCGGGTATGTGCTCGGCATCTTTGGCGGAGGGCTTGTCTTCTATGTCCTTTATACAGCGGTGTTCAAATTGCTGCCTGAGGACCGGGACCGTATTTTTGCGGCCATGTTCCTGATTGTCACATCGATCATTTTCTGGGCATTGTTTGAACAGGCCGGATCGTCGCTGAACCTGTTTACGGACAGGCATGTTGATCGTGCCGGTGTGCCAGCCTCCATGTTCCAGTCGATCAATGCCATCTATATCATCCTTTTGGCGCCGATATTTGCGACTATATGGACGTTGCTTGGCCGCAAGGGGGTGGAGCCTTCCGCACCGTTCAAATTCGGTCTGGGCGTGGTGCAGGTTGGGCTGGGCTTTCTGGTCCTGGTCTGGGGCGCGCAGGCCGCCGGTCTGGAAAATGCAACGCCGGTCATATTCATTTTCCTTGTTTACCTGCTGCACACGACCGGTGAACTTTGCCTGTCCCCGGTCGGACTTTCGGCCATGAACCGGTTGGCACCAGCGCACATGGCCAGCTTGATCATGGGTACCTGGTTCTTTGCGTCGGCGACCGGTAACTTTGCTGCTGGTCTGATCGCTTCTGCAACGGGAGCGGAAGCTGTGGGCGAAGCGTCCGGCAAGGAGGTCGTGCTTGACGTTTACATGTCCGTCGGCTGGTTTGCCATTGCTGTGGGCGTGGGTGTATTGCTAGTATCTCCGCTGATCAAAAAACTCATGCATCTGGACACGCTTCAGGACGACGAAATTGGCGATGACCTGGAAGGCCAGGGCGAGTTTGGCGAACCGGCGTCTGCGGGTGTTCACCCAACAACGAAATCTTGAACGGACCAGTTAAGGCATAGAGGATATTTATGAAATTACGGGATTTGCTGGCAGTTGTTTCTGCCGGAGCACTGGTCGCGGGTTGTGCATCGACAGGAGCAGAGAGCAGCACGGCCAGCGCATCGACAACCGCTTCCTCGGCAAGTTCGGACAAGGATACGCAAGAGGCTGCATATCCTTCAACCTATCAGGCCTATCCGTCCACTGATGTCGCCATAACCGGCGTGACCATATTTGACGGTGAGGGGCAGCGGATCGACAATGGCACGGTCTTTATGTCGGACGGCAAGATTGTCTCTGTTGGCGGACCGGAAACGGCGATACCGGCTGACAGCAACGTCATTGACGGCACCGGCAAATATGTGACGCCCGGTATCATTGATGTGCATAGTCATTTGGGCGACTATCCCACGCCCAGCGTGACGGCGCATAGCGACGGTAACGAGGCAACCGCCCCCGTTACTTCGGAGGTATGGGCAGAACATAGCGTCTGGCCACAGGATCCCGGTTTCACCAGAGCGCTGACCAATGGCGGGATCACTGCGCTGCAAATCCTTCCCGGTTCGGCAAACCTGTTTGGTGGCCGGTCGGTCACGCTTAAAAACGTGCCGGCCCGCACGGTTCAGGCGATGAAATTCCCCGGTGCGCCTTATGGTCTGAAAATGGCCTGCGGAGAGAATCCCAAGCGTGTTTACGGAAGCCGCAATCGCAAGCCTTCCACCCGGATGGGGAGCCTGTCGCTAACCCGTCAGACGTGGATCAATGCACAGGATTACCAGAAGAAGCGGAAAGCCGCGAAACCGCCGAAACGCGATCTGGCGATGGAAACTCTGGCTGATGTGCTGGACGGCGAAATATTGGTTCACAACCATTGTTATCGCGCCGACGAATTGAACCAGATTATCGATATGTCCAAGGAATTCGGCTATAAAGTGACCGCATTCCACCATGCTGTCGAAGCCTATAAAATCGCCGATATCCTTGCGAAAGAGGAGATATGCTCTGCGGTCTGGGCGGATTGGTGGGGCTTCAAGATGGAGGCTTATGACGCCATCCCTGAAAATGCCGCTTTGTTGCAACAGGCGGGGGCGTGCGTGATTATTCATTCCGACGATGAAAACCAGATCCAGCGGCTCAATCAGGAAGCGGCCAAGGCGCTGTCCGACGGACGTGCGATGGGCCTTGAGATTAGCGATGCACAGGCGATCCGGTGGATTACCTATAATCCGGCCAAAGCGATGGGCATTGCCGATCAGACGGGTAGCTTGAAGCCCGGTAAAATGGCCGATGTCGTGCTGTGGAACGATAATCCGCTCAGCGTTTATGCCCGTCCGGAAAAAGTCTGGGTTGACGGGGCTTTGCTTTACGATGCGAATGACCCGGCGCGTCGTCCGGTCAGTGATTTTGAGCTGGGCCAGCCGGGTGAAGGAGATGTGAAATGAAACGCATTGCAGCAATATTCGTTTCGACACTCGCTCTTATGGCGGCTCCTGTAGCGGCGGAAACCATTGCTATTACCGGCGGGAAAGTTGTCGCCGGGGACGGTAGCGCACCAATGGACGGTGCGACCGTTATCATCCGTGACGGTTATGTTCAGGCGGTTGGCACTAATGTCGCCATCCCTGCCAATGCGCGGCAAATTGATGCCACGGGGAAATGGGTAACGCCGGGAATCTTCGCCGGTTTTAGCCGGCTCGGCCTTGCCGAGGTGGGAGCGGTTAGCTCGACCAACGATATCAACGCGGTTGGATCGGTTTTCTCTGCCGCACTGGATGTGCAATATGCGGTCAACCCGTTCTCCGCGCCGATTTCGGTGAGCAGGGCCGCCGGTGTGACGCGCGCCGTGGTTTCGCCTGGCTCGGGCAAGTCCATATTCGGCGGCTATGGCGCGGTGATCGATCTGGGGCAGGACAGCAACCCGATTACTCAGGCGAAGGCTTTCCAGTTTGTCGAACTGGGCGAAACCGGGCAGAGCAAGGCAGGGGGCAGCCGGTCTGCGGCGCATATTCTTTTCCGGGCCATGCTAAACGAAGCGCAGACCTATGCCCGCAATCCATCCCTGTTCGACAGCGATCTTATGAAAGCATCCGATGCCAAGGCTTTGCTTCCGGTTATCAATGGCACAACGCGGTTATTGGTTCATGTGGAGAGTGCCAATGACATTCTCAAAGTGCTCGACCTTCGCAAGGATTTTCCGTCGCTGAAACTGGTGCTGGTCGGGGCCAATGAAGGGTGGCGCGTGGCGAATGCGATTTCGGCTGCCAAAGTGCCGGTTCTGGCATCGGCGCTTACCAATCTTCCCGCCGCCTTTGAAGGGCTGTCCGCAACACAGTCCAATATCGGACGGATGAAGCAGGCGGGGGTGGAAGTCGCGATCGGGATGATTAACGACAATGATACGCACCAGATCCGCTATTCCGCGCAATATGCCGGTAATCTGGTCGCGCTGAACAAGATACCGCGGGCCAACGGGCTGAGCTGGGACGAGGCATTTGCCGCAATCAGCTCCAAACCGGCAGAGATTATGGGCATGGGCGACCAGCTTGGCTCGCTTAAAGCCGGGCGCAAGGGCGATGCCGTGATCTGGTCCGGCGACCCGCTGGAGCTTTCCACGCAGGTCGAGAGCGTGTTTATCGACGGTGTCGAGCAATCGCTTTCCAACCGGCAGCAACGCCTGCGCGAACGCTATCGCAATCCGGCTCCGGGCGCTTTGCCAAAGGCTTACGATTAGGGGAGAGGGGTAGTAAGGAAGCGGGTTTTTCCCGATCCTTGCTATCCCCAAACTTCACTAACTTCACTAACTTCACACCAAGGAAGCTTTCTTTTCCGCCAAAGTGTCCTCAAAATGTTGGACATTTCCAACATCTGGAACGCATCCCCCCTCTTTGAAACGGGAGCGCGCATACGGGAAAAATATTCAAAGCTGAGAAAGAACCTGTCTGGCACTATCACAGCTCTGATATTGTAGGACAGCCCTTTCTATCCGCGCCGCCCGGCCGCTAAATCCGGATCAAAGCCGGACCATCGACAACGCAGCTTCGGTATAGCGCGGGCCGGATGTGCCGCCCACGGGTGCGGCTTTCTCCAGTTCGTCAAGGTCGGCATCGCTCAAGCTGATATCAACAGCAGCCATCGAGTCTTCCAGCGTCGCGCGGCGTTTGCAGCCGGGGATCGGGACGATGAAGTCCCCTTGCGCCAAAAGCCATGCCAGCGCGATTTGTGCGGGGGAACTTCCATGGCGCTGGGCCACTTGTTTGACGGTTTCGACCATTTTCAGGTTCTGGCCGAAATTTTCTTCCGAATAGCGCGGATCATTGCGGCGGTAATCCCCTTCTTCCAGATCATCGCGGCTGGTAATCTGCCCGGTCAGGAAACCGCGGCCCAAGGGACTATAGGGAACAAATCCGATGTTCAGATCCTGACAAACCGGCAATATTTCCTCTTCCACTTCGCGCTCCCACAGCGAATATTCCGATTGCAAAGCGGTGATCGGGTGAACCTTGTGCGCCCGTTTGATCGTGTCGGCTCCGGCTTCCGAAAGCCCCAGATAACGCACCTTCCCGGCCTGAACCAGCTCCGCCATTGCGCCAACTGTATCCTCGATCGGCACGGCGGGATCGACGCGGTGCTGGTAAAACAGATCGATCACATCAACGCCCAGCCGCTGAAGCGAGGCATCACAGGCGCGGTGCACATTTGCAGGCGATGAATCGACGCCGAGCTTGCCCGGAGTGCTGAAATCAAAACCGAATTTGGTGGCGATGACCAACCGGTCGCGGCGGCCCTTGATAGCCTGCCCCAAAAGCTCCTCGTTCCTGAAGGGGCCATAAATCTCTGCCGTGTCGAAAAATGTCACGCCCAGTTCGATTGCCCGGTCGAGCGTCGCCAGACTCTCTGTCATGTCGGCCTGGCCATACATGCCGCGGCCAATACCGAACATCGGCATACAGCCCAGCCCCAGCGCCGATACTTCCAGTTCGTTACCGAGTTTGCGATATTTCATTCTGCCTGATCCTTTGAAGATAATTTCTGTCTGTCCAAATAGCCGAAAATCTCTCGTTTAATCTCCGGCGCGAATATGTAGAGCGTGATAATATTGGGAATGGCCATCAGGAAGAACGCACTGTCAATCAGCTTTATGACCTGACCCAGTTCCAGAACCGCGCCGATGGGCAAAGATATAACATAGATAAACTTATAAACCCATATCGCCGGCTTGCTATGTCCGAATAAATAGCACCATGCCTGCTGGCCGTAAAAGCCCCACGCGCACAGGGTGGAATATCCGAACAGGAACACCGCAACCGCCAGCATATAGGGGAACCAGTCGGCCACCGTTGCAAAGGCGGCGGATGTGATTTCTATCCCTTCCGCATCGCCGGCATAGGTTCCGGCAACGACTATCGCAACCGCGCCCAGAGAACAGATGACTACCGTGTCGATAAACGGTTCTAGCAAGGCAACCAGCCCTTCCGATGCCGGTTCAGCGGTTCGCACCTGTGTATGGGCAATCACCGCAGAGCCAATGCCGGATTCGGATGAGTAAACGGCGCGGCGCATCCCCACGACAAATGCGCCGATAGCACCGCCCGCGACGGCCTGTCCGGTAAAGGCGTCGGAAACAATCAAGGCGACAGCGGCCGGAATCTGTTCAAAGTTCATGGCCAATATGGCGAATATACCGCCCAGATAAACTACCCCCATGGCCGGGACGATAGAGGCCGTCACCCGCGCCAGCCAGCCGACGCCATTGATGACCACGACGCCTACCAGTGCGGCCATGATGATCCCGTATATCAGCGGCTCCGTAAAGCCGGTGACTTCGGCCACCTGCACATAGCTTTGATTGACCTGAACCAGCGGAATAGCGCCGAACAGCGCCAGAAAGGCATAGATGCCGCCAAGGATCAGTCCGGCTTTGACAAAGCCCTTTGAAGCCAGCCCGTTTTTCATCGTGTACATCGGGCCGCCGCGCACATAGCCGCCGGGCTGGACCTCCCGGTATTTCAGGCCAAGCGTGACCTCGGCACATTTCAATGTCATGGCCATCCACCCGATGACAAACATCCAGAAGGCAGCGCCCGGCCCGCCGGTGGACAGCGCAATCGCAACGCCCGCAATATTGCCAAGGCCAACAGTGCCCGACAATGCGGTGGACAGAGCGGCAAAAGGCGACATGTTCCCCGGTTGATCGGGACCGGAAAACCTGCCCCGAAGCACTCGGATTCCCGCACCCATGGCGCGCAGATTGATGAAGCCCAGATAGACCGTGAAAAACAGCATCGGGATAGCCAGCCAAAGCACGACCAGTTCGATAGTGATGCCAAAAAGGGTGACCTGATAAAATACCAGATCGGACAGTCGGTTAATCAGGCCATTCAGAATTTCCAACATTTTACCGCAATGTCCCCTGTTTCGGCTTTATCCCGTTGTGGCCAGACGCTAAGGCCTAATGAACCGCAGCGCCAACCCTTAACCGGCGTTTGCACCAAATGGGGAATAGGACCTGTTATGGCAAAGAAATTTTTTGGGACAGACGGAATACGCGGTCTGACCAACAAGCATCCGATGACGGCTGAAATCGCCATGAAAGTCGGACAGGCGGCGGGGCGGCATTTTGCGCGCGGAAACCATCGCCACCGGGTCGTGATTGGCAAGGATACCCGGCTTTCCGGCTATATGATGGAAAATGCGCTGGTCGCCGGTTTCACCAGCGTGGGCATGGATGTCGTGCAGGTCGGGCCGATGCCGACACCGGCTGTTGCCTTGCTCACCCGGTCGATGCGGGCGGATCTGGGCGTGATGATCTCGGCCAGCCACAATCCCTATTATGACAATGGCATCAAATTATTCGGCCCGGACGGATTTAAACTGTCCGACGAGGACGAGCTCAAGATCGAACAATATCTTGGCGAAGATGCAAAATTGGCCGCTGCCGAGGATATTGGCCGGGCCAAGCGCTTTGAAGACGCGCGCGGACGCTATATTCACGCGGTCAAAATGTCGCTGCCGGATCATATCCGTCTCGATGGCCTGAAAATCGTTGTCGATTGCGCGAACGGCGCGGCTTATCAAGTGGCTCCATCGGCCTTGTGGGAGCTGGGGGCTGAACTGGTATCCATTGGCGTTGAACCCAATGGCAAGAATATCAACCAT
Source organism: Parasphingorhabdus sp. (assembly GCF_036568145.1). Lineage (GTDB taxonomy): Bacteria > Pseudomonadota > Alphaproteobacteria > Sphingomonadales > Sphingomonadaceae > Parasphingorhabdus. The sequence continues at coordinate 77,649 of NZ_DATCTC010000023.1, read as the reverse complement.
AAATGCGGTTCAACCGACGTGGCAACTTTGCAGGAAACGGTAGTGGCCAGCGGCGCGGATATCGGAATTGCGCTGGACGGTGATGCCGACCGTTTGATTGTGGTGGACGAAAAAGGCAAGATTGTCGATGGCGACCAGCTCATGGCGCTGATCGGGTCAAGCTGGAGCCGAAACGGCTTGCTGAACGGTGACGGCATCGTTGCGACGGTGATGTCCAATCTGGGGCTGGAGCGGTTTCTGGCATCGCAAAACCTGAATCTCGTCCGCTCGAAAGTCGGGGACCGCTATGTACTGGAAGAGATGAGAAAGGGCGGCTTCAACGTCGGCGGTGAGCAATCAGGACATATGATCCTGCTCGATCACGGCACGACAGGCGATGGCACCATCGCTGCCTTGCAGGTTTTGCGCGAACTGGTCGAAAGCGGCAAACCGGCCAGCGAATTGCTCCACCTGTTCGATCCGGTTCCGCAACTGCTTAAGAACGTGCGCTATGCAGGCGGTGCGCCGCTGGAAGATGACAAGGTGAAATCGGTTATCGCAGAGGCAGAGAAAGAATTGAACGGCACGGGCCGGCTCGTCATTCGGGCGTCGGGGACCGAGCCGCTTATCCGCGTGATGGCAGAGGGCGACAATAGCGACCAGGTGCATGCAGTGGTGGACCGTATATGCAGCGCCGTTGAAGATGTCGCAGCCCCATGTGCAGCATGAGCATGTTTGACCGATGAGCAAGGCTTGCCCGCGCGTCCTGTCCATTGCCGGTTCCGATAGCGGCGGCGGGGCAGGGATACAGGCGGATATTCGCACGATCAGCAACCTTGGCGGCCATGCGATGACCGCGATTACGGGTGTTACCGTGCAAAATAGCGTAGGGGTGACGGCTGCCGAACTGATGACGCCGGAACTGGTGCTCGCGCAAATTGAGGCGGTGGTGGATGATTTTGGCGTCGATGCGATAAAGATCGGGATGCTGGGATCGCCGGAAATCGCGCTGGCGGTTGCCGGTTTCCTGAAATCCCTGCGCGATATTCCGGTCATTTTCGATCCTGTCATGGTGGCGACCAGCGGCGCTGCGCTGGCGGATGAGCGGACGGTTGCCGCTTTTCAGGAGATCATTCCACTGAGCAGCCTGGTCACGCCCAATCTTGACGAGATGGAGCGGCTTGGCGGGGAAAAGATCATTGCGGATTATAATGTGCCCTTTCTGGTCAAGGGCGGGCACGGCGATTACGGCAATAGCCCGACCGTGACCGACAGGCTGGTCTACGCTGATGGCGAGCGGGAACGCTGGGAAGGCAGCCGGATCGTAACGCAGCATAGTCATGGAACAGGCTGCACCATGTCGGCGGCAATTGCCACATATCTTGGCGGCGGGGATAGTTTGAGCGCCGCGATTGGCAAGGCGCGGGAATATGTCAGGGCAAGCCTGAAAGCGGCTCCCGGCTATGGCGCGGGCCATGGGCCAATGGGTGTTCCAAAGATATGATGTTCAAGATGATAGCAGGCGTTGATGAAGCGGGCAGGGGGCCGCTGGCAGGGCCAGTGGTTGCAGCGGCGGTGATATTGCCGGATGGACACGGCATAAAGGGACTGGACGACAGCAAGAAGCTGACCGCGAAAAAGCGCGCGGAACTGGAAATAGAAATACTAGATAAATGCTTTTATTTCATAGGCTTATGCAATGAATCAGAGATTGATTCTATTAACATATTACAGGCCACGATGCTGGCCATGACCCGCGCTGCGGATGGATTGACGCAAAGGCCGGATTATATATTGGTCGATGGCAACCGTTTGCCGACCTGGAACCATCAGGCCGAAGCCGTCATCGGCGGCGATGCCATTCATCCCTGCATTTCGGCAGCGTCCATATTGGCCAAGGAATATCGCGACCGGATGATGATCGCGGCGGCGCAGAAATATCCCCAATATGGCTGGGAACGGAACAAGGGCTATGGAACGGCAGAACATCTGGCCGCGCTCAGGCAATATGGGCCGACACCGCTACACCGCAAAAGCTTTGCGCCCGTCGCCCAGTATGAACTGCTTTAACAGGCAGATACCACCCTCAATCACCATGCCCGAGAGTCCGGATCGGCTGGTGCGAAAAATTATTTCAATTTATTTCCGTTTGCTTGTGCCTGCGAGTCCTTTTCGCCACACCACTAGGGATTGAGTCCGCGAGTCGGGCCATGACTCCATATCTGGTGAGGGGACTCCTTTCGTTCTCATTTGCAAAATCCCGTTAACCATTAAAACACGCCTTTAACCTAGGTTAACGGCCTTGACCGCTGGCCGCGAAGGACTCACCGTGTGAGCAACTTCAGTCAAAAAGGCAAATTTATGGGTATCATTGAGCGTATTAAAACGCCCGCACCAAAAGCAAAAACACGGGCCGCGACAAAAACCGCGCCGTCAAAAAAAGCGGCCGTTGATCTGCCGCTGAACCAGATTTTGAAGATGGACTGTGTCGAGGCAATGAAGTCCTTGCCGGATGAATCCGTCGATATGGTTTTTGCCGATCCGCCCTATAACCTGCAACTGGGCGGCGATTTGTTTCGTCCGGAAGGCGGGCAGGTTGATGCGGTGGACGATGCCTGGGACCAGTTTGAAAGCTTTGCCGTTTATGATGCTTTTACAAGGGCCTGGCTATCAGAGGCACGGCGCATCCTTAAACCTAACGGCACGCTGTGGGTGATTGGAAGCTACCATAATATCTTCCGGGTCGGAGCGTCTTTGCAGGATCTTGGTTACTGGATCCTCAACGACATTATCTGGCGCAAGGCCAACCCGATGCCGAATTTCAAAGGCACACGCTTTACCAATGCCCATGAAACGCTGATCTGGGCATCGAAATCGGAAAAGGCCAAATATACGTTCAACTACCGCGCGATGAAGAACCTGAATGACGAGCTGCAAATGCGTAGCGACTGGGTCATGCCGATTTGCGGCGGTCAGGAACGGTTGAAGCGCAACGGCGTAAAGGCGCACCCGACACAAAAGCCGGAAGCGTTGCTTTACCGCGTGATGCTGGCGACAACCAACAAGGGCGATATTGTGCTTGATCCGTTTTTTGGAACGGGAACCACCGGCGCGGTCGCCAAACGCCTTGGCCGCCACTGGATCGGTTGCGAGCGGGAGGATGGTTATTGCGAAGTGGCGATGGAGCGGATCGAAGCGGCTTTGCCACTGGACGAAAGCTCCCTTAAAACCATGCAATCGCCAAAATCAAAACCGCGCGTGGCTTTTGGCACATTGGTCGAGACAGGCTATGTGAAACCGGGCACAACATTGTGCAGTAAAAACCGTAAGTTCAAGGCGAAAGTTCGCGCGGATGGTTCGCTTTTGTGGGAAGGGCACGAAGGCTCTATCCACAAGATCGGAGCAATCGTTCAGGGTGCGCCAAGCTGTAACGGCTGGACCTATTGGTATTATGATGACGGCAAACAGCTAAAGCCGGTGGACGACCTTCGCCAGACCTATTTGCTGGCCACCGAGCCGTAGGGAATATTACATGGCAGACACTATTGGACCGAATGCGAAAATCTATCTGAAGCCCGGCGGTTTTTTGGATAGTCCGCAATATTTTGATGAACAAAATAGACGGTTAAACAATAGCTTGCTGTGGTTTTCTCAAGTTGAATATTCGATTGTCGAGGAGGGGAAACCGGTTATCAGAAATCTGGTCCCGGTGGAACTGTGGGGCAAGATTGCATCGCGCTTGCCCGGACATCTGGAACAGCGCGCGGCAGTCCTGTTTGCCAATCTGACCAAGGCCCACGCGCCCCTGCAATGCGGGGAGCGGGTGCTGCGCCTTGACCAGCCGCATGTCATGGGCATCCTTAACATGACGCCGAACAGCTTTTCCGATGGCGGGAAACATGATGGCGATCCGCAAAAGGCGGCAGATGCAGGGTTTGATATGGCAGCGGCCGGGGCTTCCATTATCGACATTGGCGGCGAGTCCACGCGGCCCGATGCGCAGCCCGTGTGGGAAGGCGATGAAATCAAGCGGGTCGTGCCCGTGATCGAAAGGCTGGCCCAGTGCGGCGCGGCTCTATCCATCGACACGCGCAAAGCGGCGGTGATGGAGGCCGCAATCGCCGCGGGCGCGCATATTATCAATGACATATCCGCACTGCTGCATGACAAACGTTCGCTGGAAGTGGCCGGAGTATCGGGCAAGCCGGTGGTGCTGATGCACGCGCCGTCCAGCGGGGATGACCCGCACAAGGGCGGCCATTATAGCGATGTCGTGACCGAAACATTCGACTGGCTGGAACAGCGCATTGCCGACATTATAGATGCGGGTTTTGAGCGTGACAAGATCATCGTCGATCCCGGCCTGGGCTTTGGCAAGTCACTTTCCGAGAACTTGGCGCTGATGAACAATATCGCGCTGTTCCACGGGCTGGGCCAGCCTCTGCTTATCGGGGCGAGCCGCAAACGGATGATCGGCGCGCTATCCAACGAAGCGCCAGTAGGTGAGCGCCTGGGCGGCTCCATCGCTTGCGCCCATCACGCGGTGCAGCAAGGCGCGCAAATCGTGCGGGTGCACGATGTACCAGAAACCGTACAAGCGGTGCAGATGTGGCGCGGAATGCGCGACGCCGGAGTTACGGCACGGGTTTAGGGTGATATATGAGGAAGTCATATCTTCCTGAAATCACGCCTTTAAGTCTGATACTTTCTCCGCATCGTCTTCGGCTGTAAATTCCAGAGCAATTTGAGCATCGATTTTATCGAGCGGGCTCTGATGGCCAGCTTCACGCTTCACCGCCATGGCCGCTTCAATCTTCCAAGCGGCTACCGCTACCTGCGCAATTTTCCTGCGGGATTCCAGCGGATGATTTTGAGCAATATCCTGGTGGGTCTTAATCTGATTCTTGCATGTGTCTGCTGAAACCCGCATATCAACTACCTTTTCATATGTTCAAGGCCGCGGACAACACCCGGCTTTTCTGTCGGCTTTGACGCGTTTGTTTTCACTTTTTCCGCTTTGGGCTTGCGAATTTCGCGGTTCGACTTCTTTTGTGATTTAGCCATGTTCATTCCTTCTGCTTTGGTGGTTGGAAATTACCTGTGGGTCGGCAAGCGCTTCTTTTGGGCAGGCTGTTCGGGTCGCTCACGCCGGGCTGTCAAATCCCAGGCATAGCGACCGCTTTTCCTGTCTCGGGAAAGCCAATAAAATAAAATTTTGACCCTGAAGAGACGCGCCAGACAGTTTGCAATCCATCAATTACAGTGGCGTAGACTATATATGGGGTGCCCGCTGGCACAATGTAAGGACACAGGCCTGTTATCTTTGATGCAGCTATCGTTCCGGGTTCCAGTTGCCGGCAAAACCATATGTTCCGGATGGTGAACGGTGTTTGCCACGGAAGCGTGCCGCGCTGTCAGCAACGGTTCATCGCAGGTTCCGCTCTTATTATCCGTGGATCGGGCGGTGATGCCGTTTGCGTTCATATGCCAGAAAGGATGGCTGGATCACTCAGGAAATCCATATGTTCCCAGGCGGAATATATGGCGCCATATCTTGTGCCGTGAACTGAAGGGAAAACTGACAGGACGGCACGCCAATACGGGTCCGGTCAAAACAACCCCCACAAACATGCCGGGCCAAATGCTACTATTTGAAGGGAGCAATAAACATGCGCTACATTTCCAGAAGTCCGAAAATCACCCTTATGCTTGCCACGTTCGCAATGCTGGCACCGGCTAGTGTGTCTGCACAAGTCGACAGAGAGGACATTATCGTGTCCGGGCAGGGCATGGAAGATGCCTATGCGACTATGCCAGATGCCAACGCTCCCGCAGGGCCGGAAGTCGAAGGCGTTATCACCGCCCGCAAAGACAACTTGATGGAAGTCACGGGCAGTGACGGATCGAAAACGGTTGTCGCCTTTAATGAATCCACCGAGATCAAAGCCAGCAAGGGCTTTTTGGGCCTTGGCCGCAAAGCGCTCGGCGCGGACGCGCTGCTCAACGGCCTGCCGGTCAGCGTTGATACCTTGCAAGCGGGCAATGCGTTGTTCGCGAGCAAGATCAGTCTGAGCAATAGCGACCTCAAAACCGCCAACATGATCCATAACGGCACCGCTCAGGGCTTTGCAGAGCAGACCGCCGCGACCGAAGCGCTCCGCAGCCGCGTGGGCGATATCGACCAGTATAATGTCAAGGGCACAACCAATGTGAACTTTGATATTGGCAAAGCGGTGCTTTCAGAACAAGGCAAAGCCGATCTGTGCGCCACAGCAAACGCGGCCGAACGACTTGATAACGCCCTCTTGCTTGTTGTCGGCTATACCGATTCAACCGGAGACTATGAATTTAACCAGCGGCTCAGCGAAAAACGGGCCAGCCGCGTCGTCAACTATATTCAGCAAAATTGTGGCTGGAAACCGTATCGCATGCTGACCCCCACCGGCATGGCCGAAGCGGACCCGCTGGCCAGCAACGACACCGATAGCGGCAAAGCCCAAAACCGCCGCGTTGCCGTGAATATCCTGGTAAGCAAAGGCCTCGACGGCCTGTAAATCACACGGGGCGGGTATTATGCCCGCCCCGTCATTTTTGCGCGAAAGATTGGTGGTTTGGGGCTGAGCTAATCCGCCTGCCTTTCGGCTGCGAGCTGATGGAGCCGTTGGCCAGCAAGCGGAATATAGCTGTCCGGGATCGTTCGGCCAACGCGCTCAAAGGCTTCCGTAACTTTTGGATGTGAGCGCAATTCGCTATATATCGTCGGTATCCGGGTACTCGTATAGAAGGTATCAAACTGCGGGTTTTGAAGTGTTTCGATTAAAATCGGGCCATCTTTTTCATCGGCCAGTCCTTTTACCATCATCTCTGCGGCGCGTTCCCGCTCGCCTACGCATAGCAACGCGTCGAGTGATACCCTTAAAGAATCCTCCTGATGAGCCTCGACTTCTTTGATAACCGCTAAACTTTCTTCCACGCGGCCCAGATTATGCAGCGCGCAGGCATTTACGAGACGAACCAACATTCTGGCGTAGGGATTTCCAGCTTCAGCGGCTACGTCACCGGCGATTTTAGCAGCGGCCAGAGCTTCTTCCCATCGAGTCTGCCTCACAAAACGCGAAGCCCGGTTAATCAGAAAATTGACACGCCAGCCCTTCTGGTTTGAAGGATCATCCAAAGCTACGAAACTGTCAAAAATGCGATCTGCCGCCGCTGTGTTGCCCAGCGCATCATGGGCATAAGCCTCTATATTGAGCAGCCAGCCATCATCTTCTCCCCAATTCGGGATAGCTTCCGGGCTATGATCAACACTCTGGGCCAACGTAATTATATCTTCGAACTGCCCGGCGAAGTTCAGTGCATGTGCATAATCTTGTCTGATTTTCTTGTTCTGAGGATCACTTTGGTAGGCGGCGCTTATTATTTGCAAATATTCACCTATCACTATTTCCATATTAGGGCCGACGCGTTGCTCTATCTCGTTCCAGATAGGCTCATATTCTCTTGAGGACAGCATTTCAGTATAGAAATCGGGGGTAGTAATGTGAGCCAGAAATTCTCCGGCCGCATCCCGATTTCCGCTTTTTATTCGCTCCCCCAATATATGCGCGGCGGTGGAAGATCGGACATCCGGATGTAATATCTCAAAATGCGGTGACTCTATTAATATATTATGGAGCCGGGTGACGGCGTCTTTCATATTCTCCTGATGAAGATCACCTATGACCTGAAATATGAACCGGCCAGTTGATTCAAGCAGTTCATCCGGTTCTTCGAATTGCGCTATTTTTTCCAGCCGTCCCAGAGCATCATCCCGCGCGCCTGCCACATAGGCCACCCGGAATGCCCATCCGGCATCCAGCTCATATGCACCTTCCATCCCCTCCCACTTCACAATATTACGATAGGCTTCTTCCATATCCCCGTTTTGAATGGCACAATTGATCGAATTTTCAGTGTAATCCAGGAGTGCCCCATCAGAAAAGACCTCCCGTTTCAGCATTTCGGAAAGTAGGGATTTCGCCTCACAACTATTTGTGAAGCTCTCGTTCACGTACATTTCATACAGCGCCTTGTCGTCAAGGTCGTGATATTTGCTTTGTGGTACAGTTGATTGATCCGCTGCGACATCCGATTGTGCAGCCCAAGCAGAGTTGTTCCATGAATTGGCAAGCAACAATATAGTGGCCAGCACAGATAAACGGCGATTTGTCATTATATATTTCCCCCCAACCGAAACGGTCGACCAGTTATGCGGTTTTGGGGGCAAGTGGTCAATATAGATGGCCGGAACTACTCACTAAGCCTTAATGCCGGGCGCAGCACTATCAGAAAAAGCGGACGGACCGCGTTGACGAAACCAGTCGCAGCCCGCTTAATTCCTAATCCGCCAGTTCCACCTGACGGACATCATAGCCAGCCTTGTTGAGGTCAACGATCAGGCCGTCCAGTTGCGCCTTGTCCTTTGCCTCGCACTCGATATCGGTGATCAATCCCTTTGCGGGCAGGTTGGTGAATACGCGTTGGTGATAGACTTCGATGATGTTGACTTCATGCTCGGCAAATTGTTTCACGACATTATAAAGCGCGCCGGGCTGATCGCGCAGGTGGAGGCGCAGGCGGGCGAGGCGGCCGGATCGGGCCAGGTCGCGGAGCAGGACATTGGCCAGGAGCCGTGTATCTATATTGCCGCCGCACAGCACGAGGCCGACCTTTTCGCCGGCGAATTTCTCCTTGTTGGCGAGCAGCGCGGCAAGACCGGCGGCGCCTGCGCCTTCGACGACGGTTTTCTCAATCTGTAGCAAGAGGCTGACCGCGCCTTCCAGTTGGGCTTCGCTCACCAGCAATATCTCGTCAACATATTTGCGGATGATTTCAGCGGTAAAGTCCGATGGAGTGCTCACCGCAATGCCTTCGGCCAGTGTGTCGCCGCCAGCCGTAACTTCCGTGCCGTTAATCTTGCCATACATGCTGGGATAAAGCGCGGCTTGCACGCCGGTCGTCTTGATATCCGGTTTCATCGCATGGGCCGCTGTCGCCATGCCTGAGAACAGACCGCCGCCGCCAATCGGGATAATCAGCCGGTCGAGGTCGGGGACAGCTTCCAGCATCTCGATAGCCACTGTGCCCTGACCGGCAGCGACGTGCGGATCTTCAAAAGCGTGGATATAGGTCATGCCGCGCAGTGCTGCGAGGTCCAGCGCATGGGCATAGGCTTCGTCATAGCTATTGCCGAACATGACAATTTCCGCGCCGTGCCCGCGCGTCTGCTCGACCTTCACCATCGGTGTGGTGGTCGGCATGACGATGGTCGCCGGGATGCCGAGGTTCTTGGCATTATAGGCCAGACCTTGTGCATGGTTTCCGGCCGAAGCGGCGATGACGCCCGCAGCCCGTTTGTCTTCATCCATCAAAAGCAGGGCATTCAGGGCACCCCGCTCTTTATAAGCGGCGGTAAACTGCTGGTTTTCAAATTTCAGATAGACTTCCGCGCCAGCCATTTCGGATAGGGTAGTGCTTTTCAAGGTAGCTGTATGCACGATCCGGCCACGGATACGCGCATGGGCCGCCCGAACGTCGGCATAGTTGAAAGATGGAAGCGATTTGGTTTTTTGAGCTGTCATAGTGGGGTGGCCCTAACCTATCTGGTCTTTCAGGGAAACAATGATTATGCGAGTCTGTAATGGCAAATATGGCATTGGCCGCAATTGATGTGCCGGGTACCCCCATGGCAGCGCATGTGATGCGCTTTCCCAAAGGGTGAAGCCCTGACAGGTGGAGCAGGGGTGGAACATATGGTTTGGGGGCCGTTTAACTAAGGATAATGATGCGTATTTTTTCAATATCGGGAACGGGAATTATATTAGCTGCCAGTGCGGCGCTTTTGAGTACGGGTTCACCGGCGCAGGCCGATAGCCTGATCGAGAATGTCAACGGCATGACGCTGGATGAAAAGGGCAGGGTCATCCGCTTTACCGCTATGGTGATTGACGATGAAGGCCGGGTGAAAGAGCTGTTGGACCGTAAAGACAAACGGCCCAAGGAACTGGACTTCCAGTTTGATGGCAAGGGTAAAAGCCTGATCCCCGGCTTTGTCGATGCGCATGGTCATGTGATGGGACTGGGCTTTGCCGCGCTAACGCTGGACCTGTCCGGCACCAAATCCCTGGCAGAGGCGCAGCAGGCCTTGCGCGAATATGCGGCAAAATATCCCAATCGCCCATGGATTATCGGGCGCGGGTGGAACCAGGAGGCTTGGGGCCTGAACCGCTTTCCTACCGCCGCAGAGCTTGACTCTGTAATAGCTGACCGGCCGGTTTATCTGACACGGGTTGATGGTCATGCGGCATGGGTCAACAGTGCGGGCATGACAGCGGCAGGGATCACGGCAGCGACCAAGGCACCGTCCGGCGGCATGATCGAAAAAACTGGCGGCAAGCCGAGCGGGATTTTCGTTGATAAGGCCCAGGACCTTTTTGCCCGCTCCATACCCGAACCGCGTCCTGTGGAGGAAGATCTGGCGCTGGTGAAGGCGCAGGAAATATTGCTGTCGCATGGCGTAACCACGATTGCCGACATGGGGACAACCATGCCGCACTGGCAAAGTTTCCGTCGGGCAGGGGATAAACAGCAATTAAAGATACGGATTATCTCTTATGCTGCCGATACTTCTAATATGGTTGCCATTGGCGGGCCGGGGCCTTCGCCCTGGCTCTATGATGACCGCTTGAAACTGGCAGGGGTAAAACTGGTTCTTGACGGTGCGCTGGGGTCGCGCGGCGCTTTATTGAAACAGGATTATGCCGATATGCCAGGGGAGAAAGGGCTGGCGCTCATGTCCTCGTCCCAGCTTAAAAATAAAATGAGCCGCGCCGCGATGGATGGATTTCAGGTGGCGGTCCATGCGATTGGTGATGAAGCCAATGCAGAGCTTTTGTCCGCGATTGAAGAATTGCAATATACGTTCACGGGCGACCAGCGTTGGCGCATTGAGCATGCACAGATTGTGGATCCCGCCGATTTGTCAAGAATTGCCAAAACAAAGGCTATCGCATCGGTGCAGCCGGTTCATCAGACTTCGGACAGGTTGATGGCAGAGGCGCGGCTGGGACTGGACAGGCTAGCCGGGGCTTATGCGTGGAACTCGATTCGGGAATCGGGGGCAAAATTGGCCTTTGGAACAGATGTTCCGGTTGAATCTTCCAATCCTTTCCCCGGGCTGGCCGCTGCGATGACCCGTGAAGATGCGAATGGCCAGCCCTTTGGTGGCTGGTACCCCGAGCAGCGTTTGACGCGTGAGCAAGCATGGCAGGCTTATACGATGGGCGGGGCCTATGCCGCATTTGCCGAAGACCGGATTGGCAGCCTGACCAAAGGAAAACGCGCAGATTTCCTTATCATTGAAGAAGATATCATGCTGGTGGAGCCTGGCGTAATCAGGAACATAGTTGTTGAGCAAACATGGGTAGGTGGCCGCCCGGTTTACGTAAGAAAAGCGCAACAATAATCGAACTAACTTATTGGAACATCAGTTAATCCTATTTTTCCAGCTAGAGCTTGCATTATAATGTTCCAGCACTTAACGTCACCATCAATAGCGTGTGCGATAAAAAAATAGAGTTATGCGGCGTTATTACTATCAGGGGGTTCAATAGGTCGATTTTCGGCTTTTACCTTGTGATAACTGCAAATATCCTGTTGGGAGTAGATAATGAAATTGAATAAATTGGCCGCTTCTGTAGCCGCCCTTTCTCTTGTAACTGTGCCTGCAATTGCACAGGCTGCACAAAGTGCGGCTCCAGTTGCACAGCGCATCGGCGCTTCTGCTGATGCCAAAGCTGAAAAGCTTGAAGGCAGCACCGGCATTATTGTTGGTGTATTGGCGGCTGCGGCTGTCATCGCCGGCATCATCATCATTGCTGATGACGACGACGATTCACCAACAAGCCCCTGAGGTTTGAAATCATATTAGGGAAGACGGGGCCTTTGTGCCCCGTTTTTTTTTGTCCTGAATTCACGCTGTTATCGTAGCAGCAGGTTTTATTTGTTATCATGCAGCTTTTACATCATGGTAAATGGCCTTTTCATAATTGCTAACAAGATGCATATTAGGTTCATCGATTCTTAACCTTGTGGAAAGAGGCCATCTATTGTGACTGCACCTGTTCGTTTTCCGCGCTTTTTTGTTACGAATTCCAGTCCGTGCCCCTATCTTCCGGGCAAAAGCGAGCGGAAGGTTTTTACCGAATTGAACGGCCCGCATACCGATGAGATGAATGACGCACTGGGCCGCATCGGTTTTCGCCGCAGCCAGAATGTCGCATATCGGCCAAGCTGCCCAGATTGCAAAGCCTGTGTATCGGTTCGCGTATTGGCTGATGAGTTCAGCCCGAATGCAACACAGCGAAAATTGCTAAGGCGTAATCAGGATTTGGTGGTGGAAGCCTGTCAGCCATGGGCGACGGAAGAGCAGTATGCCCTGTTGCAAGAATATCTCTCAAAACGGCATCCCGGCGGCGGCATGACGGAAATGGACGAGATGGACTATTCCGATATGGTCGAGCAATCCCCGGTGAAAAGCTATGTCATCGAATATCGCGAACCGGCTGTGGACGGCGTTAAAGGCCGGTTGATCGGGGCTTGCCTGACCGATCAACAGGGTGATGGCCTGTCGATGATTTACAGTTTTTTCGATGCCGATCACCCTAGCCGCAGCGGTTTGGGCAACTTCATCATCATGGATCACATATTGCGCGCCAAAAATGCAGGCCTGCCTTATGTATATCTGGGCTATTGGGTCAATGGATCCAGCCGGATGGAATATAAGATTCGGTATCAGCCGTTGGAGCAATTAGGTGCGGAAGGCTGGCACCGCTTTGATGCAAAACAGGTTTCGCGTCAGCCTGCCTGAATAGGCACCTTTAACCTATATCCCAATTAATCTTCGTAATAGGTCGTGGTTGTCGTCGTCCCCGGCGCCGAATGGATTACGATTGTCGTGGTTGCTGGCGGATAATGGGGGGGATAATAATATCCGTTCCAACCGCTGGGATAGCGATATTGCGTCTGACTTTGCGGACCCGCCACCGGTGCTGCGGGAACAGGCGGTGCAGGGGCCTGCGTATATTGCGGTGCGTTGCCCTGATAAAGGGGCGCCACATAATTCGTGCCAGGTTGAGCGGGCGCAGTTGCTACCTGTACCGGTATCTGTGCCGGCCCCGATGGTGTTACCGGCGATGCTTCAGCATAGCGGGGGTTAATCTGGGGGCGCTGCGGAGAAGGCTCTGGATCAGGGTTGCCTTCACCGATAAAGGTCCCGGCATATTGCCCTTTGTAAAGCTTGCCGTCTCTATCGCGGTAAGTGCCTCGCCATTCGCCCTGATAAGTGCCATCTTCCTGATAAGCGCCGTCCCAGTTGCCCTTATAGATTGATGATCCGCCACGCGCGGCCCATTGGCCAGCGATAACGCGGTCGTCGTTCATCATTACGCCATTATCATAGACGACCTGTTGTCCGGCCGGATTTGTAGCGCCGTTAACGGGGGACGTTTCGGCGGCGAATACACAGGTTACAGGTAATATTGAAGCCGCGCCAGCAAGGCCAGTAAGCAAAAGGGTCTTCATAGTTAATGTCTCCCTATTTTGTTCGCGCAATTGGCACGCTCCCTCTTCATATAGTTATCAGCCGGTTATCATTTTAACCGTTATTTTACCATTAGTAGCTTGTAAAACAGGGGGGTTTTTGAAGACTGTCTCGAAATGGGGCAAAATGTTTAAGCGGTGTTAAGCAAGACTGCCCGCAATCGCTGCGATCAAGCTCGTCATGCCGCGCTCGTCCGCCGCTGTGAAACGCTCCGCCAGCGGGCTGTCTAAGTCGAGCACCGCGACTACCTTGCCATCTTTACTGACCGGCACAACCAGCTCGCTGCGGCTGGCGGCATCGCAAGCAATGTGGCCGGGAAATGCGGTAACATCCGCGACCCGCTGCACCTGATTGGTGGCGGCGGCAGTACCGCACACGCCTTTGCCCATCGCAATCCGGATACAGGCGCTTTTGCCCTGAAACGGGCCGAGGACCAGTTCATCGCCAATCACCCGGTAAAAACCGGCCCAGTTCAGGTCGGGCACGAATTGCCAGATAAGTGCAGCGACATTGGCCATATTGGCGATGGCATCCGGCTCCCCGTCCACGAGCGCGCTGGCGGCGGAGGTCAGGTCGCCATAGAATATATCGGCAGGCTGGTCGGTGGAAATGGAAAAATCATACATGACGGGCTTTGCTTTCAACTTAAGGGAGGCAATGAGGGGTGCGTATCAATCCAGCGACGGTTTCCCCCGCATTTTCTTGACGCCGGACTTTTTCTTCTTGGACTCCACCCGCCTTGCCTTGGCCGCGCGGCTAGGTTTGGTCTTTATGCGGTAGGCATCGCGCTGGTGCGCCTCGACCAGTAAATCCTCGACCCTTTTACGGGCCTCGACGCGATTGGCTTCCCGTGTGCGATGTTCGCGCACCGTGATGACCAGTTCTCCGCCGCTGGTCATTTTGCGGCCAGCCAAAGTGCGTAATTTACGAAAGGCATAGGGCGGCAGGCGCAGCGCGTAAATGTTAACGCGCATCTGCACGGCGGTCTCGACCTTGTTAACATTTTGTCCGCCAGGCCCGCTTGCCGCGAGGAAGCTCTCGCTAATCGCACTTTCGGGAATATCGAACATCATGAAGCGTCTCTAGTCGATTTGGCATAGGGAATATAGGGACGAATAAGTCTGCAAAAGACATGAAAAGACAATAAAAATAAGCCGAAAAATTATCAGCTTCTCGGTTTTGGACAGTTTTCACAACGAAAAATTAAATTAATTTTGCTGTTGTTCCAATCCCGTGAAACGACTCATTTCTGCGGCATACAGAGTCAAATGACCCCTCGCGACTCGCCTTATATCCTGCCTTAATGTAAAATTAACCTTTTACGTTCATCTATCTTATGGTTAATAAATGAACAGGGGCTTCGGGTGCAAACCCGTCGCTAGTGCATAAATTAAGAAAAGGGGCTACCCAATGCGTGTGCTGCTGATTGAAGATGAGCCAACAACGGCAAAAGCAATCGAATTGATGCTGACGACCGAGGGCTTTAACGTTTACACCACGGACTTGGGCGAAGAGGGCCTCGATCTGGGCAAGCTCTATGACTATGATATTATCTGTCTTGATCTGAACCTGCCTGACATGCACGGCTATGATGTGCTGAAAAAGCTGCGCGTCGCCAAGGTGCAGACACCTGTTCTCATTCTTTCCGGTATCAATGAAATGGACAGCAAAGTACGGTCCTTTGGCTTTGGCGCCGATGATTATGTGACCAAGCCTTTCCACCGGGATGAGCTGGTTGCCCGTATTCACGCTGTTGTGCGCCGGTCCAAAGGCCATTCGCAATCGGTTATCCGCACGGGCAAGCTGGCCGTGAACCTTGATACAAAAACCGTGGAAGTTGACGGCAACCGCGTCCACCTCACCGGCAAGGAATATGCGATGCTGGAACTGCTTTCGCTGCGCAAGGGCACGACGCTGACCAAGGAAATGTTCCTCAACCATCTTTACGGCGGCATGGACGAGCCGGAACTTAAAATTATCGACGTGTTCATCTGCAAGCTGCGTAAAAAGCTGTCTCTGGCTTGTGACGGTGAAAATTACATCGAGACCGTATGGGGCCGCGGCTATGTCCTGCGTGATATGGAAGAAGAAATCGGACCGGAGGTCAAGGTCGCCTAGTATTGACGGGTCTAGTCTGGCCCGGAAACTTGCTTAACCCAAATATTACCGGCGGGACCCAAAAGGTTTCGCCGTTTCTTTATGTAGCGGCTTCTTTATGTAGCAGACGTGTCCAGATACCAGCGGCTATTGCCTTCCAGCGCAAGCGCGGTCAGCTTTTCGGTATAATAAGCGCCGGTATCAATGCCGATCCGGTTGCCCTTTTCTATGACATCGCCGTTGATCGTGTGGCCATAGACGATCACTTTTTCATGTGGCTCTTTTACCGTCAGAAACTCTTCCCTGATCCAGCGCAAATCCTTTGGTTTTTGCGCTTCAAGGGGAACACCTGGCCGGATACCGGCATGGACAAAGGCATAATCGCCGATGACGATCTTGTCCTCGAACGCTTTTACAAAGTCGATATGACGGGCAGGGATCAGGTCGGGCAGGCGCTGGGCCAGTTCGGCGCTGTCCAGGCTCATATATTCCTGCAGGCTGATCTCATAGCTCAATATTGTTTCTTTTCCGCCGATCCGGGTAAAGAAACGGGCCGCTTTCTCGCTGCCGCTTGCCGCTTGCAAATAGACTTCTTCATGATTGCCCATCAGGAAACGGACGTTGCCCAATTCCTGCTTAAGCCGCATCGCGGTTTCAATTACTCCTGAACTGTCCGGGCCACGATCAATCAGGTCGCCCAGAAAAATGACCTCTGTCGTCGCATTTGCGCGGCTGGCATCATCGGCTTTAATTTTTTCGATCAATTGTTGCAGCAAGTCGTTGCGGCCGTGGACATCACCTATGGCATAGACACGGCGCCCCTCTGGTATAGATGCGACATCCAAAGGACGGGTTCGGGACTTTTTCTTAAACAGGCGACTCAACATTTTGCCGATGAACTTTTTCCATTTTTACGGTTGCAGGGAGCAGCCGCCATTGTTGCAAATTCGCAGTATAGCAGCCGGTCAGCCGCCCTCTATAATATTCTTATATGAATGTGAACTTTCGCGGGGTCTATTTCTTCAGTTTTCTACAGTAAAACTCAGCCCCGCATGATCCTCCAGCCGTTTGACCAGCTTTTCACCCATTAACGCGCCCGGCGTCCAGATTCCGCCGCCATGATCGTTGCCGTCAATCGCTATGCATAAAGCGGCCTCGGCAATCATCTTGGATGTGGAGCCATAGCCGGGGTCTTTGTCACCCTTGACGCACAGGCTGGCCGTTTTGCCATCGCTTGTCTCGCCGATGAAGAGTAGGTCATAATAGCCGTTTTCGCGCTGCTCCTTGGTCGGTCCTTCGCCCGGTTTTGGTGCGTCATCGTCGCCGAACGGGTTGGCTTTGGCGATCATTTCAGCCGCTTGCTTACCCATTTCGCCGGGACTGGTGACGATCATCTCGTCATATTTGAAATCCCCGCCATAGGGAAAGTCGAGGAGGAAATTGGTGCGGTGGACATTTTTGGTGTTGATCGGGGCCATGATGAAAGGTGCGACCCAGCTATTCAGTGCCTTGTCGATTTTGGGAATCATCATATTGGGCTGGTCCGGCCCTTCAAAACCGGGGGTCAGGCCAAAGCTGCTTGCCAGAATTTTGACCAGAGAGGGATTTTTTGCAACGGCCTTCATCGTTTCTTTCAGGCTGGCTGCGGTTCCGCCGGAAAACGTGCCTTCCATAGCCCGAACGCGCCCTTTGACCCGGTTGGCAGGCTTACCATAGCGAGCGTTCATTTCATTTTGCAGCATTAGCACGCCGAGATCGAAGGGGATGGAGTCAAACCCGCAGGAAAAGCAAATCTGTGCCCCGGATTTTTCTGCCGCCTCCTGATGCTCGTCAATCTTTGCGCGCATCCAGCCGGGTTCACCGCACAGATCAACATAATGCGTGCCGTTTTTGACGCAGGCGGCGACCAGTTCATCGCCATAAAGTTGATAAGGGCCGACTGTGGTCAGGATCACGCGGGCGCGGCTAGTCATGGCGTCGAGGGATGCAGGATCGCTGGAATCGGCAACCACCAGCGGGGTCTGTGCCGGTGCCCCGATAAGGTCGCGCACCTCAGCCAGTTTTTCCATCGAACGACCGGCCATTGCCCATTTGGGAGCATCCGCGCCAACGCCATATTGCTTTGCCACATATTCGGCGACCAGACGGCCGGTATAGCCGGTTGCGCCATAGATTATGAGATCAAATTCCCGTGCGTCGGCCATATATCCTCACCATTGTCGGTTCTGTTTTGAAATGATCTTATGGCCTAGAGCTTTGGCAGAGTCACGCCTCTTTGCCCCATATATTTGCCAGCGCGTTCCGCATAGCTAGTCTCACAAGGTTCATTGCCCTGCAGGAACAGGAACTGGCACGCGCCTTCATTGGCATAGATTTTTGCGGGCAGGGGCGTGGTGTTGGAAAATTCCAGCGTCACATGGCCTTCCCAGCCGGGCTCCAGCGGGGTAACATTAACGATGATGCCGCAGCGCGCATAAGTCGACTTACCCAGGCAGATGACCAGAATATCGCGCGGAATACGGAAATATTCCACCGTCCGCGCAAGGGCAAAGCTGTTGGGCGGAATGATGCAGCAATCGGTCTTGCGATCGACCAGGCTGTTTGAATCGAAACTTTTCGGATCGACGACAGCGCTGTTCACATTGGTGAAAATCTTGAACTCGTCGGCTACCCGTGCATCATAACCATAAGATGACAGGCCATAGCTGATACAGCCATCGCGCTTTTGTGCTTCCACAAACGGTTCAATCATATTGCTGTGCCGGGCTTCCTGACGGATCCATCTATCGGACATTATGCTCATATTTTCTCTTTCTTCCCGCGTCGCAATGCAGGTTTAACTGATAGTATGTCGGGTTTCATGCCAGCAAGCTTACGGTCGCACAACATTCCAGTTTACCGGGCCGTCAATGCCGTCGACCCGGCGCATGTCAGATGCGCGCCACATGACCCATGGCTTGGTTGCATAATCGGGCGGAAAGAAATTGGATTCCAGCCAGAATGTGCGATTGATCCCGCTGCTGATATTATATTCTTCCTCAAATTCTTCGGGCAGGATGATGATAGCCGGTTTGCCGCTATGCCCCTCGATCTGGTTGAGGAAAGTATTAAGCTCGCTCAATATCAAGGCGCGCCCCGGCCGTTCCTCGCAACCATCATGATAGGCAAGGCGGACAGCGGGCGGCAGGATGTTTTCGTCCCGCGGAACCGTGGTCACAAACATCGCGGCCTGATCGTTGGCAAGGCGGCACATATTATATTCGTGGATCGCGCCATAACGGACACCCGCATCGCGTGCGCCGGACAGGTTCTCGATGAAGTTACCGTCCCGTTTCCCGGCGCCGTTGGTGGCACGGATATAGGCGAAATCGACGCCCGTTGCGCCCACGACATGCCATGTGACCTTGCCGTTGCTGGCATCGACTGAAATACCCTGAACAGGATATTGGCTGCGCGGCGGGGCCCAGCCCGTGACGATATTAAACAGAACAAAGGCAATCGCTGCCAATCCAGCGATAACCAGCCCCAGCCGTAGCACGTTTTTCCCCCTGTTCTGATTGAACACCCTGTTTCCCTGAAACAATACTCAACTAAAATAATATTCACTAATAGATTGGCCGGATAGCCATATTACCGGCCCCCACCGGCAAGAATCGATTAGCTCTTGATATGTAATACACAGATCAAAGTGAAGAGGCGACGGGCGGTTTTGAAATCAACTTCGATTTTACCTTCCAGACGCTCGACCAGCAGCTCTGCACCATGATCGTGAACCCCGCGCCGGGCCATGTCGATGGTTTCGATTTCCTGTGCCGAGGCCTTGCGAATGGCTTGATAATAGCTGTCGCAAATCGCGAAATAATCACGGATAGGGCGGCGAAACCGGCCAAGCGCAAGGATCAAAGTTTCCAGCGGAGTGCCATCTTCGCGGGCAATGGAGATCACCAGGCGCCCTTCCTGAACGCTCAGACGCAACTGATACGGCCCGGCATAGCCATCTTCATGCTTTCGTAGCGGCTTAAAGTAATTTTCCTCGATTAAATCAAAGATCGCAATACGCCGTTCCTGCTCAATATCGGCATTGCGCCACAATATTGTCGCTTCGTCGAGTTCAACATTTATGATGCGCGGATCAGACATTTTTGTTCTGTTGCCGCAGCACCGGCATAAGGACAAGCTGTTTTGCAGTGCAGCGGGAAACAAAACATCCACCTGTAACATTTATCCCCCGGTTTATCCCCGCATTTATCCCCCCAGTTTTCCACGGATCTTATCCACAGATCTGTCCCCGCCATTGTCCACATTTGTTTCAATATTTTAGGGGAACAGGCTTGCTCTGAATCGCTTCTGCGCCGATGATAAGGGCATGGCCCAATTAGTTCGTTTTGATGCAGTCGAAGAAGAAAACCAGCGCCTGCCGCGCAATGTTGAGGCAGAGGCCACCTTTCTGGGCGCATTGTTGATCGATAACCGCGTGGCCGAGGACGTGCAGATAAAATTGCGCCCCGAACATTTCTATGAACCGCTGCACGGCCGTATTTATGAGCAAGCGTTGAAATTGCTCGACCGCAATATGGTTGTCACACCCGTCACGCTAAAGCCTTATTTCGAGGCGGATGAAGCGATGAAGGCGCTGGGCGGGCCATCTTATCTGGCCAAGCTGACCGGCGACGGGGCAGGGTTGATCGGTGCGCGCGATTTTGCCAACCAGATTTATGATCTGGCACTGCTGCGCGAATTGGTCAGTGTGGGACGGACCCTGGTTGATAGCGCGCTGGATACCAGCGAGGCGGTTGATCCAAAGACGCAGATCGAGGAAGCGGAATCGGCTCTTTACCGGGTGTCCGAAGGAGAAGCGCAGGAAGGCGGCGTCAAATCTTTCGTTTCCGCCGCAACCGAAGCGCTCCAGAATGTCGAACGTGCCTTTAACAGCGGCGGTAAAGTGTCAGGGATCACAACCGGCCTGACAGATCTCAACGCCAAAATGGGCGGTCTGCACAAGTCGGATTTGCTGATATTGGCGGGACGCCCCGGCATGGGTAAAACCTCGCTCGCGACCAATATTGCGTTCAACGCTGCGAACCGTTTTCGCCGTGATATGCTGGACGGGCTTGAGCCGGAGGATTCGCTTGGAGCGAAAACCGCGTTTTTCAGTCTGGAAATGTCCGCCGATCAGTTGGCGACCAGGATTTTGTCCGAGCAGGCGGAAATAAGCTCAGAAAAACTCCGCATGGGCGCCATCAGCCGGGATGAAATGCACCGTCTGGCGATGGCATCGCGTGAGCTACAGGACTTGCCGCTCTTTATAGACGACACGCCTGCGCTGACTATCGCGGCCCTGCGAACCCGTGCAAGGCGTTTACAGCGGCGCAGCGGTATCAACCTGATCGTGGTCGATTATCTTCAGCTTCTGCAAGGCTCCGGCCGCGCCAATGATAACCGGGTGAACGAGATTTCGGAGATTAGCCGGGGCCTGAAAACCCTTGCCAAAGAGCTGAATTGCCCCGTGATCGCGCTCTCGCAGCTTAGCCGTCAGGTGGAAAGCCGCGAAGACAAGCGCCCGCAGCTTTCGGATTTGCGTGAATCCGGTTCGATCGAGCAGGACGCGGATATCGTGATGTTCATCTATCGCGACGAATATTATCACCTTGCCGTCAAACCGGACGATCCGGATGAACATTCAACCGAGGAACAGAAGGCCAAATATCTGGCCTGGGAAACCGAGCATCAAAGCAAGGTTGGCAAAGCAACGGTTATCGTCGCGAAAAACCGTCAGGGTTCCACAGGCAATATCCAGCTCAGCTTCCTTAGCGAATTCACCAAATTTGGTGATCTCGCCTATGGTGATGGCCCAGAGGAATATTAAGCGCGCTGCACTGCCTGCACGATCTTATGTTTCATCAGAAGACGATCGGCAAGCGGACAGAAAATGTGAAGTCGGGGGATTCGTCGGTCAACCCGTTTGCTGCCGAAAATACCAGCGACGTTGTATCAGTCAGGCCAATAGATGCCCCCAGTGACAATCGTGCGTCATGCGTTCCTGAACCGGGTATTTTTACGCCGTTGGACCTTGTTGCAAAACGTTGCTTGTCGAGGAACGAGAAGTTCATTGATACCCGTTCGTTGATTGACATGTTCAGACCTGTAAAAAATTCAAATCCGTGACCTGGTTCAATAAGTCCAAATTCGGCAAAGCGGCGTTTGAAGGTATAGCTGTAACTGCCGCCCGCAAATAGGACAACCGGGTCAACTGGCCAGACAAATGTTACGCCTGGCGACACAGTGTAAAAGCCGGACCCGGTTGGCGCGGCTGTTAAGATACGTTCTGGGCTATTTTCTTCCGGCGCAATACGTTCAATCTCGAACGCGCTTTTGCCTGTGGGGAATTCTGCCTGAACCCGGAATATGGTTGCCGGGCGCCAGCCCTGAGCAGCGAAAGGCTGCCAAGACAGTGTCAAGCCCACATCACCTAAGCCGTTACCGGTAATCCGTCTTTCGGTTGCGTCGCCAGTGCCGATCCCGGTTGTCTCGGTATCGTTGCGATAAACATAGGGAACGCGCACATCGACCTGCATCCTGCGAGCTAGGCCGTAACGGGCAGTTAATGCCCCGGTGATTATATCCCGGTTCACATCATCAACCCGGATGGACCCGATAACAATAGCGTTGAAAATTGAAAAACCGCTAATATTGACCCGGTCACTGGAAATAGAGGTATAATCAATGCTTGGTTCTATTTGTAATTTACCAGGAGGCAATAAAACACCGCCTTGATCTAGCAAAAGCTGATCGACGGCCTTGTCCGATTGCGGACGGTCTTCGCTGTCCGTTTGTCCTGGCGTTTGAGAATTATTCTCTGACGGCACCGGCTGGGCAGGGGCGCTTTGAGTGGTTTGCTCCTGTTGCAGTTGCGGCTGCGGAGACAATTGCACAGTTTGAAACCGGCCAGACTGCGGGAGGGTCCGGTCGATTGCATCCCATTTCCCCTGCCCAGCAAGTGCGACCCGCAGCCTATTCGTTTCGAGCTTCTGATTTTGCAATCCGCGTGCCTGCTCTGCGATGATCTGCGCTTGTTGGTCTATTATGCGCTGCTGGTTATCCAGTTGCGCGGCCTGCGCATCAAGCCGCGCTTCCAATTCGTCCAATCTATATTCCAATTGGACATTTTGAGCCCCTTTGGTCCTTGATTTACTTTTGGAAGAAGGCTCGTCGCTATCTTCCAGTATCTGCGTGTCGGCCTTTGCACTTTTTGCTATTGCCGGTTGAATCGGTAGTACCGAACATGCCAATGCTCCGATTGCCACGACAATATATACTCTGTTAATCTGATCGTTCACATCGGCTGATGCATCCATATCCCGTTTATTGGTAACTTTCGCCATCGTTCACACTCCCGCTATGATGATGATTGAAAATTCTGTGAGCTTGCTACATATCATTAAAATCCCAGCGCAGATCCATCTGCGATACCGCTGGTATCTGCCACGCCGCCGTCCATAATAAAGACGTTAAGCGTCAGGTTATTGTTTATGATGTTATTATTGCCCACAATCGATGCAAACTGAACGAATCCGCCGGTATTCGGCAGACTTGCCAGGCCAACATCCAAGCTGACCAGATCAGGCGATTGCGAATTGACATTCACACCGTCGGGCAGGTCGCCATTAAAGCCGGAAATATCACCATAGCCGCTGAGGCTGAACAATATGCTGCCATAGCCCCCTCGCGTATCTCCGAGTTCCGTATCCGACATAGCGCGCAGATCATCTGTCGCTCCGGCGAAACTTTGCGCCGCAAGTGTATCGATGTTCGCATCGGCATCGCTAGCCGCGACCAATAGCAGGCCGCATAAACTGATTTTAGCCAGTGTTTGATATTTTTGAATGGTCATGGTCCGTCTCCGCTCGATAATGAAAATTGCCGTATTTGCTGTTGCTTAAAATTCGCCAGGTAATTTAATTTCCCTTGCCCCAAGAGCTACGCTGATGGATCGAAGGTCCGATGGCCGGGCGAGTATCGTCGGATCCTCCATAAAAACCGGCCGGGGGGCCAGCCCCTGTTTGACGACTGCCAGAATGATCCCGTTCCATTGGCCGGCAAATGCCTCCATCGTCGGTCGTGTATTACCAAAAGCGGGGTCGGCGATTAATACACGCCCATTCAGCACCCGCTTGATAACGACAAAGTGATTATAGCCCCGCACATTGACCAGCGCGATTACCGGCACCTTCAGATTGGTGAGCTTATCAACCGATTTCATTTCGAAACCACCGGCGACAAACCCTTGGGATTCAAGATAGCGTTTCAGTTCAAGAAGCGAAAAGCCTTGCGCGGCTATTTTCTGCTGTGCTTCTTCGGGAACACCACTGAAAATGGCGTTGATAATTTCGTTCTCTTCCCTGGGCATGCCGTAAGCATGCGTGAGCAAGGTGGCGACAGCTGCTGCGCCGCAACTTAGATCCTGTGACTGGCGGGTCATGTTGCGAAAACGCAGATCCGCCAATGATTTTACCTTAACCCTGATCTGTCCGGAATCAGCCAGCGGTATAGGGAGCGATTGAGCATATGCCGCCGACCCTGCACATAGACAGAAGGCCGCGAATGAAGACCCTATCATCACAGAATGTCTTGATAATAGCCGCTTCATCATCCGCCCCCTGGAATATGAGTCATCGTAACGGTCATAGTATTTGCGACCTGATTTTGATGGCCGGAGACCTGTGAAACCTGAGCGACACCGGTAAAGCCGTCAAATGATCCGGCGAGAAGGGTGCTACCGTGATTTCCATCACCGCCATCATTGCCCGAAGAGGATGTTGTGGGATGAACTGTGCCAAGGCCGGCATCGGAAATTGCGTGCGTGTCGGCATAATTTCCGAACGCAATGGCAATTAGATTGGATTGAAGATTATTGCCGCCGCTTGCTTGATTGAGCTGCACCAGACCGCTCATATTATTGAAACTGTCGGTGAGTGATACCGCGCCAGCGTTGGCCGGAAATTGCCCGTTTTGCCCTAGACTATCGTTGTCGTTGTCCGAACCATTCAAACCTGATCCAGTCACATCGGCAAGAGCAACGCCGTTTGAAGCGGCCGCAATGGCTATGATATTTTCTTGCGTCCCGCCATTTCCAGAAACCTGGTTTATAGCGTATATTCCGCTGGAATCATTGCCAATATTGGCAATTGTGCTGGTGGCAAGGCCGCCATCGAATACGCCCGGGTTGCTTTGACCGATTACGGCCGACCCCGTTGCGGATGCTGCTGCAAGTCCGCCTGTTCCTTTGGTGAGCGCAATTGATGCGATATTCGCCTGCGCGGAACCCGTGGCCGACGACTGATTTATTGCAACGATGCCGGTAGCGTCATTTGCTACATCGGCCAACAGGGTACTCGTATTTGCATTTGTGCTGGGGCTGTTGTTTGAGGCGCGCTGTGACGATGTTGCATCTGAAAGAGCGGCGCCATCATTCGTAACTACAGAGGCAGCAAAAATATTATCCTGCTGCGTTAAATCGGCAGCGGATTGGTTGAGCTGAAATA
Organism: Parasphingorhabdus sp.; assembly: GCF_036568145.1. GTDB lineage: Bacteria > Pseudomonadota > Alphaproteobacteria > Sphingomonadales > Sphingomonadaceae > Parasphingorhabdus. Next base: position 52,392 of record NZ_DATCTC010000023.1, on the reverse strand, counting down.
TGCCGGTATTTTCGTTACCTGATCCAGAAGTCTGCGCATCGGGCTGCGCATTCTCAAGGCCCTCATCGGAGTCGTTGCTTTGCGCATTTGCAGGGGGCGTTTGCAATATCAGCGCAAATGCGAAGAATCCGATGAAGGAAGTATGTGTGTGTTTTATCATTTTTTTTATCGCCATTTGGGAAAGCGGCTACATCGGTAACCGCTTTCCCATTAAGCTACACCTTATTGGCCAAGGCCAACTGCGCTGCTGAGAGCAGCAACCGAAATAACCGTTGCCTGGTTGTTAAAGGCACCGGATGCTTGATTGACATTGGTCACACCGGTGTTGCCATTCATGGAATTAGCCACGATAGACGTTTTCAGTGTGTTGACATCAAGCAGCGTATTACCGCTATTTTCTTGACCAAGTCCTGCATCTGACAAGGCGACTAGTGCGTTGTCACCAACAGCTACTGACAGGATATTATGTTGGTTATTTGCATTGCCAACATTCTGATTACCCTGAACTATACCGGTATTCCCGTTATAGGAATTGGCAATTCTTGCTGTCAGATCAAAGTCAAAATCACCGTCCAAAGTGACATTGCCCTGCTCGTCAACTAGACCCTCAAGGTTATCAAAGCCTTCCTGATGAGTAGCACTGCTGTCGCTTATTCTCTGGTCGGCATAAGCTTCGGACATTACGACCTGGCTATCTTCCTCCCCAGAGAAAACCACTGCGGCAGAGACTACGTTGCCCTGATTGGTCGTTTGACCGGCATCTTGGTTGAACTGCACGATACCGGTATTTTCGTTGACCGAGTCATTTGTTAGGGCTTGTTTGTCGATGTCTTCGTCTGTGACGTCCTCTTCAATTGGTCCGATCTCAACATTATCGATCGTCGCATTGACCACAGCGTCGGATTGCGCGGAACCATCAAGCTCAGCGTCAAAAGTGACGTCTACATTGACATTCTTGTCCTTCAATGTGTTTACATCAATTACAATGTCTTTGTTGACATCAACGGTTCCGACTACTTGAACATCCGCCATTGCAGGCGTAGCAAGGCCAGCCGACAGGATCAGTGCCAGGGCTGAAATTTTTACTGTATGAGTCATTTCTTTGTCCTCCTTGGACATGATTTAGTTAGAGAATGTTGGCAGGTCAGAACCGACGGCGGCAATCGAAACGATATTTGCCTGGTTTGACATGTTGCCTACGGACTGATTTACACCGACAATACCGGTATTCCCGTTGAGCGAGCCGTTCACATTGGCGACTTTATAAACACCAAAGGGGTCCTCGGCGGAGCTTGATTCCTGAACGACATTATTTGCGTTCACCTGACCAAGGTCTGCTTCGGAAATGGCCACTCCATTGTCATCAAGCGCAAATGCCAGTGATAATATATTGACCTGGTTACCCATGTTGCCGGTGGCCTGATTGCCGTAAACAAGACCGGTATTCGTGTTAAACGAATTACGAATATCGGCACTGCGGAACAGTACATTGACTGTTTCAACAAGATTTCCGCCATCCGAATAGTTACCGCCTTCACCTGCCAGGGCGTCGGGGGTACCATTACGTTGATCCGCGGCAGCAAGTGATTCTGCAAAGCCGCTATTTCCGGGAACACCCGGATCATCGTTGACTGCATCAACCGCAACGCTAATCAGAGTGCCCTGATTATTAAGATTACCACCCGCCTGGTTCAGCGAGACGATACCTTGATTGTCGGTCGCGGAACCACGGATGATGTCTTCTTTTTCCGCGCAGTTAGTGCAAGCTTCGTTATCGAAATTGCTCTGGTTCGCGATAGCTGTGGATTCGGCAAATTTTTCTGCGTCCAAATTGACATCAACGTCCAATTGAACATCTGTGTCCACGTCTATTGTTTCCAAGACATCAATGGTCTTGGTGAGATCAATTTCACCTGTGACCGTTACATCAGCCATGGCTGGTGCGGAAATGCCCAGCGCGATTGTCGCCGCTCCGGCGAGTAATTTGTGAGTCATGATTTTTCTCCATCTCTCTGTTTTGCCCCTGAATAAAGGCTGTATGTAAGATGAACGAAATACGGGTTTTTACAATATTAGGATTCTATTAGGACATTAAAAAAATATTAAAATAAGTATAGATTCGTAAAAAATATGAAAATTATAATTTTATTAGTGCATTAAGGCGGTCTCTTTAATTGATTTAATATCACAAATCTCAATCTCACCTTTGATTAAGTTAATCAGCCCATCCGCTTTCATTTTTTTTAGAATCTGGTTGAAATAAACCGGTGTAACGCCAATCGCAGCCGCTAGATCAACCTGCCGTATTTTGATGCGATTGTCGGATGGAGTCGTTTTTGGAAAGTCCATCAGATCCTGATTTTTTGCTGAATGGACGGAAAGCAGAATATAAGCGACCCGGGCAGGGCCCTGGCGACACATGATATTACCAAGCCCCCGATATGCACGCGCAACACTATTGCTCATAATTTCTGCGACAGCAGAATATAGCTGCGGCTCTGCCATAAGAATGCGACGAAAGCTCTCGGAAGATAATATGTGCATATTAACTTCGGACATGCACTGCGCTGAATGATTAGCCTTCCAGGTAATACCACCTGCATCTAAAATGATGGAATTACTGAATAAAAAGTCGAATATTTGACGGTGGTCATTCTTGCAATGATTAAGAATGGCAACGCAGCCCTCATCAATATAATATATATTGCCGACGTGATCCCCTTGATGGAACAGATATTCACCGCGGCACCGGGTGGATGCTACTCCTTCATTGTGGATATAGGCTTTTAATTTTTGGGACAGAGCGGTTGACGGGTGAAAGATACTTTCCTCGTCAAAAGACAATTGCCGGTGCGATGCTACAGAATGTTTCATGTTCGCCTCCAAGTTCAGCCAACTGTTTCTCACAGGCTGTCTGACTCATCGCGACCCAAGATATTCAATAGTACATCTGAAGAGCCGTTACCCGGCTTCTTATGTAGACACGTGCTTCCGATGTAGTGCGTTAGATGTAGACTCTTGCATAAAGAAGTAAGTTATTAACTATAGTTTGTCAATACAGGGCCGTGTTGGCCATATATTGCAGGAAGTTCGCTCGATTTTTAAGCAAGGCTTCGGTAGGCGACTCATGCCTAATGGGGCGCTTCATAGCTTAGAGAACAATATCGGAATATCGGTTCCTATAACGGCCTTGCTTCAAGGGCCGCGCAGGGGATCAGAAAATTGGATCGTTCGTGCTGTTATCACCGCCTGCATTCGGAAGCGGTGTCACTTCTTCGTGAATACCGCATTCGGTCTTGTCCCATCCACGCCAGCGGCCCGCGCGCGGATCTTCGCCGGGCTTGACCTTGGATGTGCAGGGCGCGCAGCCAACAGACAAATAGCCTTCGGCCTCCAGCGGGTGCCGGGGCAGGTCATGCTCTTCGAAATAGGCTTCAAGATCTTCCTTGATCCAGTCGCCAAGCGGATTGATTTTCAACCGGCCATCTTCGACTTCAAAGCGGGGCAGGTTCTGGCGGGTGACAGACTGAAAAGACTTGCGTCCGGAAATCCAGCTATTCAAGCTGGATTTGGCGCGTGCCAAAGGCTCTACCTTGCGGATTTCACAGCAACCATCGGGATCAAATGACCAGCGCAGGCCATTCTCGTCCTTTTTTGCGAGAACGGCCGGATCGGGTTGCACAACATCGGTATTTTGCAGACCCAGCGTGCGGATCAGCGTTTCGCGATAGGCTAGCGTTTCGGGGAACATTTTCAGCGTGTCGACAAATGTTACCGGAATTGACGGATCAGCCCCGGCAACCAGATGCAGCAGGACAGCGCTTTCCGTTCCGAAAGAGGACACGACAGCGACTTCGCCCAGATTATCTTCGTCGAACAGGGCTTTCAGCATTGCAGATGCATGGACACCCTCAAACCGCGCATTCAACGCATCGGCATCGGCCTGCGTGAAAGCGGGGCGGGCATCAATGACATCTATTTGGCGAGCGGGTTCACTCATGACGTAATTTCCAGATTGGAACCGCGTCATCAGCCGCCGATTGATAGACATATTCGTAGCGGCTCAGCGATTCCTCGACGACTTTCGGGTCAAGCGGGCTATTGGGCGCAAAGCTGTCAAAGCCGCAGCGGCGCATGTGCCAAATCTGGTCAACCAGAACATCACCGACAGCGCGGATTTCGCCCGTATAACCGGCCTCACGCAAAATCCGTGCGGAGCTGTATCCACGACCATCGCGAAAGCGGGGGAAGTCAATCACCACCAGCTGTAACCGGTCCAGATATGGCAGCAGGTCACGGGCATCATCCCCAGCCTCGATCAGAACGGCGCTGGAATTGTTCTGTTCGGAAAAGGAAGAGATGGTAACAACGGGTTCCATCGGTGCATCATCATCCCGGTATCGCAAAATATCAGTCATAAAGAGCCTCCTTGAACGGAGCCATTCCGACACGGCGATAGGTGTCGAGAAAGCGTTCCCCGTCTTCGCGTAATTCACGGTATTTGGTAATTGTCGTTTCCACGGCATCGACGATACCGTTTTCATCGAAACCGGGACCGGTTATTTTGGCCAGGCTGGCATCTTCCGCTCCCGAACCGCCAAGCAGCAACTGGTAGTTTTCTGTGCCTTTGCGATCGACGCCCAATATCCCGATATGACCGACATGGTGATGACCGCAAGCGTTGATACAGCCGGAGATTTTCAGCTTCAACTCGCCCAGATCGCGCTGGCCTTCCGGATCGGAAAACCGCTCTGCAATTTTTTGTGCGACCGGAATGGAGCGCGCGTTGGCAAGGCTGCAATAATCCAGTCCGGGGCAAGCAATAATATCGCTGATGAGGTCAATATTGGCCGGAGCAAGACCAGCCGCATCTAGCTTTTGCCAAAGCGCATAGAGATCAGATTTCTTGACATGCGGAAACACGATATTCTGTGCATGGGTCACACGCAATTCATCGAAACTATATTGCTCAGCCAGATCAGCAAGCAGGTCAATCTGATCAGCCGACGCATCACCCGGAATACCCTGGGCCGGCTTCAGGCTGATATTCACAATGGCATAGCCTGGCTGTTTATGCTGTTTGATATTCTGTTCCACCCAGATTTTGAAATCGGGATCGCTGAGATCAATCTCATCCGTAGCGTTCTCGTCAAAAGCGGGAGGTGCAAAATAAGCGGCGATCCGTTCCAGTTCCTTGTGCGGAATGTCCGAAGCATTGGGCAGAATTTCCTGCCATTCGGCTTCCACTCGCTCTGCAAATTTTTCGGCGCCCCATTCATGGACGAGGATTTTAACGCGCTGTTTGTGGATATTGTCGCGCCGCGCCCAGCGGTTCCAAACACGCAGAACCGCTTCGGTATAGCTGAACATATGGTCAACGGGCAGGAAATCGCGGATCAGCGGAGAGATAAACGGCGTCCGGCCCATGCCGCCGCCGACATAGACTTCAAAGCCCAGCTCGCCCTTTTCATTGCGGATGAGTTTGAAACCAAGGTCGTGCGACCGCATCGCGGCACGGTCTTCATCGCTGGCGATAACCGCAATCTTGAATTTGCGGGGCATATAGCTGAATTCCGGATGGAAGCTGGTCGCCTGCCGGATCAGTTCCGCATAGGGACGCGGATCAATAATTTCATCTGCGGCCGCACCGGCATATTGATCTGCGGAAACGTTACGGATGCTTTCGCCGCTTGTCTGGATCGCGTGCATTTCGACAGTCGCCAGTTCAGCTAGAATATCTGCCGCCTGTTCCAGCTTGATCCAGTTATACTGGATGTTCTGGCGCGTAGTGAAATGGCCATATCCGCGGTCATATTTCCGTGCGATAGATGCGAGCATCCGTGTTTGCCGTGAATTGAGCGTGCCATAAGGGATGGCGACGCGCAGCATATAGGCGTGCAATTGCAGGTAGAGCCCGTTTTTCAGCCGTAGAGGTTTAAACTGGTCCTCGGTCAATTCGCCCGCAATCCGGCGATTTGCCTGATCGCGAAACTCTTCGACCCGCGCGTTGACCATTGCCTGGTCATATTTGTCATATTGATACATTGTTTTATTACCCAGTTATATTACCCAGTTCCCGGCATCAGGATCGGCTGGCTTTAATGTTAAGTCCGGTCTGACCGTGGGGCCCAGTGCGCGAACGCGGTCCTTGATATGGGCAGGGCGGGGGCCGTCTTCGGTCGCTTCGGCGCTAATCGCATAAGGCGAATTGACGCGGCTCGCGGCTTCTTCTTTATGCAAGATGGCTTCATAATTATCACCGACATCGACGGCATCTTCGACATGGCGGGACCAATCGCTTCCGGTCCACCAGATAACATCGCCTGTTTTAAGATCATTTCCGGTCAGTATATTCAAAATTCTACTCCTGCCATTTGGGCATATTCAACAAATCTGTCTTCCGCATCGCCATAGGATGCGACTTCGCCGACCACCAGGAGGGCAGGGCTTTTGACTTTTTCACGCCGCACCAGATCGCCAAGATCGGTGAGAAGCGTCCGCAGCGCACGGAAATTGCCGCGTGTGCCGTTTTCCAGCACCGCCACCGGAATATCCGGCGATGCGCCGTCCGCGATCAGTTTTTCGGTAATGGATTCAGCATTGGCGACGCCCATATAGATTACCAGAGTTCGCCCCTTGCCAACCAATCCGGACCAGTTCTGGTCGGATAGACCCTTGCATTGTCCTGCCACGAACGAAACCGCACTCGATGCATCGCGGTGGGTGAGGGGGATTCTTGCCTGTGCGGCACATCCAAGGGCTGCACTGATACCGGGGACGACCTCAACCCGGATGCCTGCTTTGATACAGTCGCTGGCCTCTTCTCCGCCACGCCCGAAAATGAAGGGGTCGCCGCCCTTAAGACGAACAACCTTGTGGCCTTTTTGTGCCTCGGCAATCAGCAGCGCATTTATCGCATCTTGCGGCATACTGTGGCGTGACCGCTGTTTGGCGACCGATATCCGCTTTGTCGCTGCGGGAGCCATGGCCAATATATCTTCGCTGACCAGACCATCATGAACGATGACATCCGCTTCGGATAACAGGCGGGCAGCGCGCAGCGTCAACAGCTCGGGGTCACCGGGGCCGGCGCCGACAAGATAGACTGTGCCGTTACCGGTCAGCGGGCGCTGTGATGGCTGTTTATATTGTGTCATGGGAACTGATATGCCGCGATATGCAGTTCTTTTCAAAACAGAAGTTTTTTTAGCAGGCTAAGTTATACTATTGCAGACAATCACATAAAACCGATCCGGCCTTGCTGCTGCCTTGGTATCAATTGCCGTTTTCTTCGTCTTTCAGGCCGATGCCGATCGTTGCCTTGGCCTGATTTGCTTCCATGGATACGACAGGATAGGCGCAGTAATCCGCCGCATAATAAGCGCTTGGCCGATGGTTTCCGGACAATCCGATGCCGCCAAACGGGGCTTCGGAAGATGCGCCCACCGTCATTTTATTCCAGTTGACGATGCCCGCGCGGCTATGGGACCAGAATAGGTCAAATTGCGCTGCGCTTCCGCCAATTAATGCGGCAGACAATCCATATCGCGTATTATTGGCCTCCGCGATTGCCTCTTCAAAATCATTGACGCGCATGACCTGCAATATCGGGCCAAACAGCTCAATATCCGGGCGTTCCGCCATACTGGTTACGTCAATGATTCCGGGTGTCAGGAACGGACGGTCGTCAATAGGCCGCGCCATATGCTTTATCGGGCGGCCACCATGGCTCATCAGCGCCAGGAAGCTTTCGGTCAGTCCATCAGCAGTGTGGTTGTCGATAACCGGCCCCATGAACGGGGCGGGATTACTGAACGGGCCGTCAATAATCAGGCGGTCCGCGATGCGTTTCACTTCCTTGACCACGCGGTCATATAGCCCGTCCTTGACGATCATCCGGCTCGCCGCCGAGCAGCGCTGCCCCGCGGTCAGGAACGCGGATTGCACAACAAGCACGGCGGCGCTGTGAATATCATCGGTGTCCCAGACAATGATCGGATTATTACCACCCATTTCCAGCGCCAGTATCTTGTCCGGGCGGCTGGCAAATTGCCGGTTAAGGGCGACGCCGGTTTGCGCTGATCCAGTGAACAAAAGACCGTTAATATCTTCGCTGGAGGCCAGTTTTTTCCCGGCATCCGGCCCGCCTTGCAATATATTGACAACGCCCTTTGGCAGGCCCGCTTTTTCAAACATCTCAAACATAAACTGGCCGACGGCAGGGGTTTTTTCCGATGGTTTGAAAACAATTGTATTACCGGCGATCAAGGCTGGAACAATATGGCCGTTGGGTAGATGCGCAGGGAAATTATACGGACCAAGCACAGCAAGAACCCCATGGGGTTTGTGCCGAAGCGCCGCACGCATATTGTCAGGGCTGGACAGCTTGCGCTGCGGTGTCCGCTCAGCAAAGGCAGTGACCGAAATATCCACCTTGTTAATGACGGAATCCACCTCGGTGCGCGATTCCCAAAGGGGTTTGCCGGTTTCGCGGGAAATCAGCTCTGCCAGTTCTTCAGAATGGGCGCGAACACGATTGGCATATTTGCGCACAGCCTCGATCCGCTGGGTAACCGGAAGCGCGGCCCATTTGGGCCATGCTGTCCTTGCATTCGCTACAGCAGCATCGGCATCGCCGGCTTCACCAGTCCACAAAATCTCGCCGGTGGCAGGTTCGGTTGATGTGAGTTCAGTCAAGGTCATTCCGATACTTTTGCTCGCTTAAGAATCCAGTTGCCATATACAGATAATGTGAGTTGTTACAAAGACCTCAGTGCTTTACCCATCTCCCGGATAACCTCGATTTTTTGCATTAAGGGCTGCCAATCATCATTCTGTGCAATGGCGTCCCAGATCGCCTCGACTTCCTCGATGTGCATTGAGCACGGATTGTCCGATTGCCAATAGTCATGGCTTGTAGGCCGGGCACGTTTCCGATTGGCCATTTCCTGACGGAAAAGCGCAAACTCTTCGGATGAATATTCCTTGGCTTCGGGAACGCTATCCTGGCCCCAATCGAGGAAAAACCGGTCAATGGTTACTGTTTTCAGACCCAATGCCTTTTCCGCCGCGACCACAAGAGGTTTGTCTTTATCAAAGCCTTCGCTTTCAACACCCAGTCGCCAGCAAACATGCTCGGTAAAGGCTTCGCCATATAGACGGGGGAATTTATCCAGTGTTGCAACCAGTGGAGCGCTCTCGCAGATCAGCGTGAGGGCGCTTGCCAGTTGGGCGAGATTCCAATGCAGTGCTTCGGGTTGTCGGGCAAAGCAATAAAGCCCTTCATGATCGAAATAGGCGGCGGTGAAGCCCGGTTCCCAATAGGGAGTGAAGCGCCATGGGCCATAATCGAAACTCTCGCCGGTAATATTGATATTGTCGGTGTTGAGAACGCCGTGGACAAATCCAGCCGTCATATAGCTGGCGGCGAGACGGGCGGCTTTCGCGGTAACATATTGGAACAATTCCGCGGCCGGATTGTCCGTTTTCGCTCCGCCATAAAAATGGGTGAGGCAATAATCGACCAGAGCATGCATTAATTCGTTATTCTGCTCTGCCGCTATCCTCTGGAATGTCCCGAAACGGATATGGCTGTGGCTCAGCCGGGTCATTACCGCCGAGCGTGTGGGGGAGGGCTCGTCACCGCGGTAAAGCTCTTCACCGGTTTCCACCAATGAAAAGGTTTTCGACGTTTCGACGCCCAGCGCTTCCAGCATTTCGGTGGCCAATATCTCCCGAACGCCGCCCTTCAGGGTCAGTTTGCCATCTCCTCTTCGGCTCCACGGCGTAGTGCCAGACCCTTTGGTGGCAAGGTCCATTAGCCGATCTTCATGATCGCGCATCTGGGCAAACAGAAAGCCGCGCCCGTCGCCAATATCGGGATTGTAATTGCGGAATTGATGGCCGTGATAGCGCAGCGCCAAGGGCGGATCCAGATTATCGGGGAGGGGATGAAAACGGCCAAAATGATTGACCCATTCTTCGTCGCTCAGTTCCGAAAGGCCAACTGTCTGGGCCCAGCGGTCATTGCGATAACGTATCACATGGCGGGGGAATTCTGCGGCTTTCACCGGGTCGCCGATTTTCTCCCCCAATTGCGTTATTTTTACATCAGGACGATATGTCGCTTTTGTGGGTTCAGCTTGCGGTTTATACGGCATTAATCAATAGTGGGGATGAATAGGCCGCTCGGCAAGACGGAAGCATAGGGAATTAAAAGATTTATGATCCAATCAGATTATGAAGACCGCTATTGGACTTCCGAAGACGGCCTGGAATTGCATTGCCGGGATTATCCGGGCGATGACGCAAAGACACCGGTTATTTGCATACCCGGCCTGACCCGCAATGTCCGCGACTTCGCTCATCTGGGTGATTGGCTGAGCGGCGCGCGGCGTATCATCATGGTGAACCTGCGCGGGCGGGGCGAAAGCGAATATGCGAGAGACAGTTCCAGCTATAACGTAAAAACCTATGTCGCCGATATTATCAGCATGATGGACGAGCTTAACGTGCCGAAAGCGATATTTTTCGGAACGTCGCTGGGCGGGATTATTACGATGTTGATCGCGTCTATGCATCCCGAGCGGGTTGCCGGTGCCATGATTAATGATATCGGCCCTGATGTCGATCAGCGGGGCCTGGACAGGATTGCCGAATATCTGGGGCAGGGGCGCAGCTTCGACACATGGGCGCACGCCGCCCGTGATCTGGCCGAAATCAACAAAGAGATATTTCCGGACTATAAGCTGAAAGACTGGATCGCTTATGCCAAAAAGCTGTACAGGATGAACAGTTCCGGCCGGATCAAACTGGATTATGATATGAAGATATCGGAGCCGTTTGATGATAAGGGCGGCGACAATGTTGCACTTTGGCGGGCCTTGGGCTCGTTACAGGATGTGCCGACCTTGATCTTGCGTGGCGATTTGTCCGATTTGTTCAGCGAGGCGACGGCACACAAAATGCTGGGCAAACTGAACAAGGCAGAGCTCGTTACCGTTCCGCAAGTTGGCCATGCGCCTAGTTTGGAAGAGCCTAGTTCGCTTGACGCGATTGCCGCATTCCTCCAACGGGTCGATTGATCTTTTTCCGACTTTTAGCGATAGCCGACAAATCAGATGAAACCTTCCAGAATCTTGCATTTGCACAGCACGTTCAATCTTGGCGGCAAAGAAGCGCGTGCAGTTCAGTTGATGAACTATTTCGGCGAGCAAATGGAACATACAATATTGTCTGCAGAGCCGGACCAATTGTCTGCACGCGAGGCGATTGATAGCAAGATAAAAGTGCGCTTTCCCGAAAATGCGCCTTCGCTTTCCGGAAAACCGTCACCAGGACGCTATCGTGAGCTGGTCACTTACTTCAGCGATTTTGACCTGATCCTGTCCTATAATTGGGGGGCGATGGACGGGGTAATGGCACGGACCCTGTTTTCCCGTGTCGCGGGATTGCCGCCGTTGATCCACCATGAAGACGGTTTTAATGAAGACGAAAGCACGAAGCTGAACTGGAAACGTAACTGGTTCCGCAAATTCGCGCTGGGGGGAAGTCAGGCGCTGGTGGTTCCGTCTCTGCAATTGGAAAATATTGCCAAGTCGGTGTGGAACCAGCCGGATAGCAAAGTGCATCGCATCCCTAATGGTATTGACGTGAAACGGTTTGACAAAAAACCACAACGCGGGACGCTGCCGGGTTTGAAAAAGGCCAATGGAGAGGTTGTGGTCGGAACCATGGCTGGTTTGCGTTCGATCAAAAACCTGCCGCGATTGGTGAGAGTCTGTGCCGCATCTGGTGATAATGTCCGGTTAGTCATTGTGGGTGAGGGGCCTGAAAAAGAGGCAATTCTGGCCGAAGCGCAGCGGTGCGGTATAACTGACCAGTTGCTAATGCCCGGATTTCTGTCTGATCCTGCCCGTTATGCCGGTTTGTTTGATATATTTGCGCTTTCTTCCGATAGCGAACAATTCCCGATTTCCCTGATTGAGGCCATGGCTGCCGGGCTGCCAGTAGCAGCAACGGATGTCGGCGATGTCAAATCTATGGTATGTCGGGCGAACGAAGCGTTCATAAGGCCTGCTGATGACGAAATTGCTTTTGCCGAAGCGCTCGCCACGCTGGTTCAGGACGAGCAGTTACGTCAGGATATTGGCGCACAGAACCGGATGAAAGCACGGGCAGAATATAATGAAAGCAAGATGTTAGCACGTTATGCTTTATTATATGGCTATGCGCTTGGCCGTACGTTGGAGCAACCAAAACTTGCTTAGGTTTTTACGGACAAAAATAGTTTCGGTATGTACTGATTTTTTCGCACAATTTTGCCGCGCGGTGTCTATAAGGCCCGCACGATGCTTATAGGAGAATATAGTGTTCAAAGGGGTTAAGCCTATTCAGTATAACGGTCGTGAAGTTTGGCCGTTGATTGAGGGTGGTAAAGGGGTCGCTGCGACCAATCATGCGAGTTCCGGTGCGTGGGCTGCCGCTGGCGGTATCGGCACTGTTTCTGCGGTCAATGCGGACAGCTACGACAAGGATGGGAATGTTATTCCGCAAATCTATCATGGAAAAACTCGCGGTGAGCGCCATGAAGAGCTTGTCCAATATGCTATTGATGGTGCGGTTACGCAGGTTAAACGTGCGTTCGAGATTTCCGATGGCAAAGGCGCGATCAATATCAACGTCTTGTGGGAAATGGGCGGCGCGCAGCGTGTCTTGGAAGGCGTGCTTGAACAGACCAAAGGCATGGTGGCCGGTGTAACCTGCGGCGCGGGCATGCCCTATAAGCTGTCGGAAATTGCCCAGCATTACGGCGTCAGTTATCTGCCGATCATTAGCTCCGCGCGCGCCTTTCGTGCGTTGTGGAAGCGGTCCTATAACAAAGTGCCCGACCTTATGGCGGCAGTGGTTTATGAAGATCCGTGGCTGGCTGGCGGGCATAATGGCCTCAGCAATGCCGAAGACCCCCGCAAACCCGAGGATCCCTATCCACGTGTAAAAGCCTTACGTGACACCATGCGTGGGGAAGGCATAGCAGACAGCGTGCCAATCATTATGGCAGGCGGTGTCTGGGCTCTGAAAGACTGGCAAGACTGGATCGATAATGACGAACTCGGCCAGATTGCCTTTCAATTCGGCACGCGGCCATTGTTGACCCAGGAAAGCCCGATCCCGGATACTTGGAAGAACGAACTGATTAAAATCAAGGAAGGCGATGTGCTGCTGCACAAATTCTCGCCCACCGGTTTTTATTCCTCTGCGGTTCGCAATGAATTTCTACGCAGTCTGGAAGCACGTTCGGAGCGCCAGATTCCTTATTCGACCGAGAAGGCGGGTGAGCATACCCATCAACTGGATGTCGGGGTGAAGGGCAAGAATTTCTGGGTAACACGCAACGACCTGCTCCGCGCGCGCGGATGGGATGGGCTAGGTTTTACCATGGCGCTCAAGACCCCGGACAACACGCTGATTTTCACGACGCCAGAAGAAGCCAAGATGATCCGCAAGGATCAGGCGGATTGCATGGGTTGCCTGTCGCATTGCGGTTTTTCATCGTGGAAGGACCATGATAATTTCAGCACCGGACGCCTTGCCGACCCGCGCAGCTTTTGTATCCAGAAATCCTTGCAGGAAGTTGTGCATGGTTCGCCGGTGGAGGAACATTTGATGTTTGCCGGTCATGGTGCTTATAATTTTGGTAAGGATCCGTTCTATTCCAACGGCTTTGTGCCGACAGTGAAACAGCTGGTGGATCGCATCCTGACCGGGGAATGACTATGCTTTCGCGCCGTTAACCTTTTGATATCCTCTTTCATTTACATTCGTTTACAGTTAGGTGTTTGTAAATCAGTGGGTATCGGAGGGGGCTATGGCGTTGAAATCATCACGTTATCGCAAGGTAGGACCTGCATCATTGAGCCAGCGTGCGGAGCCGCGACACAAGGTTGCGATTTCATGTGCCTCGCTTGAACGCAAGGGCAATATGTCAATCGCCGCAACCTTGCTTGATATCTCGATATACGGATGCCGGTTTGAAGTGGATGCTGTCCTTAAAGAGGGTGAAAAAGTGGTCGTGACCGTTAACGAGCACGAGCCGGTTAATGCGACCCTGATATGGCAGAAAACAAAGCAGGCAGGATGCCGCTTTGTCGATGCGCTGGACACGGAAGTTTTACGCTCCCTGACAATATCCGCCTAATTCCCTAATCAAGATCCCAGGCCCGTTCGCCGTGGTTGGCAATGTCCAGCCCGTCGCGTTCATCATCTTCGCTGACCCGCATCGGCACAAAGACGCTGATCCCGAAGCCAAGGATTGCAGTGGCAACTGCTGACCAGATAGCGACTACCGCGACCCCGATAAACTGGGCCACAAACTGGCTGCCAAAGGTCATATTGTCTGCATAGCCGACGCCGCCCATGCCCTCGCTGATGAACAGGGCGAGCATAAGCGTGCCGAGTATTCCGCCAACGCCGTGGACTGCAAAAACGTCTAAGCTGTCGTCGATTTCGAAACCTTTTTTGACAAGGCCAACAGCAAAGAAGCAGACCAGACCCGCCGCCGCGCCGATTATCAATGCTCCGCCCGGGCCAACAAAACCGGCCGATGGTGTAATGGTCGCCAGCCCCGCTATCGCGCCCGTTGCGACGCCTACCGCAGTGGATTTTCCGACTTTGATCCGCTCGACCAATATCCATGTCAGCGCAGCCATGGAAGCGGCGACATGGGTGTTGATAATTGCTGCCGAAGCATTGTCGGTTGCGGTCAATGCTGACCCGCCATTAAATCCGAACCAGCCGACCCAGAGCAAACCCGCACCGGCCACCGTGAGAGCGGGGCTATGCGGCAGCATGTGCGAAGCGGGCCAGCCAATGCGCTTGCCCATCATGATCGCGACCACCAGCGCCGATACGCCGGCAGTGGTATGGACGACAATCCCGCCGGCAAAGTCGAGCACACCGAGCTGCGCCAACCAGCCGCCGCCCCAGATCCAGTGTGTAACCGGTGCATAGACCACCAGAAGCCAGAGCGCGCAAAAGGTTATGACCCAGCCAAACCGCGCGCGCTCCACCCATGCACCGATCATCAGCGCCGGGGTGATGACCGCGAATGTCATCTGGAACATGACAAAGGCCGATTCCGGAATGGCTGTGCCTTCCCGAACATTACCGAGATTGCCGAGCATCCAGTTCAGCCCGTTGCCCAAAATCCCGCCTGTCACCTGCCCAAAGGCAAGGGTGTAGCCAACTATGACCCAAAGGACAGAGACGACACCGGCAATTGCCATGCACTGGATCAGGACCGACAGAAAGTTTTTGGAGCGAACAAGTCCGCCGTAAAACAGGGCAAGGCCGGGTAAGGTCATCATGAGAACAAGCGCAGTTGCCGTCATAACCCAGGCAGTGTCACCGCTGTTGGCAACATCCAGTGCGGGGTCGATATATGGCTGTGCCGACGCCGGACCAGCCGCCAGTATCGCAGTCAAGCCACCGGCAAGCCATTTGCCCATATCTTTCATCAGTCCCCCCTGAAACGATAGTCTTTGTTAAATCCTAGGCCCAGCCTTCCAATACCTGATCCGGTGGGCGGTGGCCGTCAGCCCATACACGTATATTGGCGATGACGCGTTCCCCCGATGCTTCGCGTCCCTCGAAAGTGGCGCTTCCCATGTGAGGGAGCAGCACAACATTTTTCAGCGTCAGTAACCGCTTATCGACCGCTGGTTCACGGGCGTAAACATCCAGCCCCGCGCCGCCGATCCTGCCATTCTGTAAAGCCTCGATCAGCGCATTTTCGTCAATCAGGTCGCCTCGCGCCGTGTTGATGAAATAGGCCGTGGGTTTCATCATCGCGATCCGCTCTGCGTTGATAAGCTCATGCGTCTCCGGTGTGCGCGGGCAATGGATGGTGATGATGTCACATGTCCGGATCAGCTCATCCAGCTCAGCGACATAGCTGACGTTCAGGGACTCTTCGACGGTGGACGGCAATTGCCGCCGGTTGTGATAGACGATGGACAATCCGAAACCCGATGCCCGGCGCGCAACGGCCTGGCCAATGCGGCCCATGCCGATAATGCCCAGCGTTTTTCCGCCGATGCAATGGCCGAGCATGCCGGAGGGTTTCCAGCCTTCCCATTTGCCGGAGCGCATCAATTTCTCTCCCTCGGCCAAGCGGCGCGGAACGGAAAGGATGAGCGCCATGGTCATATCGGCCGTGTCTTCGGTAAACACGCCCGGCGTGTTGGTGACCAGTATTTTGCGCGCGCGGGCCGCCGCCAGATCAATATGGTCCACACCTGCACCAAAGCTGGCGAGCATTTTCAGCCGTTCCGGTGTACCGGCAATCATTTCCGCGTCAATCTGGTCGGTCACCGTGGGCACCAGCACATCGCAATCGGCCATGGCGGCGATAAGGTCATCGCGGGTAAAGGCCCGGTCGGTCAGGTTGGGCACGACATCGAACAGTTCGCCCATCCTGTCATGGACGGAATCGGGCAGTTCGCGCGTAACAATGACCCGTGGTTTGGCGGGGCGAGTATTTTCGGTTTCAGATGTTGCAGCCATAGGTCGTTTGCTATGCCTGATTTTTACATCAGGTCAAGCAGGTGGAGCTTGAAGAATACGCGACTTTCAGTTTATGGCTATTGATTGGGCCGTTGAAAATACAGCTAAGCACTAAAGGGCAGTGCGTCGTCGGAGGAATATTAGATTTTTGCAAAATGCGTAAATTTTCATTGAGAATATTGTCAATACTGGGAGCCGCTATCTGGATTCTGGCAGCAGCTTCGCCGGCTATGGCCCAGAAAGAACCACCTTATTGGGCATCCATCGATGAGGCAAAGGCGCGGATGCGGACTGGCCCCAGTACCGGATACCCGACCGTATGGATATATCAGCGCAAGCACTTACCGATCAAAGTTGTCGCTCGCTATAAATCGTGGCGCAAGATTGAAGATCCGGACGGGACGCAAGGCTGGATGCACGCACGGTTATTGACGGCAACCCAGACAGCGATTGTGCTTGGTAAAAAAGGACAGATCCGGACGCTTCGAAGCAAGCCGGACGGTAATGCCAAGATTATCTGGCGGGTAGAAGGCGGCGTGGTTGGCAAGATTACCGACTGTGAAGGACAATGGTGCCTGTTCGATGCCAACGGGCGGCGCGGTTACATTGCGCGCGATATGATTTGGGGTGATGAACCGCTGAAATAATGTGGGGGCGGGTGAGGTCTTCCGGCTAGGCATCATTGCTAACTTCACTAACTTCACACCTAGGAAGCTTTATTTCCTGCCAATTTCCGGTAAGTTTGACATTTTCGGCCAATAGCGGTGGCCGAATGACAAGCAAGGGTGATATTCAAATTAAGAAAGAGCCGGATGACGGGCTATCACAGACCGCAACGTGTAGGACAGAATTTTTCGTGGAGGCTATCGTCTGCGGTAACGTCTGGCTGTCATCCTCGGCTGAAATAGAAAGGCCGTCATTCCTACGAAAACGGGAATGGCGGCCTTTTGGATTTGAAAGTTTAAAACGGTTATTAAGCCAGTTCAATCGCAACGGCTGTCGCTTCACCGCCGCCGATGCACAAAGAGGCAACGCCGCGTTTCAGGCCCTGTTTTTTCAGCGCCGCAATCAATGTAACGATGATCCGCGTGCCGCTGGCACCAATGGGATGACCCAGAGCCGTTGCGCCGCCGTTGACGTTAATCTTGTCATGTGAAATGCCAATATCCTGCATGGCGAACATCGCGACGCAGGCAAAGGCTTCGTTGACTTCCCAAAGATCGACATCATCGACGCTCCAATTCGCTTTTTTCAGAACTTTCTGGATTGCCGATACGGGAGCGGTTGTGAATTTTGCCGGCGCGTGGGCATGGGCGGCATGGGCAATAATATAGGCTTCGGGTTTCAGGCCCTTGGCTTTGGCTACGCTGGCGCGGCTAAGCACCAGAGCCGCTGCACCGTCCGAAATGGAAGAAGCATTGGCGGCAGTGATGGTGCCGTCTTTTGCGAAAGCGGGGCGAAGTTGCGGGATTTTTTCCGGATTACCTTTCAAGGGCTGCTCGTCCTTGTCCACGACAATTTTGCCCTTGCGGGTTTCGATCTCTACCGGAACGACTTCATCATCAAAGGCATCGCCTTCGACGGCCGCTTTGGCACGGGCGAGCGATTCAATCGCAAAGGCGTCCTGCGCTTCGCGGGTCATTTGATATTCGGTGACGGTTTCCTCTGCAAAGCTGCCCATTGCGCGGCCCGGCTCATAAGCGTCTTCCAATCCGTCCAGGAACATATGGTCCATTGCCTGTGTGTGTCCCAGCCGCGCTCCGCTCCGCATTTTCGGGAGCAGATAGGGGGCGTTGGTCATGCTTTCCATTCCGCCGGTGACGATCATGTCCACCGATCCGGCTGCCAGCGCTTCCGCGCCCATGATCGTGGTTTGCATACCCGATCCACACATTTTGTTGACCGTGGTCGCTTCCACTGACTGCGGCAAGCCGCCCAGCAGAGCCGCCTGACGGGCAGGGGCCTGACCCTGACCCGCGGACAGGACGTTGCCCATATAGATACGCTCTACATCGGCGCCATCAATTCCGGCACGCTCCACAGCCGCGCGAACAGCAACAGCACCCAGTTTCGGCGCGCTTACTTCACTCAGAGCACCTTGCATGCCGCCCATCGGGGTGCGGGCATAGGACAGAATGACGACAGGATCGGATTGGGACATGGGTTAAAACCTTTCAAGATTGTCTGGACTGCATGGGCAGTATGGAAGATTGGATTTCGACATAGGCGCAGTTTCCAGCATTTTCAATCGCGGGAATGACAGGTCTTTTAGAAACGTAGCTGTTTCGGTTCGACCGATTTGAAGCTAACAGGAAACGGGCTCTCCAATCACCATGGCAATTCAGGTTACAGTATGAATCCTCTTCTCTATCCTATTGCCGGTGCGCTACTGGGCCTGATAATCGGCAGCTTCCTTGCCACGATTGTCATTCGCTGGCCGCTGGGACAATCTGTTATTTCCGGGCGTTCGCGCTGCGATAATTGTCATCGGCAATTGCGGGCAGCCGATTTGATCCCGGTCGTCAGCTATGTCTTGCGGGCGGGGAAATGCGCACAGTGCGGTGCAAAGATAGTATCCGACCATCTGGTAATTGAACTGGGCGCAGGGCTGATCGGCGGACTGGCACTCTATGCATCCCCTGATGTTGCAGGTGTGGCAGGCGCTATATTCGGCTGGTTCTTGCTTACCCTCGCGGCGCTGGATGCGAAATGCCACTGGCTGCCCGACAGGCTGACTCTGTCATTGGCGGTCATCGGGCTGGCGGCCGCTTTCTTTGTTGAGGAGCCTGATCTGCTTAACCGGATGATCGGCGGAGCGGGCGGTTTTCTAGCGCTTTTCCTGATCGGCTGGGGCTATCGCTTGCTGCGCGGGCGGGAAGGGCTTGGCGGCGGTGATCCGAAGCTGCTAGGGGCCATCGGCTGCTGGCTGGGATGGTCCGCGCTGCCACTGGTGCTTCTGGGCGCGGCGCTGGTCGGATTGCTGGCGGCACTGATGCTGCGCCTCCGCGGGGAGGGGGTTACGGCTGACACGGCCTTGCCGATGGGCAGCTTCATGGCAATTGCCGCTTTCCCGCTCTGGATCGTCCAGACAATGACGGGCGGGATGCTCCTGTAAGCAGAAACGCACATAAACGCACAGAAAGCAGCATCCCGCATCACGCAGAGGGTTGCCAGCAAAAATATACTCCGCTAACAGGACCGCGATTTCACAAATTGCCTGTCTGCGGCAAAGGAAATCAGCCCCTGTGGTGGAATTGGTAGACGCGCTCGACTCAAAATCGAGTTCCGCAAGGAGTGCCCGTTCGAGTCGGGCCAGGGGCACCATTTCGGTTCAAAGCTGGGCACTGCTCCCTTTGATCGGGGTAAGCTTTGCGATACCGTGGGCCAGAGCATTTGTATCACCTTCTCCGTTGATTAATTACGTTTCCACGATCTGCGTAAACCGGCTGCAGGCTGGTCGAGAATGTCTTCAGGATTGGAACCTGTGGAGAATACGTAATTACAACACTCCGTTCCTGTTGTTTAATCGCCGGACCCCTCGGGCGATGAACAGTGTCATGCTGCGTCGACTCGCAAATTTCATTTTGGAGTCCAAGTCATGAAGAAAACATTATCCACAGTTGCTGCCGCACTGGCTCTTTCTCTGACGATCCACGGCTGCACCCAGAAAACAGAAACCGATGATGGGGCAGAACCCGCCACATCCGAAAATGACGCGATGGGCGAAGCGCAGCAAACTATGGAGGAGGCGAAACACGCTGCCAGCATAGCGGCGGTGGAAGCGCATAATGCGGCAAAAATGGCCTTGATGGCCGCGAAGCTGGCTGTCTGTTCCGAAGCACAGAAGGACAAGGAGGCTGCATCGCAAATGGCGCTCTCGGCAGAAGCCGCAGCCAAGAAGGCGCAGGTCAAGGTCTCCGAAGCCAATGCCAGAATCGATCTGGCGGTAAATGAAAATGCCCGCAAAGCCGAGGATCTTGCGAAAGAGGCCGTGGCCGCGACTGAAAAAGCCGTGCTCGAAACCGACGCGTCGTTAAAGGCGGGACTGAAATCCGATGTCACTGCTGCGAAAAATGCCGCGCAAACGGCACAAGAGGCTATGATAAAGGCCGTCGCTGCGAGCGCGGATGCTAGCAAAGCTGCTCAAGTTGCGGCAAAGGAAACGTGGGAAAAAGAGATGAATGAAGGCAGGAAAGACGAGTAAAATGTCAGGCATATTCCTTCAGAGGATGGATGGGAATTCCGTGGTCTAAATCGAGTTGCCAAATCGCATGGTTGGGATTTCAATCCAATCTTCATGCGTGACAGGCTCTGATGCGAAGTTGCAGGGAAGGTGTGAATCCTCCTCATTCCTTTCCGTAAATCTCCTGATATTCTATTCTGCCACTGCTCGATATGATTCGAGGATCAGCAATCGGAAGGTCGACTCTATCATGACCCCGCAACACCAACCTGACCCGCCGGACAGTCCGCCAAGAGAACCGGATTGTCCTGTCACGCATCCAGATGACAGGCCGGACGCAACACCAATCGAACAACCGCCGGACGAGCCAAGCCGCGAGCCAGACGAATTACCCTTGGAATCCGGAGCGGGTCGCTGATGACGGAACTTGCGAAATGACAGGCCGTTAGTCGAAATTCAGAACAGCATGGAAACAATCTCGTCAATTATGCGTGCTAGCCATTAACGAGATGACTTCGCTGTCGCTGGTCTGGTCAAAATCACGATAGAAAGAACCGACTGCACCGAAAGGGGTGGGGGTGGACAGGCAGACAATCTCGTCGCACTGGTCTTTCAATTCTTCCAGTGTGGATAGCGGAGCAACCGGAACCGCAAGGATGATCCTGCGTGGTTGATTTTTACGCACGCCCTTGAGTGCAGCCTTGACCGTTCCGCCGGTCGCTATGCCATCATCCACAATGATCACCGTCCGGTCCTTCATTTCGATTGGCTGCCGATCGCCAAGATAAGCCACGCGTCTACGGGCGATTTCCTTCAACTGCCGCTGCACCTCGGCATCGATATATTCGGGGCTGGGTCGCAGCTGGCGGACGATCTCTTCCGTGAGCACGATTTGCGGGTTGGTGCCATCGACGACCGCCCCGATGCCATATTCGGGCCAGTCGGGCGCCCCGATTTTCTTGACAAACAACAGGTCCATCTCTGCCCCAAGGGCTTTTGCAACCTCATGCGCTACCGGTACCCCTCCACGCGGCAGAGCCATTATCAGGGGATCTTCAAAATCTTTCTCACTCAGCTTTCTGGCGAGCTTCCGACCGGCATCCTGCCTGTTATCAAAGGGAATAGTCCCGTCATCCACATGTTCTCTCCTTATCGCCTTAGTCGCAGTGCGCACTGAACCACGCACTGGCGTGCACAATCACTTCTTCCAGCGTTCCGGGCTCCTCGAACAAATGTCTGGCGCCATTGATGATGGTCAACCGCTTCGGACATTGCAGCATGTCATAAGCCTCTTTGTTCAGATCGATCACCGGCCCGTCGAGACTGCCGACAATCAGCAAGGTTGGCGCATGCACCTTATCCAGCCAAGTTCCGGCCATGTCCGGCCTTCCTCCGCGGGAGACAACTGCGGCGACTTGCGGTTCATCACGCGCGGCCGCCACCAGCGCCGCACCGGCGCCGGTACTGGCACCGAAATAGCCAATCGGAATCTCGGAAAAAGCCGGCTGCTCGCGGACCCAGCTTGCTGCCATGGAGAGGCGTTTTGCGAGCAATTCGATGTTAAACACATTCGCACGGTCCTGCTCCTCCTCTGGAGTAAGCAGGTCGAGAAGCAGCGTGGCAAAACCGTCCTCGCGGAGCGCCGCCGCGACGTGATTATTGCGTGGACTCAGCCGGCCACTGCCGCTGCCATGAGCGAAAATGATCATCGCGGTTGCGTTTTTTGGTACCGTCAGGATTGCCTTTAGCCCGATTAGCTGGATCTCGACCTCTCTTGCCTGAACGCCTTCAGAAATATCATAGGTCATCCTTGTTTCCTTACAGGCCGAAGGGGTAGGTTTCCGGTGCTCCGCGTGGCTTTTCATGTCCCAGCGGGGTGACCGCCTTGGTAGTTTCGAACCAGACATAAGCATCAAACTGATCGGCCAGTATCGCTTCGAAATAATGGCTGAGCAGTTCGGTTTCGGGACGATAAACCACGCCAATGGCCCGCTCCAGCAGTGGCTCTCGCAGAATATGGGCAAGATCCTGCCGGTCACGACCTCGCCAGTCCGTAAGCGAGCGGGCGTAGCCGGTTTGACGGAATGCATATTCATAGCTGTCGGGACGGGCAGGGCGAACAGTCTTGATTTGCATGTCCGCGCCCCAGTCACTCGCCGCTGCCACCGTCCCATTGTCGGTGCCAAAGCCGATGCTGACCCCTTCATCGCCATATGCGATGCGGCACAACTGACCGATATTGAATTCACCATTCCACCCCATCGCCGTCGCGGATGCGTCCCCGATATGCGAATTGTGAGCCCAAATCACCGCTTTGGTTCCCTCTCCGCGATGCGAGATCAGCGACTGCAGCGTGTCAAACATGTGGCGGTCCCGCAGATTCCACGAGGCCGCACCGCCTTCATAAATGGAGCGGTAGTAGCGCTCTGCCGCCGCAACGATCTTGGCATTTTGCGCCGCATCAAACCATTTTTCACCGTCTTGGTTCAAATAGTCGAGCCGGTTTTCGAACAGGCGGCGAAGCTGACCCAGCACCGCTTCCTCGCAAGCGCCAAGCCCGCCATGAACCACCGCCTTGCCATATTCGGCCGGATGATCCTGCCATGGTGTCAGGCAACCATAGCGCCAGCGTGCCTTGGCGGCTTCGTCAGGATCGACGGCATCCAGATATTCCAGCACCGAGGCAATGGATTCGGTCAGGCTGTAAACATCCAGCCCGTGGAAGCTGACCTGACGCTCCTCTGATTTATCTTCATTGTAATCCCTCAGCCAGTCCGCGAATGCGAGCACATCGTGATTGCGCCACATCCATGTCGGAAACCGGACAAAACTGTCTCCGCGCCTCGGCCGCGGATCGTGATGACGAACATAGCCATCAATGCGCGCAGCGTCTGGCCAGTCGGCCTCCACCGCGACGATGGTAAAGCCATGTTCCTCGATGAGCCGCCGCGTGATTGCCGCCCGTGCACTGTAAAATTCAGATGTGCCATGCGTGGCTTCGCCTAGTAGCACTACTTGCGCGTCACCATAGCGATCAAAGAACTTCCCAAAGTCAGCCTGGCTTTCCGGCCTGGGGATCAATTCGGCATGATCCCGCAATGCTGCAACCAACTCTTTCGAGGGGGAGCGCGACTTCCTGACCCAGGCAATCGGCTTATTCATCGGCCTTAAATACTACAGATTACGAATATCTTCAAGCAAGGTGGCCTAGCCGCAGTGGCACTGACGGCGGCTGCGAGAGTGCGACACACTGGCTCCAGCGGCTGGTTTGATCTGTACCCCGTAACTATACGGATTATGCCCGTGCTCGCGCAGTCTTAGTCCGGTTCCAATTCCAACGACCATGGAGCCGGCTACAATGTTTAGAATCGCTGCCGAGGATTTGTGCGTGATTATCACTGGAGGCGCGCGGGGAATAGGTGCGGCTACGGCTCGATCTTTGGTGGCTTCCGGCGCAAGGGTCATGGTGACTGACGTGCTCGATGACGAGGGCGAGGCGCTGGTAAAGGAACTCGGCCCGCGCGCACGATACCTGCGGCTCGACGCGACGAGTCTGAAAGACTGGAATGCAGCCATAGCCCAGGCGCAAGAAGCCTTCGGGAAAGTCAACGCGCTATTCAATAACGCTGGCATCCTTGCATTTGGCGGGGTGGCTGAATGCGAGCCAGACGAATTCCGCCGAGTGATAGATACGAACCTCACAGGGATATTCCTGGGTATCCATGCTGTTGCTCCGGCTCTCAAAAGCGCGGGAGGCGGCGTAATAGTCAACACATCGTCAACCGCCGGATTGCAAGGCTATGCCGGGCTTGCCGCTTATGTCGCCAGCAAATGGGGCGTCCGGGGCCTGACAAAGGCTGCTGCTCTCGATCTTGCTCCGGATGCAATCAGAGTGGTTTCTCTACACCCAGGGCCAATCCGAACGCCGATGACCGAAGATATGCCGCAAGAGGTGGTGGCGGGCCAGCCCATCTCGCGCTTTGGTGAGGCTGAAGAGGTCGCCCGAATGGTTTCATTTCTGCTTTGCGAAGCAAGTTATTCCACCGGAAGCGAGTTTACAATTGATGGCGGCGCGACGACGGGCCAGGTTTTGCCGCTCCACGGGGAAGATTGATCACTGCGGCCTGAACGACGCTTTTACAGCCTTCGATGATGCCATTCATGTTCGAGCATTAGCCTTTACCAACATCATCTTTCTGATCGCGAATCTTTCGAGACAGTCTCCTGCGTTCACTAGCAGAACGTGTCGCGAATTTGGTTTCCAGCAGAAAGAAAAGCAGGGCAGAGAAGACCAGCGTCATCGCCAGAATCCAAGCTACAGCGACGTAAGTCCCGATTGGGGGGCGAACGAAGGCACTTACAAACATGAGCGCCACCACAGTGCATATAAGCAATGCTGCAACCGTGCTTAGAGTGACCGCGCGGTGCGCATATGTTTGCCGACGCTTCAAGACAGGAAGCTCTTCCAAGCCGGGATCCCGCTTCCCCATTTTCGCGCATTCATCCAACCGGTCCACTCTTTCGGTAAGCCAAATCAACCGCCCGTTCATAACGTTGAGGAAAGCTCCGATAGCTGCGAGAAGAAAAACCGGGGCCAGCGAGATTTGCACAATCTTTTGAACATTTGCCGTATCGGAGGTTCTTGCTATTAAATCGGACGCCAGAGTTCCATTATTTATCAGCAGTTCGATCATGCAGCCTCCAGCGATTGAATTGTATGGAAACTATACCCCAACACCAAGCTCTGCAACTGCTCTGATTTTCCCCGTAAAAGAGGGGTTCGAAGTCCGCTTTTTGCGTCCGTAGCCGAATAGCCGTCATTTCGAAAACCCCGCCAGTGGCACATCCAAAGCGTTTTCATTCAATGAATATCGCCACTTTGGATGTGCCGGTCGTGGGGTTTTCCGGCTTAGTTGTAATCCTGGATATGGATCACAAAGCACTTGGGGACTTCGCCTTATCCGGTCGAAATCCCCAAGAGAGTTCTAGAAACCCATCCGCAGGGATAAGCGCAAGCCCAGTGCGACTTTGTCCTGCAACTGTTCCTCCGCGTTTATTTCACCCGCAACGGACAGGTTGCCGGAGCCGCCGATCAGCCGCAATCCGCCGATCCATCCATCGGTTCTGGTATCGGGGCTCAGCGTGAATGACTCGCCGTCCTCGAACCTGGCAACGGTATTGCCTAGTTTGCCGCCGATTCCCTGACGATAACCACCTTCTACCTCGGCGCGCAGCCAGTTGCCGGTGGGGTCATTGTCCCCGAAATTCAGCGCCGCTGCCATCGTTGTATTGAGGGCGAGTTCATCACTGTCCCGCCCTTCCACGATCAGGTTGAACGCATCCCCGCCTTCGGTTTCGGTATAGCCTTCCTCTTTCAGGTTATAATAATCGACCGATACCGCCGGACGGAGCGAAAAGCGGCCCACATTCATTTCATAAGCAAGGCCACCGGCAAGGCTATAAAGATCGCCATTCCAGTCCGCGACCGCATAACGCTCTACCCGGTTGCCGTCATTGTCCGATTCAAAGCGTCGCTGGGAATCAAAGTTAATCTTGGCATATGAACCTCTTGCAAAGACCCGCAATCCGCCCCAGCGCGCGCGCCAGTATCCGGCAAATTCATATTGGTCACTATCCACTTCGTTGGCGGCATCGGCATCGCTGTCATTACTGTTGAGATAGGCGAAGGATATTCCGAAATTGCCGAAAGAACCCGTTTCAACTTCTACGCCGGCTGATGTCCCAAGGCCGGTAATATCATAGCTATCTGTCTGACCGCGGCCTTTGGACAAATCCCATACAGTCTGTTGCAGCCAGAAGCCCCAACCCCCCTGATCGCTATAGGGGCCGACCGGATCGGTGAGGAACCTTGCCGTAGAACGTGACCCCTGGGTGACAGTGGCGAAAACACCGCCAGCATGATCGGGCAACATCTGTTGAATAGTCTCGTCAAATGCTTGGGCCGTAGTCGCGCTCAGGAAGCTGGATGCAACAGCGGCATCATTATCCAGAACGGCAAACACCGCTTCATAAGCGCTGGTCTGTGAAGTGGTGAGGTCCATTTCCTCGGCGGTTTTGCGTTCAATATCAACCCAGACTGCGCCTTCGTCATCGTCGCTCGAAATGCTGCTTTTGAACATATAGGACTGGATAACGCTGTCAGATTCCAGATTTTCCCCGCCCGTCAGGTTCGCGGCGTCGATTATCTGATACCGGCCCTCGGACTCGGTGACACTGACCAGCTTGATTTCCAGCTTTGACCCGGCATCAAAATTGGCACTGTCCGCGACCCGGAACTGGGTGAAATTGCCGGACTGTCCGTCGATGACAATGCCAAGCGTGCCTTCGCCGGTAACATTCAGCGAAGCAATGTCCACCGGCGCGATATTCGTGGCCAATAGCGTGCCGCCATTCACATTTATCGTGGCACCGGCAGAGCCAGCCAGTGTCCCGCGAAACACGCTGTCGCCGGATAGTGTCAGGCGATCTGCGCCGCCGCCAAAGTCCAACCGGCCTGCAACCGTGCCGCCAGCAATATCGAACACGTCATCACCAGAGCCGAAACGCACGTCACCGTGAATGGCGGGTGCGGCTTTATCTTCCTGAGCGATCTGGCGGACGGTCGCGCCAGCATTATTTTCGGACAGGTCGATGGCGATGGCAGTTCCTGCATCGCCGCTTTCGCTGATCGCGCTGATCGTGCCGCTATTTTCAACAGAGGCCAGCGTACCGGACCGGTCAATAATCGCGCCAGCCGAGCCGTCTTCCGCAGCTTCCGCGCTGATCGTGCGGCTATTGGTGATGGAGGTCAGCACAGCTCCCTCTTCCACCAGTATCGCATATACGGCGGAGCTTTCGTTATCACCACCCGTTGCCTTTATCGTGCCGTTGTTAGTGATTTGCGGCACGGTGGCTTTGTCACCGATACGGATGGCGGTGGCATTGTCATCAAAAGACTGGGCGCTCACCGTGCCATTGACCAAAATGCCTCCGACAATTTCCGTCTCTCCGCCAAGGCCGCCGATCAACAAGCCGTTACCGGCGACGCCTTCATAAACACCCTTGCCCTGGATCGTTCCGTTAATAACAACTCCGTTGCCGTCTGCGGCATCCCCGGCAACTGCGCCAATGGTTACGGTATCGCTCGTTGAACCGATTTGAACACCAGGCGCTTCACCATAAGAGGTGACCGACGCGCTGCCTTCCTTATCATCGTCGATGCCGTCATTATCTTCGTCATCATCATCCTCGTCATTATCGGCGGGGCGAATGTCGAATAATATCCCGCCTGCAACATCATCCGATATTGCCAGTGCCGGGCCACCTTGTAGCAGATCATCCTCATCAAGATCGGAGACATCGCTAGGCCGGGCCGTGTGGCGATAGCCGGTAGATGATATTGTTCCGTGAACCAGCAAAGTCCCGCCAACCGGGCCGGTAATGGTTGCACCAACCGCGCCGTCCCCTTGCGCCGTTATCGTCCCTCTGAGTGTCACATCGCCCGATACAGCGCCGGTGCGTACACCAACGCTGTTATCGCCGACGACCGAGATCCTCCCGCTTTGCTCAAGTGATCCGGTTAGCGGTCCTTCCAGCGATATTCCGGCGCTGTCATTGCCTTCGATCTTTATGTTACCGCTGTTGATTACGGACCCTGTAAAAGCGCCTTCTGTTCGGATGCCATAGCGATTTTCACCGGTAGCGAACTGGCCATCAAGGTCGCCATCCTCATCGTCGTCCTCGGGTGTGTAATCCTCATCGATAATGATAGAACCTTTGTTGGTAATGGTCCCGGCGCGGCCGGCCTCGGCAAAAATTCCCTGAGCGTTATCAGCGTCGGTTATCTGGATCTCGCCTTCATTGGTGACATCATGATCGCTGTTAATCGTTACCGCTGTGCCGCTCTCCAGCTTTATCGAGCCATCTTTGGTAATTCGTATCTTATCATTGCCGGTGGCAATGGCGGTTGTCCGTTCATCATCAATAACCTTTTCGGCATGAACCGGGACCGCTGCGATCATGGCAATGGGGGTGAGGCAGGTGCAAGTGAGTAAAATACGCATTCAGGCTTCCTTGTCTAAAGATATTGGTTCGATATCCGACAAGACGTCACTGACGCGGCCAACCCGCATAAGCCGGGATAAAAATCGCCGCGATAGGCGATTAACCCACTGTAATTATTATGGATTATTGGAGCAAGAACTAGGGGCGTTCTTGGGTTTGGTTTTTAGAATTTTGCGTCAAAACCAATGCGTATGGTGCGTGGACGCAGCGGAGTGAGCTGCTCTCCATAGGGCAGGGTGAACGGTGAGCCGAGGGCAAAACGGTTGCCAACCCGGTTGAAAATATTGGATGCCTCCAGCCAGACCGAACGTTGCCCCAGATCAAGGCTCGCTGACAGGCCGGTATTGGTATAATCGCCTTGCTGCGCGCCTAATACCGGGCCGATGCCGAGCCGCGATTTTCCGGTGTAACGCGCCCATGCCGCCAAAGACAGGTGCGTGTCATCGGACAGAGCTTTCGCATAGCTGACGCCCAGTCGTCCCGAAAAATCTGCTACATTGGGAAGGTCATCACTTTCAACGATGACTGCCCCTGCGGGCAGATCATCAGCCAATTGCTGGCCTGCTTCACGCACAAAAATCAATGCTGCTGGCTTGGTCAGACGACTGTTGGCCCAGATGGCGCTTGCTTCCACCGACAGGCCGGGCAGGGGGCGCCAGTTCATCGACGCATCGAGCGTCCATATCCGACCGCTACCGATATTTTGTGTGACCGGAAGGCTGTCATTATCGATCAGATCGGCCTGAATATCGTTCCATTTGGTATGCGACACGGTAATGCCAGCACTAAAACCGGTTTCGCCGCCGCTACCGTAAACCAGTCCGCCTTCAATCGCGGCTACGTCATCATTGCGGAACCGTTCGACCATTTCATTGCGAACTGCAATACCGCCTGCGCGAAACCCTTCCTGATAGCGGGCATGTGCTTTGAGGCGATCTGAAAACCGGTATTGAATCCCGAGCGAGGGAAGAAAAGCAGTCTGGTCACGCTCTGCCTCTTTTTTTGCCACTGATACCAGTAATTCCGCCGTATCCAGCGTTTTACCCGATAGCCACACATGACTTAAGCGGCCCCCCGCATTGACTGTCAGACGGTTTGAAAGCGGCCAGCTAATCTCGCCAAAGCCTGTGGCCTCACTCGCTTCATTCTCGATTCCCGCAATCGCGGCCGTAAAAAGACTGGCCTCATGCACGCGCCTGATTTGATAGCGGTTATTGATCAGGCTCGTGCCCAGAATCCAGCTTGCGCCATTGTCTAGCGATTTTGACAATCGTGTTTCCGATGTGATCAGCCTGATTTCACCGCGCTGGCGAAAAAGAGCGGGCTGTTCGGGAAAGAACAGACCATCGGACGGTATTGTCGCGTCAAATGTTTCGGACAGCTTCTGGTCGACAATATTGACCGCGGCCATCAATTCCATATCGTTCCAGTGTTTACGCAGCACCAGTTGTCCCAATGCAAACCGGTTGCGATATGGCTGGGCAAAGGGCGTCGCGCGATCAAGCTTGTCACCAAGTTCGTCGGCATATTGGCTGTCACGCCCGTCAATTTCCTGCGCCGCCGCCATCAGGTCAATCGACCAGCCTTCGCCGGGTTCAGCGCGCAGCATGAAACGGCCACCAATCGTATCCACGCGATTGACATCGTTCAAATCGCGCCGCCGATCATCAATATAACCGCCTTGCCGGCCACCATAAAGCGACGCGCGAATACCGACTGATCCTGCGATCAATGGCACGTTTAAGGTCATATTCCCGTCAAACGAAGGATTGCCGTCTTGCGTCGCCCCAAGTGCGATAGAGGTTTTTCCGCCAAGCTCGTCCAGTTGCGGTGCATTGGGCACCATCCGGATCACGCCGCCCAGCGTACCGGCACCAAAGCGGGTTCCTTGCGGCCCCTGATGAATTTCAATGGCGCTCAAATCAATCAGCCGCAAATCCGGGTCCGGTGCATTATAATTCAACCGCGCTTCACCCAGATACTGGCCTGAAACCGCCTGATTAGGCCCGTTGAAACTGGAATCTGCGATCCCGCGGATAAAAATGCGATTGCGACCCGGACCAAGCTGGGTTGAGCTGATTGTCGGTAGCGTGTCGATCAGCGCGCCAGTGCCTCTCATTTGCGCTGATGGTCCGATTTCGTCCAGCGTCAGGGTTTTCAGGCTGCCCAAGGCTTCACTATTGAGGTCATTATTTATCAGATGTCCGGTCACCACGATGTCCGGATAGGCAAGGGGCGGGGCAATCGGCCGGGCTTTGGCATAGCGAGGATTCGCCGATGCTGTTTTTCCTTTTTGGCCCATCGGTATAATACGCCAGTGGCCCGTGTGGACGCGCTCAATCTTTGCCTGACTTCCGGCAAGCAGACGCAGCAGAGCCTGACGGGATGTCATCCGCCCCTTGATACGTGGCACACGCCTCGCACCCATTCGGGGGTCGGCCAAACCAATGCTGATGCCCGCCTGTTCACCCAGCACAAAAATCGCAGAATCAAGGCGACCTGCGGCAACATCAATTTCAACCTGACTGTCGGCATGAGCCGGGGCGGCAATCGCGGAGCCCAGCACAGCGGCCACTATGCAACTATGGTACCGCATTATCTCCAATCAAAATCCAGCCTTCGGCTTGTTTCTGGGCCTGCACGCCGAGCAGCGCGGCGATAGGCTCAATATTTTGGGGATCACGGTCCTTCAGTTGAATGATACCGCTGAACGGGCGTGCTGCAATTGCTTCGGATACGGTGATGTTGACACCCAGATTACGGCTCAGCACTTGTGCGATCTGTTTCAAAGGCTCTCCGGTGAAGCCGAGTTGACCTGTGCGCCATGCGCCAACCTGCGCGATCGAAATGTCCGATACGGTCACCCGATTTCTCGCCCCGTCCCGATAAAGCCGCTTGCCAGCGGGTAGACTGATATTTTCACGCTCCGGATTATAAATAACCACGCCATCGGATACCGCCACGTCAAGAATGTCCTCGCTCTTCACGACGTTGAATTCCGTTCCGGCATCAACCAGACGGATATTACCGGAATCAACAATGAATGGATCGTCATCATCATGCACAACCGTAAACAGCGCCTCGCCGCGATCAAGGTGGGCATAACGGATTTTCTTGCGATCCAGTTCGATCTTTGTATCGCCGTTCATCTGTATCCGGCTGCCATCGCTCAGCGTTAATGTTTTCCGCTGCCCCGGTCCGGTCATTACATCATAGGGTTGGGGCATCTGGGTCCAGATTCCGGCGCCCACCGCAGCTACCAGAGCTGCAGCTATAGCGCCGGACATTACCCGCCGACGGGTGATAGTAACCGGCGCTGCATGATCATCATTGGCGGGTTGGCGAAGGTGGGATATGCTATCCTGACCGGGCTGGCCGGACTTGTCGGACGGCTCGTCAAGCGCCTCGACCAAATCTGCATATTGATCTTCGGCCAGCAACGCTTCTTCATAAGCGATATTGTGCAAGGCATCGGCCTCAAGCCACTGGGTAAAGCCGTCCCAGTCCGCAAAATCGGGCTCGCGCACGCGTATCGCCCAGGCAATAGCCTGCTCCCGGATCATGTCATTTATTTCAGCCATAATATCTGTCCTGGGGCATAGACGTCACGGCGTGCCCGGACCCGTATGCTAATCTCCATTTTCGCGCTCCCTCCACGCTGCAATCGCGCGATATGCCTTTTGCAGATCTTTTTCGACGGCGCTCAGGCTGATACCCATTTCTTCGGCAATCTGCCGCTGGCTGATGCCATCTATACGAAAGCGCCTGAAAATCTGGAATACCCGAGGCCCCTCCTTTCCAATCTGCGTCTCTATCTCGGCCAGTTGCTGGCGTGCGATCAAAGTCCGGTCAGGAAGCGGCGCATCAGACGCCCCGCCGGTTCCATGAGTGGTTTCGCTCCATTCATTGTCGCGTTTGCGGGCCCGCTGGGTCATGCGAAAGCGATCATGCATCAGATTGTTGGCAGCCCGATAGAGATAGGGCAACGGAGTGTTGATAGCGCTGTCATCCATGTCCACCACCCGTAACCAAAGATCCTGTAATATATCCTCGGCATTCTCGCTTGCACCGCGTGAGCGCAAAAAACGCAAAAGTGCATCGCGGTGGTTGAGGAAGACGACTTGAAGCTCTTGCTGTGCCATTAGCTGACGAATCTCTGCAATTGGGGAGCGGGGGCACTTGTGAACGGATGAATATCATTCTGCAAGCCCCGATTGGTGCACGGACATTTCCATACGCACCATATGTTGTGGTTGGGATATCGTGGTTGGGCCGGGCAAGCCTGGGCCAGAATCCGTTACTTTCCGGGCCTTCAAAAATAATTTCAGAAAATATTGCGGGTTTGGACAAGTGGCAACGTCACAATGATCGGACCCATCCCCTGAGCTTACGGGTCCCGATTCCCAAAACTAACCCCGAAGATTTGGGAGTCCGGGGGGAAGGTAAGGAGCATCCTTCCCCCCGGCTTTCGGCCAGAACAAGTTTTACAGGGAACCGAAAATGTTACGCATCGGATTATTAATGCTGTCATTCATTCTTTCCGGTTGCGCCTCTTCAGGCACCCTTTCTTCAAGCACCAATGGCTCAATCGCGGACAGAAACGCGGCAGCCTTTGCCCTCAATGCGCAAGTGCGCGAAACGACCGAATGTATTCAGTTGCATCAAGTGCGCTCCACCAGGGTTATTGATCGCATAGGAATTGCGTATGAAATGCCCGATCGAAAAGTCTGGCTTAATCGTCCCAAATGGGGCGCGTCCATGCTGAACGGGTATCTCGTCATGGTGACGCACGATGGCCGTAACAAGCTTTGTTCAGGCGATATAGTGCGATTTATGGACAGTTCACTGACGGGCTTTCTGGGGGCAGTCGGGCTGGGTAGTTTTGTGAGCTATTCCAGCGATGAATAATAGAAAAGTCTGGATGAAAGTCTCACGGCTGTCATGCTTTCGCCGCCTTCAAATACCGAAAGGAGCGCCGGATCGAGTCGGGCAGGGGCACCATTACTGACGCTAGCGGATATATCTGTTGCAATGCAGTCACGCTTTGCGGGTTTTCGTCATGATTATGACATGAAAAAGGGTTCTAACTATCAGCTATGGTGGACTAATGATCCAGTCTTTACCAAAGAAGGACCCGTTGAAACCAATCCCAATCCATACGATCCCGTAAATCTCGGGACCCCCCAGGAGAGATCATGAGAATTGCAAAATTTTTGACCGCTACCGCAATCGGTGGTTTAGTTTCCGTTGTGCCTGCATATGCCCAGGACGTCCAGGAAGAGGCAGTGATTGATGACAATGTCATCATCGTGACTGCATCTAAGCGTGAAACAACCTTGCAGGAAATCCCCATCTCGGTTTCTGTGACCAGTGCCGAAACCATCGAGCAAGCTGAAATCCGCGATCTTCTGGACCTTCAGTCCCTGGTTCCCTCGCTGCGCGTATCGCAATTGCAAAGTTCGGCCAATACCAATTTCGTTATTCGCGGCTTTGGTAATGGTGCCAATAATGCAGGTATAGAACCTTCGGTGGGTGTGTTTATCGACGGCGTATATCGCTCTCGCTCGGCGGCGCAGATTGGTGATCTTCCCAATGTCCAGCGGATCGAGGTTCTTCGCGGACCGCAATCAACTCTATTCGGTAAAAACGCATCTGCCGGTGTTATCAGCGTGATTACGCAAAAGCCGCAATTTGAATTTGGCGGTTCTGCTTCGCTGACATACGGCAATTACGACACAATCATTGCGAAAGCAGATGTCACCGGACCTATTACCGACAGCGTGGCGTTCAGCCTTGCCGGGAATTATAACCGCCGTGACGGCTATGCGCAGGATCTGGCATTGGGCACGGACGTTAATGACCGCAATCGTTGGGGCACACGGGCCCAGTTGCTGTTTGAACCATCGAACGATCTTTCGGTTCGCCTGATTGCGGATTATGACAAGATTGACGAAAATTGCTGTATCGCGGCCAATGTCGTGAACGGCCCCACCGGGGCGATTGCCGACGCATTGGCTGGTGGCATCGCGCTTGATCCGGAAAATCCGTTCTCATACGATGTTTACAACAATTTCCTGTCGACCAATAATATTGAAAATTACGGCGTATCGGGTCAGATTGACTATAATTTCGGCGCGATGAGCCTGACATCCATTACCGCTTACCGGCGGGTTAATGCCGTGACCGATCAGGATTCTGATTTTACCGGTGCTGATATTGTGGGCCGGAATTTTGCGGATTCACGCATCAAGACCTTCACTCAGGAACTGCGTCTGGCCTCTGATTTCGATGGCCCGATCAACTTCCTGCTTGGCGGATATTATTTCGACGAGAATATTGACCAGATTAACCAGTTCTATTTTGGCAGCCAATTCCGCCCTTATGGCAATGCGCTGGTGCAGGCGGCTTCTGACGGAGCTTTGAGCGTCCCTGCTCTGGAACAGACTTTGGGTGCGCTGGACGGTGATCCGACCCAATATATTGGAAGTTTTTTCCGCACTGGTGACGGCTTTGACGAAGCCTATGATTTCAGCAACGAAGCCTATTCGATTTTCGGAACGGTCGATTTTGAAATTACTGACAGGCTGACGCTGACCGGGGGCTTTAACTACACCAAGGACAAAAAGCGCTTTTTGACAAACGTCATCAGTTCCGATACCTTTTCGGGTATCGACCTTGATGCGCCGCAATATGCGCCATTTCGTGAACAATTGCTGATTGGCGGCGGTGTCGACCCTGCTACGGCGGCGTTTCTTGCCGCTAATCCCACGATCACCTTGCCCGATGGTACGAGTGCAAACCCGTTAAGTGGTTTCAAAGCGTTCCAGTTCTTCCCGCCGTTCCTGAATGTACCGAACGCGGTCGAAGATGGCCGGACCAAAGACGATGACCTCGCTTGGTCGGTTCGCGCTGCTTATACGGTTAACGACAATGTGAACGTCTATGCGACCTATGCAACCGGGTTCAAGGCAAGCTCGATCAACTTGTCACGGGACAGCCGGCCATTGGCGGCAGATTTGCCGGCGATCATCGCTGGCGGATTGAACACGCCTAATCTGTCTACCGGCTCCCGTTTCGCCGGACCGGAAAATTCCGAAGTCTATGAAGTCGGTTTGAAAGCCCAGTTTGACTATGCAGCCTTCAACATTTCGGCGTTCAAGCAAACTATCGAAGGGTTCCAGAGCAACGTGTTCACCGGAACCGGTTTTGCATTGGCTAATGCCGGCAAGCAATCCACCTTCGGGATAGAGTTTGACGGCTCGGTAACTCCGGTTGACCCCCTGACCTTGTTCCTGGCGGTCACATATCTGGATCCGAAATATGACTCGTTCGTCAATTCGGCCTTTGGTGATATTTCCGGCGCGACTCCGGCAGGTATCCCCGGCATTTCGGCGTCCATGGGTGCAACCTACACGCATGAATTTGACAGCGGATCGCGGCTGATTGCACGCGGCGACTATCTGTATGAAAGCCCGGTAAACATGGTGGACGGTCTGGCCGGTTTCCCTGACGGCTTTGCGGAAAGCCTGAAACGGGAAGTCAATCAAATCAACGCCGCAGTAACCTTTCAGCATATCAGCGGTTTTGAATTGTCGGTCTATGGCCGCAACCTTACTAATGCCAAATATCTGACAACAGTTTTTCCGTCAGTGGCGCAAAGCGGCAGCATCAGCGGTTATCCCAATCAGCCGCGGACTTATGGTGTGACAGCACGCTATAAATTCTAAAAAAGCCTGAAAGGCCCCAGCCTTCATGAATTCAACAAAAGCCCTGCCGGGAAACTGGCAGGGCTTTTTTATGCATAATTTCGGTCCCGTCCTGGATGTTCAAGTGCAATAATGTAATGCACCAATGCATTTTTTTAATTTCAGTCTGGACTTAATCACACGATTAGTTGAATATCAATGCATCTGGGGAGATGGGCATAAAGTCACACTCTCCGGGCAACATAGGGGATGGAGAGATTTATGCGTAAATCGTTACTATTAGCCGCCACCGCAATATCTGCAGTCGGCACACCAGCATTAGCGCAAGATAACAGGGTTGACGATAATATCATTATCGTGACGGCGCAGCGCCAGGCGCAAAGCCTGCAAGAAGTTCCAATCGCAGTTTCCGCGTTCGATTCAGCCGCACTGGAAGCGCAGCAGATTGAAAATAGCTCCGATCTTCAACTGACGTTGCCGAACATCACCTTTACCAAAACCAACTTTACCAGTTCCAGTTTCACAATCCGCGGTATCGGCGATCTTTGCGTGGGCACGTCCTGCGATCAGGCAACGGCGATCCATTTGAACGATCAGCCATTATTCCAGACTCGACTTTTTGAAACAGAGTTTTTTGACCTGGAACGCGTCGAAGTATTGCGCGGCCCGCAAGGGACTTTGTTTGGACGTAATGCAACCGCCGGCGTGGTCAATGTCGTAACCGCCAAGCCCAGAATTGGCGAGTTCCAGGCTTCCGGTGATGCCGAATATGGCAATTACGACGCGATCAAAGTCAAAGGCATGGTCAACATTCCGATTGGCGAAAATCTCGCCCTTCGCGGTGCCGGTGTCTATGTAAAGCGGGACGGTTATACGACCAACCTCAACGGCGGGCCTGATCTTGACGATCGTGAATTATATTCGGTTCGCGGATCGCTGCGGTTCGAGCCTACTCCCGACACCACAATTGACCTTTATGCTTCCTATTTCCGCGAAGACGACAATCGTATGCGGATCCAGAAACAATATTGTCAACGCGACCCGACAGGCATTTTGGGCTGTTTGAACAACACCCGCAATGCTGAGTCTTTTAACGCGAACTCGACCTTTACGGCGGCTTTGTCATCGCAAGAATTTCTTGCGATCCGCGGCATACCTGCCGCTTTTGCGCTGGGCAGCCTTTATGGCCCGGACCAATATGCCGGTATCGATGTTCCATCAGATCCACGGACGGTAAACACGGCCTTCACACCCGAATATTTCGCCAGCGAGCTGACTTTCCAGGGCAAGATCGAACATAATTTCGGCCCAATCAGCGCGCAGCTTTCGGGCACCTATCAAAAGGTGAAGCTGGAATCACGGCAGGACTATAATAACAATATCGGTAGCCGGGCCAATTATGCGACCGGACTGAACACGCTTGCTGCGGCTGCGGCTGGGTTAGTTCCCGGTCTGCCAGCGGCATATTTCTCGCCCATTGCCAATGCGATCATTCCTGATGGACCGGACGGGGTATTATGTACCTCTGACACGGACACCATCGGCCTTGGTTCTTTTGGTGGCAACAGCAACTGCGCGATGTCACCGCTTCAATATGACCGCTCCAACCAGTATAATGATAGTTGGTCGGCAGAGGCGATTTTCTCAAGCGATTTTGATGGTCCGTTCAACTTCCTGGTTGGCGGCATCTATGCCGACTATCACATGACCGAGAACAGCTATTATGTGAATGCGTTTGCGATTGATTATGTGGCCGGTTTGCTCGGCACCTTCTCTGCATTAGCGAACACAGATGAAATGGGCGATCCCGCGCCGCTGCCGCCATCGTTCCTTGCGACGCCGTATTTCCGTAACAATACCGCTGATTTGAAAGTTAAATCTTACGGTCTGTTTGGCGAAGTCTATTTTGACATTAGCGATAAACTGAAACTGACAGGTGGCCTGCGTTACAATAACGACAAGAAAAATGTTCTTGCACGTTCGACGCTGGCAGATTTCCTGGTGCCCTTTAGCCAAACCACCGATGCATTTGAATCACCCTATGTCGGATCTTTTGATGCTGACCCAGGTATCCCGGGCAACCAGCTTTATCAAAGTCGCAAAGTTAAATTCAATGAAATTACCGGGCGCGCGGTAATCGACTATACAATCACCGACGATAATCTGGTCTATGCGTCATATTCTCGCGGCTATAAGTCAGGGGGCTTAAACCCGCCGCTTCAGCCTATTTTCGAGGTTCCGGAATCTTTCGCACCTGAAAAAGTAGATGCTTTCGAAATCGGATCGAAAAATACGATTGGTGGCGGCGCTCTGCAACTGAACCTGACGGCTTTTTACTACAAGTACAAGGATTTGCAGCTCAGCAAGATTGTCGCGCGAACTGCGGTTAACGAGAATATTGATGCCGATATCTATGGTGCGGAAATCGAGGCCATCGTTCGCCCCGATCCGGACTGGACGATCAATATGGGCTTCAGCTATCTGAAGACAAAGGTCAAAGGCGATACGTTTAACAGCGACCCACGTGACTTTGGCGGTGGCCGTTCCGATGCCGTGATTATCAAGGATATAACCAACTCGTCCAATTGTGCAGTGGCGTCCTCATCCGGGAGTGCTGCAGGCGTTAATGCCTTTGTTAATACCGTGAATAGCGTGATCAATGCTGGCCTGGTCCCCGGCGTGCAGGCGGGAGCGAATTTACAGCCGACGACTGCTTTTCCGGCAAATGGCAATATTGCTTCCACTGGTGCGTTCGGTATTTGCGAGGTACTGGAAGCGGCGGCCGCAGGCGCGTTCGTGGGCGGTGGACTTGATCCATTGGCATTCGGCGGGATTGACTATTTTGCGGCCGGCGTACCGAAAAATATTCGGGGAAATACGCTGCCGCAAGCGCCTCGGCTGAAATTCTCCGCCGGTGTTCAATATGCCATGAACTTTGACAATGGCATGAGCCTGGTACCGCGGGTTGACCTTGCTTATACGAGCGAAAGCTATGGCAGTATCTTCAACGGCAATGTTAACCGGATTAAAGGCTATGCACAGGCAAACGCCCAGATCCAGTTAAATGGGACGGATGATCGTTGGTATGTCCGTGGATTTATCCAGAATCTTTTCGATAGCAACTCGGAAACCGGATTATATGTAACGGACCAATCTTCTGGCCTGTATACCAATGTCTTCACGCTTGAGCCCCGCCGCTATGGCATCGGGGCTGGCTTCAAGTTCTGATCTGAACCGATCACGATAAGGACAAAGCCCTGCCGGGAAACTGGCAGGGCTTTTTTTGTCAGAAAAGAGCGTGAAGGCATCGTCGATAAACGGCCGTTCTGCCCCACTTGCAAATCACTGGATCAGTAATGCACTGTAACCGTGACGGTATCCCGATAGTTGTCGGCGGGATAGTTTGCGCTGGGCAGGGTGGCATAGACCGAGATTATACTATTGGTTCCTGTGCCAGTCCCGGTCACGCCGTTCCCGGTGCTGGAGCTTGTCGCGGTATTGCCCCAGGCCGGCCCGGTGCTGCTGGTCTTTCGCAACTGATAGGGAACCTTGGCGGTATTGCCTGCACTGCCCGACATCACACCCGCGCCGTTTATGTCGCCGTTGGAAGGAGCGAGGCCAATATTATAAGGCGTTCCGCTGGGGCAATTTACAGCGATCTGGCTGCTGGCGGACCGGTTCGTCGCTGTGCTTTGGATCACGCCGAAGTTGATGTTCGATCCAGCGCCAGCCGTGATCGTACAGGCGTTTATGACCGTGGCCGTGACGGGCATATTAAAGTCCCTACCGGCAAAGTTCGTGTAGGTGCGCTGGCAGGTAGGGTTTCCCGCGACCAGGATGCCCACCGTCGCGTTGTAGAACCAGGTCTGATAGGTACCGGGAGGTGCCGTCTGCCCGCTGGGGATATAGCCGTAGAATGATAATGTGCCGGTTCGCGTTCCTCCGGCTGCTATTGAAATGGCCGTGCTAATCGGCGCGCTCGAGTCCCAGATCTGTGCACGGTTTATTGATGTGTACAGGTTATAATAGAGCAGGTTATTGCCATATGCCATCGCCGGCTGGGCTTCGGTACCGGGCCATGCGACAGGCCCCCGCACAGTGCAAAGTGTCAGGTTGACCGCTGTGCTTCCGTAATTCCGGCAGCTATAGTTGACCGAACCCGTCCCCGATTGTGACGTCCCGAAGTTTATCGATCCATTGGCATCGCAGTCGACGTTGGCTTGCGCAGGTGAAGGCCAGAATGCGAGCGCGAGGATGAATATAAAGGCAAGTGCCAGAAGGGCGGGTTTTCTGGTGTCGGTCATCTCTCGGCTCCCTCTGGAAGGCATGTGAGCGGGCCAATCCGCGGTAGTGCATCGGCCGATTGTGGGTATTCGAAGCGCACCGAACAGGAACCGCCGGGCGTCTCGACGTCAACGGTGTTGCTGTCCTCGAGCACTTCGAGATAGACCGCGCCGTCGAAACCGACCACCGCGGGTTCTGATTGTCCCCCGCGCGGTAAAGCCCTGCTCCCCAGTGGAAGCGGCTTGCCGATTTCATCTACCAGAATCAGCGTTGCGGCGCGAATCTTTTCCAGATCGAAGCGGACTATTGTCCCTGATCGATCGGCTGGTGTCACGGTCGCTTCGACGCTCCCTGTGCGGATGTCCGCAGGCAGGTCCAGTACGTCTATTGCGATCTTGTTATTCTCATAGGCGTTGAGGCCTGTCACCAACAGCTTGCCGTTGGCTCCGGTCTGTCCAACAACATTGTTGCGAAGCTTCACTGGTACGCCCGCGATACCCTCTGTGCTGACCACGGCGAAGCTGTCCTGTATCTCGCGCGCTGCAAAGAGCGAGCCTCCGGACAGCACAAGCGAGCCGGAGGCTCCGGCATAGCCGCTGACCTGGCCCTGGTCCACGCGTCCGCCCGCCACGATGCGTCCGTGGTCGCCCAGATACTGGACTTCTCCTGCACCGTTTTGGCGATTGCCGGCGTGCTGCACTTGCGCGCGCCAGCCAAAGCCGCCTTCGTCCGGGATCGACCTTGAGGCATCGATACTGGCGAAGGTCGAGTCGCGATCACGCTGCACCGAAGCGTTCACCATCGAGCGGTCGCCGAGCCTGACGCTGATCGAGGCGAAGATGCTGCGATTTCGTGTATCCTCAAGATCGGCGCTGGCTTGCAGGTTGAGGCCGACATTTGGGCCCAGCGACTTGGACCAATAGGCGCTGACATAGCGCGAGCGCGGCTGTGCCTCGAATTCCAGGTCAACGTAGCTCGCCCCGAATGTACCGAAACGCTGAAGACTGTGGCTAACCTGTGCCGACATCGCCCGGCGCGGCAATGGAGAATCCTCCAGCGCAGCCAGATCGCGAAAGCCATTACTTGCCTTGGCCAGATTGAATGACACGTTCGTTTGACGGTCGGACCAGCTATAGCCAAGCGTGTACTTTGTCCCGGAGTTATCACCCGTGCGGCTGTGCGAAAGCGAGCCGGAGAACACACCGAACTGTCCCGCGCGCCAGTTGGCGCCCACGCCGCCGAGTGCCAACTTCGTGCTGGCTTCGCTGTGCGCTTCCAGCGTCAGCCGGTCCGTCATCCCGCGGCGGATCGTACCGCTCACAAAGGGATTGGGCGCATAATCGAATGAGCGGATGCCATAACCCCGCCGCAGAAACCCCGTCTCGACGGTCCAGTCGGTCAGGCCTCCTCGAAGCAGGACAGGCGTGTGATACAAGTCGAACGTCACGGTGCTTACCTGACCCAGCGCATCGGTAATTACGACTTGTCCTGAACCGGATCCGGCGCCCCCGGCGGGACTGGAAATCTGGAACGGCCCGGGGGGAACTTCCCCCGTCGCCTGCTTGAGCCCGTCGATATAAAGCTCGACAGTCGAGGGCAATGCCGTCTCGCCGAAAAATTGTGTCAGGGGCGTGGTGACGAGATATGGCTGCAACCCGAAATCGGTGCCGATCTGCAATCCGCCAAAGCGCGTAGAGCGCGACCAGCCGGTAGCCGCCGTCAGGCTATCTCCTGCTTTTGCGACCAGCAACTGCCTCGGGAAGGATACCGTAGCGCTGGAATCAAGGCGAACGGTTTTCACCGACCAGTCGTTGTTAGTGGAGGACGCCTGTGTCAGAAATGTGGTGCTGGCGACGCCCAGCGGGCTGAAAGCGCGCAGCTCTGAAAAGGCGCTGGCCGTGCGCGTTTCACCGGCCACACCGCCGAAAATATTGTAGTTGTAAATCAGGCCAGTCCCGCTGACCGCCTCCGCTTCGGTGGGAAGCGAGGGTTCCAGCAAGCTCACATCCCGGCTCAACAGCGATACCGGGACCATGATACGCAACCTTTGGTTCGGGCCATCATACACGTGTTCGAGGCCGGGAACGTCGGCCAGACGAATTTCGTCGGGAGCGTCCGGATCTAGCCTTAGCCCAAGCTGGTCAAGTGTGCTCCGGCTCGCCCAGAGATCCTGACCGCGCATTGTGAATTCGGCAATTCCGAGCGGAAGCGCGTTCACACTCGTTTCAAGGTA
Organism: Parasphingorhabdus sp.; assembly: GCF_036568145.1. Lineage (GTDB taxonomy): Bacteria > Pseudomonadota > Alphaproteobacteria > Sphingomonadales > Sphingomonadaceae > Parasphingorhabdus. The sequence goes on along the minus strand of NZ_DATCTC010000023.1, from coordinate 9,359 downwards.
GAGGACCATTTCGTCCACGACGGAAAGCTCCGGCACTTCTGCCGGGTCGTCATTGTCTGCTCTGCTAGACGGGAATTCTGCTTCTTGCGCTTTTGCGGCGATGGGACATGCCACTATCGCGATCTCAGCGAGAAGAACCGGCCAGTGGTAGCTCCTGCTGAGTCTCTTGACCATTGATCCTTACCTCGAGACTAGCTGCAGACGCATTAGCCGGCCAGGGTTCAGCAGTGCCCCAGGACCGAGTTGCGCCGGGAAGGGCGTATCCGAGAAGGCCGGGAGCCAGAACCGTCTGGCGTCCGTCGCTCCAGCGAATGGACACATCCGCGATCTGGGCGTGTTTGAGCCCGCTGTTGGAAACACCGATACCGATTTTTCCGTTAACCTCGCTGAGGCTCCAAGTCAGGCTTGGCTCCGGCTCGGCGCCAGCAGGCTGGATGAAGATCGGCAATGAATAACGTAGCACGAAGTCGATCCCCTCCTTGTCATCACGGGCAACGGGAAGTTCGTCGATCACGACGCGATATGAGTCCTCGGGTTGCCCCTCGGCCGGTGCCGGCTGCGTCCGGATTACACGGACGAGCTGTTCGCCGCCGGGTTCCAGAACGACCATCGGAGGACTGATTACAAGGCCAGTCGAGGGATCGAGTATGTCCCCGTCCGGACCTTGCCGCCAGTGATAGACGCGCACCTGGGCATGGACGGTGGAATTGCCAACGTTACTCAACGTCAGCCCGTCGGCCGTTTCTTTTGCAGTAAGAGTGACGGTGACGGGGGAAACCTGCAGCCCGCTCGCATATGCTGGTGCAGATGCAAGCAGACCCAGAGCGCCTGCATAAAGGGCCAAGCGCAATCTCTTGAGAATCCCCGTCATTGTCTTAGTAGTTCACGTTGACGGTGACAGTGTCTCTGTAGTCATCAGCGGTGAAGTTGGCGCTAGGTGCGTTCGCATAAACCGTGTGCGACTGCGCTGCGCCTGAACCGGTGCCGGTAACACCGTTGCCGACGCTCGTATCCGTGGCAGTGTTGCCCCATACTGTTCCGCCAGCACCAGCAGTCTGCTGCAATTGGTAGGGAACCTCGTCGGCATTGCCAGCCGTGGTTGATGCCAATAGACCGCTACCGTCAGTGTTGCCGCTTGTGGGCGCAAGACCGATAAAGTACGGTGTGCCCTTTGTGCAAGTCACAGCGATGGAATTGCTGCCTTCTACATTCGTCGCCGTGGAAGCAACGGTTCCAAGATCAATGTTAGAGCCCGCACCTGCGGTTACCGAACAAGTTTTCTCGATCGTCAATAGTACGTCGAATGTATCGGTTGCAGTGGCTGCGCTCGCCGCCGTGCCCGAAAGCATCATAACGGTAGCGAGTGCGGCACCGATTGCGCGAGATGGTGTGTTAAAATATTTCATGGGGGATGCTCCAGTATGTAAACATGTGTTTATAGGTTTCAAATAGGGACTGAAATATTTTTTACAAGTGCAAAGAGTGCATTTTCTGTTGTGGTTTTGACAAGGCCTATTGTGAAGTTCATCCCATTACGTTACCTGTAACGCGCGCGGGGGAGTGGATTGATCAGTGCGGCAAAGCCCATGGGGCTCTGTTACGGACCTTGCGCTGAACAGCGGATGAATCGTATGGCCCTCGCTGGAAGTTATTTATTGCAGATCTCGCACGTCGGGTAATGACGACATTAGCATCTGTAACCCTCCATAATCTAACTGCAATATGCAATATCAGCAGGATAAGGGATCTTGTAATCAATGAGTCCCGACTTTTGTACTGAGTGTAACAACTTGACAACTATTCCGGGCTAAGACACCTTGTTTTCTCCAATGGGGAGAGGGTAGTCTTAGAGGAGAGTGGTTTGCGCCTATCGAGATTCTTTGCGATCTCGTCTGCCATCGTCGGGGCAGCTTCTTCAACGGCGCACGCAGACAACCAGGCAGCCACTTTCGATGTGCAAATCCGAATATTGCCCCGTTGCGCCGCTTCGACGGGTTTCCTAAAATCCGAAAAGGATTCAGGAGCGGAGCAAAATCAGGCCAGAATCACCATCACCTGTTCCGAGGACAGTCCATGGTCCGTGCGTATGATCGAAAGAGCGGGAAAGAGCGCGACAAGCCTGCCGGGTGGCCGAGCCGTTTCGGGTATTGGATCGGGAATGATCATCCCGGACATAGGCCCGCTTGCAGACGACCGGCAATCCTATGCCGACATAATCGCCGTGGATGTGACCTATTAAGGAAGCGGTTTATGAATTGTGGCTGGCCGCTGTGACTCTCGGAAGATCGGAAGCGATAGATGGCCGTCCCTGTTATGAGGTGCCACCCTCCTTTACAGTCGGGATTTTTTCAGGTCATCATCCGCCGGATGATGTCTCATACCGAAAAAATGGTGCCGAATATCCGACTCGAACGGATGACCTACCGCTTACAAGGCGGTTGCTCTACCAGCTGAGCTAATTCGGCGCTGGTTTATGGCTTCAGCCATTAACGAGCGCTCTTTGCTTCAAAAAACGCCAAAGGTCCAGCCCTCTTTTTGTGCAATTTCATCTGTGAGCTTTAGCGGGTGCCACAGCCTTGCTTCCATGCTGGCATTTTTCATCCAGGCGGCGGTAATTAAGGCATCTGTGCTATGGTCATCATAGTGCCGCAATTTCTCTGGCAGGGGCGCACCCAATGCCCGTAACGCGGCGTCCAACCCGCTGCGGTCCCGAATCTTGCTTCTGCCTTTTGGTAATCCGGCGGCAAGTGCGGCAATAGTTGTGTAGATTTCTACAATCATCGGCCCGCTATCCGGGACAGGGTCAAAGGGCCAAACGGGAATCGCTCCGTTTAATTGATGCAGCATCCGCATCCCGGTCAGGCTGGATTTGCCGACCTGCGCCGCTCCGACCAGGTTGAAGCAACTGGCGCTGTTGGCCTGGCCGGTGGCGCGTTGAAGTTGCTCGACAATACGCAGTCGCCCAGTCCCGCCAGTAAATAAATCTCCCACATGGTCGCGGCTATGGCGAAAATGGCGCGCGGCTTCGTCATGGTCCAGAAAGGAAAGGACATTCAGATAAGGATCCGTAGCGCACAGGCTTTCCACCAATTTCCACAACCCAGAGGCGTCGGCGGGGCTATCATCCCATTCCGGAAAATAGGCTCCGCAATCATGGAAAGGCAATGCCATGGACAGGTCAAAACCGATCAGCATATTCTGATTTGTGGCAGCTATCCCAAGCAACCAGTCGCGAATGTCTTCGCGGGACCATTTCGGATCGGGAGAGAGCAGGACAGGTGGCCCATTTTGCCCGATTGTTGCGACAGCTATACCGCCTGGCCGTTCAGTCTTGGCACCAGACCAGTCTATGCAGGTGAAGGTATCGAAGCGGCGCATGGAATGTGTTTAGCGCATGTATCCGATGATTGGAAAGGGGCGGGGAAAGCGCAATAAAAAAGGGCAGGCCGCGCTGGCCCGCCCCTTATTTTCAGATGGCTGCTATACCTATTCCTTGATAACCGGTTTGCGCGGCGCAGTTTTGGCGGTCGGTTTTTTTGGTGGATTGGAGTATAAATCTTCCAAAACCTTGCCAGCCACATTGCGGCCACCCCAACCAAAAGCCAAAGCAGCCGCAGCAGCACCACCGATCACGAGAGCCATGAAGGCCATTTCAACGATCTCTTCGCCAACACCCATGAATTGCAGTCCCATGAAGGTGAACAGCACGATTGCAGCGTAACGAACGATGGAAGCCGCCATATTGCCTTCGCCGGTGCCACTGATAATCCGCGCCAGTAAGTTAGCAATCAGGAAGCCAACGCCGATAACAACCGCGCCAAAGATGACCCGGCCACCAAGTTCCAAAATCCGGTCCAATATGATGGTAAGTTCTAAAAAGCCCAACATGCGCGTTGCAGCGATGGCAAAGAACAACATGATCGCAATCTGCGTTACGCGGGCCAGAACGGATGTAAGAGCTATTCCGCTTGGCAGGATTTCAAGAGCTGCAACCGATTGGTCAACGCCAAGTCCTGGCAAGACTTCCTTGATGATCCGGACAACAAATTTGCTGATCAGATAGCCAATGCCAAGAATGATAGCGGCCCCGATAATGTTCGGAATAGCGGCAAGGATCATGCGGAGCATATCGCTGGCCGGAGCAGAGACGGATTCAAGCTGTAACGCCTCGAGCGACAGGATAGCGACCGGAATGATGATCAGCACATATACAATTGTTCCCAAGGTGCTGCTGATCTGAGTATTGCCGGTAACCGTATCAACGCCGCCGCGATTGGCCCATTTGTCAAAGTCAACGGTTTGCAGGGCAGTGACCAGAATATCACGGACAATGCGGGCCACAACCAGACCGATAAAGAATATTATCGCCGCACCCAACAGGTGAGGAACAAATTCCATGATACTGTTCAACAGAGTTTGAATAGGCGCATCAACGCCGCCCAGTCCCAATATGCGAAGTATAATTAGCAAGCCAAAAAGCCAGATAAGCAAAGAAACGATTTTGCCGAGCGATTCACCAACCGAGATGCCGGATGATGTATCGCGCCTGAGGAAACCTACATTGTCCACCAGTTTGGCGAACGCCCATTTTGCAGCTTTTGCCAAAACCCAGGTAACAACCAGAGCGATCAGTGCAAGACCGACTTTCTCGCCTAATGATATCATGAGCTCAGTATCGAGCGCATAATTGCCTATTCTCATCCTATCCATTTGAGGTCCCCTAATTGTGATCAATTATTGTAGTCCCGATAGGATGTTAACACGTTATGCGTGCAAGATATAGTGGTGGGCGCCGCTGAAACAGGCTGAGGATGTAACTATCTGTCACTTATCACTAGAGCGTCATGTCGATTACAGCCCGTCCGATTACCTTGCGCTGTTCCAGAACGCGCAGGGCTTCGGCGGTATCGCCCAGTGCAAAGCTGTGGGAAATGTGAGGGCGCATTATACCTTGCTGTGCCAGATTGCGGAGTGCTTCTTCGCTGCGCTGCGCCAATTGGGGATCACGCCGTGCGCTTTCTCCGGCGCGTAGGCCGATGAGGCTATAGCCCTTGATAAGGGCGTGATTGGCGGGAAAGGACGGTATCTTGCCACTGGCAAAGCCGACGATGAGATAGCGGCCGCCCCAGTTAATCGACCGGGTAGCGGTTATCGCCAGGTCACCACCGACAGGATCGAACACGACATCTACGCCTTTACCGCCGGTCAGTTCCTTGACCCTGGTTGCAAGCTCCGGATCAGCCGGGTCCAGGCTGTGCGCTGCTCCTGCCTCTGTGATGGCTTGGCGTTTCGCGTCGCTGGAACCCGTGCCTATGACGAGGGCGCCGAGATGTTTGGCGAGCTTTACCGCGGCCATGCCAACTCCGCCGCTGGCACCGAGGATCAGGATGCTTTCCCCGGCTTGAAGTGCGGCTTTGTCGTTCAGAGCGTGCCATGCTGTGATCGCCGCGCCGTGCCAGCAAGCCCCTTCGGCGAAGGAGAAGGCGTCGGGTAATGGCCTGATGCTGGTGGCGGGGAGGACGATCTGCTGGGCATAGCCATTGCCTTTGCTGCCGCCCATTACGCGCTCGCCTACCCTGAGGCCGGTGACTTCCGGGCCGAGTTCCATCACCTCTCCCGCGATCTCCAGGCCTGGAATGAATGGAGGCGCTGGGCGATATTGGTAATTCCCGTAAGTCATTAATAAATCAGGGAAATTTATTCCAGCGGCTTTTACGGCGATCCGGACCTCTCCGGCTTGCAGGGGCTTTGGCTCACTCTCCTGGATGCGGATAGAGTCGGGGCCGGTGAGGGCGGTGCAGACAGCGGCGCGGTATGTTTTGCTCATGAACCTTCTGCGCTCACCACGTCGCGGGTGAAGGCGGCAATGTCGAAACTATTGCCGGGCGTGTCATATCCGCGCCGGACGATCACGAGGTCCAGCGAAGGAATAATCACCAGATATTGCCCGCGGTTTCCAAAGGCGGCAAAGCTGTCCTGCGGAACGCCATCTGTTTTGTTCATCAACCAGAATGTTGCCCCATAGCCAAATTCCCTATCAGGCTGCGGTCCGGACGGGCTGCTTACATATTCGCGCCATTTTGCCGGCAGCAGGCGCTGCGCCTGATCACCGCCATAGGGCCAGATTCCGTCATTCAGATATAACATACCGAGCCGCCCCAGATCGCGGGCGGTGGTCCACACCTGACTGGAAAGGATATAATTTCCCTGCCAGTCGGTCTCCGCATAGGTGCGGGTCATGCCGAGCTTGCGGAAAAAACCATAAGGGTCGAACGCGCTGTCATGCACGGCATGAACAGCCAAAAGCGTATCATTATTGGCATAGCGAAACTGCGTTCCGGGCTTGTGGAGCAAGGGCCAGCTCGTCGTACGCTGGGACACGCTGGCCCCGCCCATATAAACAGGGTCTGTACGGTTGCCCGCTGTATCGCTGGTCAAACCGCTGGCCATGCGCATCAGGTTGTCGAGTGTGATCTGGCGGCGGGGATCGCCTTTATGCGTCCATGCGGAGATATTCGCCGGAGCATTTACATCGGAAAGTCCTTGCTGAACGCTATGTCCGATCAGCGTTCCGGCGATGGATTTTGCAACCGACCAGGTGCGCTGCGCCGTGTGAAGATCATGGCCTTGCTTATAGTGTTCGCCTACGATCCGCCCGTCTTTAATGACCAGAACCCCGCTTGTTTTTCCGCCATATTTGCTTCTGCCAGACGTGCCCAACGCGTCTTGCAGCAGCGGCTTAAACGTCTCACCTGGGGCTGTTTCCGCACCGCGATCACCCATAGGCCACGGCAGATCATCGTGAAACTCGCGCAGATTGAACGGCGCGCCAGACTGGCCCGCTGTAAAACCGATCGGCAAGCCGGTGCAGCCTGTCTCGCTATTCCAGATGGCCGTTCGCGGCGGCATTTCGTCACTATAGGTTACGCGCACCTGCCGCTTGTCTTCGTCAATATCCGCTTTCAGTGTGGGCACTATTTTGGCGATATGGTCATATATGCCGGTTAATTCATCGGCTTTGATATCGGCAAGTGACTTGCCGCCATTCCACAGGCCAGAGCATATGAACTGGGCTTTATATCCCGCCGCCAAAGCGCGGTCATAGTCACCTGGATTCAGGTCGCTTTGCGCTGCCACAGGCGCGGCCATGAATAAAGCTCCCAGTAACAAACCGGGCGTGATCGATTTAGACAGGATCGATTTAGCGGGCCATCTCACGTTTCAACTTCTCCCAATAGTCCAGTCTTTCGCGGATTTTTCGTTCAAAGCCGCGGTTAACCGGTTTATAATATTTCTCGGCTTCCATTTCTTCGGGCCAGTAATCGTCGCCGGAAAAACCTTCATCCGTGTCATGATCATAGCTATAGCCTGAGCCATAGCCGACGTCCTTCATAAGCTTGGTCGGCGCGTTGAGAATATTTTGTGGGGGCATTAATGATCCGGTCTGTTTGGCCGATTTCCACGCGGATTTCTGCGCCCGGTAAGCCGCATTGGATTTGGGGGCGGTAGCGCAATAAAGGCAAGCCTGCGCGATCGCCAGTTCCCCTTCCGGACTGCCGAGAAAATCATAGGCATCCTTGGCTGCCAACGCTTGCACCAATGCTTGCGGATCAGCCAGCCCGATATCCTCGCTGGCAAAGCGGACAATCCGGCGCAGGACATATAGCGGTTCTTCCCCCGCCACCAACATGCGGGCGAGATAATAGAGCGAGGCCTGCGGGTCAGAACCGCGCAGCGATTTATGCAGCGCGGAAATCAGGTTATAATGCCCCTCCCGGTCCTTGTCATAAACAGCCATGCGTCGGTGGAGCAGCTTTGCCAGTGCAGCCGGATCAAGCGGCTGGGGAATATCAAGCGCGAACAGCGTCTCGGCCTGATTCAGCAGGAAGCGGCCATCACCATCGGCGCTGGCGATCAGGGCTTCACGCGCTTCGTCCGTGATGGGAAGCGATTTTCCCGTTAGTGCTTCTGCCTTGGTCAAGAGCTGGCCCAGAGCATCGCTGTTCAGGCGGTTGAGGATCAAAACCTGCGTCCTGCTCAGCAAGGCGGCATTCAGTTCAAAGGACGGATTTTCGGTAGTTGCTCCGACCAAAATCACCGTACCTTTTTCGACATAAGGCAAAAAGCTGTCCTGTTGGGAGCGGTTGAAACGGTGGATTTCATCAACGAACAACAATTTCTGTTTGCCGGTTTTTTGCCGTGTTTCGGCTTCGGCAAAAACTTTTTTAAGGTCCGCAACTCCGGAAAAAACAGCGGATATCGCCTTGAAGTGAAGATCCGTTTCATTGGCGAGCAACCGCGCCAGACTGGTCTTTCCGGTTCCGGGCGGTCCCCAGAAGATGATCGAGGACAGCTTGCCCGCCACGATCATGCGTTTCAGCGCACCGTCTTCCCCGACCAGATGATCCTGACCAACTACGTCATCCAGCTTTTGCGGCCGAAGCTGTTCAGCCAGCGGCGCGTTGGCGGGAATCTCGTCCGGCTCTTGCGGAGCGTCATCAGAGGAGAATAAATCAGCCATCAAATATTATCGCTTCATCCTTATCGAACGGCGGCCTGTTTTATAGGGCTGTGGCCGGATTGCCGTTGCCGGATCAGGCGGATATAGGTTTCCGCGACCGCATGGTTTATCTGGTCCCAGCTAAATTCATCCGCGCGTTTTTCACCCGCCGCTCCGTGCGTCTGGCGAAGCAGCGCATCCTGACAATATAGTTGCAGAACATCGGCAAAATCCCGAATGGCGCCGGGCGTGACAAGCCTTCCGGATTCCCTGTCCCTGACCAGACTTTGGCTTCCGGTTGCTTTGGCCGCGACGACGGGCAGGCCGCAAGCCATGGCTTCCAGCGTCACATTGCCGAAGGTTTCGGTGATAGAAGGGTTGAACAACATATCCATGCTGGCCACCGCGCGGCCCAGATCATGCCCTTGCTGGAACCCGGCAAATATGGCGTCGTCCAACCGGTCCTCAAACCATTGCTGGGCAGGGCCTTCGCCGATGATGAGTACTTTGTGCCTGACCCCGCGGCGTTTCAATTCGTCAATCGTGTCGGCAAAGACATCCAGCCCTTTTTCCATCACCAGCCGGCCGAGAAAACCGATAACCGGCTCGTCATCCGCAATGCCGAATGATTGTCGCCAGGCCAGGTCGCGCTTGGACGGGTTGAAAACATCCTTATCGACGCCGCGCGACCAGATTCCGACATCATAGTTCATCCGCTGTTGCCGCAGCACCTGTGCCATGGATTCAGAGGGCGCAACCAGCGCATCGCAGCGGCGATAAAGGCGGCGCAATATGGCCTCTATCACCGGTTCCAGAAACGCCAGATTATAATAGCGCGGATAGGTTTCAAACCGGGTGT
>NZ_DATCTC010000022.1:0-81537 GCF_036568145.1 Parasphingorhabdus sp. | reverse complement strand
CCTATATCACCGATGTAATCGAAAAAATCGCGTCCGACTGGCCCGCTTCCCGTTGGGACGAACTCATGCCATGGAACTGGACAGACGATAATAAACGGGACCGTCAAGCCGCATAATACGCGGCCCACAGCTCTCGCTTACGTTTTCTAGACACCTTCGTTTTTCATTTTCTGCTGCCGTTCAAACTCTGCGGGTGACAGCATTCCGTTTCTAGCGTGCTTGCGCTTCGGATTGTAGAACATTTCAATATAATCGAACACATCTTGCCTGGCCGCTTCACGTGTTTTGTAGGTTCGACGCCGTATTCGCTCACGTTTTAACAAGTTGAAGAAGCTCTCGGCGACAGCATTGTCGTGGCAGTTCCCGCGCCGGCTCATTGAGTGCTCCAGATTGTGAGCTTTCAGGAATGATGCCCAGTCCATGCTGGTAAACTGAGAGCCTTGATCCGAATGGATCAGCACCTTGTGTTTCGGCTTCCTTCGCCACACTGCCATGAGTAATGCTTGCAGGACCACGTCCGTTGTCTGACGGCTCTGCATCGACCAACCAACCACACGCCGGGAATAGAGGTCGATTACCACAGCCAGATAAGCAAAGCCTTCAAACGTCCTGATATAGGTGATGTCGGTTACCCATTTCTTGTCAGGAACCTCCACGTTAAACTGCCGGTCCAGCCTATTATCCACAGCCACAGCAGGCTTGCCACCATGGCTTCCTGGTCGACGTTTATAGCCTATCTGCGCTTTGATCCCAGCCAAACTGGCTAAACGCGCCACTCGATTAGCAGAGCATGTCTCGCCCTGATCAAGCAGATCATCGTGCAGCTTGCGATAACCATAGACCTTGCCGCTGTCCTGCCATGCCTCCCGGATCAGTTCGGTCTGACGGATATCTTCCTTTGCCCGTTTACTCAGCGGGTTCTTGAGCCATGCATAAAAGCCACTGGGATGGATGTGCAAGCTACGACACATCGCGCGGATCGAAAAAACAGGGCGATGCTCGGCGACAAATGCGTATCTCACTTTGCATCCCTGGCGGAACGAAGTGACCGCAGGTCAAATACGCGGTCGCTTTTTTTAATATGTCGCGCTCCTCGGTGACCCGCGTCAGTTCGCGCTTTAATCGCCGGATCTCAGCATCCTTGCCATCATCACCGCCAGATGCCGATCCAAACTTCTTCTTCCACGCATAAAGTGAATGCGTGCTAACACCCAGACGTTGCGAAACCTCCGCAACCGGATAACCCCGCTCCGTGATCTGGGAAACCGCATCCCGCTTGAAATCGTCACTGAAATTTACCCTGCTCATCTTCATCTCCTTACCTCAAAATTAGGGAAGAAGGTGTCCAGAAATCTAGGGGCTATTCACAACAACGATGAAATGTCACCATTAGACGACGTCATCAATTTGGCTGGCTATACCTTCTGCCTCAATACGTAGTTTCCACAATCTGAGGGGTCTGGCCGGATCTTGGCGTATCTCGAAACGGGGAGACAAAAGCTAAAAAATATTTGCATAATCGCAGGTTTAGGCATCATTGCGGTTTGCCGGCTCAGGGACAGTCATTTGTTCGTCCTGCGACGCGGACGGAGAGGTCCAGTGTCTGGAGTATCGACTTTTACTATCGATTGTTCGACGATATCTCTGCGCTAGGATTTTTGGTGTACTGGATTTGCGACTAGCGTGGGACGTTCATGACCCCGAAAGATCATCCAGACGAGATAGGCGGACATCAATGCACCGCCAAAACAAAATACTGAAACATAGGCATAAGAGAAAAATATGAACGTGACCGCAAGAACCAGCGCTGCAAGCACGCCAAAGATGCGCACATCACGAACAGAAGATAATAGAAGCGGGACAATTACCACTGTCACGTAAATTAGATATGTAATCTCTCGACCCGCTACAAAATCGAGCAACTCCTTGCCTTGATACACAATCAAATGATCAAGATACTTCGTTTCCAGCCATCCCTGATGAGCGAAATATGGAAAATATTGGAGCCCCCCGAGCATTGCCCCCAAAATAACAAAACCAAGATAGAGCGGTTTGCGCCGAGCCGGTTCCAGAAAATAGGTCGAAACCGGTATCCAGACCGGCCATGCGAGCCAAGAGAAGAACATATAGACGAGCGATGCCTGCGTAATCAGCGCAATATTATTCTGCGCACCCGCGATCCAGACAATTCCTTCTGTAAGTTGTTGCAGCCCAAAAAGCATCGGGAGCATTGCGATAGGAAGATAGCGCTGATCCGTTTTAAAGGCTCGGTGAATAGATAGAGCGCCCGTTGGAATGAGTAATGCGGCCGCACCAAAACTAACTTCTGCTGACAAACACATAAACTCTTCCCTCCCAGTCTTGGAACAAGCATTCGAAGCGGCCAAAGTCGGTGCTCTGCAAAATATCTATTGAATGGCACCATAAACTATACGCGCGCGATGGTGCCACCCCTCAGTAATTATACGTATAAGACCACTTTTTTTGAGGGGGCGCCCGGTCTGGACCGTATCCCTAAGTAAGGATCGTGAGTTTGAAGGCGTTCTGACACCACCAAAACAACCGCAACAAGGAAGGGTAATAAGATGTCCACCGAGGTCTCGAATGTCTATTCAAAAAATCGAAGATTAATTGACGAGGCTTTGGTGGAATCCAAGGATCGTATCTTTCATTTTCTCCTGCGGCACATCCGAAATCAACAAGATGCACAAGATGTATTACAGGAATTTTATGTCCGCGTTTTAACCCGGGCGAACGACCTTCAAGACTGTAAAAAAATTCGCGGTTGGCTCTCCAGCATATTGCGTTCGGTTCTTTCAGATCATTTCAGAAAACGGAATCAGGAGACCAAGAAACTGAACGAATATGGCTTGTCACTGATGTTCTCAGAGCCGGTGGAGGAAAGTCCTGAAACAGATTTTCCGTGCGTTGAAAAGCATCTATCAAAGCTTAATCCGAATTATCAAGAGCTGATCAAGCGCGCTGATTTGCGTACAGAAAACCGAACGAATATTTCCAATGACCTCGGACTGTCTCCCAATACGCTTCGGGTAAAATTGCACCGTTCGCGGCAGGCTCTGGGCCGTCAGATCAAACTTGCTTCTGCGAGCTGTTCTACCGAATGTGATTTACGTACGGTTTGTCGGGCAAGCGCATATTAATTGAAACCAGCGACGGCTTGCACTCAACTTTACTGACCCAATTATTGAATGACGAAGTGTAACGATTGGACGCCAACATCGTCTTTCTAGCGATATCTGCAAAAAAGACCGACTTGCGATCCTTGTGCAGGTCTCCAGATCAAAAAGGATACTAGATATGAAATTTTCCAACCTTACCACAATTGCTGCTTTCGCCGTGCTGGCAACTTCTGCGGTCAATGCCGCACCACCGGAGCAAAAAACATCTGAGCATAGCCATGACATGCCAATGTCAAACAAGGCTGATCAAATGCAAATGATGAAGGATCGGGCCGCCGCTGCAAAAACGCCCGCTGAGCGTAAAAAACTGATGTCCGAAAATATGGCGATGATGAAGACCCATATGGCTTCCATGAAAGCCATGATGGGTGAAGGCGGCAAAATGGCGGGCGGCAAGGGGCCGATGGCCATGGACCCAGCGCATATGCAAAAAATGCAGCAACATATGGGCATGATGCATCAAATGATGGAAAGAATGATGCTTCAGCAGCAACTCATGATGAAGCCAGAAAAATAGGGCTGGCGATTTCAGTCAACGACGCGTGCTGAGTTCAAACTTGGAAGGAACCAAGTTTCTTTCTCAACTGTGTAACGCCAAGGCCCCAAACGCGTCCTAATGATGAGTAATCCAAAATTTTGGATGTCGTCACTTAACCAGAGTGATTGGTTTACACGATTTATAAAGGAAAAAAGTCATGAACGATACGAGAACCGAGCCAAGGAAGGTGCTGAAGCCAATCCTAAAACCTGATGAACAGGCGAAATCCGGGAGTAAGGGATGCTGCTGTTCGAGTTCAGAAAAAATTGAGCAAGAAAAGCCCGAGGATAATCCCAAATCATGCTGTTCAAAAAGCTGAAATCTATGTGAAGGCAACCGTATTATCAGCTCGGACAGAGACTTTTGTCCAAGAGATAATGCGGTCCTGAGCATGTCAAAAAACCTCTTGGCGATAATAATCGCTGCCGGACCCCGATCTCTTGGAAAGCCGTGAGGTGATGGGCATGCAGGAGCAAAGGGCAAGATGACCGGAAAACTCAAAAAAAACCCGCCTTTTACCGATGGACGCCGGAAAGCGCGGCCGAGTCCGCTACCACATTTGTTGACGATCAATTGCGGCTCATCAAGCGTCAAGTTTGCGATCTTTTGTTTGGGCGATAATATCGAACCTGTCTTGCGGGGGAGCGTTACGGAAATCGGGAAGGCACAAGGGCATTCCTCAGCACGTTTAGCGAACAGCACGGCACTTTGGAATGCGAAGCCTGCTTGCAAAGATCATGGCGCGGCAATCGAGCATGTACTCAATCAACTAGAAGACAACGCAGAACTTTGGAGAATATCGCTTGTTGGTCACCGGATAGTGCATGGGGGACCAGATTTTATTGAGCCTCTGGAACTGGATTCCAAAAGCGAGGCTGATTTAGATCGGTTAACGCCTCTCGCTCCCCTGCACCTTCCATCAAATCTGGCCGGTATTGAAGCAGTTCGGCAGATGCGCCCCCAAGCAACCCAGTTTGCCTGTTTTGATACAGCTTTCCACTCTGCAATGCCTGAAAATGCCGTCCGAACAGGCCTGCCGCTGGCAATGGCAGGCGACGTTATTCGGCGGTATGGCTTTCATGGCCTTTCTTATGAATCTGCCATCTACCGGCTCGTGAGGAGAGAGGGCCGGGTGGCTCTGAAGGACCGAATTCTGATTGCCCATCTTGGAGCAGGAGCAAGTATGGTAGCGGTTCATCACGGACGTACCATTGATACATCCATGGGCTTCAGCCCGTTGTCAGGATTGCCGATGGCGACCAGAAGCGGGGATATTGATCCTGGACTCATTCTTTACCTCATAAATGAAGAGGGCTGGTCGGCCGAGGAACTCGTTGATCTGTTAAATAATAGATCTGGCTTGCTTGGACAGTCCGGGACAAGCGGTGACGTTCAAATGCTTGTTGGATCGAATTCCGACAAAGATGCCGCAGCCGCAATCGCTTTTTTTTGTTATCAAGCGCGCCGTCACCTCGGTGCACTGGTAGCCGCCATGGGGGGCATTGATCGCCTGATTTTTACCGGCGGAATTGGTGAAAACTCTTCGGAAATCCGGTCCCAAATCTGCACGCCCCTCGAGAAATGCTTCGGAACGATAATTGAGCCGAAGAGAAACAAAGCAGGTAAGCCGCTTTTGTCCGCAAAAGATGCCGCTGTTACGATCGAGATCAGCCCTGCGGATGAAGAATTGATGATTGCGCGCCATGTCGCCAAGCTTGTCGCCAATAGTCAAAAGGAGACTGCCCTTCCATGAAAAATTCTCTGCAAAATCACATTGTCCATATAACCGCAAAAAAGAACCAGTAATGGAAATCATAGTAGAAGATCCAGTATGCGACCGCAAATTTGCTTTGGAAAACGTTATGGTTGCCGAGGAGTATAAGGGGTGGACTTATTTCTTCTGCAGCGCAGAATGTCAGCACAAATTCAACCAATCACCGGCCACTTTTGCCAATGGTCCAGTGCCTACAAAAGCTAAATGACGTTACACATATAGAGATCGGTCGACGGCATTTTGTTAAAATTTCGAGAACCGTATCTTTAGAGGCCCCCCCCCCAGCGGTCGCCTCACTTCTTTAGTTTTTACAGCACCAGAACTGTTTCGTTGCTTCAAACGATGAGGGGCATTCTGGCTTACTGTAACGATGAGCAGGATCCTGCGTCTATACTTCCATAACCCAGCGCGGCCGCACCAGTTTCTGCGACAAACACGGAGCAACCCTACAGGCAGCCGAGAACCTTAAGGAAACCGCTCATTGAAAAATAACGCACCAACAGACTGGCGCAAGGGATATGGTGTCATAAAGCACAGTCCAACCACGATTACCCGCGTAGATCAATTGCTCGCAAAAAAGCAAATTTTGCGGGGCGTTACTGATGTGAGCCAAGCACATGCGCTCATTGCAGCAGCTGACCGATTGGCCAACGCAGCAATGTGGCTCACGGCCCATATGACCTACGCCGCGCGAGTAGATTTGAACGGCGCTGATTTACCGGTCGAGGCTTTCAAGCAAAATCCCGAGGGGCATATCCAGAGGCGGCACATTGGATGTATTTGGCATGTTGTTCGCCAACCGCTGCACATGGGCGCATGCCGTCGCCTCGGCAGCAAGCTTACTCAAAATCGACCGTGAATCCCTGCTATCACATGAGGAAATTCAGGCAATTGAGGAACGCGGAGACCCCCAGACATTGCAATGGGACCCATTGGCCCAAAAAAATGAGAAGGAAATCGCATGACGCTTACGTTGCATAGCCTCGGGGGCGCAGGAACGGTAACCGGTTCTCGCCACCTTGTAGAAAACGACGGGCGGCGGATAATGATCGATTGCGGGCTTTTCCAAGGATATAAATCCTTGCGCGAACGCAATTGGAAACCGTTCCCAGTTTCGCCAAAGAGCATTGATGCGATTATTCTAACCCACGCCCATCTCGACCATAGCGGGTATCTGCCCAAGCTGGTGCGGGAGGGTTTCGAAGGCCCAATCTTCTGTTCATCGGCTACCGCCGATCTTTGTGAGATTCTGCTGAAAGACAGCGCGTTTATCGCCGAAAAAGATGCCTTTCTGGCGAACAAACATAAATATACCAAACATGTACCTGCGCTCCCGCTTTACACCATCAAAGACGCCGAAGCTGCTTTGAAACAACTGCGACCCATCCCGTTCCACAAAGAAGTCGAACTGCCGGGTGGCGGTCATGTCCAGTTGCGCCGGGCTGGCCATATATTGGGTGCGGCCAATGCCGAACTGCGCTGGGGCGGAAAAAAGATGGTCTTTTCGGGCGACATAGGCCGCTATGACGATCCCTTCATGCTCGATCCCGAAGCCGTTGAAGCAGCTGATTATGTTATTGTCGAATCGACTTATGGGGACCGGACCCATCCCAAAAATGACCCGATGGACGCTCTAGGGGACGTTATCGAAAAGACAGTTCAAAGAGGCGGCACGCTGGTTATTCCTGCATTTGCAGTAGGGCGGGCCCAGTTGATCATGTATTATCTATGGAAATTGAAACAAGCCGGGCGGATAAAAATCGTTCCAATTTTCCTGGATAGTCCGATGGCGATCAACGCAACTGACCTTCTATGCCGCCACCTTGATGATCACCGGCTCTCGCCCGAGATATGCAAGCAGTCTTGCAACATCGCGACGTACCTGCGTGAAGTGGAGGACTCTAAACGGATAACACGGGATACTATGCCCAAGGTTGTGATTGCTGCGAGCGGGATGCTGACCGGCGGGCGCGTTCTTCACCATCTCAAGGCATTTGGCCAGGATGAAAGAAATACAATTCTGTTCTCCGGGTATCAAGCCGGGGGGACACGAGGCGAAAAAATTCTGAACGGGGCCGATAGCGTCAAGATGTTCGGCCAGTGGTTTCCCATTCGTGCTCAAATTAAAAGCCTTCCAGCCTTATCGGCCCATGCGGATTCAGACGAAATCCTGAAGTGGCTATCCGGGTTTAAGAACGCGCCTGCCCGGACTTTTATCGTCCACGGCGAACCAAAAGCCGCAGATGCTCTGCGTATGCGGATCGATGAAGAGCTTGGTTGGAACAGCACCGTCGTTGATCCTGTTGATCGTTATCACCTGGAAAGCCACACGCCATGACCATAGCCCTCGACGTTGAAGCCCCGCATCTGCTGAAATCAAAACGTCTCAGTCTCTACACTCAGGACGAGGTGATTGTGCTCATGCGCACTGACTGCCCGGTTTGCATATCGGAAGGACTTACCTCCCGATCACGCGTGCGTTTAACGTCTGTATCAGGGCGAGAAATTATCGCCACGCTCTATCAGGTTGAGAATGACTGGCTGACGACAAGAGAAGCGGGATTATCTGAGGCGGCATGGACCAAGCTTGGGGTTGAAGATGGAACTGATATTTCGGTTAGCCATGCACCAACTGTAGGATCCTTGGCAGATATCAGACGCAGAATTTATGGAGGCCGCCTAGACGAACCGGCCTTTCAGGGCATTATTGGCGATATTACCGCTGGACGCTACGCAGATATACATCTGGCAACGTTCATCGCAACATGCTCGGCTCTCCCGCTCGACATCAAAGAAATATGTCATTTGACCAAGGCAATGATCGACGCAGGAGAACGGTTGTCCTGGGAGACTCCCATGATCTTGGACAAGCATTGTGTCGGCGGATTACCAGGTAACCGCACCACGCCGATCGTCGTGGCAATAGTCGCGAGTCTGGGCTTCACCATGCCAAAAACTTCATCGCGCGCTATTACATCTCCCGCCGGTACAGCCGACACGATGGAAACACTCGCTCCAGTCGACCTGGATCTTAAACAAATGCGGCGTGTTGTTGAAGAGCAAGGTGCCTGTATTGTGTGGGGCGGTGCCGTTAGACTCAGCCCGGCAGATGATATTTTGATCCGCATCGAACGCGCACTTGATATCGATACGGAAGGACAGTTGATTGCTTCGGTATTATCCAAAAAAATAGCAGCTGGAGCCACCCATGTTGTCATTGACTTGCCCGTTGGGCCAACCGCCAAAGTACGTTCGCTCGATAAGGCCAAATCTTTAAGCAAACATATTTCCGCAGTTGCCACCCAATTCGGATTAGAAACGCGGTCTATTTTTACAGACGGTTCGCAGCCTGTAGGGAGGGGAATCGGTCCTGCTCTTGAGGCCTATGACGTATTGGCGGTTCTGCAAAACAAACCCAATGCGCCGCAGGACTTAAAGAAGCGGGCAATATCGATTGCCGCACAGGCTCTGGAGATGGCAGGCCATGTGGAAGAAGGAGCCGGACAGGCTGCGTCGGAGGCCACTTTGCTAAATGGGAGGGCATGGGAAAAGTTTCAGGCAATCTGCGAGGCGCAGGGCGGCATGCGCACGCCCCCAATAGCCCCTTTTACGCGATCTTTGTTGGCGCAGAGCAGCGGCAAGCTCGCCGCAATTGACAACCGCAAACTATCGCGTCTGGCTAAGTTGGCAGGGGCGCCTAACCAAAAGGCTGCTGGACTTGTTATGCACATTAGGCTCGGCGACAGCGTCAAAGCGACAGAACCGCTTTTAACGGTCCATGCCGAAGCCAAGGGCGCGCTCGACTATGCGATAGAATATGCAGCTGCCAACCCAGACATACTGACAATCGAGGAGTGACCATGCGCCATTTCATCCCACTTCCTGGCAATGAAGCCTTGGCTACCGAGCTTGCACGACTGGCTTCCGCATCGCTCGGATCGTTGGAAACCCGTCACTTTCCTGACGGCGAATCTTATATTCGTTTACTAGATGATGTTGCGGGGAAAGATGTGGATTTTGTTTGCACCCTGGCCCGCCCTGATAATCAGATATTGCGGCTCATTTTTGCGGCAGAAACCGCCCGTGAACTGGGTGCAAAATCGGTGCGACTGATCGCGCCTTATTTGGCCTATATGCGGCAAGACAGGAGATTTCAGGATGGAGAATCCATTTCGTCGACCCATTTTGCCAAATTACTGTCCCGCAGCTTTGACAGTGTAATCACGATTGATCCTCACCTGCACCGCATAGCGGACCTCGCAGAAATATTTTCCATCCCAGCAAGGGTCGAGCACGCAGCTCCGCTTCTGGCCAACTGGATCAAGAACAATGTTAAAAACGCGCTTGTCGTCGGTCCGGATTCTGAAAGCGAGCAGTGGGTAAAAGCAGTGGCGCAGCGCGCGGGAGCCGAACAACTCGTTCTCACAAAAAAAAGACTTGGCGATCACGATGTTGAGATTTCCATACCCGATTTATCCCGTTTTCAGCGTAAAATACCTGTGCTTGTCGATGATATCATTTCATCGGGTCGAACGATGATCGAAACGGCAGAAGCATTGATAGCACACGGTTTTCCCAAGCCATATATATTGACGGTACATGCTCTTTTTTCGAGCGCTACCTATTGGCAGTTAAATCAACTCGCCACAGATATAGTCTCGACCGATTCGGTGCCACATGAAACATCTCGGATCGGTATTGCTGAACTGCTTTTATAGTTGAAAATATGCCGAAATATTTACTGACCAAAATGGAAAGAGAGACAAAATATGTCAGACAGTAAAAAGATCAAAGTTGCCGTTGTTGGATACGGCGTCATCGGTAGCCGCACAGCCGCCGCGATCAGACTTCAAACGGATATGGAACTATCGGGCGTAGCTGATGTCGCCGCAGATTGGCGCATCGCTCAAACTGTTTCCCAGGGCATTCCGCTTTTTGCGGCCACGGCAGAAGCCAAGACTTTAATGGAAGCAGCGGATTTGCCTGTTCAAGGGCACTTGCCTGATCTCGTCGGAATAAGCGACATCGTTGTTGATTGCACACCCAAGCATCGAGGTGCCGAAAATGCAAAATTATACCGAAGTCTCGACCGGCCTTTCATCGTTCAAGGAGGTGAAAAGCACGAAGTAACCGGACATTCCTTTGTCGCAGAAACGAGCTATTCCAGCGCCATTGGGCGCAGTGCAACTCGGGTGGTTTCCTGCAATACAACGTCTATCGTTCGCACATTGGGTACTCTCAAAAACGCGGGCCTATTAAAGAAAGCGCGAGGAACATTGCTTCGACGCGCAACCGATCCTTGGGAAAGCCATCTTGGCGGTATCATGAACACGCTTGTTCCCGAGCCCGAAGTTCCTAGCCACCAAGGGCCGGATGCCAAGCTGGTCGATCCAGACCTTGATGTCACAACGATTGCCGTAAAGGTTCCGGAAACGCTGGCTCATCTTCACACCTGGTACGTTGAAATGACGCGCCGGGCCGACATAGCGGAAATTCTCGAAGCGCTTTCACAATCATCGCGGATTCTTCTTATCGATAGCCGCACGGGACTGTCGGCAATAAATGTCGTGAAGGAATGGATGGCTGAGAGTGGGCGCCGCCATGCAAATCTCTATGAAGTGGCTATATGGCGTGACCTCCTCAAAGTTGACGGGAACGATCTTTATTTTAGCTATATGGTTGATAACCAGGCGATCGTCATTCCCGAGACGATTGATGCTATACGGGCACTAGCAGGCGATGAGCACGACGCTAGTCGGTCAATCGCTAGAACAAACAAGTCTCTAGGGATTGGGATGCTCAATATACCCCAGTGGACAGAGCATGAAAGTTAGGCTGATATGAAGAGCGCCGACATATGACCTCATCTAAGGAACCGAAAGTGAAAAAGGTACGCAACAAAAAATCGGTACCGACCCACGACGATATAATCGATGAGGCGTTGCGTGGAAGCTTCCCCGCCAGCGATCCTCCGGCCTGGACGCTGGGTACTGATCGCCGCGATGATGAGAACAAAAAGCAGAGCCGCCAAAAAACCGCCAGCAAAACTGCAAGGAAATGATGCCGCTATGACCTCACTTCATCCTATAGACCGACTTGATACCCATGACGTGGCAAGCCAACCGCCCACGCCCGAAAGTTTTGATCGGTTCAGTTCGGGTCAGGCACGGGTCGATGCTGTGACGAAGGCGGGAAGTGGGGCTGACCCGCACGGCGACGGTGCAACGCTCGGCTTCTATTCCAAGCGGATAACCGTCGGGTGCTAGACGGGATATTCTATATTTTGCGCACTAACGCACCATGCTGGAACGCTTCTTCTGTAAAATGAAAGACATGCGGCGACTATCTACACGCTTCGAAAGATACGCTCAAAACTTCTTCACCATCAAATGCTGGATCAATTGAGTCCACATCCGCAACCAAGATTTGCCAAGATAAAAGAGATTTCTGTCCGAACAAGACGCGCTGTATCTCAGCACGGAGGCCAGTAAAGGCGCAGCTGACCAATGCATATGGACTTGTCAATATTTTGACTACTAAGACGCCAATCGTTCATTTTTCCTTCTATTGAACCAAAATCCTAGCCCGATCAGCCACAATACGAAAAACTGTGCAACGACTGTTTGAAATGCGGGATACAAACCGATGATGGGAAGGCGCGGAATGCTAGGCAGCGGGGTAATATCAATAAGCCCTGCTTCCTGAAGGCTGGCGACGCCTTTCCCAACGAGCACCACCGCCAATATCCCAATCAAGATAGAACTATATGCGAAGAACGTACCGAAAGGTAGATCTCGACTGTAACGGAGCATGACCCAAGCGATAAGCGCGAGAAGCACTATCGCCGCACCGGTGCCAGCCAAGATCAGCTGGCCATTTCCTTGGACCCAGAGCGCGGCAAAAAATAATATCGTCTCGAAAACCTCTCGGTAAACCACGATGAAAGCGAGTCCGAACAGAAACCATGCCGAGCTGCGCGACAATGCCTTGTCCATGGTTTTTTGGATGTAGCGCTGCCATTCGCCTGCCTGCGACTTGCCGTGCATCCATATGCCAACGGAAAGCAGTACAATCGCAGCGAACAGAGAGCCGAATCCTTCCATCAGCTCACGGCTCGCACCGCTTATATCTATAACAAAGGTCGCGGCTATCCATGTCACGCCGCCAGCGAGTAGCGCTGCAATCCATCCACCATGAACGTAAGATATGGCGTCCGTGCGCTCCGCTTTGCGAAGGAAGGCGATCATCGCTATCACGATCAGCAGCGCTTCCAGGCCCTCGCGTAGTAATATGGCGAACGCCCCGACGACTATCGAAACATCACTCACATCGTCTTGCGCAAGCGCATTTTCCGCGTCTGCAAACAGTTTATCTAAGGCAGCAACCTTCTGACTTACGGTCGCCGAAGATTGACCCTCGCCGATGGCAAATCTAAGTTCAGCCATCGCTGATTCTATTGACGCCATGAGCCCCGCGTCACGCATATTCAAGACTGTTTCCAGCGGTTCAAAACCATCAAGATAGGCAGAGAGTGCAAGGTCACGCGCTTCTTTTACTCTTCCGGCTTCATATGCAGCGAGGCTGTCGTGCAGCCGCTCCCGAGCGAACGACAACGATCCGGGCGTACCCGCTACAACCGTTTCTGGATGCGCGCGCAGAAACGCCATCACCGCATCGGCTTTTAACATACCAATCTCTTGGCCGAGCGCCGCGGGCGTGACGCTGGTTAAGTCTGCGAGGTTAGAAAAACGATTTCGAATGGAGGCATCGCTCTCCCAAATTTGGCGGCCTGCATCAATATCCGAAAAAGCGATCGTGCCGGTGTAAAGCGCGAGATTCCAACGATCTTTTGCGGGCAGATCAATGAAGCTCTGCATTGCGGTACCATCAAGACCCTGCTCGACGACTTGGTACAATGCGAATATACTGCGCTGGCGCGCACGCGCCTTATCGTCAAACGCTGTCGGAGCCGGGTCCAGTCCCACGGCTGCAGAACCATCGCCGCCGCCTGACTTGCCATGACAGCTCGCACAGTTCTGCGCATATAAGGCAGCACCGCGCGAAAGGTCAGGAGCGGCCTTCGGCGCGAGCGGGACAGGATATGCCGCAAGCAGTTCAGCTGCTAAAATCCTTGCGTCCCGCGCGACTATTTCCGGAGCCTCCTTCGCAGCAATCATCTTAATGAGTGCGTCAGTTCTTGCGATCAACGCCGTGCGCTGCTTATCAGGTTCGAGCTTAGCCATGCGTTCGGCGACCATCGCCGAAAACTCCGTCATTTCTGCGTATTCGACTTCGTTAATGATCGCGCCATTTTGAACAGCGACCGCATAATCTACCGCGATGTAGTCTAGCAGGCGCCAGGCTGTCTGAACATCGTTGTTCGCCAGTGCTGTGGATGGTAATGCCATAGAGAATATCAGAATGGCGATAAGGCGCGCTGCAGCGACTTGGAAGTTCATCTTGACACTGCCTTGGTTGTTGCACCGATATTCAGTAATTGCAGACATACAAGCGCACTGCGGACCATTGGATAATTTGATTGGAGAAAAATCGATATAATAAGCGCCGCTACAACATTGATCGCCAAAGGAAACACAACAATACCGTCCATTGTACCTACCTCAATGACCGCTGAGCTGAACGAGCGCCAAATCGGAGAACCGATAGCTCCGAATCCCAGTACGCCAGAAAAACATATTGTGGGAGTGTCTCCCGAACCCACGTTTGTCGGCTCCAGGTGAGCCCAAACGAACGTCAATATTCCGATCAAAGTTATTAAGCCATCGGCCGTAAATGCCTGGCTGTCGGCGATGCATCCGCCAATTGCTGCGGACGCCACGGTTGACCGCCATAACGATCGACAAAACACGGCGATATCCCAGGCTTCTGTCAGCTTTTTGACCACCAGCAGTGCAATCCCGTACTTCAGATTCTATTTCAGTCATGAAACCACTATAGCAGCCCTAGCCTGTAACGAGGCAAGCAGCTTTTGATAATAATTCGCATTATCTTTTGGGAGTCAGGCTAGCAAATTCGGCACGTAGCGAGTTTAACCCGTTGTCGTTTATGCGCAATGCTTACGCCATCGCTTTCTCGACAACAGAAATTCGCTAGCTAATTCAATCAAAGGATACACCGGAACAAGACTGTATGATTACAGCCCCAACCGTAGAGTACCCTCTAGCGAGAGTTAAACAACGATTAGAGCAATTGGCGCACCTCCGAGAGTTGCGGTCAGTCCAAGCACAACTCGCGCGTTCCAGACGCAGCGATCGCCGCAGCAGACGGTGCCTTTATTTCCCAGTAAATGTTCTACGGTCTCTGAAGCTTCTGCTTGATTTACGGGCAGGATCGGTAGTTTTATCGAAAAGCTGCGCGTACGCAGCTTTGCGAAAGCTCTACGCATCGGTTTTGACGCCGAGAAGGCCGCCCTTGTCGTGGCGACTCATGTCAGATCACCAAGCAAGCGGTTGGCTTTTCATACTGTTCTAATGGATATATGATAGCCAACTAGCCGATTTTCCGAGACTGGATCAAACCGGCAGGATCAATCAACAGCAAGCCGCGAGATCAGTTTGCGACCTTCCTGTCGCGATTAAATAGAATCGCTTTTGACAATGTTGCATTATCCGAGGGTGCGCTCTAATATCCGTCGGAGCACGGTGTGGGCTTGGCAAACGGTTGCCTGAATCCGGGTGCCAATCCGAGGCGCCGTCAAGGCACGTTGAAAGAATAGAGTAAGGAATGAGCGCACTTGCCCAATATGCAATCTTGTTCGGTCTGACGGTTGGCGCGGTCGGCTTCGTTCTTTGCGTCTATGCCCTTGCCCGTGTAATCGGTCGAACGCGGGTTGAGCCGGGCAAGGATGTTCCGGCCACAGCCGGGTCGCTGTCGCGCGATCCGGTCTGGGTGCGGTATCACGTCAAATACTATGGCTATGCTTTGTTGTTTCTGGCTTTCGATATGGAAATGGCTTTTATGTATCCTTGGGCTGTAGTCTACCGTGAAGAAGGGCTGGTGGCACTTCTTGACATGGGAGTGTTCCTCGCCATTCTGTTTCTCGGGCTGCTTTACGGCTGGAGCCAAGGCGCTTTGAGACGGCAGGAATGATCGGTGCCCGTCAGGGGACGATGACGATGTTGCAGCGGCTTGTCGCAGCAGCCATGTCGCGCGACATTCGCGGATTCGTGGTGCCGGGCGCGGATGTGGCACGCGCTGCCGGGCTCGACCTTGGCGGGGCCGGACTGCACCTGAGCGCTACGCCGCGCCATGCCAATGTTCTTGTCATAATCGCGCCCCTGCCCGCCGGCCTGGCGGATGCCGCCAGCGTTGCCTATGGCCAGATGCCTCGCCCACGAGCCATTCTGGCGTTGGGTTCTGGTGATCTGGGACCACTGCCTGACGCCGACGCGACCGGGCCGTTGACACAAGCGGGCCTTGTCACAGCCATGGAAGATCTTCGCTGGGTCATTGCAACGGGTTCCTTTCGGTCAGACGTGGACGACTACGAAGCTCCGACGCTGCAGACCCGCACGGAATATACCTGTCCGATGCATCCCGAAGTGGTGCAGGACGAACCCGGTAACTGCCCAAAATGCGGTATGACACTGGTACTGCGCAAAGCTGCGGTGTCGTCACATGCAGGCCATGCGATGCCGGAAAAAGAACGCGACATGCCTGTAGAAACCCGTGTCGAAACAACGTCCGCTGGCCACGATCACGCCAACGATAAAGGTAACAAGCATGGCGGGGCGCATGATCACGGTCACGCGAAACATGCTGTCAGCGAACCGCTGGTCCAGTACACTTGTCCTATGCACTCTGAAGTGATCAGCGCCGAACCCGGCTCTTGTCCAAAATGCGGTATGTTTCTCGTGCCCGCCGACACCAAAAGCGAGCATGCTGGACATGATGCAAGGCATGGTCACACGAAACACGCAGCAGACGAATCCCCGGCGCGATACACCTGCCCGATGCATCCCGAAGTCGTACAGGACGAACCCGGCAACTGCCCAAAATGCGGCATGACCTTGGTACCCGTCGAAGAAGCAGTCGAAAACTCCGGACATGACCACGGAGCCGCCAGCCAAGGGCACGATAATGGCAGCAAGAGCAGCCACCAAGGCAGTCATGCCTCACATGGAAATGACGTGGTAATAGAAGGTATCGAGGCGCATTTTATGTCGATGACTGATCTCACCCGCGACATGCCGGCCAGCGAGGACGGCCTCAAAATGGAGTGGATCGGCGTCCCCTTCGGTCCGTTCTTTCCCGGACTACCCAGTGGGTTGCGGCTGGACCTGACACTGGACGGCGACGCAGTAGCGGGCACCAGCGCCGACAGCGCGGTGGGACTGAGCGAACTACTCCACGAGGACACTACCACTCCCGCGGCTTTCGTCGACCAACTCGCCGCGTTATCGCCCCTCAGTCCGGTAGCCTATAGCCTGCTGGCCTGTCTAGCGCTGGAGCAGGCCGCGGAACAAAGCGTGCCATCCAGCGTCGCTCGCGCTCGCATCGCCGCAGCGGAGCGCGAGCGGCTGACCAGTCATTTCGGCTGGCTGGCTGGGTTCGGGACACAAGCGGGGTTCACTTGGCTGGAGAAACGCGCGACGGCATTACAACTGAAACTGCGCGTCGCGCCGGTCATCGAAATCGCAGCGCTGGCCCCAAAGATCACTGCACTTCTAACACGGATTCAACGCACCCCGCTGCTGAAAGCCAGACTGAAGGGGATTGGCCGGTTAGCGGGCGACGACGCTCTGCCCGGCCCAGTGGCGCGGGCGGGCGGCATCGCCCGCGACGCGCGTAGTGATGATCCGATCTATACCGAACTGGGTTTTACCGTGCTGACAGCGACGGACGGTGATGCGCTTGCGCGGCTAACACAACGCTGCGGTGAGATTTTCCAGAGTCTTGAATTAATCTTGAAGGTAGGCGCGATTGCGATGCCAGAGCCGCATGGCATCGGCACTGCTTCGGGTACAGGCGAAGCCGTGGTTGAGACCCCACGCGGTGCCGCCCGACTGAGTCTGACATTGCACAATGGCAAGGTTACGGCTGCCAATATCGAAACACCGACGGCGGCGCATGTCGACTTGATCGCGACAGTTGCGGATGGACGGGAACTGGGCGACGCACTGACCGGCATCGGATCGCTGGACATGAGCCCTTGGGAGGTGACGGCTTGACGATATTGATTGTGTTATTGTCGCTCGCAGTGGGCGCCTATCTGATCGCTGTGCTCGAAAGCTGGGCCGTTCATGGGCGGTTGCAACCCGCCCGTCCGGCGATCTCAGCGCTGGCCCTTCTGGGGCGTGAATCACTGCTCGCGCGCACTCCTGACCGACTGTTATTTGAGACTGGGCCGGTGCTTTTGCTCGTGGCAGGGCTTTTGGCGGTGGCGGTCATTCCGCTGGCACCGGGGTTGATTATCACCGACATGGCGACCGGCGCGCTGTTTCTGAACGCGGCTTTGGCTTATGTGCTGGTCGCGCTGATCATGGCCGGATGGGGGCCGAACGGCGCTTACGGCATGATTGGCGGTTGGCGGTTTCTGGGCCAATTCGTGGCCTATGCAATGCTTATCGTGATGCCGATCACCGCCGTGGTGTTGCGCGCAGAATCGCTTTCTACAGTGGATATCGTCACCTCGCAATCTTCCCTCTGGAACATCGCCTATCAGCCACTGGGATTCGCGCTGTTCGTGGCCGCCGCAATGGGGCTGTGCTGGTTGCCACCTTTGGACCTGCCCACCGCGCCGGGTGATCTGGCTGGCGGGGTAGAGGCTGAGTACACCGGTGTGCGCTTTGCCGTTCTACGTCTGGCGCGGATGGTTATCATCCTAGCGCTGGCGGGTGCAACAGTGACGTTCTATCTGGGCGGCTGGCTTGGCCCGTGGCTGCCGGACTGGGCGTGGAGCGGGATCAAGATCCTGATCGTCGCAGGCCTAATGGTCAGCGCCGGGCGGCTGGTGCCCCGGGTCCGCGAGACGCGCTATCTGGAGCTGAGCTGGAAGCTCGGTATCCCTCTAGCCCTCGGAAACATCTTTCTTGTCGGCGTCATCGTTTTGGTGGTGCCGATATGACTTCGCAGATGATCTTTCTTGTGTTTTTCGGCGGCGCGGCCGTGTGGTTCGGCGTCACCGTATTCCGCACCCATTCGATGGTGCGCTCGGCATTGGCGCTTCTATTCTCACAAACTGCGGTAGGGCTGATGTTTCTAGTCATGCAGGCCGAGTTTCTGGGCGTTCTACAGATAATGATGATGGCCACCGAGATGAGCGTGATGGCGATCTTCATGGTCATGTTCATGATGGATCCGGGCGGGATGGGCGCAATGGATATGACACATCAGAAACGCCTGTCGCTTTGGGCCGGGGGCGTCGGGTTGGGCGCAGCGATGGCGGTGATCTGGCTGGCCGATTGGGGGCCACCGGGCGGCAACCTCCCTGAGACGGCCGAACAAACGGCTGAGCTTGGCCGGGAGCTTTTGGGCCGGTCGATGTTCATCTTCCAATCCGTCGGCCTGACGATCCTGACGGCGATGGTCTCAGCCACAATGGTCGCAATCGCTCCAGCGAAGGAACAACCAAAATGATTTTTGAGTTGATGATTGCCCTGACCGTGGGCGCGGTGATGTTTGGCACCGGCCTGTACGGCGCATTGAGCCAGACAAATCTGGTGATGATCATCATGGGGGTGGAACTAATCCTTGCAGCGGCTCTCGTAAATTTGGTGGCCTTCTGGCGCTATCTGCATCCAGGGGAACCTGCCGCGCAGATGTTCGTGCTGGTCGTGATGGCCGTCATGGCCGTGGAAATGGCAGTCGGGTTCGGCATCGCCATCGCCCGGTTCCGGTCACGCGGATCGGTTGAGATGGAAGAAGCCAGCGAGTTAAAGGGGTAATGATGCTGGCGCTGACGCTGCTTGGACCGCTGCTGGCAGCACTGGCGATCCTCTCGCTTCGCCGCGCGCCCGAGACGTTGGCGCTGATTGGTGCCGCGCTTGGGTTTGTGGCTGCACTTGGGCTTTTTGTCGCCGCATCAGATGGCGTTACCGTGGGCATCGCGCTGCCCTTCCTGCCTGATTTTCCGATCCGGCTTATAGCATCTCCGTTGACGGCAACCCTTTCATTGCTTGTGGCCACTGTCGCCGCGATGGTGCTGATCTACGCCACGGGATATATGCGTAAAGACCCTGAACGGGCGCGGTTCTATGGCACTATGCTGCTGTTTGTCACCGCGATGCAGGCGCTGGTGCTGTCGGGCGACTGGATCACGCTGCTGGCCGCGTGGGAGATGATCGGCTTTGCCAGCTATCTGCTGATCGGGTTCTGGCATGGCCGCGCCGGTGTGGTCGGTGCCGCGACACGCGCGTTCCTGTATACGCGGACTGCAGATCTGGGACTCTATACTGGGGCCTTCGTGCTGATCGGCGTGGCTGGCACCTCCGAGATATCCGTCACAAATGCTACCACCGGCACCCCAGCGCTGATCGCTGGTTTGTTGCTGCTGATTGCCGCGATGGGCAAGTCCGCGCAGGTGCCGTTGCAGGACTGGCTGATGCGCGCCATGGCCGGACCGACGCCGGTGTCGGCGCTGTTGCACTCGGCTACACTGGTGGCAGCGGGGGCGATTCTGTTGATCCGCACGGCACCTATGCTGCCCGGCGGCGCGCTACTGGCCATCGGCATCGTTGGTGGCATCACAGCGGTTGTCACCGGGCTGATTGCGCTGGCAGAGCGTGATCTGAAACGGCTGTTGGCGGCATCTACCGCCAGCCAATATGGGCTGATGCTTGTGGCCATTGGTGCTGGGGCACCAGTGGCGGCGCTGTTGCACCTGATCGCCCATGCGGCTATCAAAAGTTCCCTTTTTCTGGGCGCAGGTGTCTTTCAGCATGACCGCGAAGGTACAGGGCTGGACACGCTGGCGGGTGCCGGTCGGGCACGGCCCGGCGTCTTTGCAGGCTTTGCCATCACCGCGCTGGCGCTGGTGGGCCTCCCGCCGATGGCGGCCTTCTTTTCCAAGGATGCGATCATCGCCGCCGCACTGGGAAGCACAGCCGCGCCATGGCTTTTGCCACTTGCGCTAGCGGGATCGGTACTGACCGGCGCCTATATGGGTCGGGCATTGAATGTGCTTTGGGCTGGCGAAGTGGGGCCTCCACAAAAGCCAGTGCCGTTCATGACTTTCGGTATGGGCGTTCTTGTGGCGCTCGCCGCCGGGCTTGGGTTCGGCTTCGGCGCGCTTGAACACATGCTGGGGGCAGAGATTGAAAAGCCGGGCTGGATCGTGCCTGCAATGGGGCTGGCTGTCGGCCTGAGCGGGCTGGCGCTTGGTTGGTTTATCGCGCCTGCCCGGCTGCTCGGTCCGCTGCTGGCACCGGCACGAAACGGCTTTGCCGTCGCGGGCGGGATGGACGGGCTAATCCTGCGCCCCGTCCTGTCAATCGCCTCCGCCTGCGAGGCGTTCGAGAAGCGCCTGCTGGCAGCACAAATTGGGTTGATCCGTGGGTTTGGCCTTGGAACCGCTCATCTAGTAGACCGTGCAGATGGAGCGCTTTTTGCGTTTTCGCTCTGGATCGGCCAACAGTCGTTACGGCTGGGTCGTGCGACAGGATTCACCGACACCAACGGTATCGACGCCGCAATCTTCGGCCTTGTGCGGAGGATGGTTGCGGCTGGTGCACAGGCTCGCCGCCTGCAGAGCGGCTTTATCCATCGCGAACTTGCACTGACAGCGATCGGCACCGCGCTGATCATGGCCATGCTGTTGATCGCACCATATTATTTCTGAGGAGACACCTACATGCCGCTTTTGACCCTCGCCACCTTCCTCCCGATTTTGGGCGGGTTAGCCCTGATGGCGCTACCAAACCGCTCGGACCGCGTGGCGCACGGGATGTCGATTGTGGCGACGGGTCTGGTTTTTTTGATCACGCTAGTAATCTGGTCGCGTGGCATCGTGCCGAGCGGCTTTGCCCAGATCGAGGAAATCGCGTGGATACCCGCCATCGGTGCCTCCTTCCGGCTGGGACTGGACGGGCTGAGCCTCTCACTGGTGCTGCTGACATCCTTACTGTTCTTTCTGTCGGCGATTTATTCAGCGCGGATCAGCGAACGTGCGCCAAGCTATGTTGTGCTGATGCTGATGCTAGAAACCGCCGCGCTCGGCACGTTCATGGCGCTTGACGGGCTGCTGTTCTATGTCTTCTTTGAGGTCTCCCTAGTCGGCATGTATTTCATGATCGCCGGCTGGGGCTATGAGGAAAGACAGCGCGCTGCGCTGATGTTCTTTCTCTACACGTTTCTAGGTTCGCTTCCTCTACTGCTGGCGATCATCGGACTGTATCTCAGCAGCGGCACATTCGACATGCGCGCGTGGATCGATGCGCCGCCGCTGACGGGGCTTGCGGCCATGCTAGCGCTTATTGCGATGCTCTTTACCTTCGCCGTCAAGATCCCGGCCTTTCCGGTGCATACCTGGCTACCGGCGGCGCATGTGCAGGCACCCACGGCAGGCAGCGTAATCCTTGCCGGTGTGATGCTGAAATTCGGCACTTACGGTCTGGTGCGGTTTGCCCTGCAAATGACGCCCGAGGCCTTTGCGCAGGCCGGTCAGGTGGTTTTGGCCTTCGGTGTGGTTAGCGCGCTTTACGGCGCTTTTGCCGCATTGGCGCAGACCGACCTCAAAAGGATGATCGCCTATACTTCGGTCAACCACATGGGATATGTGGTTATTGGCGTGGCGGTGGCGGCGCTCAGCGTCGACCCGCAGATTCGGGTGATCGCGCTGGACGGCGCGACCTTGCAAATGATCAGCCATGGGCTGGTCACCGGAGCGTTGTTCTTTCTGATCGGCATGTTGCAAGACCGCGCCCACACTCGTGAGGTGTGTGATTTCGGTGGGTTGCTCGGCAGCGTGCCATGGCTTGGTTGGGCGTTTATCTTGTCGGCCTTCGCTTCGCTTGGCCTGCCAGGGCTTGCGCATTTTCCAGCAGAGTTTCAGGTATTTCTCGCAACACTCAATACCGCACCGTGGGCAATCGTGGCGATCCTTGCCATCGTGGTAACAGCGGGGCTGTACCTGCGTGCAATCGCAGCGGTGTTTTTGGGTGAGAGAAACGAGAAATGGGCCTTAATGCCCGATCTTGACCGGCGCGAGATGCTGGTGATTGTGCCTCTGTTAATCCTGACAATCCTTGTTGGCGTCGCCCCTTCGTGGCTATTGAACATAATCCATACCACGATGGCGAGCCTGTCATTTTGATGGCACGCGATCTGTCATTCCTGATCCCAGAAATCCTGTTGTCGCTAGCGGTCGTGGCTATGCTTATTGCGGAAATGGCACGGATGGCGCGGCTGGTGCTGTGGCTCGGGTTGGCCGGCCTAACGGTTGCTACTCTGGCCACACTGCCGCTACTAACAGCCGACACCACCGTTTTTGGCGGCACCTACCGGATCGACCTACTGAATGGCTGGGCTAAGCTGATATTGCTGCCTGGTACGGCACTAGCTTTGTTGCTGGCACGGGCAGAAATCGCGGGACGACAACGAGAAGGCAGCGTCTATTCGCTTCTTTGTCTTGTCACACTGGGCGCGTTGATGCTGGCCGGCAGTGGTGACATGATGCTGCTCGTGTTGGGCGTGGTGCTAACCGGGCTGGGAGGCTTCGCGCTGGTGGCCTATCCGCGCGACGACGCCGCGACCGAGGCGGGGATGAAATATCTCGTCTTCGGCGCGGTGACCGGATCAGTAATGATTTACGGGCTGACCTTCTGGTTCGGCGGTGCGGGATCGACTCTTTTCTCAGATCTCAGTGCACTGGAAGACAAGCCCCTGATTGCCATCGCGGGACTGATCGCAGTAATTGTGGGTCTCGGCTACAAGGCGTCGCTAGTACCCTTCCACTTCTGGGCGCCAGATGCCTATGATGGCGCTCCCGTCTCCGTGGCCGCCTATCTGTCGGTCATCACCAAACTCGCGGCGATCTTTGCCCTCGCGCAGGTATTGCGCGATCTGCCGACTGAGAGCAATTGGCCTCTTGTGATCGCAATAATCTCGGCTGTGACCATGTCCTACGGCTATCTGACGGCGCTGGTGCAGACCAATCTGGTCCGGCTGATGGCCTATTCCTCGATCGCGCAAACGGGCTATTTTCTGTTGGCCATTGTGGCGCTCGGCGTTAGCCCACTTGCAATCCCCGGGCTAATCGTCATGGGTGCGGCCTATATGGCGATGAACATCGGCGCTTTTGCGATCATTCTGCTCGCCGGACGGAGTCTTGACGATATCCGCGGGTTCGGGCGGCGACGCCCAGTAGCAGGGGTGGCGATGGTGATCTTTTTGCTGTCGTTGGCCGGCATACCTCCGCTTTTCGGCTTCGTCGGTAAAGTCTATCTGTTCGGTGCGGCCATAGACGCAGGTTATCTGTGGCTTGCAGTGATCGGAATCCTCAACTCGGTACTGGCACTCGGTATTTATCTGCGGATCGTGGTGCCGATGTATCAGTCTGCGCCGGACGCAGGGGAGAGTTTCGATAAATCGCTCACTCACCCCGCGCTCACAGGAGTCATTAGCGTGACTGCGGTTGTGACGCTCGGCATGGGGGTTTTGGCAGGTTTGCTGCCGGGTTGGTACTAAAAATCGAGAGTTCCAAGCACCGATGCAGGCCAATATTCTTGCTCTGGCAGCAAGGAATCGCAGCGTTACGAACACGTCCGACCCACATTTTGCATAGCCATCCGGCATAGCTTTCAGTGAGCCACAAGTCGCAATCGTCGTCACTGTTTCATCAATCAGGGCAAATTGGCTCTGATTCTTTGCCCGGCACAAAAAATCTAGCCGATGCAGACATGAAAACTTGGGTTGATGGAGTGACCGCAGGTTGCGGATTGGGTGATGCACGGTTGAACCAGCGGTCGAGCATGGTGACCAGAAAGACCAAGCCGATCGCTGCCAACGGCGGTTCAGGACTGGGCAAACACGAAGACGGCTTATGCGCAGACGACAATTCTGGCGCGGATCGATGGCTATCTATCGATGATCCTGTCCAAAGACGACGGGATTGTCAGGGTTGCTGTGCGTGAAGCCGACTTTATCATTGGCCAACGAACCATCCCCCACAAAGCGCTGCCTCAGTAACATTACCTATGAGCGCTGAATGGATGGTCTGATATTATCAGTTGGAAACTGGTTAAACGCTGTCTCTGATTGTCGGAGCGGCTGGTTTTCATTCAGGAGCGCGAAATGAAGCTCAATGCAATTAAACTTGGTTTGGCGACGGCAATTATTTTCGGATTCACGTGGATAATATGCAGTCTTTTTGTAACCATGGCCTCTGGCCGTATGATGCAAATGAGCGGTAATATGGCCCACTCAAATTTCGCCGGTATGGGCTGGTCATTGCATTGGACGGGTCTTTTAGTGGGGCTTGTTATATCGAGTTTCTTCTCCGGGCTAATCGTCTGGGCGATTGCCGCCACTTATAATCGATTGCTTGCGTAGGGGCGACGGACCGAGGTGCCATTGATGCGAGATGGTGCTTGCAACCAGAACCCTAAAAAATTGATCAAACGCACTATTTGACCAACGGAAGACCGAGCAAATATTTCCTCTGACCCAGCCACTTACTGGTGAAGTTGTAATGCTGTACTGCCAATCCCGTTCTTCTTGAGGACAATTGCAAAAAAGGAAACTAGATATGAAAAACTCCAGTCTTATCACAGTCGCTGCTTTCACCATGCTGACAGGATTTTCGGCCAATGCAACACAACCGGAACCAAAAGCTGCCATGCAGAGTCAGGCCACGCCTATGACCGATAATTCAGCACATCAGCAGATGATGGAAAGAGCCCAGAACGCCAAGACGCCTGCAGAGCGAGAAAAGCTCATGACAGAGAATATGGCCATGATGAAGGCAGATATGGCCTCTATGAAGGCCAAGATGGCCGACGGCGGTATGATGTCACAGGGGAAAAAGCCGATGAAGATGGACCCGGCCGATATGAAGAAAATGAAGGCCAAGATGGCCGAAGGCGGCATGATGGCGCAGGGCAAAGGACCTATGGCTATGGACCCGGCACATATGCAGAAGATGAAGCAGCATATGGGCATGATGTATCAAATGATGGAGCGACTGATGCTACAGCAGGAACTTATGATGGACCCTGAAAAATAGCAGCAACGACTTTGGCACATTAAAGGGGAAGAAGCCGAGCTTGGAAACGGCCTGACTTCTTCCTCGGTTGTGTAACGCGAAGGCTCCATTTGCGTCCTAACTACTGGCAGCACCTATTTTTTCTGGCGCTGCCCGAACAAATCAAACTGTTTGAAAGACTTGCAAAGGAGAAAAGCCATGAACAATATAACAACTGATCCCAAAACCTTCGCGCCGAGAAAAATACTCAAACCCATTATTAAACCTACCGATCCGGTCGAACCCCAGAGCAAAGGGTGCTGCTGTTCCGGTAAGGAACAAGTTATGGAAGATAAGCCCGAGGTAAGTTCAAAATCGTGCTGTTCTAAGAGCTAATCGCCGGTTGAAGGGTCTTGTGATCCAAGCGTGGCCGGCATCTCTGGTCCGAAGCGTATAGCGCTTTCCGGCAGATATCGCGCGCCACAAACCTGTCACACCTATAATTTCCGGAGATCGCCAATCTCCCGGGAAGACCTTGCGATTAGCGGGTCGTGCAGGAGCAAAGGGAAAGATGATAAAAACTATTCGCAAAAAAGCGCCCTACGCGGAAGGACAACAACAAACCCGGCCTAGCCCCCTGCCGCATCTGTTGACGATCAATTGTGGTTCATCAAGCGTCAAATTTGCAGTCTTTCGTTTGGGTAATAACATCGAACCGGTATTGCGCGGGAAGGTCACGGAAATTGGAAAGGCACAGGGCCATTCATCCGCGCGATTGGCCGACAGCACATCCCTTTGGAATGCAAAAAGTTCGTGCAAAAACCATGGCTCAGCCATTGAAAATATTCTCAATCAGCTGGAAAATTACGCAGAACTTTGGAAAATATCGCTTGTTGGTCATCGAATAGTACATGGCGGTCCAGATTTTGTTTCGCCTCTCGCATTGGATTCAGTTATCGAAGCTGAACTGGAGCGCCTAATACCGCTAGCTCCTCTGCATCTACCTGCAAATCTTGCTGCTATTGCAGCGGTTCGAACACGGCTACCCCGCGCAGAACAATTTGCGTGCTTTGATACTGCTTTTCACTCCAACATGCCGGAAAATGCAGCACGAACTGGTCTGCCGCTAAATATGGACGACGGTGTTATTCGCCGGTACGGCTTCCATGGCCTTTCCTATGAATCTACGCTCTACCAACTAGAGCGGCGAGAAGGAGCAGCAGCTCTGAAGGACCGTATTGTGGTCGCCCATCTTGGTGCGGGCGCCAGTATGGCGGCAGTGCATGGCCGGCGGACGATAGATACATCCATGGGCTTTAGCCCGTTGTCAGGTCTTCCAATGGCCACCAGAAGCGGCGATATTGACCCTGGACTTATCCTTTATCTCTTAAAGGAAGAGGGCTGGACGTCCGATGAATTGGCCGATCTTCTAAACAACAGATCGGGTTTGCTTGGACAATCAGGAACAAGCGGTGATGCCCAAATTCTTGTTACAACCAATGCCGGTAAATCTGCCGAAGAAGCGATAGCTTTTTTTTGCTATCAAGCCCGCCGTCACTTCGGCGCATTGGTAGCCGCCATGGGCGGCATTGATCGTTTGATTTTTACCGGCGGAATTGGTGAACATTCTCCAGAAATACGGTACCAGATCTGCAAACCATTGGAGCAATGCTTTGGAACCATAATCGATCCGAAAAAAAATAAAGCCAATAAGCCACTGCTATCTCCAAAACATGGCTCAGTTACTGTGGAGATCAGTTCTGCGGATGAAGAATTAATGATTGCGCGTCATGTCGCAGAACTTGATGGTACCCGCCAAAATGGTGAGGCTGTAGCATGATGCCTTTTTTCCCGCACCGCATTACCGCTACGCTCCTTCAAAAGGCCAGCTGATGGATATCACCGCAGAAGACCCGGTATGCAATCGCAAATTTGCTTTGGAAAAAGCGGTAGCGGCTGAAGAATATAAGGGCTGGACCTATTTCTTCTGCAGCACAGAATGTCAGAATATATTCAATGGCTCTCCCACAACTTTTGCCAACGGCCCAGCCCCGCTATATCCAGATCCTTAACTGGCGAGATGAGCGGATAATAACGGCATTGGCTCAAATATAAAGATCGGTTGGCGGGATGTTGGCCAACAATTCCGACAACCGATCTTTAGGGGCGATCGCGCACTGCCTTCCCCAGCGGTCGCCCCACTCCTCAAAGCCCAGCTGCGTCGTAGTAGCCTTTTTTGGCTTCAAACCGTCTGGCGAGTTCTGATCAACTGTAACATTAAGCGCCGCAGTGCGTCCTTAACAATAAACCGGTTGATATCGATCATCACCCGGCGCTGATTACTCCAAAGAAGACCAGGAGAAAACCATGACAGACAATCTTATTACGTTTTCCGCTTTGCTGTTCATCCTGCTTGCAGTTGGCGCTAGCGCTATCCGCATTGTGGTCGAATATGAGCGCGTGGTCGTCTTCACGCTAGGCCGCTTCACAGGAGTCAAAGGCCCCGGTCTGATTTTTATTATGCCCTTTGTTCAGACTCTATCCCGCGTGGATTTAAGAACCATCGTCCTTGATGTACCAACGCAAGATCTTATTTCACGCGATAATGTGTCGGTTCATGTCAATGCTGTCATATATTTTAAGGTTGTCGATCCTGAACGCGCGATAATTCAGGTGGAGCAATTTATCGACGCAACCAGCCAGCTCGCACAAACCACCTTACGCTCGGTTCTTGGAAAACATGAGCTTGATGAGATGCTCACGGAGCGAGACAAACTCAACAAGGATATCCAAGAGATAATCGACACCCAAACAACCTCATGGGGCATCAAAGTTGCCAATGTTGAAATCAAGCATGTCGATATAGATGAATCCATGGTTCGCGCGATGGCGAAACAGGCTGAAGCCGAACGTGAGCGCCGGGCAAGAGTGATAAATGCTGAAGGAGAACAGCAGGCAGCGCAAAAGCTTTTGGAAGCTGCAGAAACGCTATCCGGTCACCCTGAAGCGATGCAACTGCGTTATCTTGGCGCGCTGTTTATTAGCAGTTTCGAAAACCGACTCTTCAGGGGTGGCCGGGCTCCTCCTCCAACCCAGCGCGGTCGCTCCACTTTTAACTGTGGTGGCGACGCCATTTTTGCACCTTCTCGATTCCAGATAAACATTCACAATGCTGTTCCATTTAGGCTGTTCGCATACGGCAACCGTGACGTTTGAGGAGGGTTTTCATTGACAAAAAACATATCAAACGACTGGCGCACAGGATTTGGCGTCATCGAGCACAGCGCTGCAACAATTGCGCGTACAGATGAATTTTTCGCAAAACGTCAGTACTGGCAAGGATTTACGGATTCCGCCCAAGCAGAGACATTGATTGTAGCGGCCGACCGATTGGCCAACGCCGCGATGTGGCTCACCGCCCATATGACCTATGCCTCCCGGGTTGATATGAGCGGTACCGATTTGCCGGCAGACGCATTTAAACGAAACCCTGAAGGTCATACTGGCGGCGCCCTCAATGTTGCCATCGGGTTTGTTGGCTATTTACTTGCCAACGCCCTGTCTGGACACACGCGTGCCTGGACGCTTGGTCAGGGTCACTGTGTTGCTGCAATAGAGGCAATCAACACGCTGACCGGGGACTTGTCCCCTGCACAAATCGGTCGTTATGAGCGCAGCGAGACCGGGCTTTCCCGTCTCGTTTCAGACTTTTACAGCTATGCGATGAGCGCTGATGGAAGACCCGCGGTACCGCTGGGGAGCCATGTCGGCCCAAACACTGCCGGCGGTGTTTCAGAAGGCGGCTATTTGGGCTTTTCCGAACTCCAATATGTCCATATGCCGCTGCCGGGAGAGCGCCTTGTTGCCTTTTTGAGTGACGGCGCATTTGAAGAACAGCGCGGGTCCGACTGGTCTCCGCGCTGGTGGCGAGCCGAAGATAGCGGTTTGGCGGTGCCGATCATGGTCCTCAATGGCCGGCGGATTGAGCAGAGAACCGAAATCGGCCAGGAAGGCGGGGCTGAATGGCTTGAAGCTCATCTTCGCCTCGCAGGATATGATCCAATACTGATCGACGGTCATGACCCTCTCGCCTATGCGATGGCGATATTGGAAGCGGAAGAAAGGCTCACGCGATTTATTAGATTGAAGCAAGCCTATCCAGCTCCCCTTCCCTATATTATCGCACGCTGCACAAAAGGATTTGGCTTTCCGGGAGCTGGAACCAACAGATCCCATAACCTGCCACTTTCGGGAAACCCGTCCGAAAATGCAGCCGCACGAGCTGAATTTCACGAAGGCGCTAGAAAGCTGTTTGTCCCGGCTGACACGCTGGAAACAGCCGTTAATGCTTTGGCGGTCCATGACCAGCAGTCTCGGCCAAGAGAAAGTCAGAATCCACTAGCACGCCGGATCGTCGAACTGCCCAGCCTACCCGTGCCAAATTGGACCGATGTCAATAGTCAGCGCGAACGCTGCGCGATGGATGCGATCGATGAATATTTTGTCGATATTGTCCGCGCCAACCCGAAGCTACGACCACGTATTGGCAATCCAGACGAGCTAAGAAGCAACCACATGCCGCGCGCGCTTGAGCTTCTGCACCACCGCGTGAACTTGCCTGAATCTGGGACTCCGGAGGCGGTTGATGGAGCCGTCATAACGGCACTCAACGAAGAAGCGGTTATCAGTGCGGCCTTGGGTAACAAAGGCGGGATCAATATCGCTGTGAGCTACGAAGCTTTTGCGATGAAAATGCTTGGCGCATTGCGACAGGAAATAATTTTCTCGCGCCGCCAGCACGAACTGCTCCAGCCACCAGGCTGGATCAGCGTTCCACTCATTGCAACCTCCCACACTTGGGAAAACGCAAAAAATGAGCAGTCGCATCAAGACCCGACATTGCCCGAAGCATTGCTGGGGGAAATGTCAGATATATCTCGCGTTATATTCCCTGTTGATTTCAATAGCGCGGTTGCAGCGCTGCGCTCGGTCTACCGAACGCATGGCCAAATTGCGTGCCTGGTAACCGCCAAGCGCGATGTGCCAATCCTCTTTTCAGGTGAACAGGCTGAATTTGCGATGGCGAAGGGCGCAATACAATTTGAGGGCGATGCTACAAACGCGCAGGTACAACTGGTCGCCATCGGCGCTTATCAATTGCAACAAGCAAGACAGGCGCGCGAACGGCTCGAGCAACGCGGGATAAACTGCTCAATTACGGTCATTTTGGAACCGGGGCGGTTTCGGGAGGCGCGCGACGAGATCGAATGGAAATATGCTGTTTTAGACAAAGATTTGCATGTGCTGTTTCCCACAAATCTTCCGCGGATAATAATCTCGCACACGAGACCGGAGCCAATGTTGGGTCTATTGAGGCGGCTTGATGGCGGGCCGAGCCAAACCAAAGCGTTGGGATATTTGTCCAGAGGCGGCACATTGGATGTTTTTGGCATGTTGTTCGCCAATCGTTGCACTTGGGCGCATGCGGTCGCCTCCGCTGCAGGTTTGCTCAAAATCGATCGGGGTTCCCTCCTATCACAGGAAGAATTGGATGCCGTCGACGAGCAGGGTGACCCGCAGATATTGCGGCGAGACTCATCGGGCTCAAAAAATGAGGAGAAAATCGTATGACGCTCACATTGCATAGTCTTGGCGGAGCCGGGACGGTAACCGGATCTCGCCATCTTATCGAAAATGACGGACGCCGGATCATGGTCGATTGCGGACTTTTCCAGGGATATAAACCCTTACGCGAGCGCAACTGGAAACCGTTTCCGGTTTCTCCAAAAAGCATCGATGCCATTATTCTCACCCACGCGCATCTCGATCATAGCGGCTATCTTCCGAAATTAGTCCGCGAGGGGTTTGAAGGCCCAATCTTCTGTTCATCAGCAAGCGCTGATCTTTGCGAAATACTTTTAAAAGACAGCGCTTTCATCGCGGAGAAAGACGCTTTTCTGGCGAACAAGCACAAATATACCAAACATGCGCCCGCGCTGCCGCTGTACACCATCAAAGATGCCGAAGCTGCCCTGAAACAGTTGCGGCCCATCCCGTTCCACAAGGAAATTGAACTTCCGGGTGGCGGACAGGTCAAGCTGCGCCGAGCCGGGCATATTTTGGGAGCGGCCAATGCCGAGCTTCATTGGGGCGGTAAGACAATCGTCTTTTCGGGGGACATTGGGCGCTACGGTGATCCCTTCATGCTCGATCCCGAGCCCGTCGCGGCGGCCGATTATGTGCTTGTGGAATCGACCTATGGAGACAGAACCCACCCCAAAAATGACCCAATGGAAGCTCTTGGAGACGTCATCGAAAAAACGGTCCGAAGGGGCGGAACGGTGGTTATTCCCGCGTTTGCAGTCGGGCGCGCCCAATTGATCATGTATTATCTGTGGAAACTAAAACAGGCCGGAAGAATAAAAATCGTTCCGATTTTCCTCGATAGTCCCATGGCGATTAACGCAACAGATTTGCTGTGCCGCCATCTGGATGATCATCGCCTCTCGCCAGACGTTTGCAAGCAGTCTTGCGACATCGCAACTTATTTGCGTGAAGTCGATGATTCCAAACGCATAACGCGTGATACCACGCCCAAGGTCGTGATCGCGGCGAGCGGCATGCTGACCGGCGGGCGCGTTCTCCATCATCTCAAGGCCTTTGGCCAGGACAGAAGAAACACAATCCTGTTTTCAGGCTATCAGGCGGGGGGAACGCGCGGCGAAAAACTGCAGAACGGGGCGGAAAGCGTCAAGATGTTCGGCCAATGGTTTCCGATACGCGCTGAAATTGCAAGCCTTCCGGCTTTATCGGCCCACGCAGATTCAGACGAAATCCTGAAATGGCTGTCCGGATTCAAGCACGCTCCTGCCCGAACTTTTGTGGTGCACGGAGAACCTAAGGCCTCAGATGCTTTGCGGATGCGGATTGGAGAAGAGTTGGGCTGGAACAGCACCGTCGTTGATTCGACTGATCGTTATTTTTTGGAAGGTTAAATGTCATGTCGACCGGCAACCACATTGAAGCCCATAATTTGCTGAAATCAAAGCGTCTCAGTCTCTACACCCAGGATGAGGTGATCGTGCTTATGCGCACCGATTGTCCGGTTTGCATATCGGAAGGCCTGACTTCCCGGTCGCGCGTACGTTTAACGTCTGTCTCGGGACGTGAAATTCTCGCAACACTCTACCAGGTCGAAAATGACTGGCTAACGACAGGGGAAGCTGGATTATCAGAGGCCGCCTGGACGAAACTTGGGGTTGAAGATGGGACGGATATTGCAGTTAGCCATGCGCCGACTATAGGATCATTGGCAGATATCAGACGCAGAATTTATGGAGGGCGCCTGGACGAACCGGCCTTTCAGGGCATTATTGGCGATATTGCCGCTGGACGCTATGCAGATATACATCTGGCAACGTTCATAGCGACTTGCTCGGCTCTCCCGCTCGACATCGAAGAAATATGTCATTTGACCAAGGCAATGGTGGGCGCAGGAGAACAGTTGTCCTGGGACGCTCCGATGATCCTGGACAAACATTGTGTCGGCGGATTGCCGGGCAACCGCACCACACCGA
The DNA here is from genome assembly GCF_036568145.1 of Parasphingorhabdus sp. Lineage (GTDB taxonomy): Bacteria > Pseudomonadota > Alphaproteobacteria > Sphingomonadales > Sphingomonadaceae > Parasphingorhabdus. Next base: position 48,308 of record NZ_DATCTC010000022.1, on the reverse strand, counting down.
TTGTCGTGGCGATAGTTGCCAGTCTGGGCTTCACAATGCCAAAAACGTCATCGCGCGCCATTACATCTCCTGCAGGTACTGCCGATACGATGGAAACGCTCGCCCCGGTTGATCTGGATATCGATCAAATGCGCCGCGTGGTGGAAGAGCAAGGCGCCTGTATTGCCTGGGGCGGCGCCGTCAATCTCAGCCCGGCAGATGATATTTTGATCCGCATCGAGCGGGCTCTTGATATTGATACAGAAGGACAGTTGATCGCATCTGTTTTATCTAAAAAAATTGCTGCCGGTGCCACCCATGTCGTCCTTGACTTACCGGTTGGTCTGACTGCCAAAGTCCGTTCGCTGGACAAGGCCAAAATATTGGGTGAGCATCTTTCCGCTGTCGCGGCCAATTTTGGGTTGGAGACACGATGTGTTTTTACAGACGGCTCTCAACCTGTGGGACGCGGCATTGGCCCTGCCCTTGAGGCGCATGACATTTTATCTGTCCTGCAAAACAATCCGGATGCACCGCAAGACCTGAGGAAGCGGGCAATATTAATTGCCGCACAGGCTCTGGAGCTGGCAAATCACGTGGACGATGGTGGCGGGCTTGCTGCGGCGGAGGCCGCCTTGGTTGATGGCCGGGCATGGAACAAATTTCAGGCGATTTGCGAGGCGCAAGGCGGCATGCGCACGCCCCCGGTCGCTCCATTGACCTGCCCCCTGTTGGCGCAGAGCAGCGGCAAGATATCCTCCATCGACAATCGTAAATTATCGCGATTAGCAAAATTGGCCGGAGCCCCGCGCCAAAAGGCTGCTGGTCTTGCGATGCATTTCCGCCTGGGCGATCATGTTACAAACGGTCAGCCACTATTCACGGTCCATGCCGAAGCCAAGGGCGCCCTGGATTATGCGCTGGAATATGCTGCTGCCAATCCAGATATATTGAAAATAGAGGAGTAACCATGCGCATTTTTATCCCCTTGCCGGGCAATGAAACCTTGGCGGCCGATCTTGCCAGACTATCCTCCTCCGCGCTGGGTACATTGGAAACCCGTCACTTCCCTGACGGGGAATCTTATATTCGTTTGACCGATGATGTGACGGGGAAAGATGTGGATTTTGTTTGCACCCTCGCTCGCCCCGATGATCAGATACTGCAGCTTATTTTTGCGGCGAAAACCGCGCGTGAACTGGGCGCAAAAACCGTGCGCCTCATTGCGCCCTATCTGGCCTATATGCGGCAAGACAAGAGATTTCAGGAGGGGGAATCCATATCCTCCACGCATTTTGCCAAGCTGCTATCAGATTGCTTCGACAGTTTGATCACGATTGACCCTCATCTGCACCGAATAGCGGATCTGGGAGAAATATTCACCATACCAACCAAGGTCAAACATGCTGCGCCCCTTTTAGCCGACTGGATCAGGGACAATGTCGAGAATGCTCTCGTGGTGGGCCCTGATTCCGAAAGCCAGCAATGGGTTGAGGCTGTTGCAGAACGAGCAGGCGCACAGCGCCTCGTTCTCAATAAAAACCGCCTCGGTGATCACGAGGTCGAGATATTGGTGCCGGACTTGAGCGATTATGCAGGCCTGGCTCCGGTGCTTGTCGATGATATTATTTCATCAGGGCGAACGATGATCGAAACCGCCGAAGCCCTGATCGCGCGGGGTTTCCCTAGACCCTATATATTGACTGTGCATGCCCTGTTTACCGGCAGCACCTATTGGCAGCTAAACCAACTTGCCAAAGATATCATCTCGACAGACGCCGTTCCGCACGAAACATCCCGGATCGGGATTGCAGAACTGCTCTTGTAGCTCAAGGCATGGGCAACATTTTTAACTGGATTGGAAAGAGATAGAGAAATGGCAGACGATCATAAGATCAAAGTCGCAATTGTCGGATATGGCGTGATCGGTAGCCGCACGGCCACCGCAATAAGACTACAGTCCGACATGATACTATCGGGCGTGGCTGATGTCGCGACAGATTGGCGCATTGCCCAGATTATAAGCCAGGGCATCCCGCTTTTCGCGGCCACAGCAGAAGCCAGCGCAGCTATGGAGGCGGCAGGCTTACCCACTAACGGACTATTGACCGATCTTGTGGAATCAAGCGACATCATTGTCGATTGTACGCCCAAGCACCGAGGCGCTGAGAATGCCGAATTATATCGCAAACTTAAGCGGCCCTTCATCGTTCAAGGCGGTGAAAAACATGATGTAACCGGCCATTCCTTTGTAGCAGAATCAAGCTATTCCAGTACGATCGGACGCAGCGCAACGCGCGTGGTTAGCTGCAATACAACGTCTATCGTTCGCACATTGAAAACCCTCAAGAACGCGGGCCTCTTGAAGAAAGCGCGCGGAACACTGATGCGCCGCGCAACCGACCCATGGGAAAGCCATCTTGGCGGCATCATGAATACGCTTGTTCCCGAGCCCGAAGTCCCGAGCCATCAGGGGCCTGATGCCAGACTTGTTGATCCGGATCTCGATGTCACAACGATCGCAGTCCGGGTGCCCGAAACGCTCGCTCATCTTCACACCTGGTACGTCGAAATGGCGAGAGCGGCCACAAAAGCGGCTGTTCTTGACGCGCTATCCCAATCATCGCGGATACTGCTAATCGACAGCCGCACGGGACTATCGGCAATAAATGTGGTGAAGGAGTGGATGGCTGAAAATGGACGTCGCCACGCCAATCTCTATGAAGTGGCGATATGGCGTGATCTGCTGACAGTTGACGGAACCGATCTATATTTTAGCTATATGGTTGATAACCAAGCCATCGTGATCCCGGAGACTATTGATGCTATACGCGCACTTGCGGGCAATGAGCAGGACCCTGCCGTATCAATCGCCAAAACGAACGAATCTCTGGGGGTTGGCGATCTTGTTATACCCCAATGGGCCGTACAAAAAAGCTTGGGCCATGATGGCTGACATCGGTATGATCTCATCTGAGGAGCTGAAAGTGGTAAATAGTCGACGGAAAATAGCGTTACAAAAAAAGAGCGATATGGTTGATGAAGCGCTGCGTGAAAGCTTCCCTGCCAGCGACCCGCCGGCATGGACGCTCGGCATTGACCAAGGAGATGATGTGCAAAGAAACCCAGGTCGCCGCGAAACCAGCAAAAAACCTGCAAAGAAATGATATCGTCATGACCTCTCTACGCCCCATAGACAGTCTTGAAAGCCATGAGGTTACAAACCAACCGCCCACGCTAGAAGCATTTGACCGGTTTGGCTCAGATCAGGCGCTGGTCGATGCAGTCAAAATGGCGGGAGGCGAAGTTCACAAGCAACGACTTACCAGCTTTGGCATACGCACTGGTTCCAGCGAAGTCATTGGCTGGGGAGAAGCGGCCAACCGAAACCCGCCCGTGCTTGACACCCATGACCGTCAAGGAAGACGGATCGATGAAGTGCAATTCCACCCATCCTACCATCAACTGATGACGCTTGGCCTCGGCGAAGGCGTGGCCGCCGCCGGTTGGAATGGAACCGAAGCAGGCCATGTTCTTCACGCAGCGTTGAGTTTCCTGCTCGGGCAAGTTGATGCTGGCACCGGGTGTCCCATGACCATGACCTACGCCGCCGTCGCCGCCTTGAAACGTGACCCAGATGTCGGAAATGAGTGGATCGGGCGGATCACATCGTCACTTTACGATCCCGTTGTCCGACCAGCACCTGAAAAAAAGGGTGTCACAATCGGAATGGCGATGACCGAAAAACAGGGGGGATCGGACGTCCGGGCGAATACGACGCGTGCTGAATATGCAGATGGTGCGTATCATCTTACGGGTCATAAATGGTTCTGCTCTGCGCCGATGTGCGACGCATTCCTGACGCTAGCCTACACAGATAATGGTCTGACCTGCTTTATCGTTCCGCGCTGGACGCCTGATGGCCAGCGTAACGCAGGGTTTCGCGTAATCCGGCTCAAGGACAAGCTTGGTGATCGCTCTAATGCATCTTCCGAGATCGAATATCATAATGCATATGCGCAGCGGCTTGGCGAAGAGGGTCAAGGCGTCAAAACCATTATTCAGATGGTTCAGCACACCCGCTTTGACTGTATCGTGGGTTCAGCCTCCACGATGCGGGCCGCACTTGCCGAAGCGCTGTGGCATACCGCTCATCGCACCGTCATGCAGCGCCAGTTAATCGAGCAACCGGCAATGATGTCCGTTCTGGCCGATCTCGCTGTAGAAAGCGAAGCCGCCACCGCTCTCGCCTTCCAGGTCGCTGCAACATTTGATATGGCGGACCCGCTATCCCGTCTGCTTACGCCTATTGCAAAATATTGGGTATGCAAGCGTGCGCCCGCGATGGTGTATGAAGCAATGGAATGTCTGGGCGGAACAGGCTATGTCGAAACTGGTCCGATGCCGCGCCTTTTCCGTCAGTCCCCTCTAAACGCGATCTGGGAAGGTTCAGGAAATGTCATCGCGCTGGATGTCTTGCGCGCAATGGAACGTGAACCGCAAGCGCTCGAAGGTCTGCGGGATTTTCTGTTTTCTGCGCGCGAACGCTATCCTTCCTATGACGATCACCTGAAAACTCTGGAATTTGGTAGCCTGGTGGAGCATGATGCCCGAAACATCGTCGGACGTCTTGCAATAACCGCTCAGGCAGCAGTGCTCATAAATGCGGACAATCCCGTTGCTGAAGCTTTTTGCAAGTTAAGATTTGATCGACCCAGCTATCTTTTTGGTGCTTCCGGCGCTGTCATTGACACGCGGTCCATCATTGAAAGAGCCATGCCGTCAATTTTAGAGTAGTGAACCAGCAATGAGCGGTTATCGAAGGTTTTTTAACACTATAGTCTTTGGTTGTTACCCATCCAACAAGGTAAAACCCTGCTTCCAAGAGCGATCAGATCAAGCTAAGAGACCAATAACAACGGGAGTGGACAATTTAGAAGCAAATTTCGGGTAACACCGCCGAACAGATATTCATGGGTTCGGCTCCGCCCGAAAGCCCCGGCGACCATAACACCGGCCTGCAGATTTTGTGCCGTAGATATGAGAATATCCGAAGGATGAGAATTCCGCGATGACAATAGTTGCAAGTGCGAATCCACACCATGATTAGCGAGATATTTGCAAGCCGCATCTCGCGGAAGTTCGGTTGGCTTATCTTCATCAATTGATACGATATGGACCTCACTCGCAATTTTGATCAAGGGAAGCGATGAGCGTAATGCATTGGCAGCTTCGATACTCCCATTCCAACAGATGATAGCCGGATGCGCAAGGTTTATTCCAATCAAATCATAAGGTTGAAACAATATTGGCGTCCGGACGTGACTTAGTAGCTCTCCAAAAAATGCTGTTGGTCGGTTTTTATCAGAATTTCCTTGCGGCCGACCCAGAATCGCTAAGTCCCGCAAAGAACTCTCACGTATTATAGCCGTAACTGGATCCCCTTCAATATGATTGAAATCCCATCTTACATTCTCTTTGTCTAACCGCTCTTTTGTCTGCATGCGGATCTTTTCTCCGTGCTTTTGAGCCTCAACAATGAAACGGTGCTTGGCCGCCACGCCCCCATAAGCATCGAGCATATTAAATGAACCGAGTGATGAAACATGGAGGCAACTCAAATGGCCCTCGATTGCGCGGGTTACATCAAGCGCCGCTTGGGCTGACGGATCTGGCCCTTGATCATCAATGTACCATAGCACGGACTGCATAATATTTATTCCTTCCAACCAACCACATAATTTGCTTTAGGATATCATTTTTTCCTAAAGCTTGTTGTAAGCAGCACCCAAAAATATCCCCAACTCAATCCAAACATCCACCCCGCAACAACATCACTTGGCCAATGTACACCTAAAGCCACTCGCGAAATTCCGATAGTTGCAGTCAACAGCAAAGCCGCTGACACCAAGTAAATCCCTGCATGCCGTTCGGGTCGGATCTGGGTAAACAGCATGGCCATCGTTAGATATACAATTGCGGAATTGGCCGCATGCCCACTGGGGAAACTCATGGAATATTAGGTTGTAAGGTGCTCAACAACCTCGGGACGCGATCTGCTAAAATGGTCTTTTAGAAGCGACACGATCACCATTCCACCGACAGTCGGCGCCAATAGCGCCAAGGCAAAATAGTAGGTTCTTCTTACAACCAGATATGCAGCAACCAAAATGACAAGAACGATCAGCAATTTGGAGTCTCCCAAAATTGTAATAGCTCGAAGAATATCTGGAAGCCAGTCAGGACCAGACAATATGTGAGGGTTTGACGAAGAGCGAAACGCGAGCAAAATGCTGTTGTCTATTTTCGCTAAATGACCTGCCGCGACTTCCGACCAGAGCCAAAAAAGAGCATAGCTAGAATCGAAACGCCGCCGATCAAAAACGCAATTCTTTGAGCCGCGATGGCTCGGGGAACCAAAATTCGAGCTATTCGCATTTTGACCCCTGGCGGGAGATGGCTGAATTTTCGCTAAGACTGAACATGGGCGCTACTCATCCAGCCTGATTTATATCGTTATAACCAAGAAGCCGAAGTGCGTTGACTACCACGACAAGCGTCGATCCTTCATGCATCACGACAGCGGGGCCGATCCCCAGGCCGAAGAGTGTTGCCGGTATCAATACGGCGACCACGCCTAGACTGATCCAGAGATTTTGACGGATAATGCCACTTGTTGATCTGCTGAGCCCAACGGCAAAAGGCAATGTTGCCAGATCATCTGCCATTAACGCGATATCTGCCGTTTCAAGCGCGACGTCTGAACCGGCGGCTCCCATGGCTATTCCGACGCTTGCATTGGCCATCGCTGGAGCATCGTTCACACCATCACCAACCATGGCCACTCCGCCATGATCGCTCAGTTGAGCAATTTTCTCGACCTTGTCATCCGGCATCAAGTCACCGAAGGCTTCGTCAAGACCCACTTCCAGAGCGATTGCGTCCGCGACTTTCTGATTGTCGCCCGAAATCATCATCATCCGCGTGATGCCGATCGAGCGGAGCTTGTTTATCACTTCAGACGCCGAAGCGCGTGGCGTGTCCATAAGGCCAAGAACACCAAGAAATTCGCCGCCACGCCTGACAATCATGGTGCTGCGACCGCGTGAAGACATTTCGGTAACTTTTTGAGCGAGACCTTCAGGAAGCGCATCCTGATCATCTTTGAGAAAAAGCCCCGCTTTCCCTATAAAGACGTTTTCGCCATTGATTTTGGCAGAAACACCTTTACCCGTTATGCTCTGAAAATCTGTAGCGATCAGATCCGATGTTCCGAGGCGTTTTGCTGCAGCACGCACAATAGCTTGCGCCAGAGGGTGATCACTATGCACTTCGACCGCGGCAGAAATTGCGATGAGTTCGTCTGCTCCAATTTCTCCGAAGGGCACCGTCTCGACCAACTCCGGTTCGCCAATCGTAAGGGTTCCGGTTTTGTCAAAAGCGATTGAATCTAGCTTACCCAGCATCTCGAGAGGCGCGCCGCCCTTTATGAGAACGCCGCCCCGCGCTGCACGGGCAATCCCGCTTAAAACAGCGCTGGGTGTTGCAATAGCCAGCGCACAGGGGCTGGCAGCAACGAGGACTGCCATCGCCCTATAAATGCTATCGGAGACTGGCTCGTCTATCACCAACCAGGAAAACCCAGTTACGATTGCAAGCAGAATGACAACCGGCACAAAAATCCGCTCAAACTTATTGGTGAAGCTCTGCGTTGGCGATTGACGCGTCTCCGCATCGTTCACCATTTCGACAACCCGTGCCAAAGTGGTTTCCGACGCCAATCGGGTGACTTGCACTTCGAGACTACCGCTTCCGTTTATGGATCCGGCGAAAACCCTATGTTCGGATTTGACTTTATCGGCCGCTTTGGCCGCCGCTACAGCATTGTCGACCGGACGCTTGTCGACCGGGACGCTCTCACCGGTTATAGGTGCCTGGTTGACGCTGCTCGCCCCTTTGACAACAAAACCGTCTGCTGGAAGTCGCTCGTTGGAGCGGATGATTACAATATCGCCGATTACCAACTCGGCCACGGGCAATCGCAATTCCTCTCCATCCCTGCGGACCACCGCCTCCTCGGGAGCAAGGTCAGACAGTGCGGATATGGCATTGCGCGCGCGGGCCATTGCATAATTTTCAAGTGCATGGCCGATGCTGAACAGGAATAATAGAAAGGCTCCCTCTGCCCATGCCCCGAGCCACGCCGCCCCGCCGGCGGCAACAAGCATGAGAAAATCAATTTCAAATTTTCGACGCCTGATCTTTTCGAAGGCTTCCAATATCGTAAAATAGCCGCCGAAATAATAGGCCGCCACCAAAAACCAGAACCCAATACTCGCCGGCAGAAGATTGATTTTGGGTCCCAGCCATCCGGCAAGAAGGGTTGCACCGCAAAGGCCTGCAAATACCATTTCTGCACGGCCACCAAGCAGCCTGTCGATTAGCCCTCCGTGCGAGTGATCCGAATTTTCTGAATGCTTGCGGTGCTCATCGGTCATTTCTGTTCTGCCGCTCGGGTGAGAACATCGACCTGTTCGAGGCTGACAAGCCCGATCCCTCGCAGATCGTCTAGCTGAGTGTAGAAATCTTCCAGTCGAGCCCTGGCATCGATTAATTCGATCACTAATGGCGGGTTATCGCCGATTCCGAACGCATGACGTTCATGAATTATGGAAGACGAAGAGAACCCCAATATCCCTTTCAGGACGGTGCCTCCGCGAAGGCCATAAGTCCTGGCCCGAGCAATAATGGTGGTAACAACCGTCTCGTCCCCATGCATTGCGGCTTCATCGGTATAAATCCGCATGAGAGATATTTGTTGCGGCTTTGGCATTATGCACTCCTTCTCATTCTGGCTTTGGACGGAAACGTTGCAGGATTGGAAACTTGTCCAAAGAGGGCGTGAATCGCTTGATATGCGGCCTCAAATCGGGAAATTCGCGCTCAAGCATCAACCGTGTCACGGCGGGCAACACGAAAAGCGTCAATATCGTTGCGGTGATCAAACCGCCGATAACCACAATCGCCAACGGCTTTTGCACTTCTGCACCAGTGCCAGTCGCAATAGCCATCGGAACGAAACCCAAGGACGGCACGATGGCTGTCATTAGAACGGACCTGTAGCGTTCAACTGCACCGGAGTAGATGGCCTCGACAAGTTCCACGCCAGATTCAAGACGCCCCTGGATTGCGGTCATCATTACAAGTCCATTGAGCACCGCCACGCCGGCCAAAACAATGAAGCCGACAGCGACCGAGATAGAGAAGGGCAACCCCGTTACAGCTAGCGAGAATATTCCGCCGGCAATTCCGAGAGGGACCGTCACGAAAACGGCCACAGCCATTCGGAAATTACCCAGCGCCATCACCAGCAGACCGAAAATCAATAGCGCGACAATGGGAACAACAAGATTGATTCTAGCTTGAGCGGCCTGAAGGTTCTCAAATTGTCCGCCCCATTCGAGGAATACCCCCGATGGTAGAGCAACATCGCGATCGATTTGGGACTTCGCTTCGTTCACAAACGAGCCAACATCGCGGCCTCGAACGTTGAGCTGCACAACTACGCGCCGCTGTCCGTTTTCCCGGCTTATCTGATTTAGGCCTTCGGTTTCTTGCAGTGTAGCTAGCGATCTCAGGGGAACTGACGACGTTTTGCCGAAACCATTGTCTGGCAAAATAACCGGAAGCGCTCCGATAGCGTCGATATCATTTCGCACTTCGCCGGGTAGCCGCACTACAATATCAAACCGGCGGTCGCCTTGAAATACGAGCCCGCTTTCCGCGCCGCCCAATGCGGCGCTGACGGTTGCGGCGACTTCATCAACGGTGAGACCATGGGCTGCAATTGCCGAATTATCGAACTGCACGTCCAATGTCGGGAAGCCCTCGGTTTGCTCGACGCGGACATCCGCAGAACCTTCAATACCCGAAAAAACAGTCGCAAGCTGATTGGCAGTGGCCGACAGCTGTTCGAGATCGTCGCCAAATACCTTGACGGCAACATCACCTCGCACACCGGCTATCAACTCATTGAAGCGCATCTCAATAGGCTGACTGAACTCGTAGTTCTGGCCAATGAGATTGGCTAATTTCGCTTCCATTTGTTCCACCAACTCTGTCTTTGAAAGCGCCGGGTCGGGCCATTCATCTTTCGGACGCAAAATGATAAATGCATCGGAAATATTGACCGGCATGGGATCGCTGGCCACTTCAGCTGTTCCGGTTTTTGAATACATGAAGCGGACTTGTGGAAATTTGGAAATCTCCCGCTCGATCTGTTTTTGCATTGAAACGGACTGATCCAGCGACGTGGACGGTATTCGGATCGATTGAAGGGACAGATCCTGTTCGTCCAGCTGCGGCATGAACTCGCTACCGAGAAAGCCGAATATGCCGATAGACAGTCCAAATACGGCGAGCCCTGCCAAGGTTGCCCGTCCGGGCCATTTCAGTGCTTTTCGTAATGCCGGTTCGTATTTGCTTTTGCTCCAGCTCACCATCCGAACCTCTTTTTCAGAAACGCGGCCGCTTATCAGCAGAGCCAATAATGCCGGGACCAAGGTCAGTGAGAGAATAAACGCCGATATAAGCGCAAGCATTACGGTGATGGCCATCGGCGAGAAGGTTTTTCCTTCAACACCCTGAAAAGTCAGCAAAGGCACGAAAACCAGCAAAATTATCGCCTGGCCAAATAGCGAAGGCCTGATCATTTCTCTTGTTGATGCGATCACTTCTTCCAGTCGTTCGCCTAGAGACAGAAGTCGTCCTTCGTCATGTTGCCGGCCTGCCATCCGGCGCAGAAAATTTTCCACGATGATAACGCTGCCATCAACGATCAAGCCGAAATCAAGAGCGCCCAGGCTCATGAGATTTCCCGAAACGCCAAATCGATTCATTCCGATTGCCATCATCACAAAGGAAACGGGAATGACGAGCGCGGTAATCAGGGCTGCTCTGAAATTGCCCAAGAGCAGAAATAGCGCGACGATAACCAACAAAGCTCCTTCGGTCAGGTTTTTTTCAACCGTGCTGATAGTCGCATTGACCAGTTTCGAACGGTCCAGAACGACTTCCAATTTTATGTTGGGGGGCATTGTGTTGACGATTTCTGCAAGCCGATCACCGGTTGCAGCGGCAACTGCACGGCTATTTTCGCCAAGCAACATCAATGCGGTTCCGACAACGACTTCTTCGCCGTTCTCGGTTGCCGCGCCGGTTCGCAAATCGCCGCCATTGCTTACAGATGCAACGTCACGGACGCGAACGGGAATACCTTCACGTCTCGCGATGATCGAATTTTCAATTTCTTCCAGTGATTTGAGTCGTGCGTCTGCCCGCACCAGAAACGCTTCACCGCCGCGTTCAACAAAGTTTGCGCCAACAGAAAGATTGACCCTTCCCAGCGCTTCGGAAAGATCGTCAAAACCGATACCGTAGGAAGAAAGCCGAGCCGCCGAGGGGGTAACAACAAATTGTTTGGCATAACCGCCAATCGAGTCGACACCGGCAATTCCTTGAACATTGCGCAATTGTGGTCCGATTACCCAGTCCTGGAGCGTGCGCAGATACGCCGCCTTCGAGACTTCATCGTTCAAGCGTTCACCTTCAGGGGTCAGATAAGAGCCATCAGATTGCCAGCCAGGACCGCCCGAAGTCTTTCTTTTTTGGAACGGCTCATAGCTGACCGTCCACATCAAAACCTCGCCAAGACCCGTCGATACCGGTCCCATTGCCGGCTCGGCCGTGGCTGGCAGGCTGTTGCGAACAGTGGTCAGTCTTTCCGCGACCTGTTGGCGGGCAAAGTAGACGTCGGCGCTATCGTCGAATATTGCCGTAACCTGCGAAAAGCCGTTGCGGGAGATAGAACGGGTCGTCTGCAGTCCTGGAATGCCCGAGAGCGATGTTTCAACCGGATAAGTCACTAGGCGTTCAATATCGAGCGGCGACAGGGTGGGATCGACAGTGTTGATCTGGACCTGATTATTGGTGATGTCAGGGACAGCATCAATTGGCAGATTTACCAGATTATAGATTCCGAATGCCGCGACCGCAGCAAGAAACAAAACGGTAAGATACCGGTTGCGGACGGACATTTCGACGAGACGTGCAATCATAGCCGTTGCTCCAATTGGAATATTTTAATCAATGTTCTGCTTCGCCGCGGCCAAGTTCAGATTTCAGGAGAAAGGCATTTTTACCGGCGATTTGTTCACCGGCCTTGAGACCGTCGACAATCTCGATTCTACCGCCGCTCTTCGCTCCGGTCGTAACGGGCCGTGCACGGAAACCAGATTTGGTCTTTACAAACACGACGTTGCGTCCTTCGACGGATTGGACAGCCTCTGCGGGAACAATCAATGCCGTAGACTGAGCGCTTGTCGCCTGCTGAAGTATCCGCACTCGCACATATTCTCCGGGGACGAGTCTGGCGCCTGAAGCAGGGGCAAGCACGACAATGGCCGCTCTGTTTTCCGGATCGGCAGCTGGCGTAACCGCCAATACCCGAGCGGAGATTTCACCCTCGGGCGTTTCGACCGTGGCCGCTGCTCCAGTGCTGATCTTGCGCGCATCTTCCGCAGGAACTGCCGCCTCAATTTGAATAAGGTTCGGATTGGCGATACGGAAAAGCTCATCCTGAGCGGTCACGTAGGAGCCCAGAATTGCCGGGCTTGACGTTATCCGGCCGCCAATCGGTGAACGCACAGCAATAAATCGTCCGCTGACACCTGACGCAGTGGCCGCCTGGCTTGCCCTTCTTGCTTCTGCGGCAGCCTGTTGATTTTCTGCTCTCGCCGTTTCAAGATCTGCCCGTGCGGTGATTTTCTCATCGTAGAGGCGCTGCTCCCGGTTCATCTGCGACCGGGCAAGCGCGGCCCGCGAAGCTGCCGATGTAACTTCGGAACTAATTGCGGCGGCTTCGCGGCTCTCTATGGTAGCCACTGTCTCGCCGCGCCGAACCGCATCTCCCAACCTCTTTTTGATGCTCGTGACCCTGCCTTCAGCGCCCGCACTCAATATGGCCTGCCCTTGAGGAGACGGTGCAACGCTACCCTGCGCAATAATCTCGGCATCAAGCGAGCTTGGAGCCACATCGAATATTCCGATTTCAGAGGCGCGCAGCTGTTCTTTTGTCATTTCGACAACGCCTTCTTCTTCGGAATGATTTTCTTCTACGGTGTTGGCAGCGCCCTGATTTTCAGAACTACCGCCGGTTGAGCCATTGAAAATTACTCCCAGCACAACCGCAAACGCGATGGCCAGGCCAGTGATTATGATCCATTTCTTGTTGTTCATTTTATAGATCCTTGTTCAAATTTAGTGACCGAAGGTGGGTCAAATGCTTGTTGTTCGGAAAGGAGCTGTCACCTGGAATACTGGATCCAGTAGGACCACAGTCAGAGACCGCTGCTGAGATGGATGTCACCATGAATAAACCAGCGAGAGCGACCAGCAGGACCAGAATTCCAGCTACTATTATCGCGCGATCTGTTTTCAGTATTTTCATCTATTTGGCAGCCAATCTCAGCAGCGATATCACTGCTTCCGCTCGTGCGACTTTGGCTTCCAACAGGCCGAGTTCGGCAGTGTCTCTTGCCGCCGCTGCGTCCAGGACATCCAGCAGGGTAAACTTCCCGTATTGATATCCCAGTTGGGCCAGTCTTGATGCTTCCTCAGCCTGGGGCAGTGTCTGGCTTTCCAGAGTTTCCACCCGGCTTTGCGTTGCCTCCAGTTGATTGCTGGCAATATTATATTCCCGGTTGATCTCTACCAAACGCAGCGCGCGCCGTGCCTCAGCTCCGCGAACGCTTGCTTCTGCCGCCTGAATGCTGCCCTGATTGCGATTTCCAAACGGTATGGCAATCGAAGCACCTACGATGAACGCAGTATCCCCGCTTTCTTCAAAACGTCTGGCGCCGCCGCTCAGCGTTAAATCCGGAACAGCATTTGCGCGTTCGCGCGTGACAATGGCACTGGCAGCGTCCCGGTTCGCTTCCACGGCCTTGATCTGCAGCGATTGGGACAGGTCAGCCTCAAATTCTACGTCGCCGCCACTAAGCCAGACCGGTTCAACTTTCTGAGGTGGTGTTTGCGAGCCCCAAAGCGATGCAAGTAGTAATCTGGCGGAATATTCCTCTGCCCTTGCGGCTTCCAGTGCTGCTTCCGCTTCGCCAAGCGCAGCGTCAGCGCGCAATGCTCTGAGCGGCGGGTCACGGCCAGTTTCAACGAGGATGCTGGCAATCCTTGCCAGTTCCCGGTTGCGACTGACCACGCGCGTTGCAAAGTCAAGGCGGCTCTGAGCGGCGACAGCTTCTGTATATGCCAGACGCACGGAGCTGGCCAATTCCGCTTGAGAAATTGCAGCTTCTATTTCCGCGAGGCTTGTCTGCGCTCGCGCCGCACGTGTTCTGGCACCGCGTTTACCGCCGAGCTCCAATCGTTGCCCAACAGAAACTGTATATTCGGTTGAACGCAGGCCATTGAAAACGCCGCTCCCGGCGACGTTTTCAACGTCTACCGAGACCTCGGGATTTGGTCCGAGGCTGGCTTGTTTTTGGTTCCCGCGCGCGATATCAATCTCTGCTTGGGAAACTTGCACGGCAGGCGATTCAGTTCCAGCGCGCACTAAGGCCTCATTTAAACTAACACTCTGACCCTCCGCCAGAGCGGCAGTGGCAGGGCTCGCGGCAAATATCATTGCCGCACAGAGGCGCAGACGCGCCATTTTCTTCAACATTTTTGAGAAATCCTCGCTTAACTAATTGAAATAACGCCTTAAGTCTGGCGCAAGTCAGAATTAGTTCAGACGCGAGGTGGTCGTTTTAAACGGGATGAATGCGCAGACAGCGCAAATTGATCAGTTTCACCGTGGAAACGGGCATTTGTCAAACTAGCCGACATATCGCAATTTACTACCCGGGCAGCGGTGACACTGCCGTTGTGGCATGGCCATGCGGACAAACGCCGTGTTTGCTCTGCTCTTCTGGAGCAGGAATATTATCGGATGTTTGGGTTCCATTTGCCATCTCGGTAACTTCGCTTTCCGAAGCATCGGGTGCGCACTCAGCTGCATCCGCGAAGTTCATCCCCATGACAAGCAGCATGAAGGCTAACGCCATGCCGCGAATCATTGCTGATCCTTTAGATAGAGATAGACGCCGGGCAATCATGCCGCTTCTACTGTAAGATGATCTCGTTCAAAGCAAGACAATTTTAAAAATCTGTCACTATTCTAAAGGGTTGCGTGTAATAGTATAACATATTCATATCGTTCTATTCCGAGTGAAATACCAAAATCCGAAATGAAACGGCCCTTGTGTTAGAGCACGAAAGTTCACGCCTTAACCAAAAATTGCCCCATCATTCCGGCATCTTCATGTTCGAGAATATGACAATGATACATGTAGGGTAGTTCTGAATCGGTATATTCTTCAAAGCGCAATAGTACTCGAACGACTTCACGCGGCGCAACCACCACTGTATCTTTCAGCCCTCGATCCTGCGGACCTGGTTGACGACCATCGCGGTCCAGCACACGAAACTGCACATCATGAATGTGAAAGGGATGCGCCATCATCGAAGCATTCTCTATCTGCCAGATTTCTGTCGTGTTGACTTTTACCGTCTCGTCGATGCGCTGCATATCCATGGATTTGCCGTTGATCGTAAAGCCGCCACCGCGCATCATGTTCATACCCATGCCCATTTGAAGCATAAATCGTCGCGTCTTGATGGCAGTTTCCGGTTCAACCGGTGCCAGTGCAATCAGTCGGCTTGGCATTACGATGGCCTGCCGTCTTTGAGCTGCAGGCCGAATGTTAAGCACGGTGAAGCGTCGTCGTTCATCCATCATGCCTTCCCGGCGCCCGCCGCTTCCTCCCATCCGGTCGCCACTATCGCGCATACCGCGGTTTCCCATACCGCCGCCCATCATCCCCATCATTCCCATGGTTTCAAGGCTATCTGCACGGAGGATAGTTGGCCTGCCATCGCTCAGATCGACGACAATTTGCGCTCGCTCACCCGGGGCGAGGACGACATTGTTTGTACGATAAGGCTGTTCGAAGAGACCGCCATCGCTTCCGATCTGCATGAAAGGACGCCCATCATCAAATCCAAAGCGATAGAACCGCGCGTTCGAGCCATTGAGAAGGCGTATCCGCAACAAGTCGCTGCGGGCTTCGAAAACCGGATCGACGATCCCGTTCACAAGCAGAGTATCACCCATCATCCCCATCATGACATCGCGCATCGATGTAGAATAAGCAAAACTGCCATCGCGGTTGAAGGCGCGGTCCTGAACGATCAGTGGAATATCATCGACGCCATAGTCATTCGGCAGGTCGAGCCGCTCGCTTTCGTCATCGCGAACATAGATGGCCCCGGCCAGTCCCTGATAGACCTGCGGACCGGACCGACGGTGCGCGTGGGAATGATACCAGAACATTGATGCCCGCTGCTTCACCACGAAGCTTGGCGACCATGTGCTGCCGGGCGCTATCGGTTGATGCGGCCCGCCATCGGCACGGGCAGGCAAGTGAAAGCCGTGCCAATGCACGGTAGCCGTTTCGGAAAGGTCACTACTGACGTTCATGCGAACGGTTTCCCCGGCATACATTTCAAGTGTTGGGCCGAGATAGGATTGGTTGATGCCTATCGTCGGAGTTTGCACACCTTCGAGAAACTGAGAAACACCGCGTTGCAGTTTCAGATCGAATACGCGGATGCCATTTTCCCGTTCTCCCGAGTAAAGCGGCGGTATAAGTAAAGAGCGACCTGAAGTCGCTCGCACAGATGCGGCCCCCTGGCCTCCGATGAATTGGCGGGTCGCCATGCCTCCAATTGCAATAACTCCACCGCCAAGCACAGCGGCACCAATCACAGACCGTCTATTCACCATGTTAAACATTCCTAATAATAATGTTATCGGCTTGAAGGGCATTCATACCGTATGCCTATCCTTTGGCCGCTCACCATCATGTCCCTTGCCGATCAACCAGAATCCCAGACCAATAACAGCGACAACCAAAACCTGAGCCAAAATGGGCTGGAGTGCTGGATAGATGCCAAGCATCGATATTCGCGGAAAATCCTTAAGCGGCGTAACATCAAGCATACCGGCTTCCTGCAAAGCTCCGACGCCTTTTCCGGTCAACACCACGGTTAGCACAATCATCAGAGCCGAGCTATAAGCGAAGAATTTTCTAATCTGCAGTTTGCGACTGTAGCGCAGCATGGCCCAGGCGATAGCAGCAAGCAGCAGTACGGCTGCTCCCGAACCGGCAATAATTGGTACACCAGTGTCATCGCTCCAAAGCGCCGCGAAAAACAGGATTGTTTCAAAGACTTCGCGGTAGACAACCAGAAATGCAAGACCAAATAGGAACCAGGCCGAGCCTCGAGACAGAGCCTTGTTCATCGTTTCGCGGATATAGCGCTGCCATTCATCAACTCGCGATTTGCCGTGCATCCAGAGCCCGACGAACAGAAGGATGGCAGCAGCAAAAAGCGATCCAAAACCTTCGGTGAGCTCTCTGCTGGCTCCGCTTATCCCGATGACGTAGGTTGCGGCAAACCAGGTTATTCCGCCAGCAATGAGGGCCGTGATCCACCCCCCGTGAACATAGTGCATGACTTCTGGGCGTTCGGCCTTGCGAAGAAATGCTATCATGGCGACAATGATGAGGATCGCTTCCAGTCCCTCACGCAGCAAGATGGTGAATGCCCCGACAAAGGCCGATACTCCGCTTGCATTGTCAGGAACAAGGATAGCCTCCGCCTGTGTAAATTGCACTTTAAGGGTTTTGATCTGATTTTCGACGTCGGACACGGGCCGGTTTTTATCGATGGCATTGCGAAGCTGGGCCATTGATCGTTCTATACTGCTCAGCAAGTCTGCATCGCGCGTGCCGAGTAAGGCCTCAAATGGCTCGAACCCATCCAAATAGGCAGAAAGAGCCAAATCGTTCGCCGCTTCCTTTTTTCCAGCGCGGTAAGCGGCAAGGCTTTCGTTCAATTTTGTGCGAGCAAGGTCCAGCGATCCACCGAAAGCCTTTGCAATCGCCTCGGGATGGCTGCGCAAGAATGCGAAAACAGCGTCGGCCTTGTCCGGCCCGATCTTGCGCGCAAGCGTAGCAGGAGTCATGCTCGACCATGCTGTTAAATCAGGAAATTGCGCGCGAAGGGAGGCATCGCTTTCCCAGAGCTTTTCTCCTCGCGCGATATCCCCGAACGCAAAGCTGCCAGTATATGCCGCCAGGTCCCAACGGTCCTGCGCGGGCAGATCGGAAAAGCTTTGCATTGCTGTTCCATCGAGGCCCTGTCCGATCACCTGATACAAACCAAATAGACTGCGCTGACGCGCGCGTTCTGCATCCGTGAAATCAATTGGTGCTGGATCAAGGCCCTGCGCATCAGGTCCTTGCCCGTTGCCCGACAGTCCATGACAGCTGGCGCAGTTTTGGGCGTATAATCGTGCACCATTCTGCAAGTCAGGGGCATTGTGAGGTGCCAGCGGAACGGGATAGCCGCGTAACAAATTATTCGCCAGCAAGCGGGCATCTTGCGCAACCTTGGTCGCTGGTGCCTTGTCGGCAATGGCAATTTTCATGTCATTGGCTTGTGCGATCAACGCAGCACGATCGCTTGCCGCTGGTAACTCCGCAATACGCTTGGCAGCCGATTCTGAGAACTCGATCATCTCGGCATATTCCGCCTCACTAATCACCTTTCCATCTTCGACTGCGCCGGGATAATCAACGGCGATATAGTCCAACAGGCGCCATATGGTTTGGACATCTCCCGCTTTGGCTTGGGCAGAAGCTGGCAGGCAGGCAGCAAATAGAAACAGCAAGGACAAAGTAGCGATTCGAAGATTGAAAAGATACATCACGCCGGATGGTCCGCCGACGTCTTATGTTCTTGGAGCTCAATTAATGCATTTTTCAAAATCTGATAAGCGGAATGGAGGAAAACGACCGCGATGATCCCGGCCACTGCAATATCAGGCCACGATTTTCCAGTCCACGCCACAAGAGCCGCCGCACAGATCACTGCGACATTTGCAATCGCGTCATTTCGGCTGAAAAGCCAGACTGCCTGGACATTCGCATCGCCCTCGCGAAAGCGCGAAAGAACAAAGGCGGACACCACATTTATGCCAAGCGCTAAAAACCCCAACGCTCCCATAATTCCGGCCTCGGGAACCCCCGGGTCTATCGCTCGCAAGATGGCAAAACCGATGACGCCGACACCCAAAAGGGCAAGAAAAATTCCTTGAATCAATGCCACGCGTGACCGTATTACCGCAGTCCAGCCAAGGGCAAACAATCCAACAAGGGTAATCGACCCATCGCCTAGAAAATCAAGCGCATCGGCCTTCAGAGCTTGGCTGTCAGCGATAAATCCCCCGACAATCTCGAACAGGCCGAAGCCGATATTGAGGATAATGACAATCCATAATGCCCGCCGATATGCCGGGTCATCCTGTGCTCTTTTTGGATCGCCTGTGCAGCCGCATTCATCTGTTTCTTCCATGCTCATGAGCTTGCCTTACAACCTCCAGTTACTGTAGAAGCAAGCATTAATTTAAATAGGCCGTATAAGGAAAATGATTTGACCAATATGATGATCGGTGACCTAGCGCAAAAAACCAGCACCAAGGTAAACACAGTACGCTATTACGAAGATATAGGACTGTTACCCGAACCTGCACGAACGGCATCGGGTAGGCGGACATATGCGGAAAGCGATGTTCGGAGATTGTCATTCGTCCGTCACAGTCGCGGATTTGGGTTTTCTATTGATGAAATACGATCACTTCTGGAAATATCAGATAGCCCAAAACAAGACTGCGAAGCGGCCGCAAAAATTGCGCAAGAGCATTTGGAAAAGATTGATACCCAAATAGTTCAACTGACATCGCTACGGGATGCTCTTAAGTTGTTTGCAACCTCATGCTCGGGAGGTTCTGCCGAGCATTGTGAAATCATAGGTGCGCTAAATCGCTTGAACCCGCCGGTCGGTTAGATGGCAGGCGAAGGTGCGTTTTATCGATCCACTTAAATGCAAGACTATGCCCCAACTGTTTCTCCGCAGCGGCGACCGCATAGCGCTTTGGCCGACTTCCTTGAATCTCACCGCCAAATCATATGCTGCGCATAAGGAATATGACCATAAGAATAATCGTTTTTTCAACAGCTATCGTTAAGAGAAGTGCGCAGCATGAAAATCTGTCCAGCCAACGACAAATGTTCGCATACTCATAATAACATCAAACAGACAGATTCAATCGAGTTTTGAACTGATCCATGAATCAATATCGGCCTCCAACCAAGCAACAACATACCCACCAAGCGTATGCGGCCTTGGAAACTTTCCTTCATCCATCCAACGATAGATGGTGGAACGCCCGAGCCCAACGCGGTGCTGCACTTCTTTAAGCCGGATGAGCCGCATAACCGGCTGCCTCGAAACTTTATTCAATCCGGCATCAAGCATCTCCAACTCCATTTTTCCGATCAAAGCCATCACCCAAGAGAGCGTCCTTTTGAGCAAGATAGTCGATATGCTCAGCGAGCAATCGCGCTACACGTTTGGCAGTTCCCTTCGCCCAACGTGGTTTGACATCATGGAGGTGATCACCGAACTGGGCTTCCAAGGCATCGGGTAAATGACGGACCAGTTGTTCAAAAAACAAAGCAAGGTCGGTTTGCATCCACAGCGAGGCTCTGTCCTGATCGGCAACCAGATAAAGAAGCAAATGGGCATGCGGCGAGGCGCCCGTACCATATAATATACGCAAGGCCTCACTCACGGTGGCTTCGCGCTTCCCCGCAAGGATGCGCCGCATTGTGCCCCGATCGATTTCGGCATCGCGTGCAATGCACACTTGAGAGCGGCCTGACGTAGAAGCAGCCTCATGAAGTAGCTTCGATACACCGGCCTTAATTTGCGCCTCGGAAATTCCATCGGGTTCAGTCATGTCATTCATCCTGTCATTAAGAGAACGAATCACCTGATATCTTGAACAATCACCTGTAGGAAAATGAAAAGAACATAAAAAGAACAAATAGGAAATTGCGAATCACCGAATCCGGGTTTCCTGTTCTGTTGAAAACAGCTTCTGTTCAAACGAGAACAACTCCTGCGCTGGCCTGAACAGTTCCTGCGCGAACGAGCGCATCGGCTGGTCAACACTACCCAACTCACCTCCAGAATATCGCTTTTTGCTTGGAAGGCACCTAATTTTCCATTTCCTGTTTTCCTACAGGCGGATCACCGATGCACAAAGAACATACAGCGAACACATGCTGTTTCATGTTTCTCAAGCGAAAGTGATTTTTCATGACCTCAACGACTCAGACAAAACGCACCCGCCTTACCGATTATATCCTCCCTGCCGCGATTGCGCTGGCCTGTGCGGGCGCTGCCTATGCCGGTGCAGATAACACATTTGATCCCGCGCTTGCAAAATTTACCGACTTCCTTGAAGGCTCAGGCGGCAAGATCATCACCGTCCTTAGTCTCGCTGCTGGCCTGATCGGCCTTGCTTCGGGACGCTTTTCATTGGGACAAATTGCTGTTCCCGTAGGCGTCGGCATCGGCGTCGGGACCGGCGTTCCCATCGTCACCTCCGTTGTCACGGCAGTCATTTAACGGCTGCGACCGGCAAGGAGGGCGGCATCATGGCTGACAGATATCTTCTACCCCGGCGACTTGATGATCCTGAACTCATCGGTTTTTGGACGATCGACGAGTTTCTTGGGCTTATCATTCCGTTCGCCTGGGGCATATTAGCGCAGCATATTTTTGTAGGAATCGCTTTAGCATTTGTCGCCTGGTTTGCCCTTCGAAAAGCAAAGTCCGGCGGTGCAAGCGCGCAGCTCCTCCATGCTGTCTACTGGTATCTGCCCGGATCGTTTCTGGGATTGAAAGCCACGCCGCCCTCCTGTTGCCGACTTCTGGCCGGTTGAAGGAGGAGAAGATGGAAGCTCAAATAGCACATCAATCAGCGCAGCGCCTGCTGCGTCAACGCAACTGGCTGGCCCTCTTAGCTGCGGGGCTAGCAGTGACCAGTCTGGTCGCCATTACAGCTGGATCAATGCAGTCGCGTGAAGTCGTGCTGGTACCAGTGACCGGGCAATCTCTCACTTTGTCGAGCGCAGGCGTATCCCATGAATATTTAGAGCTCGTCACCCGCGATACCGCTCTCATGCTGCTCAACCGCAGCCCTGAAGGGCTTGATTACTGGATGGGGCAGATTCTCAAGCTAGCCGATCCCAGTGCCCATGGCCGTCTCAAATCAGAATTGGTCAAAATCGTTTCCGAACAACGCGGCTCCGATATTGCCCAGGCTTTTGTCATCCGTTCGCTTGTCATCGATCCGAAAGAACTCAAGTCTGAGGTAACCGGAACGCTCAAAACCTTTGTGGGCGCGCAGGTAATTGCCAGCGAAGAGCGTAAATTTGAATTCAGCTGGACCTACTCCGGTCTTCGGCTTGCATTGACCGGCTTTGCCCAGGTCCCAACCGAGCGCGAACAACAGATTCAGCAAAAGTCAATTGAAAAGGATGCCTCGTCATGAGCAGCATATTAACATCCCTGCCCGCCTGTCTGCTGGGCAGCGGCATGGCGAGCATCAGCGTGGGTGTTACGCGGCTTCCCGATACCGGTTTTAAAACTCTTGGTGCGGCATTACTTATTACCGCACTTTCGGTCAGCGCATCACCCGCTTTGGCGGACCAGTTTGTCGAGGCGGCCGACAATGCTAAAATTGACTGCACATTATCGCGCGATGAGCTGACCCGTATTGCTTTGGTTGGCGACGAATTTTCCAGCGTTTCAAAAATCGCCTCGGGCTATCCCTATAATGATTTCGGGGTAACGCACGAGCCGGTGCGCGGTGATATCTATATTTCCGTGCCGCCTAGCTTCGCCAGCGACAGCGTTAGTTTCTTCGCCACCAGCAAACAGGGTTTTGTCTATAAATTTGCCTGCCGCACGGCAGCGGTTGAAGCGCATCAACTTTTTATAACCAATCCCGACCTTGCAAAACCGGAGGCGGAGACTTGGGAGAACGAAAGAAGCGAAGAGCAGACCATCATCGCTTTGGTCAAAGCGGTGGCGGAGGGAGCAGCGCCTCCCGGTTATAGCGTGCACCAGCGTATGATGCGCCCGGTCCGAACCGGATCCATCGAAGCCCAGCTCATCGCAGAATATCGCGGCGCCAATTACAACGCGCAGCAATTCATTCTCACCAATCGCGGTAAAACCGCAGTCGAGCTCAATGAGACCGAGCTCGCACCCAAATCCGCGCGCGCAATTTCCTTTGCCCAAAACACACTGAAAGCCGGAACGAGCACGTCCGCCTTTGTTGTCACCGCGACGCGGGGGACCGACCAATGAGCGAGAGCAAAACTATAGCACCCGTTAAAGATGCGGATGCAGAGCAAGGTAAAGCGCGCGCTGGTCTCAACAAACAGATCGCGCGGCGGCAAAATTTGCTGCTTGCCAGCATTGGCAGTCTCGCGCTTATCGCAGGCGCCTGGTTTCTATTTGCCGGTGACGGTGATGATGCAGCTCAAGACGATAACGGCATAGTTACAATTGACGCTGGCAGTCTGGTTAACCGCAATCTCTCCCAGCGCGAGTTTGTCGCGGCTTATGAAAACCGGCTTAATAAACTCACGCAAGATCAAAAGGCGCTCAAAGAAGCACAGCTCCCAACTGACAAAATTGAAGACCAAATCGAAGCTCTTCGGCTTGAAAACAGCGAAATGCGAACCAATGGGCAAGCCGCCATCGATGCGATTTCAGCGGAAAACGCGGGACTCAAATCACAGCTCGAAGAGAAAGCCGCAGCGCCGGCAATCCCACCGGCCTATGGTCCGCAAGGCGGAGATTTTAACCGTCAATCTGCGTCGCTTGGCTCACCAAATCGCACAGAAATTTCACCCGATGGTTCTCCATCCGGCGCAGTAAGAATTCTCAACTTCGGCAGCGCAGGGCAGGGATCGAAATCACCGAAGAAACGCACATCGGAAATATCACCGCTGCTGGTTGAAGACAGTCCGGAATATCTACCGCCCAACAGCTATGCACCGGCAAAAGTCATTGTTGGCGTTGATGCCTCGGTCGGGGTGGCCAGCCAAAGCGATCCGCTTCCGGTGGTATTGCGCATCACTGGCCCTGCCCGTTCGGTGGTCAAAAACGGCAAATTGCTTACGACAAATATCACCGGTTGCATTGTCAACGGCGCGGCGCGCGGCGATCTGTCGTCAGAGAAAGTCTATGTGAAGCTGGCGCGTATGACCTGCGATCAGCCCGGCGGGCGTGTCGCCGTCAGCGAGGTCAAAGGATTTATCAGCTTTGCCGGTAAATCCGGCGTGCGCGGCCGCGTTGTCAGCCGCGAAGGCAATCTTGTCAGCCAGGCTTTGCTTGCCGGGATTGTCGGCGGGTTTGGGCGCGGGTTTTCGGCCAATGCCAACGGCATTTTTTCCGGTCAGATTGGCACGGACGGGAAACGCGATAGCCTATCGGGCGCCGACATATTGACCGGCGGCCTTGGCCAGGGCGCAGGAGATGCCGCCGATACCGTCTCCAAATATCTCATCGAACGAGCCGAACAATATCAACCTGTCGTCGAGATGCCGACCGGTATCGATATCGAGATCGTCTTTCTCGACGGCGTCCATGTAAGGAGTGAAAAAAAGTGAATTTCAAATATCAGAAAGTAGGCAGGAACCTAAAATCAAAGGCGGCAGCCATTGCGCTTGCTGTTGCAAGCGGCGGGATGGTTTCCGGCCTCGTTGCTGCCAGCTTTATCTCTGCTCCAGCCAATGCCGCAGGCGTACTCCAAGATGTGCGCACGGCTATCCAGCTACGTCTCCCGAAAACACCCATTACCAGCCTCACCTGCAAGGGGTTTGGCGGTCTGTGCGAGGTCGTATCGGAAAAGACATTATTCTATATTGATGAACGCGCGCGTTATCTATTTGTCGGGCGTCTATACGATATGGAAAGCCGTGCGGATCTGACGGCCGCAAAACTGCTCGAGCTTAATCCACAGCTGCTGGTCGCAGGAGCAGCAGGCGCAAATTCCAGCGGACCGACTGCCGCACAGCAGCCCGCCAATAAACGCGCGTCCAAAGTTCCCGTCGCGGACTTGATGCCATCAGGAGCAATCCATTGGGGATCCAAATCCGGTCCCAAGCTCATCGTCTTTTCCGATTTCAATTGCAGCTATTGCAAGCGGCTGACCGCGGAGCTCAAAAAGGCGCGCATGCGCGTTGAAGAGCGGCCGATATCCATCTTTGGCGAAAAAAGCAGGAAGCTGGCTGAAGCCGTGATCT
Source organism: Parasphingorhabdus sp. (assembly GCF_036568145.1). GTDB lineage: Bacteria > Pseudomonadota > Alphaproteobacteria > Sphingomonadales > Sphingomonadaceae > Parasphingorhabdus. The sequence continues at coordinate 22,977 of NZ_DATCTC010000022.1, read as the reverse complement.
GTTCGCGGGATCCTGCAAAAGCGCTGCACCAGGCCTATTCCGGCGAAACACCGAAGAAACAAAAGTCGTGCAACACCTCAGGTCTTGATGCCAATGAGGCCTTTGCACGCAGCCACGGTTTTTCCGGAACGCCGGTCATGGTGCGCGCAAGTGACGGCGCGGTGCTCGAAGGATATCACGGCGCAGCCGAAATCCGCGCGTTCCTTGGCTCAAATGCAAAAGGTGCAAAATGACACGCGCGCTCTATCCATTGGGGATGCTCGCGCTTTCATGCGTCTCACTATCGTCTTGCGCTAGTCTGGGCAGCAATATCAGCGGCAGTTTCGATTGCAAGGCACCAGGTGGTAGCTGCGCGCCAACATCACAAATTGATGCAGCGGCGAGCGTTGCAATGCTCGATCAATCTCCATCAAGTGGCAGGCGAGACCTGACATCAGCGGCGCAAACCGCGCGGACCGGCGAGCGTGTGCTCAAGATTGTCTTTTCCGGATTTGTCGATGCGTCGGGCAATTTGCATGAAGCCCGCAGCGTGCATGTAGTTGCGCGGTCTCCCGACTGGGCTGCCACATTGACTGGGCAAGAAACAAATATCGCTCGGCAAATGGCGCGCGATATAGCAGATCAAGCCAAGCAAGCATCCAAAGACCATTCCGGCGACGCTCTTAGCGCAGACGATAACGCCAGCGAAACGCCGTCAGAATCGATTGAAGCCGCTGACCCATTTCTCAAAAGTTCATTCAATTTGCCCTCGCGTGGTTCGTACCCCTTGACCGTGCGAGAGGCAATTGCCGGTGCAAACATACCGGCAATCGAGGGGTTCGATAGGCTCCCTCCCCCAGCAAGTCGAACCCCTCACCCTATTTTGAAAACACTACCTAAGGATGGCCTACCGAGTATTGAGGCCATCGAAGCCGCCAAGATACGCGGAGCTCAAAAAAGGCCTAGCGAGGAGAAAGGACAATGACCTTCTCCATAACTGGCGCGCGCGCCAAACTATTGTCGGGTCTGTTTGGTGATACCCAGACTGCTGACCATCAAAGACCAAGCATCGCGCTCGACATGCTGTCAGACTGGCTGCCGTACCGGGTATTTGATTCAGGACCGCGGCTGTATCGCAACGCGCGCTCAAAAGGATTTATATTGTCCGCTGCGCCGCTGATTGGCGCGGATGAGCGCACCGGGGAAATCTTGGGACAGTTTTTTTCTGAAGGCATGCCCGAAGGCGCGTGTCTGCAGATATTACATTTTGCCAGCCCGCGCATTGGCCGGGTCGTCGCCCCTTGGTTTGCCAAACGCTATGCACAGGGCGGCGTATATGAGGCAATGGCGCGCCATAGATCAAAACGTCTCTATGATCTGGTCTGGGAAAGCGGGTCTGCCCATGCGCCGTTTCATGCCCGCTGCCATAATCTGGTTATCTCTCTTGGCGTTCCAGACACCGCAAATGTGAGTGATAATGAACTTGCACAGTGCCGCGAGGGACTGATCGGCGTGCTGACCTCGCTCGGCATTGATGCGGGTGAAATGGAACCGCAGGAACTCATCGCGCTCGTTGATGATCTGACCTCTCCTACGACGGCGCCGCAAGAAGATCGCACCGAATATAATCCGCTCGATGATATCGCCAGCCAGGCCATCCGCCGTGATATTGAACTCGAAGTTGAAGATGACCGGATGATCCTGCGCACCGAGCGGTTCCGGGAAATTGGGCGCAGCGCTGATGGCACGCCAGAGATCGGTGCTATTTATCCCGATGCCTTCGACATCCGGCACTTTGGGGTCAGGCAAATGCCAGAACGGTGGGCTCCGTGGGAATGCGCGCGGCTGATAGGAGACATGTTCACCGACAAATTGCGCTTCCCCTGCCCGGCGGCAACAATGCTTTGTCTGGTCTACCCAGACCGCGAAGGTGCGTCTGCAAAAGCCGGTTTCAAATTTATGCGCACAACCAGCCTCAGCCAGTCCAAAAGCGCGCGGTTCCTGCCCAAGCTCGCCCAGCAATCTTCGGAATGGAGCCATGTCCAGGCAGAATTGCAGGCCGGGAAACGCCTCGTGCAACTTTTTTACGGCGTTACCAGCTATTCACCGCTTGGCCTCGGCGATGCCCATGAACGCTCGATCAAGGCTATCTACAAGGCTGCCGGTTGGGATTTGGCCGACGAGCGGTTTCTCCAGCTCCACGGGCTGATCGCCGCCATGCCCATGACACTGGCGGATGGCCTTGCCCATGATCTTAAACGGTTAAAGCGGCTTAAAACCATGCTTTCAACCAGCGCGGCGCATATTGCACCCTTGCAGGGCGAGTTTCTGGGCGGGCCGCTGCCACATCTGCTGCTTGTCGGCAGGCGCGGGCAACCTTTTTACTGGTCGCCATTTGAAAATGACGCGGGAAACCATAATGTTGCGATTTGCGGAAAATCCGGTTCCGGAAAATCGGTGCTGCTCCAGGAAATGTGCGCAAGCCTGCGCGGCGCGGGCGCGAAAGTTGTTGTGATCGACGATGGCCGCTCGTTCGAGCATTCAGTTAAATTGCAGGGCGGGCGCTTTGTCGAGTTTACCCTCAAATCCGGTTTCTCGCTCAATCCCTTTTCAATGATCAATGACGCGCGCGCAGCAGAAGACGATGACTATAAACTCGACTGCATCGCGATGGTCAAGGCGATTGTAGGCCAAATGGCGCGGCACAGCGACCGGCTTACCGATACAGAGCGCAGTCTGATCGATCAGGCGGTTACAACAGTTTGGGAAGCGCTTGGCAGCGGCGGCACGATCAATGAAGTGGCAGCAGCATTCGCGGGCATTTCCAATCCTGTCGCCGATGATCTGGGCGTTGCCATCGGACCCTATATGAGCGGCGGAAGCTATGGCGGCTTTTTTGAAGGTCAGGCCAGTATCGCGCTCGATGATGATTTTACCGTTTTTGAAATGTCTGATCTGGCGACGCGCGAGGATCTGAGATCTGTCATTCTTTGCGCTATCATGTTCATGACCAGCCAGGCGATGACCCAAAGCCCGCGCAGCACCAAGAAACTGCTTCTGATCGATGAAGCATGGTCGCTGCTCAAAGGCGGCTCGATGGGAGAGTTTGTTGAAACCTATGCGCGTACGGCGCGCAAATATGGCGGCGCGCTGGCTACCGCCACGCAGTCACTCAATGATTATTATAAATCGGACGGCGCAACCGCAGCGCTGGAAAACAGCGACTGGATGCTGGTGCTGCAGCAAAAACCGGAAACCATTGCTGATTTCCGCAAGAACGACCGCCTCGACATGGATGATCGCACCGAAACGCTGATCCGTAGTTTAAAACGTTCGGGCGAGGAATATAGCGAGGTCTTTATCAAAGGCCCGGAAACGCAAGCCATTGGGCGCCTGGTTCTCGATCCATATTCCGCCTGCATCTATTCTTCTTCGCCCGATGTTTATGCCGCGATCGAAGCTGAGCAGGAAGCGGGAGCATCTCTGGCACAGGCCATTGCCCGCGTGTCCGGTGTCGGTAGCGATGATCGGAAAGGCAAGCACAATGCCTGACAAAACCGATACGCTGTTTGATTCTTATCTTTTCCTTGGCACAAGCAAGGACCAGCGCTGCAAACGTGCGCCATTTCCCGTGCGGAAGCTCTTTCAAACCTCTTGCCACATCATGCTGGAAGCATCGTTGTTCACCATGAGCTCGGTGTTGATGGCGCTCGGCCTGCCGCTGTGCTTTTTTCTTATCTTGTCCGGTTGGGATTTGCTCGGGCTGTTCACGCATCTCGACAATTTAAGCAGCCGCTATCTCGAAGCGGACGGGGTGCGCAGATTGGCGTTTTCCAGTGACCTCAAAATCATATTCTTTGGGTCTACTGCTCTGATCGCGGCGCTTCGGATACCGAGATTTATTGCGCGGATAGCGGGTAGCTTTTCCAAAAGGAGCAAGACATGAGCAAATTTGCAATTTTCTCAGAGCATCTACCCAGCGGGCGATCGGTTATCATGGTGCTTTTATTCTCAGCCGCAGTTTTGTGGATCAGCTGGGTTAGCATGCGTCTGATCGAGCCCAATGGACAACAAATTGTGCAAGTCCGCATGTCCGAGATCATGCGCGATTTCGTTGACGCAGAAGCAAAGGGCAATGCTGATCCGGAAATGACGCGCGAGGCCATTGCCCGGTATCTCAAAGCAACGGAAGCGGCCGTCGATGATTTCAGCCGCAGCGGACATGTGATTTTGGTTGCCGAAGCGGTGCTTTCAAAAAATACGCCCGACGCCACGTCGCAACTCAAAGCCAAAATCGCCCAAAAACTGGAAAACGATAGCCGGGAGAAGCCGCAATGAACGGTATTAGATCCCGCCTGAAACGCCCGCTTGTTCTGGCAATGCTGGTCGCGATCCCGTTTCTTTATGCACCGATAGCCAAATTCAGCGACAACCATGCGCTGCTGATTAACGCCAGCCCCAGCCTCCCCAACTGGGCATTCTGGCTGGACAAGAATTTTATACCTTCCCGCGGTACCTTGATATTTTTCGAGCCGCCGCGCTCAGAACTGCTCACCAACCATTTCGGCAAGAAGCCGCATATCTTCGGCAAACGTATATTGGGCATGCCAGGCGATCTGGTTCGCCATGTCGGCGAAAATGTTTTCATCAACAATGAACTTGTGGCGCGAACGAAACCCAAAACGCGTAAAGGCGCCGTTCTAACCAAGGGCCCCGAAGGCATCATTCCGGGCGGCTGCTATTATGTTGGAACGTCCCACAATCATGGCTTTGATAGCCGCTATGGCGAAATCGGCTTCATTTGCGCGCCCCGGATTATCGGCACCGGGAGGGCAATATTGTGAACATTCGCTATTTGCCCCTGCTCGTCACAGTCCTGCTGTCTTCTCCATCCTTGGCGCGCGACTATGGCCAGCAGGGCACACATTTCCCGATTATCGAACCGGATTTACTCGAGCAAATTCAGTCGCGCCTTCAGACCATGGACAAAAATGGTGACATTGACCGGCTCAACCAGAAACTCAAAGCCCGCACCATAGCGCGAGTAAACCGCCCCAAGCCTGTCGCCGGATTGGTGAGAGCAGATAATGCCAAAACGCGCTTGTTCGATCCGACCATCACATTGCAGGCCGATATATTTGATCACAATAAACGGAAAATCTGGGCAAAAGGAACCAGGGTCAATCCACTGGATACGGTTCCTCTACGCGCGCCGCTCATATTCCTCGACGGCGATGATCCAGCCCAGCTCGAATGGGCATTTGCGCAAAAACCAAAGACAGCAAAACTCATTCTTACAAACGGCGCGCCGCTTCAACTTATGAAATCGCGCCAAAGACGTTTCTATTTTGATCAGGGCGGAAAACTGACCGCGCATTTCGACATCAAAGCACTTCCGGCAATCGTCGATCAACAGGGCCGGATGCTGCGTATCCGCGAATTTGCGCTGCTCCAACAGCGGGGGCGAAGCCAATGACAAAGGGCTTTTCAGATATCTTCAGGTTGAAGTCCTTAATGCTATTATGTCTGCTGGTATTTAGCTTGCTTGTTTCAGCCCCGGCGCGCGCTGATGCCGGCCCTGGCCGTTGCACCGGTAAATTTGTCAATCCGATCACCGACATCTGCTGGTCCTGTCTCTTTCCGCTTTCAATTGGCGGGCTGGATATCTGGCCATCGAGCAGACCTGATCCCAAAAACCCAACCCTGCCCGTATGCCTTTGCGGTTTGCGTCCCGGCATTGCGATGGGGTTCTGGGAGCCGGTGCGGCTTGCCGATGTCAGCATGAAGCCTTGGTGCTTTGTCAATCTGGGCGGGCTCAAGATCGATCCCGGATTTGACATTGGCTATCGTTCCATCTCGGGACCATCGGCAATTGGCGGCGCGAGCCAATATTATTCCAGCTGGCATGTCCACTGGTATGCCTATCCGCTGATCTACTGGATGGAGATTGTTGCTGATTTTCTCTGCCTTGAAGCAGGCTCGGTTGGGCTACTGGTTCTATTGCACCAAACCAAAGCCGCCTGAAACAGAAGAACTGCCGCCAGAGCCACAAGCCAGCGCAAGCGAGCAACTCGATGCGGTCACGAAGGAATTGCGCGAGCTTAAAGCCAAAGCAATTCTCCAACCAACCCGCGAGAATGTTATCGCATACATACGCTTCCAGCGTGAACAACTTGATCGCGCGTCGCTGTTTTCGGACGTTTGGCAGCGCGCGATATGGCAGCAGCCCGATCTGGATTATACGCTCGAGCGCCCGGTTTCCACGCTGGCCAAAAGGCAGTGGCAAGATGCAAGAAATGCTTCACGTGATACAGTCATGTCAAATCTCAGCAAACGCTACGGCCTGTTTTATTTCTTCTCGCAAAGCTGCGGAGCCTGCGAGGTTATGTCACCAATTGTCAAATCGGTCTCCAATCGCTGGAAACTGACCATTCGCGCCATCTCAACCGATGGTGGTCCTTCACGGCATTTCCAAAACTACACGGTGGAGGCCGGACAGAGGGCACGGATGGGGCTCAAACCCAAGATTACCCCTGCCCTTGTTCTGTGGGACAGCGCACAACGCCGGGCAATCCCGATTGGTTACGGCATCCTCTCCGCTGATGAATTGCAGGACCGCATCTATCTTCTTACATCAAAGGAAGCCGGACATGATTATTAAGAAAGCCATCGCGGCCCTGGTCGCTGTAAGTCTGATCGCCGCGCCCCTGTCAGCCCCCGTATCAGCCAATGTCGGCGACAGTATGGACCGGTTCATGGATGACATGGGCGGCGCAGCCAATGTTACCGGCCCCACCGCCTTCGAAGGCCAGTCAGCAGGCTATTATAGTTTGGGCAATGTCTGGACGCGTTTCCCTCAGAAAACGGCCAATATCGCCAATTTGCAATTACCGTCTGCCAAAGCAGGCTGCGGCGGCATTGATATTTTTGCAGGCTCTTTCTCCTTCATCAACGCCAGCGAGATAGTCGCGATGCTGAAAGCTGTGGCCAATAACGCGGTGGGTTTTGCCTTCAGCCTCGCCATCGACACGGTCTGCCCGGAATGCTCGAAAATCATGCAGGAGTTTTCGCAAAAAGCGCAGCTCATGAACAATCTCAATATTAACAGCTGCGAAATGGCCCAGGGTCTGGTGGGCGGCATATGGCCAAAAGGTGATCTTGCCGACAAGGCGATCTGCGAATCAATCGGCAATTCTCAAGGCATCTTTACCGATTATGCAGCGGCCAAACATGGGTGCGGCACCAAAGGTCAGCGCGCTTCCACCAATGAAGGTGCGGGCGCCGATTATGCCGATGTTCATCCGGCGCTCGCGCGCAACTATACATGGTATATTCTCAAAAAATCGGCCTTTTTCAATCCGGGCGGAACGTTCGACCGGGAACTTGCCGAATATGCGATGACACTGATTGGTACGATTATATACATTCCGCCAAAAGATAACACGCCCGGCAAATTTGTGCCTTTCGCAGGCGATGCATCCTCGACATTAGTGACCGCGCTTCTGGACGGCACCTCCGGACAGACAATCAAAGTGTTTGATTGTGATGAGGTGGATCAGTGTCTGGAACCAACATTTCGCAATATGAGCCTTGCCACCTCCAAAGCCATCCGGCCCCGGGTTGCAGCCCTCATCACCAGCATGGTGGAAGCCATAAGAACTGATACAGCGATCGGCAATGCCGAAAAGGAACTGCTGCAGGTGGCCTCCGTGCCGCTTTACAAAATTCTCACAGTACAAGCCGCTTATGGCCGGGGCATGCCCACCGATGACCGCGAGACACTCGCTGAAATTGCCTCGGTCGATCTGCTCTTTGCGGTGCTGGAACGGATTGTCGGTGAAGCAGGTCGCTCCATGTCTTCCTTCATCGGCGCGGACGAGGCCAAGCTCGCCATGTGGCAGGGGCAAATGAGCGAAGTGCGCCGCGCACTGGCGAACAGGCAATCAAACAGTCAGGCCAAGGTCAGCGCTATCATGCAGATTATCGAGAAAACCGCGATGATCGAAAATATGCTTTCGGCTTCGATGTCGCCCTCCATGGCAGCAGCTCTCGACTGGTCGCGCGCGGTCCAGAACCGCTCGCTCACACCTTGATCCGGGCACTTGACTAGATGGTAGAAATTTTCACAATTGGCGGCGGCGAATATATCGTCAATGTCCTCAATGCCGTTGCGGCATGGACCGGTGCGGGCGGCTATAAAAGCCTGATCCAGGTCGCGATGGTCATGGGGCTTGCGCTATCTGTCATAGTGGTCGCCTTCAATCAGGACTGGCGCGCATGGCTCCACTGGTTTTTGGGCGCAACGCTGATCTACATGTGCCTGATGGTGCCGCGCCTTGATGTTCATGTCACCGACCGCATCAACCCATCTCTGGCACCCGCCCAAGTCGCGGATGTCCCTTTGGGCCTTGCGCTCATGGCAAGTTTCACCAGCCAGGTTGGCGACTATCTGGTGCGCTCGTCTGAAACAGTGTTCGAGCTGCCCACCGATCTCGATTACTCGCGCAACGGCATGATATACGGCTCGCGGCTCTTTGATGCGACGCGCAGTTTGCGTATTTCTGATCCTGAATTTGCCGCCAATCTCGACGAGCATTTTCGTCAATGTGTATTCTATGATTTGCTGCTGGGCCGCTATTCCATGAAGGAACTGTCGGCAAGCGAAGATATCTGGATCGTTATTGCACCGGGCAGCGCAGCACGCGCACAAAAATTTCTGACGCGCCATCCTGATGATAGTGTGACAGCCGATATCATCACATGCCGCGAGACCTATAATGATCTCAATTCTCAGTGGACGACGATGATCGATGAAATGGGCACCATCTTTGGCCGCCAGCTCTATCCCAAACAAACCGCTGCGCTGGCCAAAGCCAAGCTGTTTGCTGATCTACCCGTCGCTTATAGCTATTTGAGCGGCGTGTCGCAAAATGCCAGCGAAATCTTCCGGCAAGTGCTGACGATCAATGCGATGAAACAGGCGATACACGGGATGGCCGCTTCCAGCGGCACATCAAGCGTTGATGTTTTTGCCCAAACACGCGCCGACATTCAGACCGAGCGCACCTACAGTTCTATTGCCCAAAATGCCATGAAATGGGTGCCGATCCTCAATGTTGTGCTGACGGTCGTATTCTATGCGCTGTTTCCGGTGCTGTTCCCGCTGTTCCTGATGCCAAAAACCGGGCCATTGGCGCTGAGGGGTTATATCACGGGATTTTTCTATCTCGCGGCCTGGGGGCCGCTCTTTGTTATTTTGCACATGATCCTGATGTTCAAAGGTGCGTCTGATGTCAGCGGTGCAGCAGGCAGTACCGGGCTCAGTCTCGCCAATTTCTCCGGCATGGTTGATGTGAATAATGATATCGGCATTCTCGCAGGATATCTTGTGGCATCTATTCCATTTCTGGCGGGCGGTATTGCGAGGGGGGCGCTTGCTATTTCAGGGCAGGCGACATCCTATCTCAACCCATCCCAAAATGCGGCAGAAGAAGCGGCGCGCGAAGCCAGCACTGGCAATGTATCGCTTGGCAATAGTAATATCGAGAATTCGAGCGTCTTCTCCCGGCAGTTTGCGCAAGGGTCCATAGCACCGAACATTTCCTATGGCGCCGCGCAGACACGCGGGTTTAGTGAAAGCGGGACGCAAACCACGAGCTTTCCCGACAACAGTTTCGACCAGGTTCCGAATTCTGCTTATCCGTTCACCCCAACATTGGGTCAGGATTTTACCTCAAGGCTTTCCACACTGGCATCAAACAGTCGATCACAAAGCGAGACCTTCTCCAATCTTGCTCAGCAATCGACCAGTTCGGCAGTAACCCGGTTCAATGAACTCCGAAATGCATACAGCCAGGGTCAGTCTTCGGAAACAGCTGCCGGCACAAACGAAAGCAACAGCGTCCACAAGGCATTCAGCGAAGTAGATTCTGCGTCGAGAAACCTGCAGCAGCAATATGGACTGTCACGCCGGGCAGCGGATGATATCACTGTGTCCTGGTTCCTCAATGGAGATGCTGCGCTTGGAGTGAAGGGCGAAAAAGGTGCGTTGAACTCTAATCTCGGACTCAAAGGCGGTCGAAACCACAGTTGGACCGATAGTGATATCGGAATTGCTTCGGAGGACCGCAATCGGATAATGGGAAGCCTGAACCAGATTTCGGAAAACCGGAACTGGTCCAAAACCCGCGATGGGTTTGTGCGAAGTGTGAGCTCCAGCAGCAGTTCCGAAATCTCAAGCAGCGCGTCTGGACTGACAACATCTTTAACCGAGGCCCAAAGCTACACCGTCGAAGCGAGGCGGTCAGAAGAACTGGCTAGCCGATTGGAAGATCAGGCGACATGGTATGAAAGTAACAATGCTGCGGGATCACTCAACCTAAGCCAGGCCTACCGAGAATGGGGCATGGCGGAGATGGGAAGCAACCGCGACTATTACGGCAATGAGCGTTTTGACGATATCAACTTCCAGCTCAGCGCCGAAGGGCAGGAACTGCAAACCCGGTTTGTATCCGGTTATGCCGACAGACTTCATGATGATATCGAAGACAAGTTAACTATGCCGGAATTTTCTTCGGTGCAAAGGCCCAATGTGAGCGGTTCCGCCGGCGTTCGCGGTAGTGTATCGCTCGGCAGTAGTAGCTCGGGTTCCGTGGATAGCGCACCGGATATAAACGGGATCGGGGATGAAGTGGCGGGCGCGCAGGCGCGCGGTAATAAGCGCATCGGGACAGTCAAAGATGCAATGGATAAGAAGACAGGAAAATCACGGGGCGCAAGCGCAAAAGCGGCCGATGATGTGAAAAAATGGTGATGTTAAATCTGGATCAGGCCATCGTAAATTGCTACAAAAAGGGCGAATGCTAGGAACGCTATAAAGAAGGTAATTAAGCCGAAACGTCCCCAAGGATCCGCCCACGTCTTTTTCCATGTATAAGCGGTCAGGCGATTTTCTGCGAGCGCCTTGTCTACCTCAGACAATCCGGACCAGTTTTGTTCATCGCCAGATTGAGATTTTTTATCCTCGGTCATTTGTCATTCTCCAAGTTCCTGGTTCAACAAGAACCAAGCCCCCTCTTCTCCTCGATCATAGCCGAAAATGAGAGTATAGTCATTTTGAATTGCCAAACTGAGTTGTTTCATTCTAGATATTTTCGGTCAATGCCAAGCGCTTTTGAAATGCTTTTGCTACCGGCTCGACAAATTCTTCCGGGAAACCTGACAGAAGATCAGCAATTGTTTTTTTCCAAAGCAGATTCTGCATTCTTTCGGATATAGGCATCGGTTCCTCCTGTCTGCATCCTGGCAGAAACGCGTTTTCGGATATCAATATTGTCAGGGAGCAGATTGTCAAAGACGGCTATGACAGGCGTGCCAATATACCTGTCCTCGCGCAAGGGAAGTGAGAGCGAAACCGGCATGGCATATTCCCATGTCAGCCAGCTCTCATCATACCGAAAATCGATTACGCCTGATTTCTCGCGGCGCAATTGTCCAACCAGGCGATTGTTTAAAAAGACATTCAACGGCGGATGAGTGGATGTACGAGCCATCCTAAAAAATATCCGATATCGATTTTTGCGGCACGTCAGAGTTTTGCAGGACGATGTCCAGATTGAGTACAGCCAGAATGCCAAACATGATTTCGATGCGCGTTCCACCCTTACCGTTTTCAAGATCGGAAATTGTAGCCTGGCGGGCTTTACCTTGGCTGCCAGGTCAGACTGCGTTAGACCCTGTTTTTTTACGGTGCCGTGCTATCGCAGCGCCAAAAATCTTTGATGTCCGGATAATCTGCATGAACGTGTTCCTTCATGCCGACTTATACGCTTTATCGTATAAAATCTTTTGATACGATAAAGCGTATATACAATAACCTGACAGCCGCCCTATTACTGAAGCCTATCATTATCTGAATAACTGCGGTCTAGGCCGTTTGGACGGCGACGGCGTTCCTTGTGAGAGTATTTGTTTGGGCCAAAAATCAGATACGTGCCGTAAAAGAAGACCGACGATGGGCATAATCTCCAAAGATCAAAGACTGATCATAATATGGATAAATATTGACTTTTGATTATATTACGCACATATATTGATCAAGGAGACACGTCATGGCTATCGCATCAACAGCCAAAGCAAGAAATCGCAAGGACTTGACCGGCCCGGCTTTGCGGACGTTTTTCAATATTGCGGACGCCTGGGGTCTGAAAGAGCAGGAGCAGATGCGCCTTCTCGGTCTCGACAGCCGCTCCACTTTTCAGTCATGGAAACGCGGTGCGGTTTCATCCATTCCGAAAGATGCCCTCGAGCGGATATCTTATATTATGGGAATTTATAAGGGCCTGAAAATCCTTCTCCCCAAAACGGCCGATGAATGGATCCGAAAACCCAATGACGCTCCCTTGTTTGCTGGCCGCCCAGCCCTTGATCGCTTGACCTCAGGCAATGTTGCCGATCTTTTCGTCGTGCGCCAATATGTCGATGCACAGCGCGGATAGTCGTGGACATCCCGATTAGCGCAGTAAACTGGCATCCCTGTTACCGTATCGTTCCCAGCCGCTTTCCACCGATCAATCTATTCGAAGAAGTCGCCGATCCGGATGATCTGGATGCTGTTTTTCAGATCGAGGCGATGACGAATGATCGTTTGCGTGAGGAGGCAGGGGATTTAAGCCTTGTTCCGAAAGACGACCGGGTTTCTGGCCCCGGGACCTCGCCTATTATGGCCGCATTCACGCATCTCAACCCGGATGGCGACCGCTTTACGAACGGCAGTTACGGCGTCTTCTACGCTGGCGACAGCATTGAAACCGCGATTGCAGAGACCCGGTATCATCGGACGAAATTCATGCTGGCGACACAGGAACCACGTCAGGAACTTGATATGCGCGTATATGCTGTCGAACTTGATGCTGAACTGCATAATATTCGTGATATGCGAGAAAGCCACGCAGCGTACTATCACCCAGATAACTACGCGGTAGCGCAAGAATTGGCTGACAGTTTAAGAAAAGACGGCTCGGACGGCATCGTTTATCAGAGCGTGCGCTACGAAAATGGAGAATGTGCAGCCATATTTCGTCCGAGACTATTATCAAACTGCAGACAAGAACGTCACCTTTGTTATGTCTGGAACGGCGCAAGAATTTCAAATATATACGAAAAACAGAATTTCGAATGAAGCAGACCATTTCTGCAGGTGGCGACCGGCCTTCGAGTTTTCAAACACAGGCTGGAATTGAATCGCTAATGAACTAAGCCGAAACGTCCCCAAGGATCCGCCTGCGTCTTTTTCCATGTATAGGTGGTCAGGCGATTTTCTGCGAGCGCTTTGTCTACCTCAGACAATCCGGGCCAGTTTTGTTCATCGCTAGATTGAGGTTTTTTATCCTCGGTCATTTGTCATTCTCCAAGTTCCTAGTTCAACTGAAACCAAGCCCCCTCTTCTCTCTCACCATAGCGGAAACGTCACTCGTCGTCATTTTGAAATTAGGTGTTCAGTCCCAGATTGTGATGGTCTAAGATTGTGGAGTCATTTAGCGTTGTTTCTGACATAGAAACGCAAAGCGAAATAAGTATAATGCATGGCCAGTATAATTCGTCTACGGAATGTAGATTGTGCTTCGCGAGGCTGCCGCTTAGACGTAAAATTTGAATGGCTGCTTCTCTTCACCCTTTGCCGATCCCATTGTGAGCACATCCCCCACCATCTTTGCAAACCGGACGGTTACAGGCAGTCCGTCGTTGAAATTGCAAGAATTGTAGTTGATTTTGGTCAAGCCCATGATGTCGCGAAGCACCGTCGACATGCGCGGTTTTTCATCCTTGCTACGAAGCACTGTGATATGGAGCGGGTTCGGTGTTTCGGGACCAATATACGTGTCGAGTTGCGGAACATATCCCGTGGACCAGAGATAAGCGGTTTGATCATCCAGGTGCAATGCTGTCCCGCGCAGTACCGGATAATCGCCATCGCGGAACAGCTTTGACTCGCCGCCGGTCGAGCGAATGCGAACGCCGATAATATTGGTTTCCTCTGGAGCTGCTGCAACGAAACCTGCCCATTCCTCATCATTAAATGTCGTCTGGCCGTGAATGAACAGTTCGGTTGGCGGTTCTCCGTGCGTCTCGATATATGTCTCCAGAACGAGCGCGATGAGATCGCGAGCCGCTCGCGCCTTGAGATGGAATTCATAGTCGCCGGTTTTCCAGGGACCGTTTGCTCCGCGAAAAACGACGCCATCACCTTCGTTCAGGAACATTTGTGCTGCGCAGCAGGAATGCCCATCCGGGTCATGCGGTAAACTCTTGAAGACCATTCCGATATAGCAAACGCCAGGCCGTACTTCGGCAAGTCGCCAAGGCGGTTTGGGCTGGGTTTTGTAATAGAGGCCTGTTGCCAGATTCCATGCCGTCGTTGCCACATCCTGCGTTTTGCGCACGGGATAGCCAGCTTTGTTCAAGAAAGCCTCGGGCGCCAGAGTGGTCTCCCGGATCATCTGGGTCGGCGCTAAACGCAGAAACTCTGCTTTGATACGACGATGGAAGTCAGGCACATCCTCGAAGATCTTCTCGTCGCTTTGATCCACGATCCCGGCAGTCGACAACAGCGGTATCTCAGTCTTGACCCTTTGTTTCTTGCCAAAGTCGCCCTTCTCCAAATTCAGTCCCGTTCTGCGGGATTCCGGGCGGCAACGCTCATAGATGATTTCAGGAAGCACCAGCATCCACACATCTACCGCGCACTCTTCGTTGCGGAGATATTTCCGCACCCTGTCGATGTAGATCTGCGCGACTTTGTCGACAGCTTCATGTAAATTTAAAATGCGCGTGGCTCTGTCTATATCATCATAGGGAATGGATAATGTGCCGCACTCATCGGGCTCGAAGGTGATGCCATAGGCCTCTTCAAGACCCGGAAAATTGGCAAGGTGAAGACGATCTGCTTTTTCACCCTTGCCAGGTGGAGGAACCTCCACCTTGTCTAAAATCCGTCTGGCCCAGGTCCGGAAATGAGCGATACCATCGACGGTCCCTACAACGCCGACCCTGATTTCGCGGGTCTTTTTGCCTTTCGCATAGGGACCGTACAGAAAAAGACCGTCTTTCGGATGCGCGCTGCGCTGAGCAAAAGCGAATTCGAGATCGGGCTCATCGATATGCTCGACATTGAGCGACGTTTCCGGAAACTTCACGCCTCTTCCTCCAGCTCAAGTTCCGGCCGACCGAGAGTGCTGGCATCGGTCTCTTCGGCATCGGCGTCCAGTTCATCCGGCAGCTCGGTGCTAACCAGAGAATTGAACAAGATCGGGGTGGCATCCAGCATGATCGAGCTGATGCTTGATACAGCCAGCTTCAGGTACGCGGAATCGCCGGAAAGCAGTTCGAGATAGGCCAGCATTCGGCCATGCCACTGCTTGTTGCGCCATCCCTTGCAGTTCGATCTGCGCAAACGGTGCATCTTTCTATGATCATCGATGGCCTCCCCGTCTTCGGTGCCGTTATCGACGGCGAACAACACCCGCGATTTGAGTTTGAAATGCCAGAACGGCCACAGGAACGGCATTCCTGTCACGCCATATTGCCAGATATGGCCGCGCGCTGAGTTGCGAAGCATGGAAGAGCGCTGCGATCCTTGCCGCCCCCAAGGAATCCGCTTGCCTTTCGGGGCCAGATCAGGAGGGGGATGAAAGCCTATGGCATTTGAATAGGCATGCGGCGCAAAGCCTTTATCTTTGCAGAAGGTTTCCCAGGCCTCTCTGATCATGCGGACGATCATGTTCGACGCTGGTTGCCGTTCCAGATCGAGAGCCGACCAGCCGTTTTCGGCAAATTCAAATGTGTCCAGCTCTTCTTCGAGCGCAAATCGGCCAATATCAGCAAGCCACTCATCGATATCGCATTGCTCTGCAAATGTGATCAGACCTCGACCATGGGGAACAGCAGGAAATGGCAATGCCCGCGCCGCACGCTTTGCCCGATCCTCACCCCCTGCGCCGACATTTTCAAAATAATGGATTGAATCTGGCGCTTCTAGCACACGCAGCCAGTTGGAGGTGAGACGCTCTGGCTCATTGACCAGTGCAATGCTCCCGCGCCGCCGGAATAAATCCCAGTTCGGATCGATCGATATGTCGCTTGCTTGCTTGGGTACCTTTTGACGCTGCAAGGAATCGAGCAGCGCTGTCAGGCCCTCCCCCCATCCGCGGACAAAATCGACTGCGAGGGCGTCGCCGATACCCTTGATTTTCCGGCCCGCTTCAAGACGCAACGGTATGATGAAACGGTCATCGCCCAGATCTTTTCCAACTTCGAGAGCAATATCGATATTGTCCTGCACCTGGCGATCATTATGCGCAGTATCGGTCACTAAAAGTAGCGCCTTGGCAGTGCGGTGTTGCAATATCAAATCCTCGACCCTGCGCCATCGATCGCCCGGCTCCAGCGTCAAGATATCTGCATAAACGCAATACCCTGCCGCCTCCAGCTTGGGTGCGAGCCAAAGGGCAAACTCATTGTCTCCCGGCGTGGTCTTGATCAGGAAGACCATATCCCGCTCGACCTCGAGAGTGTCGCTCTCAGTGGCGCTGGCATCGCTGGATTTCGGCTGAAAAATGCGCCCGAAAACTTCGGGAATTGCATCCTTCGTAACATTGGCTTCGGTGAAAGCCTCGGCGACCACCCTTTTTAATATCCCAGTAGAGGACAACCACAGCTTTGAATGAGCTTCCTCAATTTCAGGATGTTTTCGTAGCAGGGCGTTGAGATCGTCGGGCCCAAAAATGTCGCCGGTGGTCTGCAGGCTTGGCCCTATAACCTCTTTCAGATCGGATTTGTTTTTAGGGGTCAGCGGAGCGGAGGTGACCAGAATATATCTGTCGGCGGCCAGCCGGTCGATCGCGGCCCGTTCGGCGGCCATCGCCGATTTCAATTTCGAGAAACCGGATCGGTGATAGTGTTTGGCTTGCAAAATGGTAGAGGTGCCGCCTGCACAATGGCGGCCATCCATCCCGTCATCCGGACCTTCAGCAAAAGCTTCAAAACGGATTTCGAGTTCAGCACCCACCAATTCGCGCGCCAGTTCCTCGAACTCAGTTGGCGACAGCGATGCAAAATCATAATTCATGGCGGTAGATGGAAGACTATCGCACAAACAGTCAAGTAGTTGATTCTTTGGTCGTGTTAGAGTCTCGCGGCTTCTTTCTGAACGCGGGCGATGATATCCGTCAAAACCGGCTGTTCGCGGTAATATAGTGCAGCTGTATTCGCATAGGCCGTTTCGAATTTGGCGCGAATATCCTCATCGCTCAGTGCAAATGCCGGGTTCTTTCGTATGTCTATTTCGTCGGCTTGCGGGAAACGATCTTTCTTGTGCGCGAAATATTCATCCGTTCCGATAAACGCCTGCACTTCAGCGCAGTCCAGCAGGCAATACAAATCGTAATAATGGCGCAGGAAATTGTTGGGCATGCTTCCGTCTTCCAGGTGACGCCTGAACTTTGTCGAGATGGTTTGCAGCTTTTCGACGAACGTATAGCCTGGTTCATAACACGCGACATCCATTGCACGGTTATCAGTCAAATCCTCAAGCCCTGCCGCAACAGCCTTATCGTAGGCCCATGAACTTATTGAGCAGGGACGGTTGGGCGACACCTGGTCAAAGCCTGCTTCCAGAAGGATGCCGCTTTTTACCCCGTCAGGAAGATCATTGTGCGGCACGTAGTACAACCGGATCCCGGCGCTGCGCATATTGTGATCGTCAAACAGTTCGTCCCGTTCTGCTGATGTGATGCCGGGGATCGCTAGCTCGTCCGGCAATGCGTCGAAAAAGCCTCGGCGAGCTTCGACATGCTTGGGCTTGTTGTGGTTCTTTCCCCAAAGCACATCGCCATCGCGCGGATGGATGAGGATATCGATATCTTCTGAAAAACGGTGAATGACACCAAAACCTTTGGAAAGCGAGGTACCGCCTTTGAGTTCGAAATGGAAGCCAAGCTGCTGCAGGCCCCATAGCGAATGCATGATCCAATAGTCTTTCTCGATCAGGCCCGGATCAATCGCAAGGTCGCGAGAACAGACATCGATGAGATCGCCAAAATCCTCGCTTTCGTGCAGCAACATTGGTGTGTCCCAGCCTATGCTGGCTCTAGAACCGGTGCCAAAAGGCGTTCAGCACGAGCGGAACCAAAATCCTCCACGGCGCGGGACAGGCGGCGGCGATCCATCCGCTCTGCTGTCTTGAGGGCGCTAGGAAGAACAGCGGCTTCGTCTTCCGGCAAGCGCTCAAGATTGTGCAGCAAATCGACGAGCAGCACCTCTTCGGACAGATGCTTGGGCACCGAAGGACGCAAACGAAAATCATACGTGCGTCCGCCCAGCTTGAAACGACCGTGGCGCTTGCGATTGTAGACCACAGGCTCATTGTAAAGCTGCGTCGTGCCTACACCGAGACCATTATAGGCATTCGGCGAGACCATCAGGTAACGATCATCGCCCAGGAAGGCTTCGACAAGTTTTTCCGGCTTCGCAGCCGCGGCCCCAAATTTGGTTTTGCGCGGGGTCATATAGAGCCCTGGCGAGACCTTTTCGAGCCGCCCTTCCTCCATGAGTTGGCGCACATGCCTGTCGACCGCATTGGACCATTTGGCAAGATCCTTGCGGCGATAGGCCTGACCTGGGCGCAGGCGGCGTTTAAGATTACTCAAAGCTGTCATTTTTTGTTATCGTTAGATAAACGCAAATATATTAATATGCAATGAATTTCATTTAATATTCATGCAAAACCTGTGATCAATCAATGCAAATAAGCACTTGCTTTTGGAAATTATCACATTGAGAAATAGTAATAATATTACCTCTCTGACGTCCAAACGTCTTTTTCGTAATCCCGTATCGATTCAGATAATTTTTGAACAATTCGACTCACTTGTGAGACGAAATCCTGGCGCCTTCCGCCAGATCAAACAATCAGTAATCGAGATCGCTCGGGCCATATCTTCGGGTGTTTTGACAATTCCTCCGTATAAGTAAAATAAGTGGCGGTATCAATTTAAGACGCTTTTTGTTTCTGCAAGTAATCCTCAACCTTCCTCAACGTCTGAGCCCTAGGCCGCCTCCCTGCCCGCAAATCCAGCACAAACCGCGGATCACCCACCGCTCGCCTGCCAAAGCGCGTCGGCGACATATGTGTCTGCTTGAGATATTTTTCGATACGATCCAACAGTTTCACATGAGGCCTCCTCGACTCATAAATCACTTGCGTTCTTGCTATGTTCTTATTAGGAGGATTGCATATTGTCTAGGATAAATCCTATTTGCGGGTTAGAAGGCACGACATATGGATGATGTACGAGAAACTCTGGACCGGCTGATCCGCGAAAACAGAGATGATTATTCCGGTCTCTCAAAAATGCTTGGCCGTAATGCTGCCTATATCCAGCAGTTCATTAAACGCGGAACGCCGCGCAAGCTGGACCCCGAAGACAGGCGCAAACTGGCAAGCTTTTACGGCATTGACGAAGCAGTTTTGGGCGGCCCGCCGCCAACCGGCAGGGATGGAATGGTCGAAGTGCCCGTGCTCGATGTCAATGTTTCTGCAGGGCACGGAGCGTTAGCGACAAGTGAAGACCGAAAAACCCGCTTTTCATTTGATGAAAACTGGCTGCGCAAACTTACTCCGGCCAGAGATGCCAGCCTTTCGGTTGTTCGCGTCATGGGCGATTCTATGGAACCCACCCTGTCTGACGGCGATGACGTGCTGGTCGATGCTTCTGACCATGGCTCGCGGCTGCGCGACGGTATCTATGTTATTCGCGTTGATGACACGCTTGTGGTCAAACGCATTGCGCTGCGACCCGATAGTCCGTTCATTACCATTGCCAGTGATAATCCGGCATATCCAACCTGGGATGACGTTGATCGCAGCACCATCCATATCGCTGGCCGCGTTCTCTGGTTCGGCCGGTCGCTTTGACCAGAAATTGATCATAAGCTAAATACCCATGTCCAACGGCTTGCTATGCTCTTTGGTAAGCTCCCGCTGGTGTTTTTGCGCGCCTTTTGGCGCAATTTCATTGCCTTTCGCGAGACCGGCAGCGGCGGCTTTGCCAAGACGCGCGGTCACTTCCAGCGCTGATGTTTTTGCGCCGTCATTTTTCTCGACTGCTGCTTCCAGTTTCTCGCGGTTGTCAACGATGAGCGTCAAACCGTCTCGCAATCTGGTAATCGTGACCAGAAATGTCTGTTTGTTTGAGAGATTGCGCTCGCGGCTATCCATGACGGCGATCCCGCGATCAGAAGTTAGCCCCTGCGCCATATGGGCATTGAGCGCGTAAGCAAGGTCGATACGCTTGAGCATCGGGTCGCCATGAATCAGACGATGCTCCATTCCAGCAGATGTTCGCAAGGTCACATATTGGGCGTCAATATCCATGATCTTCGAAGAATCAGCATTGAACAGGCCGCGTTTATGATCACTGTCGGTCCAGCGGATTTTATCACCGGCATAAATATCGAGCTGCTTCTTTTCATATAAGGCGATCTGGTCTTCAGATGCATTGGCGCGCAGTTTGCTCACCTGAAAGCTTCGCTCCCTGCCTTTGCGATCCTTCAGGACAAGCTCCTTTACACGTTCATCGACCGAAATCACGTCATATTGACCTTTGCCAAGGTGCTGGCTGCGACAAGCTTTTTTAAACTCGATCATCATGCCGGGTTTGTAGCTGTGGACATAGCGCAGTTCCTCGCGGGTGCTATTAATGCGGGAAAAAGTTTGCAATTTCAGCCCGCGTTTCCCGAGCTCATGGTTTTCCTTAAGTCCGATCTGGACCGCCTCGTTGACAGCTGTGCGTAGCGCCCGTCCGGATGCATAGATTGCGGTAGATTGCCGATTCTGGGGCGACAGCGCAAGCCAGCGTTCGGCAGCAACAAGCGCACCGTTTTCCCCGGTTTCGACGATATGGTCCTTCAAACAGGATAGGGCTTCGCCAATATTGCCGGCCTGCGCTGAATATTGTGCGCGGCGTAATATCTTGTCGCGGGCGCGCAGGTTCGTAATCATCTTGGCGGTCTCAATGCCTGCTGCCTGTATCATCGCAAAAGGTTTGCCGGCATCGACAGCGCCAAGCTGCTTCTTGTCCCCGATCATGACCAGACGGTCCACTTCGAGCAGGTTTGCGAGCCGGACCAGTTTTTCCTTTTCGGCATTGGAAACCATTGAGGCCTCATCGAGAACCAGCACATGGTTTTTCATGGCCGCTTTGGCTTCCCTCAAAGCCCTTTTATCAGCACCTTCATCCAGGAGCTTTTTATGTTTCCCGATGAATCGCGCCAAAGTCATCGACGCAATTCCGGTATCACGCTCGAGCATCTGCACCAGCGTATTCTGGACGGCGAGCCCTAAAACCGTCTTGCCGTTTTCCCCAAGCAGCTGCGAGACGGGTTTGAGAAGACTGCTCTTACCTGCTCCGGCAATACCCTGAACTGCGATAATGCGGTTGCTTGAAGATAATATCAACCGCCCTGCCGCTTCCTGACCCTTATTGAGCGTCATCCCAAAATTGAGGCCCGCCACAGCCTGCAATTGATCTCCTGCAGCGCCCGATGCCAGGAACGGCTCGGTCTCGCCTCGGCCAATCTCAATTTGCCCAAGGATGCGCTGCTCCATCTGCAAAGCATCACGGGTAGTTACAAAATTGCGGTCGCGGCCTTTTCCCCGGACGAGTTCACCTTCTCTGATAAGCGCCCTTACGCGGCGTTCAACATGGACAATGGTTGTGGGAAGGCCAAAATCGAGAGCGGCTTTATAGACATCATGGATCTGAAATGCTGCTTCGCGCTGTCCCAGATGACGGATGGCAGAAGCGGTCGCCTGTGCAGCGGCAATCTCTTCCCGGGATTTGGTTAGTATATGCTCTGGCACCAAAGGATCGGTGAAAGACTTTGCCCCAAGTCCGGAAAGTTTTTCGGCGAACGCATGCAGGAAGACCATCCCTTTTTGCGCCAGTGATAGATTCGGATTTCCGTCGATCTCAAGGCCTGCCGCGCGGATATTCGCTTTGTCAATCAGTCCGCCAAGGTCCAGCTCCATTGACTTTGCAGTTTCCCGCCAGGTTGCGGCCAGTGCGTCTCTGTCCTTGGCCCCTTCTTTGGGCGCACGGGTAACAAGGGCCGCGACCTTACCTGCTTCCAGTCCCGGTCCCCGGCGCGCATCAAGAACTTCTTGCCTGCGCGTAGAGAAGGCCATGACCGCTTCGCGTGATATGCCTGCAGCTTCAAAATTGCCATGCTTACCCTGACGGGCGGGTTCATAGCCCAGTTTTTCAATTTCAAGACGAAAACGCGCCATCGTCATGCTGTTCAGCAGAGTATTGAGCGACCACAGCTTGTCGTTATGAAGCGCGCGCCATTTGCCGTCCGGCCCCTGCGTCACATTGGCGACAACGGCGTGAAAATGAACATTGGGCTCCTGATTGCGATTGGTATCATGCTGAAACAGGCCGATCGCCAGATTGCTGGTACCAACCACCTTGATCTTGCCCCGAGAAACAATCCTTGTCTCAGCAGCATTTTTCTCGGCCCAGTACAGCGTCTCGCTCACCGCTGTCCGGTAAGCATCAATGATCCTTTTATCACCGCCCACCAAAGCAAGCAGCGACCAGCTTTTGGGTAGCGAGAAAGTAAGATCGGTTCCGGCGCGGTGATACTGACCGTCGCTCCCGACGCGCTCCCCATTTGGCAATTCGCCGCGCAGCAAAGCTTCAAATGCTGGTGCGTCGACCTGGCGCGTGAGTCCTAATCGCTGCGCACCCTCTCCGATCCACTGACCGGACCGGTCCGCATCCGATTTGGTATAATAGTTATCCGCCGCGAAATAGGTGGCAGCGCCGCCCGCAGATCGGACATTTGACGCGGAGAGCATAGTCAATTCCTATTCTATTGCGCGTGCCCTCCGCCGCGCAGGTTTCACATGTCATATTCGCCGATATCGCGGTCTGGTTC
>NZ_DATCTC010000021.1:0-63960 GCF_036568145.1 Parasphingorhabdus sp. | reverse complement strand
TTTCCAGCCAAATTTTGAGTGCGCGATTTCGTGCCATTCGTTGATAAAGGCGCGGTAGCTTGAGGTGAGGAGCTTGTGAAGCTCGGGCTCCGAGCGCCCGGCGAGAACAAGCTCCTGATAGGCGCGGAACTCGGCTTCGTTGAGATTCCGCCAATGGGAATCGACCATATGATCGACCGGATGAACCCCATCCGGAACTGAATTCAAGTCGTTGCGAAAAATCTCGAGCCTCCGGGCGTGGAGATATCGAACAGTCGCCTGCAACATATCAAGGCGGGTAGGAAAGTGATATTGCATACCGCCGCGCGACACGCCTGCTTTTTCGGCAATCAGGAGCGCGGAAACCTCAGAATAAGGCATTGATGCATAGCAGGTCACAGTTGTTTGTAGCAGTTGTTGGCGCATAGCTTCACTTTTGGCAGCTTGTATTTTGGAGCTACCGCGACGGTTCCTACCATCTGTTTTTTTAGTCTTTTCTTTTTTATTCATATGCGGAACTTTAGATGACTGGACCATTTTGGCCGATGCATCAGACATAAATATCGCCTCATTAGTTTCTTAGACTTGTCCCAGTCACTTCGTGCAAGTGCGCATATCATAGAGATTGTTGTCAATCAGCAGGAACTTGCCTGACAAACTATATGCTGCAATATAAAAAGCAATACTGCTTGTTATATTGCGAGCGCGCATTTAACATTCCCGTAGCTTGAAAATAATCAACCGAAGGAGATATTTATGTCAGCAATTGGACCGATCCGACAGCTTGGATATGTGACACAAGATGTTGAAGCCGCCGCAATGCATTGGATTAATAAAGGTATAGCGGGCCCGTTTTTTCTGATGAAAGGTGCCGTTTTTGGAGAATGGAATAGTGAAGGAAAAACTGCTTCGGCCACTCTTGATATTGCCTTCGGTCAATCCGGTGATGTGATGATTGAGCTGATCACACCAAGGGATGGTGCGCTCGATCTCTATCGATCCGAACTATTAAAGACCCGCATTTGCAACCCTCATCACCTAGGTTATCTAGTGAAAGATTTGGAAGCTGTCGGACAGTCATTAGATACTGAAAAAAGAGTCGTGCGCGCAACTCTCGATTCTAAAAACTATTTTGAATATTATGACACCCGCCCGTTATTCGGCCAATTCACAGAAATAATTCAAGATTGTCCTGAAAATCAGCAGTTTATTGATTTTGCTAAAAAGGCAGCATCTGAATGGGATGGTAAAACTGAACCTCTGCGAGAAGCGTCCAGTCTTGGCTAATAAAATATCTAAATAACAATTAGATAAGTGCTATCCTACCAATTATGTCAGTCCTGCGACAATTGACTTTTAATCGTTTCTCATAAAACAAGCAGTCATGCTGGTAATAACGAATGATATCGAATTTTAATTAAAAGCATGATTCCAAAAAAAATTTATGGGAGAATATTTGTGACGAAATTGTGTATGAAATCGCGCCTTTTATGCGGTGCCATGGCGATTGGCTGGGCTGTGACAATGAGTGCCGGTGCATTGGCCCAGACTGGAAATTCCAGTGATGCAGCTGTTGAGGCGGCTGCCGATCAAAATGACAATGTGATTGTTGTTACCGCGCAACTTAGAGAACAAAATATTCTGGATGTGCCGCAGGCCGTTCAAGCTATCGGAGCGACCGAGCTTAAAAATAGCGGTGTTGAATCTCTTGCCGATGTCATCGCGATGATACCGAGTGCGACCACTGGATCAACAATATCGGCGGGTTCAAATACCTTCCAAATCCGCGGAGTGGCTGCGGCAGAGACGGACGGGGACTCAACAGTCGGCTTCTATCTTGATAATTTTGCATTCTCCCTGCCGGGCCGCCCTTATGCGCCATCGGTAGATTTTTATGATATGGAGCGCGTTGAAGTGCTGCGCGGCCCCTCTGGCACGTTATACGGTTTGGGCTCCCTGGGTGGTACCATTAAGATACTGACGGCACAGCCTGACCTCGTTGATGCACAGCTATCAACAAGGATTTCGGCAAATATTACCGATGGGGGCGAGCCGGGTGCTGCGGCCGACATGATGGTCAACGTACCTCTGATAGAAGACCGCCTGGCCTTGCGGGGTGTGGTTTCTTATCAAATGATAGGGGGCTATGCGGATGTTCTTCCCACCGGCAAACGCAATGGCAATGATGCCAATAATTTCACGGGCAGGGTCAAGCTTTTGGCCGTGCCCACCGACACGCTGCGTGTAACACTTTCAGCATGGCATAATCGTTCAAATCAGGATTTTTCCAACCGGATAACTTTTGTTGATCCACCAGTGCTGGACCAGACATTCGGAGTAGCGGACTCTAAATATACCTTGCTAAGCGG
The DNA here is from genome assembly GCF_036568145.1 of Parasphingorhabdus sp. Lineage (GTDB taxonomy): Bacteria > Pseudomonadota > Alphaproteobacteria > Sphingomonadales > Sphingomonadaceae > Parasphingorhabdus. The sequence continues at coordinate 61,612 of NZ_DATCTC010000021.1, read as the reverse complement.
CGATGTGGAACTGGACCTGAATTTTGCCACGCTATCCAGCACCACCGGCTACATAAAGAATACCGTTATTGTGAATAATGGCGGCTTTATTCCCGGCATTGGTGATTTTGCTGCATTCTGGCCTCTTCGTACGAAAAACTTCAGCCAGGATTTCCGGTTGACGTCGCAGGGCAACGGTTCTCTTCAATGGTTGATTGGCGCGTTCTATCAAAATGGTGAAACCAAAGGTGGCCAAAGCGTATCATTGTATGATTTCCCAGTTAACGATCAGATGGGACTTGGCACTTTTAACGACAACCGGCTTAAAAGTGAAGCATTTGCCATATATGGTGAGGGGACTTATTCGTTCTTTGACGATGTAGTGGATCTGACTGTTGGCGGCAGATATTATCGCGAGAAGCGACGGTTCGATGAGAACAGTTCCCTGACTTTCTTGGAAGATGATGTTGTTATACCGACTATCGGAACGGATCGCGCAACCAATGATACAATAAACCCGCGCTTCAATATTGCTATACATCCAAGCGGTAACGGAATGGTTTATTTCGAGGTTGCAAAAGGGTTCCGCAGCGGTGCTATCACTTCAAGCTCGATCATTGCGGCTGCAAATAGCGCATTAGGGACAGATTTTTCAAATTCGTCTCCTCCTGACACGTTGTGGAACTACGAAGCAGGTCTGCGCTGGTCATTCTTGAATGACGATCTTAATGCCTCATTGTCCGTCTATCAGTTTGATTGGGCAGATGCCCAGATCGAGCTTTCACCGACGCTGCAAAGCATTGTGGTACCGGTTGGAGATGTCCGGGGCCGAGGTATTGATGCTGAAATAAACTGGCGCACCCCGCTTGATGGTTTGAGATTGCAAGTTTCGGGAAACACTAACGAGACTGAACTGCGTGATGTCATTCCAGAAGTTGCTGCGGCACTACCTTGGGTTTCCAATGGTCGACAACTGCCCGGTACGGCAAAACATACACTCTCGGTTTCGGGGTCGTATGTGATGCCAGTTGGCGAGTGGGATCTTGGGGTCCACGGCCGTTATTCTTACCGGTCACGGCAACAAAGTATTTTTGATGGCCGCTATGCGCCATGGTCGGGTCTTGGCTCGATGCGGGTTACTCTCAGCCGAGATGATCTAGAAGTGGCTTTGTTCTCGGATAATATCGGTAATTCCGGTCGTCCAATTTCAGTTCCTGGTGGACAGAACCAAATTCCGTATCCGCGGACTATCGGTATCTCTTTTGAAAAGAAGTTCTGATCGATCTGATTAAATGATTGATGTCCCTGAACCATCAATTCCCATCGGCCAATATGGTCGATGGGAAAATCAGGAAGTAAAAGCCAGCCAGTTAAGAATTGATCGAAAATCGCGTCACGTATCGCGAACTTGTCCCCCCATTAATGGAGTTCTAAATATTATGGCAAAGATAGAAAAAGAGTTCTTGGAAGCAAGAAAGCCCGATGGTGACTTTGAGGCGCCGCCATTCCTTCCTCGTAAGCCAATTCCAGATATCGGATCACAGAGGATAGATGGTGAGCGGTTCCATTCGCGCGAATTTATGGAGCGTGAGTGGGAAACGATCTGGAGCAAGACTTGGAATATCGGATGCCATGTAAGCGAATTGCCTGATCCGGGGTCCTTTCGTGTTCATACGCTTGGCCATGAATCGCTGCTGTTCGTTCGCGGTGAAGACGATGTGATAAGGGGATTTTTCAACATCTGCCAGCACCGTGGCAACATTCTGTGTCAGGCACGCGAAGGGGATGTGGCCCAGTTTAAGTGCCCGTTTCATGGCTGGGAATGGAATGTAGATGGCAGCTTGAAGCGCGTTATGCATCCACATCTTTTTCCGCAATTTAAAGACGGTGTGCCTGACGGAGAATTGGACTTGCCACCGCTGAAAGTTGATACTTGGGGCGGCTGGGTATGGTTCAACATGGACCTTCAAGCCGGCCCGTTGCGGGAATTTTTAGGCGAAGCCGGGCAGCATCTTGAAAGCTATGAACTTGAGAAATTCAGTCTTGTTGACCACAAAAGTTTCGAGTGGAAGGGCAACTGGAAGCACGCGCATGATGCGTTTAACGAAAGTTATCATTTTGAAGCGCTTCACCCAGAGTTTCTGAACTTTGCCGAAGGTTTTGATGTGCCAATCGAACTGCTCGGTATTCACAGCCGTATGTTAAACTTCAACCACACGGTCAGCGAAATTCTGGCTGATCGGGATAGTTTGAACCCGCTGCGCGAAAAAATGCTTGGCATGCCGGAAGGTTATGAAGGTTCGGCTAAAGATGTGCATCTCGCCGTGATTGCACACAAGCGGAGTATTCAGGATGAAACGCACTTGCCATATAAGCGAATGAGCGATGAGCAGCTTGCCCATCAATATCATTATACATTCTTTCCCGGCACTACATTTACATCTACTCCTGAAATGTCGATCATATTCCGGTATCGTCCGCATGAGACCGATCCCAATTATTGCTATTATGATTTCCTGATAACGCGCCACGATCCGCCAGGAACGCCGGAACCGGAATTTGAATATCGTATGTATCGGCATGACGATCTTCCCAATTACATTGACGCATTTGAAGGGACCTTCGATCCGGTTCTAGCCAACGTGTTACAGCAAGACGGCACGAACATGCCAACCATGCAACAAGGGACCGCGTCGCAAGGTTTTCGGGGTATGATCTTGGGAGAACAGGAAATACGACTGCGTCATTTCCATCAGAATATCGACCGCTATCTGATGGGCGATGCACCGAAGAGGGGGGATCGGTAATGACGAAACCAGCAAAAATCCACGTCATTACGGGCGGAAAATACCACGATTTTAATCTTGCCCGCTCGACAATACTCAACTTGATGGCCGAGGATGAAAGGATCAGGGCAACTTGCGCTCAGGATTTCCATGGATTGGAATGCCTTGACGATTATTCTGGTGTTGTTCTTTATACCTGTGATCTCATGCCAAGTGAGGCCGAGACTGAAGCCCTTGATAACTTTGTTCTTAATGGCGGCAAAATTTTTGCTCTGCATGCTGTCAACGCTGATCTGGAGTTTACAGACGGCCCCGAAATAGTTGCTAGCGGCGTAAGAATCCCGGGACTGGTAAAGCCCACTGCCAAGCATATTGCTCCGAAATTCATGGAGCTTATCGGTAGCCGTTTTGTTGTACATCTTGCAGCGCAGGAAATTCATATTCATGTCGAGGATAATGAACATCCGATAACAGCGGGTCTCAACGATTTTACTGTGATTGACGAGCCTTATGTTGCCGAGCCCTTAGGCGAATATCATACACTGCTGAGTGCTCGCTATAAGGGCGATGCACCAGGCTATGTAATTGACGAAGTTACCGAAGACCCTCCGCGTCCACAACTATACATCAAAAAGCACGGTAAAGGCGGAGTTCTTTATACGCCGCTGGGCCATGCATGCGGTAAATTTGATATGCAGCCACTCATGGAAGAAGCGCCGGTTGTTCGAGGCCCTTGGGATGACGTAAATTATCAGGAAATACTTCGCCGTGGATTGGCTTGGATTGTAGATGGAAATAAAGCGTGACAGAGGCATCTCACATTAATCATGCAGCGGACTCCTTACTTGCCGGTAAAGTGATAGTCATTACCGGCGCCGCTTCCGGTATTGGCAAACGCGCTACAGAGCGCCTCCATGATGCAGGAGCGAAAGTCGTTGCTATCGACAGGTCCGAGGTGGTCCATGATTGTGCAATGACTCACCGGATGGATGTTAGCAGCGAACAAGACTGGTTGGCATGCGTCGATATAATCCTAGACCGTTTCGGACAAGTAGATGGCCTTGTAAACTGTGCTGGAATCATTCGTATGGGGTCTGTCGTAGAAACGGAACTGAAGGATTTCCAGTCGGTTTTGGAGGTGAATGTCATCGGCACATTTCTGGCCATGAAAAATATTCTGCCGATCATGCTGAACAAAGGCGAAGGATCGATAGTCAATATTTCTTCAACGGCTGGAATCGCAGGCGCACCGGGTGCGGCAGCTTATTGTGCAAGTAAGGGCGCTGTCAGGATGTTGAGCAAATCAGCAGCACTGGATGCACTCGCGCTCCCTGGTGCGGTGCGCGTCAATTCGCTGCATCCTGCTATGACCGAAACTCCTATGGTTCAGACGATTGTCGACCAGTTAGGCGGAGATTCCACCATTGAAGACCAAATGCGAGCTCAGCAGCCATCGGGACAGTTTATTACACCAGATGCAGTCGTAGATGCGATAGTTTTCCTGCTTGGCGATGGCTCTCGTTTCGTGAATGGATCGGAAATGCTGGTTGATAATGGATTTACGGCTCAATGAGTGAAATTCGTGCTGAACTCATTAATGCGTCTGACCTGGAAGAGGGGGTGTCCCAGTCATTTGTGATTAATGGTTGGCCGATCTTGCTATGCCGAAATGATGGTCAGACTTACGCTCTTCTCAACCGTTGTTCCCATCAGGCATCGCCGCTGGTCGGTGGCCGAGTCCGGCGTGGAGCGATTTCTTGTCCCTTACATGGGACTAGATTTCGTCTTGATACAGGCCGCTGCTTGGGCGGAATGGATTACGATGACCTGCGGACATTTCCTGTTTCTGAAAATGACAAGGGTATGATTGAGGTTCTGGTTCCCGCAGAACAACCCGGTGTACGTGAAAAACCGGTCTGAATGGGCCATGTAAATGAATTTATAATATTATAGCGGGACCATCATGAAATTTTACGATTTTGCAGTATTCGCCCCCAACCCTTGGATCGTCTGGATCTTTGCGCAAGAAAAGGGAATAAAACTCGAGCGCTGTGAAGTGGATTTGCTCACTCGTGAGAACCGGCGGGAGCCTTTCTTGTCCGAGGTTAATCCATTAGGCGAGTTGCCCGCTCTTGTAACGCAGGAAGGGTATCCACTTAGTGAAGTTGTACCGATATGCGAATATCTGGAAGATAGCTTTCCATCGCTTCCTTTAATCGGCAGTACCCCTTGGGAACGTGCCGAAACACGCATGTGGGTTCGAAGGATCGATCAAAACATCGCCTGGCCGATGGGGGAAGGCTTTTCTGTTGAAGATGGCCGGAGCTTTTTCGAAGCAGATGAGAAAGATTCCGACATCAAGAGTACAAAGGTGCTGTTGCCCCGCGAAGCGGCTCCGTTACTCAAAAACAAAGCAATGAATAAACTAGTCTGGCTGAACAGCCAGATGGAGGGTCGGGAATGGATCTGCGATAACCGTTACACCCTTGCCGATATATACCTATATGCCTTCCTGCAGTTCGGAGAGAACCATGGACAACCCCTCCCAACCGGATGTGAGTGGCTACACGATTTCTTCTCTCGTATGAAAAAAAGACCTTATGCTTGGCACGGTAAACCTGGTTCACTATCTTAAGGGCCGAATTGACGACAATTTCTTACAGCCCCAAGGAGAACCGCGACGTGCTTAGTAATGTCAAGGACACGGCCTGAACAGACTAGCGAAGCTCCGGCGATTTCTTCTCGGCTGAGCCTTCTTTCAGCGCAGCTTTGATATGCACGGTAATACTGCCATCGCAGCGAGTTGGCGCAGTCGTCTATGCCTCAAGTGTCTTTTCAACGCTGACGGGCAACAAACGGAAAACTAACCACCTGATCCGTGCTCTCAATCTGTTTGTGAGTGATCAAAATTGTCTGCTTGAGCCGGTCTTTGAGATTTGTCAGGCATTCTGTGGTAGCCGCAGCACGTTCGGCATCCATATCGCTGTCCAGTTCATCACCGATGAAAACCGGAAATACCTTCGCTACAAGGAGCTGGCCCAGTCCGATACGCAAAGCCAGATTGGCCACTGTTGCACCGGCACCAGAGAGCGTTTCGATCTCCTGACCATCCACGAAAAATCTCCATCCCCTCCGTGACCTCCACAGAACCCAGCACCCCGTTGGTCATTTCGTAGACAAGAGAGGAGGCCACTCTGGAGAGTGAAGGAGCAAGGTGCGCCTTCACCTCAGCACGAACTTCTGCAAGAGCAACAGCACCTGCTGTAAAGTCTCCGGACTTCTTCCTTACCTCTTTGACCTTGAGGACGGCTTCGTCAAACTGGTGCTGAGGCACTGGAAGAGCAGCTTGTCCACCTGTGACTGCAGTTGAACCAGGTTCCAGGGCAAACGCTCCTTGCAAGCTCAACTGGTTGCTGGGAAAGGTAACCGAATATTCGATGTTTTTTATCATGTGATGTTCCTTGGTAATTATATGATGGAGGTTAATCAGTAAAATTAAGCTGCCCAACAGCGGTCAGTTCCGTGATGATCCGATCAATATCTTCACCCAACTCTAAAAGCTTATCGTTTCATTGATTAAAGATATTCGTGGGTCCGACGACAAAAAGGATTAAGATTTCTGGGTCCGCCTGGGTCCGCCACTATCTCGCTATACCCCTTTGTTCTCCTGTTGATCTTACGGTAATCGGCTAAAAACGTCGGAAAATGTAGATATCAATTCGTTGACATCAAAGGGGTCGGGAGTTCAACTCTCTCTACGCCCACCATTTAACAATCCTGATATTAAACAGATTTCCCAATTTGGGCGGCTTCATCAGTTTTCATTCTGGCAATTTCTGTTGCTGCCATTGAATATTCGACATCCACTCTGTTGACTATCAATGATAGCAAGAATTAACTCAAAAGCGGCTGGACCGATGGGTTGCGAGATTGCTTGGAATATTCGAGGTTAATTTTAATAGTTAACCGCCTCAGCATTCTGCTGATTCAATACCACATTCTATAAGATTGCTTTAGATCAGCTGATATTCACACCTATTTAGAATTTGACAATTAATTTAAGTTATAAGCATTGCCTACTGCAGAAAGCATAGGAATATTCTGCTGATTTTCAGGAAATTTGTTATGCGTGATCTTATGATAACAGTGCTTTCTAGCACTACCATTATTTTTGCATCATATGTAAATTTCCTTCGCTTTAATGAATACCCACTTTTACGGTATGAAGTCTTGATCGTAACAGTCGGGATACTTGCGCTTACAACTTTAATTAGCTTATTGCACCGGAGCCAAGAAGCGTTGGGTCGCTCTATTCTAGAGGGGTTTTTAGTTTTTTTCGTCTTCGATCAGAATAATGCTGGAATATTATATTCTACTTTGGCTGGAGCGACTGTAATCGGTATCGTTTTATATCGAAAAAAATCAACATTACCCTTTCTTGGAACCGCAGCCTTTATAACATTGCTAACCAACATCATGGGAATTGGTAGCGCTCCACTAAACGATGTCAATAAACTAGTAGCTACCGACAGGCGTGAAGCGCATTCAACCGATTTAGAGAAACACCCTGCCTTGCTCTATGTAATTCTTGACGAACATATAGGTATTGAAGGGCTGCCGCATGAAAATACCCAAACCTTAGCAATGAAAAAAGAGCTTCAAGATTTTTATATTTCAAGAGGGTTTCGTTTATATGGTCGAGCTTATAGCGAGCACTTGCATACGGTGAATTCGATACCGCAAATCCTGAATTTTGGTGAAACGCAATCTCCCGTTCCGAAACCGATGGATGGCTTACAGGTATCGCGTAACTCATATTTTGATTTTTTACATAAACGTGGTTATCGTATCAACGTTCTACAATCCGACTTTGTAGATTATTGTAGCCATCGGTCGATTGTAGACTGTGAGACATATAGTTACGCCAATTTATCGGCGCTATCCCAGGCACCAATTTCAATTGGTCAACGTGCTAAATTAATTGCAATGCGCTATTTCATATTATCACCTACCGCTCGCAACTTCGGTTATTTATATTTGCATACCGCTATGAAACTTAGCAAATGGGGTATAGTGCTGCCTAGTTTTGGACTACAATCAGGTGGCGAGGTTAGTAGCCTGAATGCGTTTCTAACCATTGATAGATATACAAAAAAGCTCGAAAATGCTGAAGCTGGCGACGTTTTTTTCGTACACACTCTATCTCCACACTACCCTTATATTATGACCCCCGACTGCCGTATAATCTCTGTTGATAGCTGGCGACGTCGTCATGCAGGGTATTCTCGTAATTCACGTGAGAATTCGTATTTTGACCAGATTAAATGTGTAAATAAGAAGCTAGATGCTGCTCTTGTGGCCCTTGAGCGTTCGCCTGCGAGAGATAATTTCGTCGTAATTGTCCATGGTGACCACGGGTCGCGCATTACGAGTCTTGACCCAACGGTTGAGAACAAAGACTCTTTTAGTGATGCGGATATGATCGCTGGATTTTCCACACTTTTTGCTGTTCGCGGGTCAGGTGTAAAGGCGGGTTATGTAAATCAAGCTGCACCCGTATCGATGCTATTGAAGAATTTCAGCGAAAATGAATTTCTCACATCTCCGGTCGTGCCTCAGGCAGTAGATGGATTAGTAACTTTAGATGATGAAAATTGGCAACCCAGAAGCTTACATTCGTTGCCTAGAAACTGGCTAAGCTCAAAGTAAAAAGGAGAGAGGAGTAATTTATTAACTAAACTCTGAAATATATCTGCTCAGTGACAATAGCGGAGAATATTTTGTGATAAAGAATTACTCAATCAAAAGCGTACTAGCTGTGTTCCTTACATGCTTTATGGCCGCACCCGCATTTGCTTATCTTGATGGTGCAACTGGAAGCATGATTCTTCAGGCATTGATTGGCGGCACAGCAACCGCAATGGTTTTTGGGCGTTCCTATATCGCTAAAGCAAAAACCTTTATTTCCGGTGGCTCGCGCAAAGCAAAAGAGGCAGGAAAACGCAAGTGAATGCTATAGTGGACCCTGGTTCCTTTCGTGACCCTGCCGGAAGAATATTTTCGTCTGACGAACGGATATATCGAACTGTTATGCCGGTAAGCGCGCCTGCTTACGAAAGCCTACGCGACACAGGTCTGCTAGAGCGTTTAATCAACGACAATAAACTAGTGGCTTCAAAAGAAGTTGACCCTATTTCTCTTGGTGATTTAGCAGATACTTCTCAGTATTTGCTTGAACACCCTCGTATTCCATTTGTGAGCTATCCTTATGAATGGTCTTTTGCGCTGCATAAAAGTGCGGCGCTACATCATTTGGATGTTCATCTTGAGGCACTGGAATCCGGCTTCACACTCTCGGATGCCACTGCCTATAATGTACAGTTTTTGGGCACACGTCCTACCTTCATAGACCATCTCTCATTTCGTCCTTATCGCGACGGCGAAATATGGATGGGGCACAGGCAATTTTGCATGCAGTTCCTGAATCCTTTAATTTTAAGGGCAGTGGTGGGCATTGAACCTAATAATTGGTTTAGAGGAAGCCTAGAAGGTATCTCGCCTGAAGATCTCGCGCCGTTAATCTCTCTGCGGAAATCTTTGTCATGGACAGTGTTGATGCACGTTAAAGCGCAAGCATCATTGCAGCGCCGGTCATTACGTTCAGATACGAGCCGCAATCCGCGTGAACAGCGGCTGTCGTTATCTGGAATGAAGGGCATACTTGAAGGTCTACGCAATTATATTGAAAAGCTTGAGCTAAAAAATTCTGAAACTGTGTGGCAAAATTATGCCGCTGATAATAGCTATGCTAAAATTCAAGCTGATGAAAAACGCCAGTTTGTGTGCGAAATGGTTGAAGCCGCTAATCCAGCTTTGCTTTTCGATTTGGGTTGTAATTCCGGAGATTATTCTCAAGCTGCACTAGATGCTGGCGCAGGCTCGGTGGTTGGCTTTGATTTTGATCAAGGGGCTCTGGAACATGCCTATAAGCGCTTTGATGCGGCTAAAGCTCACGTTCTTCCATTATGGCTTGACGCCGCAAATCCCAGTCCTTCGCAGGGATGGTCTCAAAATGAACGTAAAGGCTTAGCAGAACGCTCAAAAGCTGATGCGTTGATTGCATTGGCGTTTATCCATCATATTGTCATTGGTCGGAACATTCCCCTTGATATGGCGATTGATTGGTTGATTAGTTTGGCACCAGTCGGCGTCATTGAGTTTCCTTCCAAACAGGACCCGATGGTTCAAAGATTGCTACGTCAGCGTGAAGATATTTTCCCTGATTATGAGGAAAGCAATTTTCTTGGATTGCTAGGTGGTAAAGCGAGAATTGTTCGCAGCCAACATCTGTCACAAGATGGTCGTTTGCTTGTCTGGTATGATCGCAGTTAACACTTTCTGGCAGTAGCGGCCTCACAGGTTTGCGGGAAATTTGCCTTTATGGCCTTCGACGCAATATCGCATAATAAAAGTTGAAGCCAAATATGGGTGTGTATGACATCCAATGAAGAAAACGCCAGTTAATTACTAGTATGAAAAAGGCATTGCCACCGACTTCGCAATATTCCCTAAAGCGATTGAGCTATCCTGCGATTCTTTCTAATTCATGTTAAGATTAGCTATAATCCCAACTTGAATCATGAATTTCCTAGGGCTATTCATTTATTTTCCTGCACAACCATTTAAGTGCGATCGGGTCTGACCGGTCCCCTTACGACCCGATATGATTCGGGATTTCCGATAAACTTGCCGAGATATTCCGGATCGTTGCGGTGCCTTTGGTTTCGCGGTTTTCTGTGCCAAACAGCGGCTTCATGCGCGAGATTTGCGCCAGCGGGCGGCGGCCTGGCGGGTATGCATTTCGCACGTCGTCTGCAAAAAAATCGTTGAGCCCTAACTTTCTTCCCCACTGTCACCGATGTGAAATAAATTGCGCCTAGTGCGGCCCCAATAAATATAAAAATCTAATTTATTAAATATAGGGGTATAATAATGCGTAATATTGCAATTGCGTTAACGATTTCCTGCGCCTTTCCTTCTGCTATATTTGCACAAGCGACAGAGGGTACAGTAACGGGGCGTATTTATAATGAAGAAACTGGTGATTCACTTCGCGGTGCTGTAGTCAGCGTCGTTGGCACCAATGAACAGGATTACACGACAGAGGATGGCCGTTTCCAGCTGTCCGCCAGGCCCGGTGACGTTACAATCCAGATTGATTATGTCGGATTTGATAAGGTTCGCCGCACTATAACGGTTCCCCAGGGCGGCAATGTCGTCGCGAATATCGGCCTTGCTAATGAATCGCTTGCCGGGGCCGACATCATTGTCCGTGCCTATGCGACGGGGCAGGCTCTTGCCATTAACCAGCAGAAAACGGCCTCCGGTATCGTCAATATCATTTCCGAGGAAGTTTTCGGCCAGATGCCCGACGGCAATATCGGCGCTGCGCTTCAGCGCCTGCCGGGCCTCAGCGTGAACGAAGACCAGGACGGGTCAGCCGCAGGTATCAACATTCGCGGTATCGAAGCGGACTATAACTCGTTTCAGGTAGACGGTAACCGCATGCCCACATCCGGCGGTGGACGCGGCTTTGACTCGCGGCAATTTGCCGCAGATGGCATTACCAATATCGAGGTTATCAAGGCCCCGACACCGGACCGCGACGGCGATGCCGTGGGCGGGATCATCAACGTGGTCAGCCGCAGCGCGTTCCAGCGCAGTGGCCAGGAAGTGAAGCTGAAATTAGGCGGCGTATATAGCGACCTGCCCGACAAATTCGGCCATTCCGCCACGGCACAATATTCCGACCTGTTCTCTGTCGGCGGCGGCGACCGGAATCTGGGCGTCAGCCTGACCGTCAGCAGCTACCGGACCAACCGTTATTCCCTGAACCGCGATATGGACTGGGTGCAGGTAACACCGGAAAACAATCCGGAGCTGGACCTTGCCCAATGGGACAAGCCGGTCTGGTTCATGGAATCCTCTCACTGGGAATATGACACCCGTATCACCGACACGAACACGGCGAACCTGGCGCTCGATTTCCGGACGGACGAGTTTAACTCCTTTTATCTTCGCAGCTTTTACAGCTCTTCCAAGCGCAGCGGTGTGAGCTATGAAACCGATATTGATATCGACACCCGGTTTCAGGATGCTCTGGGCGGGCGCAAGACCTATGACGTGCTGACCCCTGATTACGGGCGCGGCACGGCCGGTGATGATGGCTCGCAAGGGTCGCGCGGCTGGATCGGCACCGAAGACAAGCGTGATAATAAATTGTTCTCGGTCAATTTCGGTGGCCGGCATGAAGCGACGAACAGCTTGCTGACCTATGATCTCTTCTATTCCAGAAGCAAACAGACGGTTACCAATGATAACGAGCTGCAAATATTGATGGAGCCGGACGATCCATGGCTGCAGTTTGAATATGAACTGGTCAACCCGTCACGCGGCAATGTCATTATCAATCCGATTGATGGTCAGGATCACACTGATCTGTCCTTGATGACGGAAGGTGAACTGGAAGTCACCAACTCGGTCAAGATCGAGGAAATCTACAGCGCGCGCGCCGACTGGGAACGCTCGTTCGACATCGGATCAAGCGAGCTGACGTTCAAAACCGGCGGTAAATTCTATCGCAGCTCTCCGCGCTATGACCGGACCACCAATATCTACAGCATGGATGAAGCCTTCCCCTATGCGGATGTCGTAACGGCAACAGATCAGGTGTTGCTGGGCGGGCCAAAATATTATGATGTTAATCCACGCAGCGGGATCGATCTTTTGCAAAGCCGTCCCGAACTTTTCGAGTTTGAACCGGAAGACTCACTGGAAGACAGCAACTTCGGGGACTATGATGCCACCGAAGATACCAAGGCCGGTTATGTCATGGCGACATTGCGGACCGGCGCACACACGATCCTTGGCGGTGTGCGTTACGAGCATGTGAAGTGGAAAAACTCCAACTATGTCGTCAGCTATCTGGACGAAGTGCCAAGCGTTACCGAGGTTCGCTCCAGCGATTCTTATGGATATTGGCTCCCCGGTATCCATTTGCGCCATGAACTTGCGCCCAACCTTATCCTGCGGGAAAGCTATAATAAAAGCTATGGCCGCCCCCGCCTGAGCGAGCTGACCCAGGGCCGGTTCGTAAACGAGGATGGCGACATTTCGGACGGCAATACAAGCCTCACGCCTGCTTTGTCGGACAATTTCGACGCGCAAATCGAATATTATACCCGCACCGGCGGCCTGTTCTCGGTTGGCGTGTTCTACAAGAAGATCAAGAATTTCACTTACGAAAGCGTCTATGATTTTGACGAACTGGACGCGAACGGTATTCCGATTCCAAGCCCTGAAGGACAGTTTGAATATGAACGCCCGGTCAATGGTTCCTCCGCCAAAAACTATGGTCTGGAGCTGATTGCGCGGCAACGTCTGACCTTCCTGCCCGGTCCGCTTAGCGGTCTGAGCGCGGCGGTTAGCGCGACCTTCTCGGACAGTAAGGCTGAATATCCCAACCGCACCGATGATCGCGATCTGCCCCTGCCCGGTTTTTCCAAGTTCATGTTTACGGGAAGTCTGGACTGGGTCTGGAACGGATTTAACATCCGCGCCGACTATCGCCACCGTGACGCTTATGTCGAAGGCCTGGGCTCCAGCATCGAAAGCGATGAATTTTTTGCCGCCGAACAGCGCGTGGATCTTGAGGCCGGGTATCAGTTCAAAAACGGGCTGAAGCTCTATGCCGGTGTCACCAACCTGACCAACGAAGCGCAAGTCTCCTATGCCGGGTATAGGCAATTTGTCGAGGATGCCAGCCTTGCCGGGCGCAAGATCAACTTTGGCGTTGAATATAAGTTCTGATAAAATCTATTCTGATTACGAAGGTATATTTCCATGAAAAAGATCCTTTCCTATACGGTTTCATCCTTCTTGATGGCGACCGCACTGGCTGTTCCCGCTTATAGTGCCCAGGCGCAAAACGCTGCTGCACAGACGGAAACTCCGGCAGCAAAACCGGCAGAGAAAAAAGCCAAGAACGTCATCCTGTTTGTGGCCGATGCGGGCGGTGTGTCTGTCATCCATGCCGCAAGCGTGCTGGGCTATGGCGCGCCGCTAAAACTGAATATCCAGCAATGGCCGCATCTGGGGTTAAACGAAACTTCGCCGGTAGATAAATATGTGTCGGACTCTGCCAATGGCATGTCCTCTATCATGACCGGCGTCAAAACGCGCAATGGCGTGATCAGCCAGTCGGCCGATGCCGAGCGCCGTATAAAGGATGGCGCACCGACCAAGACCCTGCTTGAATATGCCGAGGAACGCGGCCTGATGACAGCGGTAATCAGCTCGCAATCCATAACCGATGCGACCCCGGCGGCCACCTATGCCCATTCCAATGACCGCGGCAAATGGGGTGAGATATTCCCCCAGGCCTTTTCACCGCGCTATGGTGACGGAGTGGACGTGATGTTCGGCGCTGGCCGCAAGAAAATCGGCGATCAACTGGGAGCCCGGGGCACCAGTTTCGCCAAGCTGAGCAACGAGCATCAGCGGCCAATCTATTCCCGGCTTGACGAGGTTCCGGCATCCAATACGCGCCCCGTGGTCGTGGGTGACAATATGGACGTTCACGCCGCCACGCTGAAAGCGCTCGATCTGGTGGAACAGTCACCAAACGGATATTTCATGGCTGTGGAATGGGATGCCCATACCAACGACGCGCTTGAAGGTCTGCAAAATGTCGTCAATTTCGACAAGTTGATCGCCGAGGTGCAAAAGCGCGTCAATCTGGACGAGACATTGCTGCTGTTTACCGCAGACCATTCCTTTGGCCTGCAAGTCGATGGCGGCGCTCGCGGAGAGGAATTGATGGAAGGTTATGCTGACTGGAAAGCGCTCAAAAAGGATGACGATGTTGTCCGTTTGGAGAATATTCTGGTCAACCGGACCCACACGGCAGAAGAAGTCCCCGCACTGGCAATCGGTGCTGGCGCGGATCAGGTGCGGGGATATTTCCCCAACACCTATCTGTTTGATGTGATGATGAACGCATATGGTTGGACCGAGGATGCCAAACCGGCTCAATAAGCCGGATATTCCGGGTTGCCCGTGACGATTTCATCACGGGCAACCCGATCTTATTCAGACTTCACAAAGTTCAGGCCGTATCGACCAGCACGATCTCTGCGTCCTCCAGTGCGGTCACGACAATCTCGTTTACCCCGGTGATCGCCACCCCGTCACGGGCATTGGCCTCGACATCGCCGATCCGCACGCGGCCCGTGGCTGGCACCAGATAGGCGTGGCGCTCCTCACTCAGTTCATAGCGCAAGGTTTCACCGGCCTTGACCGTAGCGCCAAGTACGCGGGCGTTAGCGTTGATCGTCAACGCGTCTTCATCCCCCGCGATACCCGACGCCAATGGCACGAAACGGCCATCACGGCTGTCTTTCGGGAAAGGCCGTGTGCCCCAGCTTGGCGCATGGCCCCTGCGGTCGGGGATGATCCATATCTGGAACAGGCGGGTTTCCTCATCCTCCAGATTATATTCGCTATGCTGGATACCCGTGCCCGCGGACATGACCTGAACATCGCCAGCTTCGGTCCGCCCTTCATTGCCTAGATTGTCGCGGTGCGAAATCGCGCCCTTGGTGACATAGGTGATGATTTCCATGTCATTATGCGGATGCGCCGGAAAGCCGGTTTTCGGCTGGATCCTGTCGTCATTCCAGACACGAAGCGCACCCCAGTGAAGGCGCTTGGGATCATAATAGCCGGCAAATGAAAAATGATGGTGCGTATCAAGCCAGCCGTGATTATCCCCACCGAGCGAGGTCAAGGGGCGCAGCTCAATATGTGCTTTTGTTGTGGTCTGGGTCATTTTGATTCTCCATATCCGACGGACTATGCCGTCCTGTTGCCCCCTATATAGGTCTTATGGTCTGATCGTAATATCCCGATAAAGTTCATCATTTTGTTCAATTAAGTTGAATAGTGATGCCGGAGCCGACCGGCTTGCCAAGTGGAATTCTGTCCGGAAAAGCACATTCCAACTTTCACAGTGTAACGAAAATGCCACCGAACAGGAAACATGCTGTCACAATCATAGCTTAAGGCAGCGGCCCATGGACAGTTTCATGGGAGCGCCCCACATGACCGACCAATTTCCAAAAATCCCGCTGCTTGACGACAAACGGTATGAAGCCATGCTGTCCAGAAAGCCGCCCGTTCACCCGGGCAACCGAAAGCGATACCGGACGATCTGGATTTCCGATGTCCACCTGGGAACACGGGGATGCAATGCCGATTTGCTGATCGACTTTCTGGATCATGTCGATAGCGACACGCTCTATCTGGTTGGCGATATTATTGACGGATGGCGGCTGAAAAAGAAGTTTTACTGGCCGAGCAGCCACAATGACATCATCTGGCGGATTTTGAAGCGCGCCAAGCGCGGCACCCGGATCGTTTATATCCCCGGCAACCATGACGAGATGTTCCGGCAATTTACCGGGCTTAATTTCGGCGGTGTCGAGATAAGGCGCTCGGCCATTCACAAAACTGCCGATGATCGCCGCCTGCTGGTGCTGCACGGGGATGAATTTGACACGGTGATGCTGGCGCACCGCTGGCTCGCCTTTGTCGGGGACACGGCTTACACATTGCTGATGCGGCTGAACTGGGTCGTGAACGCCATTCGCCGGAAAATGGACCTTCCTTACTGGTCGCTATCCAAAATGGCGAAGCACAAGGTCAAGAATGCCGTCGAGTTTATCGGCCGGTTTGAAGAACTGGTCACAAGGGCAGCGGGCAGCCGCGGCGTCGATGGCGTTGTGTGCGGCCATATCCACACCGCCGAAATGCGCGAGATAAAGGGCGTGCAATATTATAATGACGGTGACTGGGTAGAAGGCTGCACCGCGCTGGTCGAAGCGGACGATGGCAGCATGGAAATATTGCACTGGGCCGACGAAATGGCGAAGCGCACCGCCCGGCAAGCCGAACAGGGAAAAGTCACTCAGTTTGAAAAGCAGCGGGAGGAAGCGGCATGAAAATCGCTTTGGTCACCGATGCCTGGCACCCGCAGGTCAACGGCGTAGTCCGCACGCTTGAAACCGTCATCGAAATATTGCGCGATTGGGGGCACGAGGTGCTGGTAATTTCGCCGGATCAATATCGCTCGGTCGCCGCGCCGACTTACCCGGAAATCCGGCTGGCGATTACACGGGCACGGACAGTCGGTGAACGGATCATGGATTTTGGTGCCGATGCTATCCATCTGGCAACCGAAGGACCGTTATGCCTGTCTGCGCTGCGCTGGTGCCGGAGGAAGGGCCGCCCCTTTACCACCGCCTATCACACGCAATTTCCGGAATATCTTGCCAAGCGCACCCGGCTGTCCCCCCGACTATTCTGGAAATATATCCGCTGGTTCCACGGGCGCTCCGAAGCCATCATGGTTTCAACGCAAAGCGTGCGCGGCCAGTTACGCGCGGAAAATTTGCCGCAGGTCCACCATTGGAGCCGCGGGGTTGACCTCTCCAACTTCTCGCCCGATGCGCCGCAGCCCGCTATTTTTTCCAGCCTGCCCCGCCCTGTCCAGCTTTATGTCGGGCGCGTGGCGGTGGAGAAAAATATCGAGGCGTTTCTGGAAACAAGCCAGCCGGGCAGCAAGGTTGTCGTGGGCGACGGCCCTGCCCTTGACCATCTGCGCAAGAAATTCCCCGATGTCCATTTTGCCGGACGCAAAAGCGGGCGCGAACTGGCCGGATATTATGCCGGAGCCGATGTGTTTGTTTTCCCCAGCAAAACCGACACATTCGGCCTGGTGGTTATCGAGGCTCTGGCCTGCGGGACGCCGGTTGCCGCTTATCCGGTCACCGGCCCGATTGATATCCTGACCAGCAAAACTGGCGTCATGGACGATTGCCTTGACCGGGCGATTGCCGGAGCCTTGCTTTGTGACCCCGCCGCCTGCCTGCCATCGGCTGCCGGGTATAACTGGTCGGCCAGCGCGCAGCAGTTTCTGGAAGGATTATCCCCGATGACAGCGCTGCAAGTTTCGCAAAAGTCCCCAAAAGCGGGGCGATAGAAAGGCCCATCGCGCTCCAACCCTAAGCCGGTCACAAGCCCGCCCTATCGCCATCCCCATTTGGCTGCATCGCCAAATATTACAGTTTTGTTGCACTTTGTGTCATAAAACTGTAATATATCCTCATAGGAATGAGGAGAAATGCAATGAAAATGGCGAAAATTCTGGGTGCCGCAACCGGGCTACTCATGGTTTCTGCTCCTGGCTGCGCAGGCACAAGGTGAAATCGGTTATACGCAAGGGTCGCTTGGCTATGATGCCTTAATGGCGGGTGAGAACGAAAAAGCTGTAAAACAGCTGGAAACCGCTGAAGGTATTAGCGAAAATGACCCCGCACGCTTAATCAATCTGGGTCAGGCCTATGCCCGTACCGGACGGACAGGCGAAGCCGCGGAAATGTTTATGACCGCCATAAACAGCAAGCACAGCTTTGCCTTGGTGCTGTCGGATGGAACGGTGATCGATTCCCGTGAAGCCGCGAAACTGGCGCTGAGCAGTCTTAATCACAGGGTCGCATCGCGCTAAGACGGCCAACACCAGTGTTGGTTGGTGATTAAACGCCTGAGGCGGCGGGACCGAAGTCTGGCCATAATGAGCCGCGCTGTCACCCCTGCGGCAGTCATTCGCCTGCCAATCAAACACCGATGCCAACGCCTCAAAGCGGCTTTAATAACTATATATAGTGTTAACTGGCCGCATTATTTGCTTGTGGCCGCTATTACCTATTTTGCGCCGCACCATAAAATATGGCCGTTGGCCAAGCCTAAACGGTGATTGAAATATTTGTGTAATATTTGAGTCCCTGAAACGTCACACAAGACTCGCTAACACGTCATTTAACAATCCTATTGGCCTTGTCCGAGGGCGATGGGGATAAAGACTGATTCGGTTTCCACATCGTTTGAATCGCTAATTTCAAACTGATCTCGCGGAGACCAATTCCATGATAAGCAAGCAACTTCGTACCGTATTTTTTGCCAGCGCGGCGGCCCTGGCAGTGACCGCATGTGGTGCAGATGACGTAGCATCTCCCGGTGAAGGCAATCTTGTCGTTATACCGGGTGGAGGTGGAGGAACTCCTACGCCAACACCGGGCACACCTACCCCAACTCCGGGCACACCTGCCGCGGACTGTCCTGAAGGCACTGCGAATGTCGGCACGATTGAAACGGGCGGTGGATCGGCTCGCAACTGTCAGATTTCCGGCGTTATCCAGGGCAACCTGACCATTCCAAAGCGCGATGGCACGATATATTCGCTGTCCGGCGGCGTTGAAGTCGGCATTGATGGCGGCGCTCAGGGCATTTTAACCATTGAACCGGGCGTTGTTCTCTTCGGTTCATCTGGTGGTGACTTTCTTATGGTCAATCGCGGCTCTCAGCTTTTTGCTGAAGGCAACGCATCTGCACCGATCATCTTTACCTCGCGTCAAAACGTAGAAGGCACAGCCGGTGTGGACAGCATTGGCCAATGGGGTGGTATCGTGCTTCTTGGCCGTGCACCGATTTCCGATTGTGCCACAGGCGGCGCATCCAATCCTGGCGGAAGCCGCGATGATTGTGAAGCGATTGTCGAAGGTCCGTCAAACGCAGTCTATGGCGGCACATTGCCAGGCGATTCCAGCGGCAGACTGTCCTATGTCCAGGTTCGCTATCCCGGTTTTGAAGTTTCCCCTGGCAACGAACTCAACGGCATTACATTGGCCGGTGTCGGCAGCGGAACATTTTTCCAGAATATCCAGGTCCACAACAGCTCCGACGATGGTGTCGAGTGGTTTGGCGGCCGGGTAAACGGCAAAAATCTGGTCATGACCGGCATTGACGATGACTCGGTCGACTCCGACTCCGGTTATAAAGGCCACAACCAGTTCGTTCTGGCTGTCCAGCGCGTTGGCGGCGGTGACCATGTCATGGAAGCGGATTCCAATGGCGATGAAGATGCCGAACCACGTCAGGATCACAAACTTGCCAACGTGACATTTGTTTCCAGCGGCGGCGACCATGTCATCCTGCTGCGCGGCGGCGGCGACTATGCTTTCTATAACAGCATCCTCACCAGCCAGGCTGGCGGTGCATGTATCGATATCGATAGCGCAACCACGATCCAGACAACCGGCCCAGACGAAAACGGTCCTCCGGTCTTTGAATCGGTATTCATGAGCTGCCCGACTGCATTTGTGGATGATGGCAATATAACGGTGGCCCAGATCCAGACACTGTTCAACGCGGGCAGGAACAATACCGCGAACGGTACATCCACTCTGGTCAATGTTGCCGCGGCCTATCCGTTCATTAACGGTGCCAACGAAAATGGTGTGACGCCATTTGCGGTAAGCGCGATCAACAGCTTCTTTGAAGATGTGGATTATATCGGCGCCGTGAAAGATGCGAACGACACGCGCTTTCAGGGTTGGACATGCGGTCTTTACGCCAATGACTGCGCGTCAGCCCCAACCATTAGCTAAACCTCAAAAACAGCTAAGGGATGGCGGCAAATCTGCTCGCCATCCCGTTTTTTATTTACGCACAAGGAACCTTCCCGATGAAAAAGCGGACAGTCTTTATCTCTAGCTTGCTCTTGAGTACGGCGCTCCTGTCTCCATCAGCATTCGCACAGACAACCACCCCGGCCGAAGATCCGGCTGTTGCTGGTGATGATAATGATCCGGATGATGATGTAGATGTCTCGGCACCCGGAGGCAGCTTCAACAACGAGATTATTGTTCGCGGCAAATATATTCCGAACCCGATCCGCGCGACCTCGGAAGTTGTGACGGTCCTTGGCAGCGAGGAAATTGCGCGCGCCGCAGATGGCGATATTGCGGGATCGTTGCAGCGCGTGACCGGGCTTAGCGTGGTCGGCGGGCGCTTTGTGTTCGTTCGCGGCCTTGGCGAGCGTTATTCGCTGGCCCTGATGAACGGCCTGCCCCTTCCCTCTCCCGAACCGCTGCGCCGCGTTGTTCCACTCGACCTGTTCCCTACCAGCGTCATTGCCTCTACGGTTGTGCAGAAAAGCTATTCGGTCAACTATCCCGGCGAATTTGGCGGCGGTGTTATCAACCTGACGACAAAGTCCACACCGGACGAGCCGTTTCTCGACATTAAATTCGGCCTGAGCGGCGATACCGAAACCACTGCAAAACTGGGCTATACCTATGATGGTTCCGACATGGATATCATAGGCTATGACAGCGGCACCCGCGATATTCCAAGCGGCCTTGCCCAGGCGATGGCACAGAATGTTCCCATCTCTGTCGGCACAATATTTACCAGTCAGGATCTTCAGGATTTCGGAGCCAGCCTGAACAATGCCGAAACCAACCTGATCCAGCGGAACCGTGATATTCCGGCCAATTTCTCGGCAGAGATCACGGGCGGCACGACTTTTGATCTGGGCGACAATAGCATCGGCATCATTGCCACCGCCGGTTATGAAAATAGCTGGCGCACGCGCGGCGGTGTGCAGCAAACCACCCAGGGCCTCGTCAATATAGACGGCCAACCCGGACTGCGCCCTGACCAGGATTTCCAGTTTGTCACCACGGAAAACCGGATCGTCGTGAACGGTCTTCTCGGCATGTCAGCGCAAATTGGTGAGCATGAGCTACGCTTCACGAACCTCTATATCCATGACACGTCGAAAGAGGCCTCGATCAAGGCCGGCTATGACGCGATTAACGTGGATGAGGAAACCCTGCTCAATCAAAGCCGGACAAGCTGGTTTGAGCGGCAGCTTTTCACTTCCCAATTTGTCGGGGAATTTGAATTTGACGCATTGTCGGTTGATATTCGCGGTGTTTATGCAAATTCAAAGCGCGATGCACCGTATCAGCGTTCAAACAGCTATGCCTTTGATGACCGGATCGCCAATGACTTTGTCAATGATCTGACCTCACCGGGCCAGTCCGCGCGTATCCAGTTCAGCGACCTGAACGACGATGTTTATGGCGGCGGGCTGGATCTGGGCTATGAAACAAATATGGGTATTCCGATCAACCTGAACGTCGGATACAGCTATTACCTGAATGACCGTCAGGCCCAGCGCCGTGATTTCCGTTTCACCCCGACCAATGGCCTGCCCAATCCTGTCGAACAGGAACGGATCGACTTCCTGCTTTCCGATTATAATATCTACACGCACGGAATCGAGCTGCGCGAAGTGGCGTCGCAAGCCTCTGTCCCGGCGTATGAAGCACAGCTGGAAATCCACGCAGGCTATGGTCAGGTTGATGCAGAGCTTGCCGAAGGTCTGCGCCTCAATCTGGGTGCTCGCTATGAAGACGCCAAGCAATCGGTCACTCCGATATTGCTCCAAGGTACCGGCGGCGTAGCGGCGATCACCAGCCTGAACAACGATTACTGGTTACCGGCAGGCACATTGACCTGGAACTTTGCGGAAGACATGCAGTTCCGCGTTGCCGCTTCCAAGACGATTGCCAGACCGCAATTTCGTGAACTGGCTCCGCAGCAGTTTCTTGATCTGGAAACCGACCGCACCTTCATTGGTAACCCGCTGCTGACCGATAGCGAGCTTATCAACCTGGAAGGCCGGTTCGAATATTATATGGGTCGCGGCGAGCGTATGACCATCGCCGCTTTCTATAAGGATATCGACAGTCCGATTGAAAATGTTGCCTTTGTTCAGGGCGGCGGAACGCTGTTTACCGGCTTCTCCAATGCCCCGGCGGCAAAGCTTTATGGCGTAGAGGCAGAGCTGGTTAAATATTTCTCGCTCAACAATATCGGCGGCAACTTCTTTGAAGACCGGCGTCTGATGCTGGCTGCAAACTATACCTATACCCAGTCGGAAATTAACGTCGCTGACGGGGATGAAGCGATTAACCCGGTGACCTTGCTACCCACGGCGGCAAGCAATCTGTTTGATGACGGTGACCGGTTGACCGGACAGTCCAAGCATGTCGCGAACCTGCAATTCGGGCTGGAGCGCGAAGATGGCCCGCTGTCACAGCAGACCATCCTGCTGACCTATAACAGCCCCCGCGTGACCGCTCGCGGCCCGCAGGACCAGCCGGACCTGATCGAACGCACCGGATGGCAGCTCGACTTCGTTATGCGCGAAGAGCTTAATATCGCTGGTCAGGATTTCGAGGTCAAGTTCGAGGCCCGCAACGTGCTGGGCACCGATTACCGCGAATCACAGACGCTGGGTGAATCGGTGATTTTGAACAATGCCTATGATGTCGGCACGAAATTATCGATGAGCATCGGCCTAAAATTCTAATAGCCTGATATTAACAATCAACATGGGGGTTCGGGTCTGAAAACAGCTTCTTTTCCGAACCCCCATGATAACGCCGGACCTGTCTGGCCCCACTAAAAACGCTGTCTTTTTTCCGTCATACAAGAGTCTTTCACGCGTCATAAAAACCACCTACCGCTGTTTATGATTTGAGGTACGGGGTTTTATGTCCAAGACTTTTCTGCCCGGAATGAATTTGGGGAAATTTACAGTTCTAACAGGAACGTTGATGCGCAAGGGCTGGTTTCCTTTTGCCGTTGCCGCGATTGCCATCCTGCTGATGATCCAGACCATAAGGCTGCTCTGGCTGGTCGTCACGCCGCTTGGCCCGGTTGGTGACTGGCGGGCCAGCGAAGTGCAGATCCTCTCCCCGCAATCCCGGCTCGCCTTGTTCAACAGCTTTGACCCGTTTTTTCGCGATGGACCGGCGCAGTCAGGCTCTGTGGTTACATCGTTGCAGTTGACACTTTACGGTATCCGGATGAATGAGGGGTCTGGCCTGGGATCGGCGATATTGGCGGGGCCGGACGGCGTGCAGGAAAGCTATGCCGTGGGGGACGAAATTGCGCCGGGGGCCAAGCTGGCATCGGTGCAATTTGATCATGTAACGATTGATCGCGGGGGAAACATGGAAAGCCTATATATGGACCAATCGGTTCCTGCCGAAACAGTGGGCGGCGAGAATGATGCGGCGCAGCCTGTGACCAGCACGCTTTTGGATGCTGCACCCGAACCCGCACCTATAGCGGCACTGGCCGGCGGACTGGAAGGCGGACTGGCGGGGGCCGTGACGATGCAGCCCCGTTCTTTTGAAGGCAAAGTTACCGGAATCGTCGTGTCGCCGCAGGGCAGCGGAGCGTTGTTCAAGGCCGCTGGTTTTCGTGATGGTGATATTATAACCTCGGTCAACGGAAAGCCTGTGACTTCTACCGCCGATATAGAATCCCTGAAAAGCCGGATTACACCGGGTGCCCGAATTTCCGTCAATGTCGAACGCGGTGCCAATACCGTTCCCATTTCCATAAACCTGCCAGGTCAATGATGCGCTATTTTGTCGGAATATTGGCGGTCCTGGCCGCTGTGGTTGCCCAGCCAGCACAGGCGCAGCACACGCTGAACGTGCGCGATGCCGATATCCGCGCGTTCATACAGGATGCCGCAAAGGTGACAGGCCGCACGTTCATTCTGGATAGCCGTGTTCAGGGGAAGGTGTCCGTCGTGACAGATCGCCCGCTTAGCCGGTCGGAATATTTTGAAGTGTTCCTCTCTACCTTACGCGCTAACGGATTGGTCGCTGTTCCGGCAAACGGCGGCTATCGCATCCAGCCCGCCGACGGAGCCGCAACACAGCCATCGCAGGTCGGTAGCCGGGGCGCGGCCGCCAACCAGTTCATTACCGAAATCGTCCGGTTGAAATCCATTGCGGCAAGCGAAGCACTGGAAACGCTAAGGCCGCTGGTTAGCAAGCAAGGGTCCATCACCGCGAACCGCAATGCCAACAGCCTGGTGGTGGTGGACTATGCCGATAATATCCGGCGGATACGCCAACTGGTGCGCGAGATTGACCAGGACAACGCGGCCAGCACTCTGGTGAGCCTGAAAAATGCCGGAGCGCGTGAAATTGCCGACAGCCTGCAAAGGCTTGCCTCGCAAGGCGGCGGCGAAGGCGCGCGTTCTCCGGTTACTATTGTGCCGATAGACAGCAGCAATTCCATTGCGCTGCGCGGTGATCCGGGTGCTGTTGCCAAATTTGCCAGCATGGCACGGGAACTGGATAGCGGCGCAGAGCTTGGCACCGAACTTCGCGTTCACCGATTGGATTATGCCAATGCGGAGGCCTTGCTGCCCGTCATCGAACAGGTTTTGGGCCAAGGGTCAAATGCCTCTTCTGCCGCTGCCGCCCTCCCTTCCGGTGGAACAAATGGCGGCGGGGATGCCCCTGCTCCCCAACCGATGAGCATGAACGGCTCTGGCAATAATGGCAATGGCATCGCACGGCGCGGCCCCGCCATTGTGACACGGTTGGAGGGAACCAACGCGCTGATCGTAGCAGCCAATCCCGATGTGCAGCGCATGGTCGGGGAACTGATCCGCCAACTCGACACCCGCCAGGAACAGGTGGTGGTAGAGGCGATCATTGTCGAAATATCCGAAAGCCTTGCGAGGGAACTGGGCGTGCAATGGCTGGCGGGCGGCAAGGACGTGCCCTTTGCCGTAACCAATTTCTCCAACGCTTCGCCCAATATTGTCGATGTCGCGGGCGGCTTGCTGGCGGACCAGTTTGATACGTCAACCACCACCACAACCAACACTGCGACCACCACGACGACCAATAGCGCGGTGGGCGACGGACTGCGGCAAAATGCGGCTGATGCCATATTGGGCGCAAGGGGCGGCTTTGCCGGCTTTGCGACCACGCTGGGCGGCAATGCGGTGCTGGGCGCGATCATCAACGCGGTCAAGCGGGACACGGAAAGCAATGTCCTGTCCACGCCGTCGCTGACCGTGAACAATAACCTTAAGGGCAGCATCTTGTTCGGGCAGGAAATCCCCGTGTCCACCGGAGAGGCTTTATCCAATAATTTTGACAATGCTTTCCGCACGATCCAGCGGCAAAATGTCGGTATCGAGCTGGAAGTGACTCCGCAAATCAACGCAGGCCGCGAAGTGCGGATGGAGCTGAGGCAGGAAGTCAGCTCCATTGCCGGGCCGGTTTCGGATGATTTTGGTGAGCTGATTATCAACAAGCGGGAAATCAACACCACCGTCACCGTCGCCGATGGAGAGATTATCGCGCTGGGCGGGTTGCTCGATGACAATGAACGCAAGACTATCCAGCAAGTGCCTCTGCTCGGTGATATTCCGCTCATCGGAGAGCTGTTCAAATCCCGCGGAAAGTCGCGCGTCAAAACCAATTTGATGGTGTTTATCCGACCGACAATCCTGCGTAGTCCCGCTGATGCACGGGATTTTTCCGGCCGCCGCTATGATTATATCCGCTCGCGCCAACTGATCCAGAGCCCGGATACGGAGCCATCCCTCGATGCGCTGGTCCGCGATTATATGGGAACGGTCCCGCCAAGCGCCGCGCCGCGCGCCGACGACCAGATCATCTATGCGCCCGACCTTGGACAGAACCGCCAAACCGGGACAAATGTCATAGAAGCGACGCCTGTATCGCCTAGTGATAAGGGTGAGTAGAAAGGGATGCCGATGAAAATCGCAAAGGGATCGGAGCTGGATCTGAAGGGGGATGAGGCTGCCCGGGATGCCGCCCCGTCAACCGATACGCCCAAACCGCCGCTGCTCGACATTCCTTATGCTTTTGCCCGCGATCATGGCGTGCTGCTCACCGAAACCGATGGCTCGCGATTGAAAGTGGCGATGCGCGAAGGTGCGGACCCGGCCGCTTTACTGGAAATTCGCCGCTATCTGGCAATGCCGTTCGATGTTGATCTGGTCGATGGGCCCGGTTTTGCCAAGCTGCTTTCCGAACATTACGCAATGGATGGCTCGGCCGCGGCAATGGCAGACAGCATGGGCGATCATGCGCTGGACGATATTGCCGGGGATATACCCAGCGCCGAAGACCTGCTCGACAGCGCCGATGATGCGCCCACCATCCGGCTGATCAACGGGATTATCGCCGAGGCCGCGCGTCAGGGTGCTTCCGACATTCATATCGAGCCTTATGAAACAGGGCTTGTCGTCCGGATGCGCGTGGACGGGGTATTGCATGAAAAACTGCGTATGCCGCCGCATGTGGCCAGCGTTATCGTCAACCGGATAAAGGTGATGGCGCGGCTCGACATAGCAGAGCGCCGGATACCGCAGGACGGCAGGATCAGCCTGACGCTGGGCGGTAAATTGCTGGACGTGCGTGTGTCCACCCTGCCCAACCGGGCGAACGAGCGCGTGGTTATGCGTATCCTGGACAAGGAAAGCGCGGCTATTTCGCTGGATCTTCTGGGCCTATCCGAAGAAACACACGCGATATTGACCGAAGCCTTGTCCGAACCCAATGGCATCATATTGGTCACCGGTCCGACCGGATCGGGTAAGACCACCACGCTTTATGCGGGGCTGAAACAGCTGAACGACGGCAGCCGCAACATATTGACGGTCGAGGACCCGGTTGAATATGCCATCGAGGGCATTGGCCAGACACAGGTCAATGCCAAGGTCGGCCTGACCTTTGCAGCGGGTCTTCGCGCCATTTTGCGGCAGGACCCCGACGTGGTGATGGTCGGCGAAATCCGTGACAAGGAAACCGCCGATATCGCGGTTCAGGCTGCCCTCACCGGCCACCTGGTTCTATCCACCGTCCACACCAATGACGCAGTCGGCGCGATTACCCGTATGCGCGATATGAAGGTCGAGCCTTTCCTGCTCGCCTCCACGGTCCGGGCCGTCATTGCCCAGCGGCTTGTCCGCAAGCTATGCGAGCATTGCCGCACACCGATACAGGCGGATGGCTCGCTGGCTTCCCTGCTCGGCTTTGACCGCGGCACCGTCGTGTTCCGCGAAACAGGGTGCGAGCATTGCAACAATACCGGCTTTCAAGGGCGTATCGGGGTGTTTGAGGCCATTCGCATCGACGACACGATCCGCAAGATCATTAACGATGGCGGTGATGAAAGCAGGATTGCATCCCATGCGTTCCTGAAAAACAAATCCCTCGCCTCCGCTGCGCGTGTTATGGTCCGGCAAGGCCTGACCACCGCCGAAGAGGGGATCAGAATATCAAGACGGGAAGACATATCATGAGCATTCTCAAGACCGGAAACACGCCTTCTCAGGGAAGGTTCATCCGCAAGATCATCTTCAACCTGCTAACGGACTTCAACCGCCCGGCAAAAGATGCGTGCGGGATGCGGCCACATGTTCTGAATGTTCCCGCCAGCCCGGCGCCCAAAGCCCCCGGAGTGACAGCGAACGGGTTCACACTGGTCGAGCTGATGGTCGTCATCTTCATTCTGGGGCTGCTCACTACTGTTGTCGTTATCAACGTCCTGCCCAGCCAGGACCGCGCCATGGTTGAAAAAGCACGGGCCGATATAGCGACAATCGGGCAGGCGCTTGAAATGTACAGGCTGGACAATCTGAATTACCCGTCATCCTCGGATGGCCTGACGGCTTTGGTGACTCCGCCGCAAGGGCAGTCCGCATCCTCGCGCTACCGTCAAGGCGGATATATCAAGAAGCTGCCCGATGATCCGTGGGGACGGCCATATCAATATGACAATCCCGGCCGCAATGGCCCCGGCTTCGACCTCTATTCGCTGGGCGCAGACGGCGCTCCGGGCGGTGAGAATGATGATGCGGATATTTATGCGGAATGAGGAAAACTCTTAGCGTTTCCGCCTTATCACTTCGTCATTCCCACCTACGCGGGAATGACGAAGTTCTTTTAGCCTAGCCTTAAAAGCTCAACGAAGCGACAGAGCCTCGCGCACTTTGCGCCAGTCCACGACCTTGTAGTTTTGCTGACCATCACCGTCATCGGTATCGTGCATGGCAATCGCGCCTTCGGGAAATTGTCCGATAGGGCCGCTCCATGCGTCCAGACCGTCGGTGCCGGTCACGGCATCAATCGCGCCGCCTTCAACCGCAAAGCGCCCGGCATAATGATAGCTATCGCCCTCGATGCGCCAGACAGGATAGGTCGCGTCGCCCTGGCTTGATGCGACAAGATAGTCGGTGCCGCGATCACGCATGATGGTCAGCCCTTCGACATCGGCGGTCAGGCGATTGCCATCCACCGGCGCGACCATGACGGGATCATTGCTGGCGCTGGCGGTCAAGTCAAAGCGCCAGATGGCGACATTCTCTTCGCCAACATAAAGCCGCGCTGCCTTGTCATCGACGACGCAGCCTTCGGGCTGGCTACCGACTTTCAGGCTGCGTTCCAATGTTGCCGCCGCGCTTGCCGCTCCGTTTTCAAGCCGATAGACAAGGATATCGCCTTCCTTGTTATTGGGGATAAGATAGAAATTGCCGTCGATCCTGGCCGTGCAAAAACCATAAGGCTCACCAAATTCCGCGCCCGTCGCGATAAAGCCATAAGGACGGGTTTCAAACGTATCGGGATCGAACAGATAAGTGACAATCCCGAATTGCTCCCGCTCGGTCGCCGCGACAAGGACATATTCCTTGCCATCCACCACAAAGCCGGTCCGCAGATCGACATTGTTAAGCGGACCATCGGGCAGGAACTGGCGGACTGTGCCGTCCATGTCGTGCACATAAAGACCGTCGGTCTTGTCCGTGCCAAACAGCACCGCGCGCGTGGGATCGCGCGGGTCGGCCCAAAGGGCGGGATCATCGGCATCGACCTCGGGGTCCGTGGTCACCAGCGTTTCCATAGCGGCAGGCACAGGCTTGGCCGGATCGCCCAGCGCAGCGGAACCTTGCGGCAATTCGATTTCGCTTGCCGCGCAACCGGCGAGCATAATGAGTGGAAGAGTGGTCAGCAGATATTTCATGGTTTAGTCCTTTTTGCGTGCAGTGCAGGGCAAGCCATCGGGGCCGGTCCCGCCGGTGCAGTGGCGCAAATCAATCAGGCCTTCCGTTTCGACCAGCCGGTTGCCGCCATCGGCATGCCGGATAAGGTCAAAGCCGTCATAAAGACGCCCCGTCGCGGTCCGTGTGCGAAGGCGCAGCCGGTCACCCTCGACATCGATCACCTGAAAAAGCTGTGTATCCTCTCCCACGCGGTCGGGCTGCGTGTCGGAACGGTCGTTAAGGCCATACATTTTCGACCCCGTGACGGAGACGAGATAGACCGGACCTTGAACCTTGCCATCGGCGCGGGCCTTGGCAGATGCTGTTTTCCCTGCCTCTGCGGTCAGGCGGCTGTAGCAATGGTCATGCCCTTGCAGGACAAGATCGACCTTGCGCGTCTCGAACACCGGCTTCCACGCGGCCTTTAACAGCTCGGTATCGCGCGGCCTCGCACAGGTGAAAATAGGCTGGTGAAAGGTCACGATATTCCATGTCGCCTTGCTGGACGCGAGAGTCGCATCAAGCCACTTGGTCTGTGCATCAAGCCCGCCAAGATCCAGCGCGGCCGTGCCGTCGAGCGCGATGAAGCGGACGCCCTGATAATCGACATAATAGGTCGTCGCTTCCACACCTTGCGCGCCATTATCCGGCAAGGCAAATGTGCGCGGCCAGTGCGGCCCCAGTTTGCGGCTTTCGCTACCGTCGGGGGCGATTATATCAACATATTCATGGTTGCCGGTGGCCGGAAGCTGCGGCACAATCGAGAAATTATAAGCACCTGCCTGTGTCCACTCGCCCCATTCATCATCATGCACCTTGTCTTCGCGCTGGGCGACAAGATCGCCAGCATGGACGACCAGCGAAGGACTGGCGGTGGAATGGAAAGCCTCACGGATCACGCGCGACGCTATGCTGAGAATATTATTCTGTGTGTCGCCTAAATAGAGAAACCGGAACGGCTGCGCCTTGTCCGATGCCGTGCGGAACTGGAGCCATTCGCTCCACCCTGCGCTGCCCTTTACGCGGTAAACATAGGCGGAGCCGGGTTCCAGTCCGGTAAAGCGGACCTGGTGATAGATGGCATCGCCATTTTCGGTCGTAATCGGGGAACTGGTTCCCGTGACGGTCACGGCGCGCGCTTCAAGGCTGGGTCCGTCAATCGCCGGTGCAATCTGTGCCTGCGCCATGTTCTGGGCAGTGTCGGTGCGGAACGCGACCGCCATTTCCCGCGCGGCATCGGCCCCGGCGCTCAGCACGATGCGATCTGCCAGATTACGGGCCGCATAAGGCTGTCCTACCGAATGGGCCGGCTCTGCCTGCTTTGCGTGAGCCGGGAATGTGGCGGCGGTCATTGTCAACAGGGCGGCGGTGCTTAACATCTTCATACGCATGTTTTATTCCTCATATAATCAATCGGCCTTCGCGGCTGCGCGGGTAAACTTTCTCGCAGCATGGCCATTGCTTCCATTGCATCGCCAATACGGGTCAATATGACGGGGCCGTTGCCGCCTGCCCCTAAGTTTATAGACGCGGAAAAATGCCATCAGTCTGCCTGTATCCCTTACATCGTCTGAATGACTTGTCCGGGGAGGTGCTAGACATCCTATATGACATGGCAGCGACTTTACTGTTTCACTTATGTTAAAGTCGGGAAAGAGGTTCTGTACCGCCAGCCTATCTGTTATCCTTGCCCCCTTGGCTTTTCCGGACAGGCTGACATTATGATAGAATGGCCGCCGGTAACAAACCCGAACCTGCTCTTTGTGGTTCAATAGGAAGGAATATATCGTGGCCTTACATCACGCAAAATCCAAAGACATTGTTGACCTGGCTCCACTGGGGCCTGCCCTGCCCGATGCCATGACAACTGCCATTACCAAGACTGAACAGTTTGAAGCGATCCGCCTGATCGTTCATGCCGGAGATGAAATTCCGCAGCATCACGTCGCTGGTGAGATAACGCTGCATTGTCTGGAAGGTCATATCGAGCTGGGCCTGGAAAGCGGACCGGTCCAACTGCGCGCAAATGAATGGGTCTATCTTGAGGGCGGCGCGCCCCATTCGGTCAAAGCGGTGGAGGATTCATCGCTATTGCTGACCATATTCCTAGGCGGTTAATATTGCCGGGTCAGAATATTCTTCCCGACAAACTCGGCATTAATGGACTGGAACCGCTACACCCCGCGCCACTTAAGCGGCGACAGCGACTGCAACTTCTTCGGCCATGCCCTGGCTTGGGGAGTGGCCATACCAGGCGGTATAGGCGCGGGTGAAAGCGCTGAGTTCGCTATAGCCCAGTTTGGTTGCGATTTCCGAGAGTGAGCGGGTACCCTCCAGGAAATAGAGCTGGCAGCTGTTACGGCGAACCTGTTCCAATATCTGCCGGAAAGAGGCTCCTTCTGCGGCCAGCTTGCGCCTTAATGTCCGCTCTGCCATGCCGAATGTTTCTGCCGCCGCGTCGATACTAAGTCCCGATCGGTCCAGCAAAGGGAACAGATATGTATAGCATAGCCGGTTCAGTGATACCGATTCAGACGCATCTGCCAGATAGCGCTTTGCATGGCTATTCGCCGCATACACGACTTCACGGTTAGCGAAGGGATTGGCAAGGGCCATGATATCATGGTGCAATTCCAGACTATTCTCGGATTGTTCGAACAGGAAAACCGGCCCGTCCGGTAATCCCCCGGCCGATTTGAAAAACCCGTCACAATGCCGGGGCGGCCGGGATCTGAAAAGCGCGGTTTTGAGCGGCTGTGGATAAGAAGCCATCCGCGCAGCCTGCCCGTTAGTCCGGATTTCGCCAATGACAGTGCCCGCCATGTGCGCCAAAGCCGCGAAAATTATGAAAACCAGATCGCTGGAGATATTATGGTCCGGATTAACCACCAGCCGGCAGCTTGTCTCCGTTTGCTCCCACGACAAAAGCGGCACGTTAAAGGATGAATCTATCGCGGCGACAGCCGCCTGCATCACACCGCCGAGGCTTTCTTCAAACATGGCGGCATGGCCGATATCCGAAAAGCCGGTCGGCATCATGCCGCGGCCTATTTCCCGGATGATATTCTCCCGCTTCAGTTCCTTTGCGGTAGCATGATATAAAGTGGCTATGTTACGCGCGGAAAACTGGTTTCGCGGGTCGCGCAAATCCGCATCATTAAGGCCAATAGCAGACAGCAGCACGGGTTTCCGCGCTCCACGATCCTGACAACTGCGAAAAACCTTACATAGAAATTGCGACGATACTCGAATATTATTCAAACTACAGCGCCCCCCAAAACATAGCTAAGGAATGGCGTAGAGAGCTCAATAGAGTTTCGACGAAAATGTAAAATCATCGACGAATGCGCATGATTTATGTGAACAAAATATTTACATCTGCTCCGGGCAAACTATCTTTCGCGGCGCTTTTTGAACTGGCACATGCTGGCTAATAAATGTGATCGGTAGCATGAACGAACAGGATGATGCGGCCCGGACAAGCCGCAAATCCACCGTCATCCGGATTATGTCATTATGCGGACCAAGCCGCCAAAGCCCTAGTAGCGAATAACACTCGCACCCCAAGTGAAGCCGCCGCCCATCGCTTCCAGAACTACCAGATCACCGGGCTTTATCCGCCCGTCCCTTACCGCCACGTCAAGCGCCAAAGGTACGGAAGCCGCCGAAGTATTGGCATGCTGGTCCACGGTCACGATCACCTTTTCAGGCGCCAGTTTCAGCTTCCTTGCCGTTGCATCCAATATCCGTGCATTGGCCTGATGCGGAACAACCCAGTCGATAGTCTCGATACTTTCGCCCGCTGCTTCCAACGCTTCGGTCAATACCGATGCCAGATTGACAACCGCATGACGGAACACTTCCCGCCCCTTCATACGCAGCTTGCCAACGGTTCCCGTCGTGCCTGCCCCGCCATCGACATAGAGCAACTGGTTATGCGCCCCGTCGGCATGCAGCCGTGTGGCGAGGACGCCTTTATCGGTTTCCTCACCGGACAGGACAACCGCCCCTGCGCCGTCACCGAACAGTACGCAGGTTCCCCTGTCTTCCCAGTCCAATATACGGCTGAATGTTTCTGCGCCAATCACGATGGCATTTTGCGCGCTGCCCGCACGGATCATGCTCTCCGCAACCGACAGGGCGTAAAGAAAGCCGGAACAGACCGCGGCCACATCAAATGCAACGCAGCCGTTACAGCCCAATTCGTCCTGAACGATGGTTGCGGTCGCAGGAAAAGTCTGGTCCGGAGTCGCGGTTGCCAGCACGATCAGGTCAATATCCTGTGCCGTAAGGCCCGAAGCTTCAAGCGCCTTGCGCGCAGCTTCCGTGGCCAGGCTGGACGTGGATTCATCATCCTGTGCAATGTGGCGGAATTTTATTCCCGTGCGCTCGACGATCCACTCGTCGGTCGTATCCACTTTTTTTGCCAGTTCTGCGTTAGAGACTTTAGTCCGCGGCAAAGCGGAACCTGTTCCTTTAATGACCGCGCGACGAGCAGTCCCGATACTCATTTTGATGCTACCTCCGACGGTGCCAAACCGCTGACTTTATCCAGATCTTCGCTGATCCGCTCCAAGATACTATCTTCGACAAGACGGGCAGCGACTTCTACTGCATTGGCTACGCCTTTTTCATCGGCACTGCCATGACTTTTTACGACAACACCGTTCAGGCCCAAAAATACAGCGCCATTATGGTTGTTCGGATCAAGATGCTCTTTCAGCAATTCAGTCGCCGGGCGCGAGATAAGAAAACCGATTTTGGAACGCAGGGAGCTTAGAAAGCTGCGCTTCAGCAAATCCGTGACAAAGCGCGCCGCGCCCTCCAGCGCTTTCAGCGCAACATTGCCGGAAAAGCCGTCGGTCACGATCACATCGACTTCGCCGGTTGATATTTTATCGGCTTCGACAAAGCCCTGAAAATCCATTGCCAGCCCGCCCGCTTTTTTAAGGGCGTCAGCTGCGCCCTGGACCGGGCCGGTTCCCTTGCCGTCTTCCGTGCCGATATTCAGCAATTTGACGCTGGGCTTTTCAAATCCGTAGATAATCCGGCTATAGGCCGCGCCCATCACCGCAAACTGGACCAGATTGCGGCTGTCACATTCGGCATTGGCACCAAGGTCGAGCATGACGACATCGCTGTCCTTCATGGTCGGCAAAAGTGCGGCCAGAGCCGGACGGTCAATACCGGGTATGGTGCGTAACGCCAGTTTGGAAATCGCCATTAGTGCGCCGGTATTGCCCGCGCTAACCGCAGCGCTGGCCTCTCCGGATTTTACCGCAGCGACCGCCATGCCCATCGATGTTTTCTTGGAATTGCGAAGAGCCTGACTCGGCTTTGCGTCTGCGGAGACAATATCCTCGGCGTGCAAAATCTCTGACGCCGCGCTCAGGTTGGGGTGGCTTT
Source organism: Parasphingorhabdus sp. (assembly GCF_036568145.1). Taxonomy (GTDB): domain Bacteria; phylum Pseudomonadota; class Alphaproteobacteria; order Sphingomonadales; family Sphingomonadaceae; genus Parasphingorhabdus. The sequence continues at coordinate 26,578 of NZ_DATCTC010000021.1, read as the reverse complement.
CCAGCGCTGCCTTGATTTGGGTTTCATCACCCACGAACAGGAACTGGAAGCCTTCATGCCGGTGCCGGGCAAGTGCCGCGCCCGCGACCATTACGCGCACGCCGACATCGCCGCCCATCGCGTCAATTGCGATCCGCGGCCTCATACCCACCGGTTATTCCCCTTGATTAGCTGTGTGATAGTCGTGAAGTTAGTCGAAAATAGCCGAAAAGACTAGAGATCGACTGCCAAAACTTCCCGGCCATTATAATGACCGCAAGCGCCACACAAATGATGAGGGCGTTTCAATTCACCGCAATTGGAACATTCCTGATATGCTTCGACTTTCAAAGCATCATGGGAACGGCGCATTCCGCGCTTGGACGGCGTAGTTTTTCTTTTAGGGACAGCCATTGCGAAGCCTGTTCTTTACATTTCAAATTTCATATATGTGCTTGATAGGCCGATGCCGGTTATAAGCAAGCCAGACCCCATAGAATATAGAGAATCACTTGACCCATGCGACATAGCGAATTGCACGCGAAGCTGCGCGTATAACGATTTTCCTGTGCGTTGCAAGCATTCTACGCCTATAGAAGCGCGATAAGTCTTAAAACATTTAGGGGGAATGCATGATTTTACCGATTACACTCACGATTGCCGGTGTTGCTGCGCTCATCAATATCTGGCTGATGCTTCGCGTCGGACGCGTTCGTACTTCAGAGAAAATCAGCGTCGGCGACGGTGGCAACGAATTTCTGCTGCGGCGCATGCGGGCCCATTCCAACTATGGCGAAAGCATGCCTATTGTGCTGATCCTGATCGGTGTGATCGAAATGGCCAGCCTTGTCATGGGCGATGGCGCTCCGCTATGGCTGTGGCTGGTCGGCGGCGTCTATATGCTTGGCCGCGTCGCGCATGGCATCGGCATGGATGGCGGTAAACTTGGCGTGGGCCGGGCGATCGGGACAGTCGTCACGCTGCTCGTCATGGTGGGCCTTGCCGCTTATGCCATCTCCATTCCGTATTTGACAATTCCAGACATACCCGCAGCCCCGGTAACGACGGCGATGCTCCGGTAAGGACGGCCTTTCCGAAAGTCGGTTAAAATCCGGTCTATGCAGCAATTGGAAAATTCTATAAAATGGGGTTTATCATAAAGCTGTATGGTCTATATAAGACACTTAGCTGCAGATCAAAGCAGGAGCCTATCCATGCCCCGCCCCAAGACTGATGTTGAAGAAACCCGCGAAAAACTGATCGAGACCGCAGAGGCCATTATTCTTGAACGCGGTGCAATTGACTTTACCATGACCGATCTTGCCGCAGAGGCGGGCATGTCGCAGTCCAATGTCTATCGTTTTTTTGAAGATAAGGACGCGCTCGCCGAAGCGATGGCGGGCCGCTGGTTTGCCGAACTTATCAAAATCGTCGAGGATCTGGTCGAGGCCGATATGCCGGCAAGGCAAAAGCTTTACGAGTTTTTCGCCCGGCGGTTAGCCATTAAGCGCGCCAGATTTAGCGATAATCCCGATCTGTTTCGTTCGTATATGGAACTGGGTGAACAGCATTTTGAAGTCGTTCGCGGCTATATTGACCTGACCGACCATTATATGGCCATGATCCTCGCCGAAGCTATGGAAGAGGGATATTTTGAAGGGTTGGAGCTCGACCAGATCGTTTCTCTGGTCAACACCATGGTTCAGCCCTTTTGTAACCCGATGCTGATGATGGACATGATGCATCTGGCGGATAATGACAGGTTACGGCAAGTGATTGACACGATCCTGACCGGCTTGAAAGCACGGCCGAAAGAACCGCCCAGGAAGGCGATCCTGCATCTCGCCAATTAAAGCGTACCGCCAATATCCGGCCTAATCCCTGTTCGGACATTGGCTCTGGCAGGTCGCGCAGCCGGGGCACAGTTTCATGCCCCGGCCATGCATAAGTAACGCTCCGCTTTATCCCGCCAGATTACGCAGAACATAGTGCAGGATGCCGCCGTTGAGGAAATATTCCATTTCGTTGGCGGTATCGATCCGGCAGATCGTCTTGAACGTTTCGGTGCTGCCATTGGCACGGGTCATTTCGACTTCCACTTCCTGAAGCGGTTTCAACGTCGCAACGCCCTTGATCGTGAAGCTTTCGCTGCCGTCAAGGCCCAGCGTGTTGCGATCCACACCTTCGACAAATTGCAGCGGCAACACGCCCATGCCGACCAGGTTGCTGCGGTGGATACGCTCAAAGCTCTCCACGATCACCGCGCGCACGCCCAGCAGGTTCGTGCCTTTCGCAGCCCAGTCGCGCGAAGAGCCGGTGCCATATTGCTCACCGCCGATGACGACCAGTTCATTACCGTCGGCTTTATGGCGCATGGCAGCGTCATAGATGGGCATGATTTCGCCATTATATTTGGTGTAACCGCCCTCTTTGCCATCGGCCATTTCGTTCTTGATGCGGATATTGGCAAAGGTGCCGCGCATCATGACTTCGTGGTTGCCGCGGCGGCTGCCATAGCTGTTGAAGTCCTGCTTCGCCACCTGATGATCGCGCAGATATTCACCGGCTGGCGAGTCTTCCTTGATCGCACCGGCGGGCGAAATATGGTCGGTGGTGATGGAAGCGCCCAGCAGAGCCAGCGTCTTCGCATCCACAATGTCACCCACGGGCGCAGGCGTCATCGTCATGCCCTCGAAATAGGGCGGATTGGCGACATAGGTGCTGCCCGCCGGCCACGCATAGGTGTCCCCGCCGGTCACATCAATATCCTGCCACGCGGCATCGCCCTTATACACATCGGCATAGCGGCTCATGAACATATCGCGGTTCACCGCGCCGCCCATGGCTTCGTTCACTTCGTCATTGGTGGGCCAGATATCGCGCAGGTAAACATCCTGCCCGTCGCTGCCCTGCCCGAGCGGCGTTTCATACATATCCTCGCGCACCGTGCCTTTCAGGGCATAGGCCACGACCAGCGGCGGAGAGGCAAGGTAATTGGCCCGCACGTCCTGTGACACGCGGCCTTCAAAGTTGCGGTTGCCCGACAATACGGACGCAGCGACCAGATCATTGTCGTTAATCGCCTTGGAAATCGCCGGCGGCAGAGGTCCGCTGTTCCCGATGCAGGTCGTGCAGCCATAGCCCACCAGGTTAAAGCCGAGATAGTTGAGGTCTTCGCTCAGTCCCGCTTTGTCCAGATAGTCCGTCACCACCTGTGATCCGGGCGCGAGCGAGCTTTTCACCCATGGCTTGCGTTGCAGGCCCAGCGCCCGCGCCTTGCGCGCGACCAGACCGGCAGCGATCAGCACGCTGGGGTTCGACGTGTTGGTGCACGACGTAATCGCCGCAATCGTCACATCGCCGTGGCCAAGATCATAATCTTCGCCTTCCACCGGAACCCGCTTGTTAGGGTCGGTGCTGCCGAATACTTCGGTAATATCGCGGTTAAAGCCTTCGTCCAGATCGCTCATCGACACGCGCTGCTGCGGCAATTTCGGTCCCGAAAGCGATGGCACAACGCTTGTCATGTCCAGTTCCAGCGTTTTGGAATAAACCGCCTCAGCCGCACCGTCAAAGCGCCAGAAACCCTGTTCCTTGGCATAGGCTTCGGTCAGCGCAACGTCCGCTTCGCTGCGGCCCGTCAGGCGCATGTAATCCAGCGTCTTGTCATCAATCGGGAAGTAACCGCAGGTCGCGCCATATTCCGGCGCCATATTGGCAATGGTCGCACGATCGGCCAGCGACAGCGCCGCCACGCCCGGCCCGTAAAATTCCACAAAGCACCCGACCACGCCCACTTTACGCAGCATCTGCACACAGGTCAGCACAAGGTCGGTCGCCGTAATACCTTCGGCCAGCTCGCCGGTCAGTTTGAACCCGACCACTTCGGGGATCAGCATCGAAACCGGCTGGCCCAGCATCGCGGCTTCCGCCTCGATCCCGCCCACGCCCCAGCCGAGCACGCCCAGACCGTTAATCATCGTCGTGTGGCTGTCCGTGCCGACACAGGTATCGGGATAGGCAACCTCTACACCGTCCGCATCTTTGGAAGACCAGACAGCGCGCGCGATATATTCCAGGTTCACCTGATGGCAAATGCCGGTTCCGGGAGGGACAACCTTGAAATTGTCAAACGCCTTGGAACCCCATTTCAGGAACTCGTAACGCTCCATATTGCGCTGATATTCCAGAGCCACGTTATGTTCAAACGCTTGCGGCGTGCCGAATTCGTCCACCATGACAGAGTGGTCAATCACGAGGTGCACCGGCACCTGCGGATTGATTTTCTGGGCATCGCCGCCCAGCGCCTTGATCCCGTCGCGCATCGCGGCAAGGTCGACCACAGCCGGAACGCCGGTGAAATCCTGCATAAGCACGCGGGCCGGACGATATTGGATCTCCGCCGAAGACTTTGCCTCTTTCTGCCAGTCAACCACCGCCTGCGCGTCCTTGGCATCGACCGTATGTCCGCCATCTTCAAAGCGCAGCATATTTTCCAGCAGCACTTTCAGCGTAAAGGGAAGCCGCGAAATATCGCCCAGCTTCTCCGCCGCTTTCGCGAGGCTGTAATAGGCATAATCCGTGCCGTTAACAGAAAGGGTCGAGCGCGTGCCCAGCGAGTCTTGTCCGGTGGTGGTCATAGTAACGTAGCTCCGTATCAAAAATTATTTTGCCGATACAACCTGTCCGCCAAGACTTTCGCCCAGGCAGAGGGGAGCAGGTATTACCAGCGAATGAATCAAAGTTCGAGGGGGCTTTAGCGCAGGGGCGGCGGGCGTGCAATGGGATGAGTAACGTGTTCCGCACTTGATGCGGAACCCAGGGAGAGATTACGCAACGCTATCGGCTCACGCGTTAGGGTTCGGATCAAGTCTGGAGCGCGAAGTGCGTATCGTCATCCTGAACTTGTTTCAGGATCTATTGGGGGGCACAAGGCGGGCTATGGATGCTGGAATAAATTCAGATGACAAAAACAGTGCCCAGAGAAACTAAACTTGAGACAATTAAAGAGTCCAAAGGTTAGAATATCTAAAAAAGCTTCAAACGAAATTCTGGACTAACTATTATTTCATACTGTAATATATAAGATAGCGAAATTTTAGGGCATAATAAAAATGGTGAGCATAACAATTCATTCAAACAACATTGAGAACATTGTTCTTGGTTCCTTGAATGTGAAGTGGAGTGCCCAAGGGGATCGAATATTGCGCTACTATGTTGATGTTCGACACCTAAAGCTAAATATCCACAAAGAGGTAAGCGCACCCGAGATATTCATTCTGCAAAGTAAAATGGATGCCCTAATCGCTAACTGGGACAATAAATTTGAGACCTACACTAAGCGGCAAAATATCCTGTCCGGCCAGAATGTAGCCGATGAATTATCAGCAGAAGCAAGTGTAAAACTAGATTCTCTTAAACATATTCTGGTTCACACACTTACAATTGATGATACAGTCGACTGGGAGGCCCTCAAAGATAATTCAAAATACGACTATCCTAAATCTTTTCCTGAAACCAAGCCTAGCAGCCATCCATCTGGCCGCCCCCAATACATCCAGCCCAAAGTCGGACTACTTCAGATAATTCTTGGGAAAAAACGTCAAATTATTTCTGAGGCTGAAGCCAAACACGCACAAGAAATTGCATCTTGGGTAGAATTGGAAGGGCAACGGATAAATGCTCTAGCTCGCGAAGTTACAAAATGGGAAAAGCGTAAAAAAGCCTATTGGGATAAACACGATACTCTTCAGAAAGAGTTTAATCTAGAGCAGTTGGCTTCTCACTCCGAGGTCGATAGACTTAAATTTGAAGTAACTAATGGTGACGATGAAGCAGTAATTGAGCACGCTTCCCTGGTACTTGAGGCATCTCAATATGATGACTTGTTTGAAAAGTCATATCTACTGCAATATGTGAAAAACGAATGTCTACTTAAAATTGCTTACGATATACCTTCGATTGATGATTTGCCAACAATCAAATCCGTGAAATTTATCAAGTCTACTGGTGAATTAAAAGAAACATCAATCTCCTTACGGGATCAAAAGGCTAATTTTGAATCAGTAGCTTATCAAATCTGCCTCCGTACCATTCATGAGTTGTTTGAAGCCGACGTGAATGGGAATTTTGACAAAATTCTTTTTAACGGATTTGTCAATTTTGTTGATCCGGCGACAGGTCAGGACCACCGGTCCTGCTTGATATCAGTTCTAGTTGAGCGCGAACAATTTTGTGGGATTGATCTCGCTCGAATAGATCCAAAAGCGTGTTTTAAATCACTTAAAGGTGTCTCTGCTGCTTCACTTGCATCACTGACCCCAATTCCACCCATTATGGAATTGGAAACAGAAGATCGTCGTTTTATCGATTCTCGAGAAATTGGGTCTTCTATGGATTTAGGAACTAATCTGGCTTCTATCTCATGGGAAGACTTTGAGCATCTTGTAAGAGAAGTATTTGAACAGGAATTTGTCTCTAGAGGTGGCGAAGTAAAAATTACACAATCAAGCAGCGATGGCGGTGTCGATGCAATCGCATTTGATCCCGATCCGATCACTGGTGGAAAGATCGTAATTCAAGCCAAACGATATACTCGTACTGTAGGTGTTTCCGCAGTACGCGATTTATATGGTACCGTCATGAATGAAGGTGCATCAAGAGGCATCCTTGTTACCACGGCAGATTATGGTCCTGACGCTTACAAATTTTCTTCTGGCAAGCCGATAACGCTCATGAATGGCGCCAACCTGTTGCACATGCTTGAACGGCATGGGTATCATGCAAAAATAGATATAAAAGAAGCAAGAGCCTTGTATTAAAGCCTCAACACCTTACTAAATACTAGCTTAGTTGCCGATTCACATCAATTTTCACAAGATCGTTGAGCATTTTATAAAATCAATGGAACTTACGGTCCTGCCCTATACTAATATCCGCATTTTGCGCATCTTTATAAGCGGATAAAAGCTGCTTGGCTAAGCATTCATCCAACAATGCCTCTAAAGCACTCAGAACCAATTCATCATTCTTCCAATGCGCATCGGCATCTTCCAAAGCATTATAATAAGGGGTTTTATCCGCTGCTATTTGCTCTGGAATCGTTTCGAGACCGGGTAAGCGATAGCCTATTTTGGCGCATAGCACAAAATAAGCCAGGGCCCGAGAGGTGCGGCCATTGCCATCTGTGAACGGATGAATCCAGTTGAGGCGCCACATTACATAGGCGCATAGATGCAGCGCGGGCTGCCGCTCAAAATTATCCACCACATAATCGCACATTTCCTCGATAAGTGAAGGCACCAGATGGGCATCAGGTGGAACATGTTTACTGGCACCGATTTCGACGCCCGCAGGACGAAAGGTTCCGGCATGGGATGACAGACCTTCCAGCGCAAGTCGGTGCAAATCAAATATCGTTGAACTTCGCAAACGGAACGGGCGTTTATCACGCACAATTTCGTCAATTAAATCCAGCACACGGTCAAATTGAGCCACTGCATTTTCAGACTCACGGCGCGCTTTTTCTTCCGGATCGGTGATCAGCGAAGGCTCAGCCGCCTTGCTATCACGATCCTTATTGCTCATCCGTTATGGCTTTTGCCGATTTTATCAGCAGCTTGGTTGACCATTTCACGGGTCACGCGATCATTTTCGATATGCGCATTGCCATAGGCAAAGCTCCGCCGTTGCGCTTCTTTTTCCGCATTCGACATTTCGCGTTGCCGCGCTGCTTCGATCAATTTTTCCAGGTGTTCGCTCATACTGAACATATGAATCCGATCTGCATCAATGGCAATATCAAATATTGCAACCGGTCTGAATTGCCCGGATTTTATCTTCTTCCTACCCCCACCCCCTTATAAGCCTGACCCTATACTGCGTCCGGGATGCGTGGCGCATAACGGGGACAGCCTCGGCCAGCCTGTCGCTATCGCAGGCGCGGCGGAGCGGCCCTTCGGTCTGCTCCGTCATGATGGAGCGATCACAACAGGCTATCCGGGCGCAAGTTGCCGGTGGAGTTTGGCCAGCGCCGCTTTCTTGATCTGGCACACGCGGGCGGCGCCGATGTTCAGGGTCTGGCCGATCTCGTCGAGGTTCATTTCCTCGATAAAATAAAGCTGCAAAATCATCGCTTCGCGCGGCGGCTGGGCATCGATCGCGGCGGCGAGCCGGTCACGCTGTTGGAGCCGTTCAGCCCGGTTATCCGCCCTTTCCGCGGGGTCGGCGAACCAGATATTCTGGTCCGAATAGACCGTCTCCATCGATTCCAGATCCACCGAGCGCGCCTGGTCCGCCGCGGTGCGAAAGCTCTCCCGGTCCATGCCCATCGCCGCCGCCAGCTCGCCTTCGCCGGGGGAGCGGCCCAGCTGCCGGGACAGCTCGTCCTCCGCCGCGCGCAGCCGCTTTTGAAAGGTCATGGCGGACCGGCTGACATGGCTCGCCTTGCGGAGCGCATCAATCATCGCGCCGCGCACCCGAAGCTTGGCATAGTTGGTAAAGCCCAGCCCGCGATCCTGATAGCTCTGCGCCGCCTCGACCAGCGCAACCATGCCGGTTTGCAGCAAATCCTCCACCTCGATCGCGCTCGACATCCGGCTATGCACATGCCACGCAAGCTTGCGGACAAGCGGCAGGTGGCTCTCGATCAATTTTTCCTGGCTCTTCGCCGCCGGCGCCGGGCCATAGGTCAGCTCGGCCAGGGGGCTGTTGGAATAGGTCATGCCGGGTCCTTTCTGTGATAGGCTGTTTCCGTCTCCATCTTGTCCATCCGCCCGTCCACCACCGCGATCACTTCAACCGCCTTGTCATCGGGCAGTTCCTCGAAAGACAGAACCGGCGTTTCGGGAAATCCGGGTTTCAGCAGTTTCAACAAAGTGCGCCGCGCCTTCGGCGAAGTCACAATCGCAAAGCGCCGTGCCTGCGCCATCACCGGCCGCGCGGCTTCCTCGACCGACGCGATGATCTTCTGCGCCAAGCCCGGTTCAACAGGACGGGATGCTCCGCCGCCTGTCTCGATCGCTTGCGCCAAAAGGCTTTCCAGTTCCGCACCCAAAGTGATGACTGGCAGCGGCAAGTTAATCGGCACAAGCGACTGGATGATGAGCGAACCGATCCGCTTGCGAACCCCGTCCACGATATTATCGAGCGAAGGCGGCCCGTCCCGCACCGCTTCATCCGCAGCAGCCTGCACCATCGCCTCGCTCAAACGGCGGAAATCTCTCAGCGGCACGCCCTCGCCCAGCAAGGACCGGCAAATCGCCGTGATCTGGTAGAGGGTAAGCGGCTTGGGCGTCAGGCCATCGACCAGTTGCGGAGCTGTCTCTTTAAGATTGTCGAGCAGACTTTGCGCCTCGTCCATGCCGAACAGCTCTTCGGCATAGAGCCCGACCAGATGGTTGAAATGGGTCGCAATCACAGTCGGCGCGTCCACCACCGTATAACCGGACACCACCGCTTCGCTGCGCTTCTCCGGGGAAATCCACAAGGCATCCAGCCCAAAGGTCGGATCTTTGCAAGCCTTACCCACCACTGGCCCTTCAATATCGCCGCTGTCGAGTGCCAGTAAATCTTCGGGCCATGCCTGATCCTCGCCCAGCGTCACGTCGTTAATCCGGATGCGGTAGCTATTGGGGGAAAGCGCCATGTTATCCTTCACCCGCACCAGCGGAATGACAAAGCCAAGCTCCCTCGATAATTGCCGCCTGATCCCTGTCAGACGCTGCATCAGGGGTGCGCCTTTGCGATCATCAACAAGCGGCACAAGCGCATAGCCAATTTCTATCCCAAGGACCGCGCCATCCGTGACATCGCTCCACGCAATGTAGTTTTTCTGTTCCGGCAACAGGGGTGGCGCTGCGGGGGCCTGTGCCTCTTTCGCACGGCGCATCAAGTGCCAGGAGAAAAAACCCGTCAGCGCCGCAATCGGCAGAATGACCCAATGCGGCATGCTCGGTAACAAGCCCAGAACGCTCAGGATCACGGTGACCGGGATCCATGCTCTGGGATTGCAAAGCTGGCTACCAATCTGCCCGGACAGATCCATGGGAGAGGCCACACGCGTGACGATGGCCGCGGCGGCAATGGATAGTAATAAGGCCGGAACCTGCGCCACAAGCGCGTCACCCACGGCCAGCAGCACATAGGTTTCCGCTGCATCCCCAACGGGCATATCATGGGTGGCTACGCCCAGAATCATTCCGCCGATAATGTTGATAACAAGGATGAGCACACCGGCGACCGCATCGCCCTTCACGAATTTTGATGCACCGTCCATCGATCCGTAAAAATCGGACTCCGTCGCCACTTCCTGACGCCGCAGCTTGGCCTCTTCCGGGGTCAATAGCCCGGCATTCAGGTCCGCATCAATCGCCATCTGCTTGCCGGGCATCGCATCCAGCGTGAAGCGGGCCGTGACCTCGGACACGCGCCCGGCGCCTTTGGTAATCACCACCAGATTGATAATCATCAGGATTACAAACACGAATATGCCGACAACATAATCGCCGCCGACCAGCAGATTACCAAAAGCCTCGATCACCTGCCCCGCTGCATGGGACCCGGTATGCCCGTCCACCAGCACCACGCGGGTGGAAGCGACGTTGAGCGCCAACCGCAACAAAGTCGCGAACAGCAAAACAGTCGGGAAGCTGGAAAAGTCGAGCGGCTTGGAAGCATTTAACGCCACCATCAACACTGCGAGCGCAATGGTGATATTGACGATGAAACCCATGTCCAGCACCATGACCGGAACCGGTAATATCATGAAAATGACGAGCAATAAGGTCACGACCGGCAATATCCCGGCCCTGACCGTCCCGCCAATCTGCGCCTGATAGCCCGACACGAATGCTAACATATTGATAATCCCCAAGTCTGTTCGGGAACCTACTGAGCAAAGGCCGTGCCAATCGCTTCATGCGCCTTGGGGAATATTGGTAAAATTACAGGGGAATAGCCGGAAAACTGCCGGATTATCGCGGCCTGTTATAGGTCGGGAAGCCCGTCGACCCAAGTGCGCGCGACAAATTAATGGCGCGTTGCTGGTTCAAATCCGTCAATTTATTGACCCTGAACCGGGCGGATTCGATAAGTTTTGACAGTGCAAGCAACCGGGTTTTAATCGCGCCGCCTGCTTCTGGCCATACCGCTTCAGGCCCGCTGCCGGGACCAACGCCCATTTCCTCTATCTCCGCCAGCAGAGGCTGAAGCGCTGACGCGGCTATGATAATCAATTCCGGATCTTGCCCGTCAAGAGCCGCAACCAAAGTCTCAAAGCCTTGTTCGAGACGGCCAAGCATATCCTCTGCCATTAATAACCGCTGCCTGACCGGTCGAACTCGATCATCCTGTCCGCGATGGCCACCGGATCAACCGGATATTTCCCGTTGGCAATGGCCTGGCTTATGGTGGTGATACGCTGCATATCAATTGGCATGCCCTGCTGCACCATATGGTCGATAGCTCCGGACAGGGAGCTGTTCGGTCCATCGATTTTTCCTGCTTGATCCGGCGACCTTATGGCATTGATATGGCCCGCACCGGCTTGCCGCCCCTCTATTAACGGGCCATCTGTTATCCGGCCACCTAACCTGCTGGCTCCCACGCTCATCTTGTCTATCACGGCAATCTCCTGTGATTTGCACCTTCGCCATATAATACGGGTTCACCTATCCCGGATTTAGCGACAATTAAAAGGAAGGGAGGGTGACCCTGCCCTCTCCCGTGATTTCAGCCATTATCGGCTGCGATCGCCGGAATGTGCGAACCGGGATAATATCACCAAGCTTGCCGCTGCGGTCCGCCTGCATCTGGCGGGAGATGGCGAAACCGTTTTTCTCTACGACAAGCAATATTGCCTGCCCCCGCTTGACCAGAATCTGTGACTGTGATGCGCGCTGACCAGCATTTTGATCCCGTACAAGCGGCACTGAAATACGCCAGTTCAGCTCTTCGCAGTGGATTATTGCCAGGCCGTCATCCCGCTTTTCGATGATAGGCGATGCGGGGCATTTTTTAAGCTTCAGTCGCCTGTCAATGCCATGCCGTGCTCCGCCGGTTTCGCCCTGATCCTTGTCCAGAAATTGTTGCAGTTGCTGTTCAAGAGCAGGAAGGCTTTCCCAGCCCACTGCCTGCGCCGGAGCTCCGGCCAAACAGCATATCAACCCGATCGCCGCGCCTGCCTTTCCCATTATCCGCATGTTCGCTCCTTAAAAGAATGTGCGATATTTATGAAGCAAGGCCCGTGCCACTAGCCGTAACCGCGCGGTCCCTGGCCTAGCGCAATAAAGTGGTCATGGCGGCGACAAAAAAATGGCGCGGAACGCCAAAAATCTGGCGCAGTTTTTTGACGGTTAGGAATGATTCCATCGGAAAAATGGCCGAAACAAGGGGCTTTTTAACTTTGGCACACCCTTTGCGAAAGGGGTGACTGAGAAGCCGTCTGCTTTTTCAAAACGGACAGCACAGACCAAATATAATCTCGCAACAGGGAGCACGGGTTCCGGCTATGGACAGGATTTTCGGCATATATGGGGACGCGCTGGCGCTGCAATCGCAGCGGATGAACATGCTGGCATCCAATATCGCCAATGCGGCGACACCCAATTATAAAGCGCGCGATCTCGATTTCGACAAGGCGATTGCAGCCTTAGCCGACGGGGAACCGCTGGCTGACAGCACGGATCAGCATATCGGCTACCGTATCCCCTTGTCCCCCGCATTGGACGGTAACACGGTGGAACTCTCCACCGAGCAGACGCTCTTTGCCGAAAATGCGGTGCAGTATCGCACGACATTATCCTTTCTGGAAGGGCGCATCGGAACGCTGCGCCGCGCGATGGTGGGCGAATAGATGGCCGGTCCGATGAATATATTTGACGTTGCCGGACGCGCGATGGCGGCCCAGCTAACCCGGCTGAATACAACCGTTTCAAACATGGCAAATGCCAGGTCCGTGGCGGGTAGCGAGGACGACGCCTTTCGCGCGCTGAAACCCGTTTTTCGTACTTTTTCGAATGGTCCGGATATGGCCACGGTCGATGTCGAGCGCATTGTGCAATCCGATACGCAGCCAAAAAAGCGGCATGATCCGGCCAATCCGATGGCAGATGGCGATGGCTATGTATGGGAGGCCGGGGTCGATGAACCGACCGAGATGGTCGAGATGATCGAAACCGCCCGGCAATATCAGAATAACGTGCAGGTCCTCCAAACCGCCAAATCACTCATATTGGAAACCATAAGGATGGGGAAATAATGACCATAATAAACGACATTGCTCCAGCGCTCACAAGCCGCTCCAGCTCCAACCTGTCGGGCGGCAATCTCGATCAGGCCGCATTCCTGCGCCTGATGACGGCGCAGCTTAAAATGCAGGACCCGTTCAAACCGCTGGATAACAACCAGATGGTCGGCCAGATGGCGCAATTTTCGACCCTGGCGGGGATCGAGGAAATGAACAGCACACTGAAAAACCTTTCGGATTCCGGCCGCATTGGCGATGCGTCAAGCTGGCTGGGCCGCCATGTCCTGCTGCGCGGAAACATGGCAGTTCCGGGCGATTCAGGCCAATATGCCGGGGAATTCACACTAACCGCGACCGCCTCCAATCTCTCCATCGACTTCCTGAATGTAAGCGGAGAAATTGTCCAAGCCATTGAACTGGGCGAACAAGACGCCGGGCCTATAGCATTTGAATGGGACGCGCTGGACAGTCATGGCCAACCGCTTGGACTTGGCCCGCTAAAAATAAGGGTGAATGGCGGCGCGATTTCCGGCCTGTCCTCCTGGACTACGGTCAATGCTGTGCAGTCACCGGCAGACGCCGCCAACGCCCGGCTTTTGACGCCGCGCGGGGAATTCGCCGTCTCTGACGCTATCCGCCTTAGCTAATTTGCGTCTCTTTACTGCTTAACAACACCGCCTCTTTTCAAGGAGAAACTACATGTCTTTCTACACTTCCCTGTCGGGCCTTAAAGGTGCGCAAACTGATCTTTCGACCATATCCAATAATGTCGCCAATGCCGGTTCGGTCGGCTTTAAGCGCAGCCGTGCGATCTTTGGCGACCTGTTTGCAGCCGCACCGACACAGTCAACCAAAACGGTTGCCGGGCAAGGTGTCCGCCTGAACGGTATTACCCAGCAATTTGCGCAAGGAACGCTGGAATCCACCGGCAAAACACTGGATCTTGCCATTGCAGGTGACGGCTTTTTTGCAGTCCGCGGACAGCCGCCACGCGAAGAACTCAGCTTTACCCGCAACGGCGCGTTCGGCATCAATTCGGACCGCGAAGTTATTGATACACTGGGCAGCAAAGTTCAATTGCTCCCGGTGGACGCAAACGGCATCGTCACTTCTACCGCCATTGGCGACATGCTCGACTTCACGCTTCCCGAATTTGATCCGGGCGATCCGGCCGCCGTTCTGGCGAATGTCGAGATCAGTAAGGCCGGGCTTGTCACCGCAACCTTTGCCAACGGAAACACACAGAATCTGGGCTCTATCGCCATGTCATCCTTTACCAATGTAGAAGGCTTGCGGCCAATTGGTGACGCACATTGGCAAGCAACCGGGGATAGCGGTGATCCGCAAATCAATGCCGCCGCTACAGGTTCTCTGGGCGAAGTCCGTTCCGGCACTCTGGAGCGTGCCAATGTCGACCTGACCGAAGAACTGGTCTCCCTGATCGGGGCGCAGCGTAATTTTCAGGCCAATGCACAAGCGATTGAAACCGCCAATACGCTGACCCAGACCATCATCAACCTGCAAGTCTGATAAAGCGCAGGGAGGCATTTTAATATGGACAAAATGATCCACAGCAGTCTGTCGGCCATGCAGGGCATTATGGCGAGGCAAACGGCGATTGCGAACAATATGGCCAATGCCGGAACCAACGGCTTTCGGGCAGAAATTGTCAATGCAAAGGCAAAACATCTCTCCAGCGCACAATTGGACAGCCGCGCCATCGCCTATGAACGGATTTTGGCGGCCGACCTTGCTTCGGCGTCTGTTACCGCCACCGGAAGAGCACTGGACATTGCGCTAGACGGCGACGCCATGCTGTCGGTTCAGGGAGCCAATGGCGAACCCGCTTATACAAGGCGCGGTGACCTAAGCCTCAGCGAAACCGGTCTTGTCACAACCGGAGCGGGTGATCCTGTTCTGGGTGAAAACGGGCCACTGATCCTGCCACCTGCGGACAAAATCAGCATCGCAAAAGATGGCAGCGTCTGGATTTTACCACAAGGCAGCAATGATAGCGAGATGCAGCAGGTTGACCGGCTGGCACTCGTGTCCTTTACCGGCAGCGATATCGTTAAAGGCAATGACAACCTGTTCCGGGTGCGCGGCGGCGCATTACCGGCAGATGCCGACGCACGGCTCACTTCCGGAGCGCTGGAAGGGTCCAATGTCAACATGACCGCATCTCTGGTCGATATGATCGAGGCCAGCCGGGCGTGGGAAACACAGGTCAAATTGCTGTCCACCGCGAAAGAACTCGACAGCAGTGGTGCCAGCTTGATGCAACTGCCCAATTTCTAACGGCAGAAATCACAAGAGAGGAATAGACGATGAGTAACGGAGCCTTGCAGGTCGCGCGCACGGGACTGGATGCGCAAAATACAAAAATGCGCGTCATTGCGAATAACCTGGCCAACGTGAACACCACAGGTTTCAAGAGACAGCGTGCCAGTTTTGAAACATTGGCCTATCAGCATAATATCACCCCCGGTGCGCCTTCAGACGCGCAGAACCAATATGCCATCGGATTATCACTGGGCACGGGTGTCGCGGTGCAAGGCACGGCGCGGATTGAAACGCAGGGAACACTTCAAACCACCGGAAACGCGCTCGACATTGCTATTGAAGGCCCCGGTTATTTTCAGGTGGAAATGCCGGATGGAGAGATTGGATTCACTAGAGCAGGAAATTTCAGCCGCACCTCGGAAGGCAATATCGTCACCGCAGACGGCCTGCCGCTTATCCCCGAAATCCAGATTCCCGAGGGCACAAGCGGTCTCACGATAGCCAGCGATGGAATCATCTCTGCGGTTCTGCCGGGAGAATCGGAAGTCACAGAACTGGGGCAGATCGAGACGGCATCTTTCATCAATCCGGCCGGACTGAAGCCGCTTGGCAACAACCTGCTCTCCGAAAGCGACGCCAGTGGACCGCCCCAGACAGGGGCCGCCGGTCAGGACGGGCGGGGCCGCTTGCGTTCGGGCACGTTGGAACAGTCCAACGTCAATATAGTCGAGGAACTGGTCGATATGATCGAAACGCAGCGCGCTTATGAAGTGAACAGCAAGATGATTACGGCCAGCGATGAGATGCTGCAATTTGTGAACCAGCAATTGTGATCTGTCCCATGAAGAAAGCCGTCACATCCCTGTTGCCCGTCCTTGCCCTGTCCGCTTGTCTTGGCGGAGGAAAAGAGTGGCCACAGCCCGGCTTTGAACCCGTCCTTGCGCCGGAAAAGGCCGAAATGACGCAGCATGATGGCGCGATATTCCAGGCCGCCCATGGCTATGCCGCGCTGACCAGCGGCGCCCGCGCTGCCATGGTCGGGGATATCATTACCATCCAGCTTGTCGAGCGCACAGCTGCCACCAAAAGCAACAGCGCATCGACCAGCAAAAGCGGTAATTTTGGCCTGGAACCGCCGACAACCGGGCCGCTCGCACTTTTTGACGCCAGCGACATAAATATGGGCGGCGACCAGTCGTTCTCTGGTTCAGGACGGGCAGCGCAAACCAACAGCCTGTTCGGGGAAATCAGTGTCACGATTGCGGAAGTTTACCACAATGGCACCATGAAAGTGAAGGGCGAGAAATTGCTGAACCTCAACCGCGGACAGGAATATATCCAGATGACCGGCATCGTGCGCGCAGCAGATATAAGCGCGGACAACCGCGTGCTGTCGTCGCGCGTCGCCGATGCAAAGATCAGCTATTCCGGGACAGGCGAAATCGCCCGCGCCAGCAAACAGGGATGGTTGCAGAAATTCTTCTCCACCATCTCGCCTTTCTGATCGGATATTGACGATGGTACACGGCTTCCTATCCTGTTTCTTCAAACTGCTTACCAGTTTTCCGGTCAGTATCATGACCGGTCTCCTGACGTCTGCGGTATTGATCTTCGCAAGTCCGGCCGATGCAGCGCGTATCAAGGATATTGGCAATTTTCAGGGCCTTCGCACCAACCAGCTAACCGGATATGGCCTGGTGGTCGGTCTGGCGGGGACCGGCGATGACAAGCTGGAATATGCCACGCAGGGGATCAGGGGCACAGTATCAAGGTTTGGCCTGACCCTGCCACCGGGCGTTAATCCGACACTCAAAAATGCAGCGGCTGTGATCGTCACGGCAGAGCTGCCACCCTTTGCCAAGCCGGGCCAGCGTCTGGACATTACTGTTTCGGCTTTGGGAAAGGCAGAGTCGCTGCGCGGCGGGACGCTGGTGATGATGCCCCTGCGCGGGGCCGATGGCCAGATATATGCGATGGCGCAGGGCAATCTGACAGTCGGCGGACTTGGCATCGACGCGGCGGATGGTTCGCGGACTTTGGTCAATATTCCCAGTGCCGGGCGGATACCGGGCGGCGCGACCGTTGAGCGCAGCGTAGAGACGGGCTTTGCCGACGCGCCGTATCTGACCTTTAACCTGGCCGAACCTGACCTTAGCACCGCTCTGCGCGTAGCCGATGCGATTAACCGCAAAATGGGCGGCGACATGGCTGAAGCGGTTGATGCTGTCTCGATCCAGATCCGAACCGAAACTGGCGCGGCGCACCGTATCATGCAAATGGGATTGATCGAGAATATCGAGGTCACCCCCGCAAAGGCATCGGCCCGCGTCATCGTCAATGCGCGCAGCGGCACGGTCGTTATCAACGACATGGTACGCATCACACCCGCCGCGGTCAGCCATGGCAAGCTGACGGTAAAGGTGCTGGAAAACCCCATGATAGTGCAGCCCGCGCCGTTCAGCAGAGGCGAAACCGCCGTTGAACAGGATAGCGACATCATGATCGACGAACAGGGCGCACCGATGTTCAATTTTAATCGCGGCGCATCGCTGGCCGAGATTGTAGAGACCATCAATGCCATCGGGGCCACTCCGGGCGATCTTGTCGCGATATTGGAAGCGCTGAAACAGGCCGGAGCGATGAAGGCGGAGCTATTAATCCAATGATAGCGCCCCTGCCCGCAACTCCTCCCCCATCGGCCCCTTCGTCTAATGGTCCATCTACAGACCAGCAAAAGCTGGAGCAGGCCGCACAGGCTTTCGAGGCAATTTTTGTGCGCACTATGATTGGCGCCATGCGTCAGGCCAGTCTGGGTGATGACCTGATGGGCAATAAGGGCAGCGATGAATTTCGCGACATGATGGATGCCCGCATGGCCGAGGAAATGACGCAATCAAAAGGCTCGCAAATGAAGGGACTAGGAATTGCAGACCTGTTGATTGCACAGTGGAAGGATAAATTATGAGCGACCTGTTCTCTATCGGATTGTCTGGCATTCGCGCCTATCAGCGGGCGCTTTCAACGGTTTCGTCCAATATCAGCAATGCCGAAAATCCCGATTATGTTCGCCGTGACCTGCGGCTGAGTGAACTGAGCACCACTGCATCGGTCAATCCCTATTATACCAGCCAGATCAATTTTGGCGGAGTTGATATTGACGGGGTGGCGCGGGCGTCTGACCCTTTTCTGGAAGCCAATGTCCGTATGACGGGCGCATCGCTTTATGGCGCGGAAACGCGGGCGCGCTGGATGGCCAATATTGAAACATCCTTGAATGATACCGAACATGGGGTGGGGTCAAAGCTGAGCAAACTGTTTGCCATGGGCGAAGAACTGGCCGGCGCACCGTTTAACAATATATTGCGAAACCAGTTTATCAGCGACTTTGATGCGGCGGTTACGGCAATGAACCGGACCGCAAACGATCTTGCGACCCTGTCGGATCAGATCATCGGCGCGGCGGAGCAGGAAGTCGCCGTCTTTAACGATGCGCTGGACAATCTGGCGAAGACCAATCTTGCCTTGCGCAGCACAGCCGACGGGTCGACCAAGCAGGCCGCGCTGCTCGACCAACGCGACACGGCACTGGCCGTCATTTCCGAGCGTATGGACGTGACGATCAGCTTTGCCGACAAGGGCGTTGCCAATATCAGCTATGCTGGACAGTCGCTGGTCAATGTCGGACAGACAAACGCCCTGTCCGTTACCGCTGCCGGCGATGGGACCATCGGGCTTGTCGTGGGCGGGGCGGCGGTATCAGCACCGTCGCGCGGGTCGCTTGCTGCCATGGTTCTGAGCGCCGCCACAAATAGCGACCGGCGTGCCGGACTTGATAATCTGGCCGTCCAGTTTGCCGCCGATGTCAATGGCTGGCAAGCGGCCGGGGAAACAGATGGCGGGGTGCCCGGTGCGCCGCTGCTTGATGCCACGGGCGGAGCCGCCGCACTGGCACTGGTTTCCACCGATCCCGCCGACCTTGCCCTCGCTGCGCCGGGCGGGGCGGCCAGTGGCAATATCATGGCTTTTGCGGATCTGCGCGGGCCCGCTGGCAGCGAACAGGCGTGGGCAAATATCATTAGCGCACAGGCTATCACTACTGCATCCGCGCGCAATGAAAATGCAGCCGCCATGACACAGCATCAGGCCGCACGCGAAGCGCGGGACAGTCTTTCCTCCGTCGAACTGGACCGGGAAGCTGCCGATTTGCTGCGTTTTCAGGATGCCTATAACGCATCCGCCCGCGTGATTCAGGTCGCCCGCGAAACCATGCAGAGCATTCTCGCGATATTCTAAAGCAACAAGGAATTTCCCATGCAATCCGTTAATCGCACCCGGCCTTCCCAGGACATTTTATTACAGAGCGAGCTTGCACAGCGCATTGCCGACCATCAGGAGCAAATAGCCACCAGACGGCGCATCGACCGCGCCTCGCAAGATCCGGCTGCATGGGCACAGATTTCCGACACGGCCAAGGTTCAGGCCAATATGGGCGCATGGCTGCGAAATATTGATCGCGGCCTGTCCATAGCTGCGCAGGCCGACGGAGCGATGACCGAAATCAATACCCGGTTGACCAGAGCGACAGAGCTGCTTGTTCAGGCCAGCAGCGAGACAATTTCGGCCCAAGACCGGGAAACAATCGCGCAGGAAATTGAAAGCATTGGTTGGACCATTGCGGATTTGCTGGATCAGGAAAATGCTTTTGGTCGCCCGCTGTTCAGCGACAATCCCCCGCTTGAAATCCCGATTGATGATAATGTCGTCGCCATTGCCGCGCCGTCCAAAGCGGATTTTGCTGCGCTGGACCCGCTCCTCACCGACATCGCATCCGCCGTGCGTACAGGGGATGCCGCTACACGCAGCGCCCTGCTGGACCCGCTTCGCCTGCAAACGGGTATCGCCGCCAATATATTGGGCAATCATGGCATTGAAACCGACCGGCTTTTGCAGGGCGCAAAGCGGCTGGAGGATCGCCAGATTGATGTGAGCGAATATCGCGCCACGCTGGAAGAAACCGACCTCGCCCTTGCGATTACCGAAGTGCAGAAACTGCTCATCAGTCTGGAAGCGGCGCAGGCCACATATACAAGGATCCAGCAATCATCCCTGTTTGACCAAATCCGCTAAAAACCCGCCGGATCAATCCGTTTTACCAACAGGGGGCAGGGTGATGCAGGTGCAGCGCAGGATACCCGCCGGAACTTAATAACAGGAAATACGAATGTTCGCAGCGATCGGTATCGTCATCCTTTTGGTCATGGTCTTCGGGATATTCACCTTTTCCGGCGGTAATATCATCGCGGTTCTCTATGCGCTTCCCATCGAAATGGGCATAATTTGCGGGGCGGCGATTGGCGGCCTGATTATCGGCAATAATATCGCGGGGCTGAAAGCATTGCTGGGCGGCGTGGCCAAAGTGTTCACCGGGCCGCGCTATAGCAAAGCCGATTTCCTCGATTGCATATTCCTTGTTTCCAAGCTGATGAAAATCCTGCGCGCTCAGGGGCCGTTGGTGCTGGAACCGCATATCGAGGACCCTCAGGCGTCGCTTATCTTTGCCGAATATCCAAGGTTGCTTGGCGATGAAAAGCTGGTCGCGCTCATTTGTGATACGCTTCGGCTGGTGGTGGTATCGTCCGGCACGCTCGACACCCACGCGGTTGAGGAGGTGATGGATAACAGCCTGAAAACCCAGCATGACGAAGCCATCGCACCCGTCAATAGCTTGCAAAGCCTGGCCGATGCCCTGCCCGCTCTTGGCATTGTCGCGGCGGTTCTGGGCGTAGTTAAAACCATGGGGGCGATTGACCAGCCGCCAGAGATTTTGGGAGCGATGATCGGTTCTGCGCTGGTCGGCACATTTCTGGGCGTGTTGCTCGCTTACGGTTTTGTCGGCCCGATGGCGAGCCGAGCCCGGCAGGTCATCGAAAGCGATGGCGCCATCTATCATACCGTCAAACAGATTATCATCGCCTCGCTCCACGGCCATCCCCAACCTCTGGTTATCGAGGCCGCACGGTCCGGATTGATGCAGGTCAACCAGCCCGCCTTTGCAGACGTGTTCGACGGAATGCACGGAAACTGACATGGCGCGCGGCAGAAACAGCCCTGATCCCAGGCCGGTCATTGTCAAAAAGATCGTAAAGGGATCACCCGTTGTCCATCACAGCGGCGCGTGGAAAGTCGCCTATGCCGATTTCGTCACCGCGATGATGGCGTTTTTCCTGCTGATGTGGCTGATAAGCTCAACCGACGAACAGGGGCGCAAGGCGCTGGCGGAATATTTCACCCCGACGCTGGTTGAAATGCGAAACAACAATGCCGGCGCAGACAGTTTCTTTCGCGGGGATTCGACCCTTTCCGACGATGATTATCGCAGCCGCGCCGCGCAGACGGGGGAGCGTGCCATCGCCATTCCCCAGAACAGCACAGCGGATAATGAACTTCAGAAACGCAAGGACCGGGAAGAGTTTGAAAAGGTCAAGCAGCGCGTTAAGGAACGGCTGGACAGAAACCAGTTGCTGCAAAAACTGCACAAGAATATCCGCTTCACCGAAACGCGGGAAGGCTTGCGGATCGAACTGATTGATGAAGCCGACTTTTCGATGTTTGCCCTTGCCACCGACACATTATTACCCCCGGCAAGCCGTTTGCTGGTGGAAGTGGCCCAAGCGATTAAACCGGCACCTAACCCATTGATGGTGCGGGGCCATACCGATGCCCTGCCCTATTCATCGGGGCGCGAAATGAACAACTGGATGCTGTCCACCGCACGGGCAGAGGCAACCCGCAAAGCGCTTCAGCAAAGCGGGATCGAACCCACTGCCTTCGCCAGAATAGAAGGCGTGGCGGACCGCGAACCCTATACACCGCATGATATATACGATCCGCGCAACCGCAGAATTTCCATCACATTGGGTTGGCAGACACCGGCTGGCGCGCCTATCAGCGATTAAGGATCAGCGAAGCCCGCAGGCCGCCGCCAGCGCGGTTTTGAAGCACAACATCACCGCCATGGTCACGGACGATAGCCCGCGCCAGTGTCAGGCCCAGTCCCGACCCGCCAGTTTCACGATTGCGCGATTGTTCGGCGCGGACAAAGGGATCGAACATGGACGCGATCTGGTCTTCGGGAATACCGGGGCCTTCATCATCGATATGTATTGACAGCTTATCCCCGTCTTTATCCACAGAGATCACAGCCTTTTTGCCATATTTCACCGCATTTCCGATCAGGTTCCGTAGCGCCCGCCGGATCAGCGTTGCGCGGATTTTCGCCGTTATCCGACCACTCCGTGCAAAGGAAACATCCTCGCCAATGTCATTAAATTCATCTGTCACTGTCTCTATCAAGGCGCTGATATCGGTTTGTTCCGCCGTTTCATTTTCCCTGCCCAGCCGCGCGAGTGACAGAATATCGTCCAGCGTCCGGTCCATATCGTCAATCCCGGCAACCATCCGCTCGCGCTCATTATCATCTTCCACACTTTCCACACGGACACGCAGCGCCGCCAGCGGGGTGCGGAGGTCATGCCCGATGGCCCCCAGCATCACATCTTTTTCATCCAGCATCGCACCGACACGTGCGTTCATTTCATTGAAAGCAGCGGTTAACTGCTTCGTATCGGGTGGTCCGCTTTCTTCGATCGGGTCGCTCGAACCCGGTTTGAAATTTTCAGCAGCCTTGGTCAGCGCCTTCAATGGACGGGATATATAGCGGCCCAGCCAGATCAGCGGGATCAGCAATATCAGATAGATTACCGCCGTCTGGAATAGCAGCGAGCGGATCAGGAGCGGGTTTTGCCCCCGAATGGCCGATGCGATATTCAACCACTGTCCATCCGCAATTTGCGCGGACATGATAAGGAAACCATCCACTTGGGCAGGCGCGCTGCGATAATCGGCAGAACGGAATCTTCGCCGCGGGTCACCCATACCAATCACGCTGTTCGTTAAATTGGGGGGAAGACTATCCACGCGCGTGACTTCCACGGTCTGGACGCCGACCCCCATATTATCAAAGGCATAAGTTGCCCGCTGCTCCGCATCCGGCAATCGTTTTTGACCTTCGCCAATGATGCTATTTGCCGTCATGATGGGGTGGTATCTGCGAACTCGTCCATCACGCCGAAGGCGCAGTTCGTCAATACCCCGCTCGTTTATCCGCTCGATTTCACCGGCAAGCCGGACAACCGCCGAAAGAGAGGCTTCCGCCATTTTCTGGCTCTGCGCGCCGCGATATAATAACGTGATGTTGATCGCCTGAGCAATTAACAGCGTGATTGAGACCAGCGCCAATAGCTGTCCGACAAGACTTTTCGGGAGCAGTCGCTTCATAATGTTTTAACGTCACCGGCCAATACATAGCCGCCGCCCCAAACAGTTTTAATAATTTCCGGGTTTTTGGGATCAACTTCTATTTTGCGGCGCAAACGACTGATTTGATTATCGACGGCGCGGTCAAAAGCATGCGCCTCGCGGCCCTGTGTAATGT
The DNA here is from genome assembly GCF_036568145.1 of Parasphingorhabdus sp. GTDB lineage: Bacteria > Pseudomonadota > Alphaproteobacteria > Sphingomonadales > Sphingomonadaceae > Parasphingorhabdus. Next base: position 2,576 of record NZ_DATCTC010000021.1, on the reverse strand, counting down.
CGAGCAACTGGTCACGGTTCAACACTTGACCTGCGCGCGAAAGCAGCGCCAGCAGCATATGATATTCGCCGCTGGACAGCGGGACCGATACGCCATCGCTATCGGTCAGGCTGCGCTGGTCTGTTTTCAGGGTCCAGCCGGAAAACTGGTAGATAGCACCGCTTCCGGGCTTCACGCCATTGCCATTATTGGTTCGCCGCAAAACGACCTTGATCCGCGCGACCAATTCTCTGGGGCTAAACGGCTTGGTGATATAGTCATCAGCGCCCAGTTCCAGACCGACAATGCGGTCCAGCTCTTCACCTTTTGCGCTAATGAAAATAACCGGAATCTCGGTTTTTTCGCGCACGTGACGGCAAAAGCTGAGGCCGTCTTCACCGGGCATCATGATGTCGAGCAATATAATATCGAAATTAAAGGCGTTCATTACCGAGCGTGCCTGGCTGGCATCGCTGGCTTGCTGAACGCGGAAACCCTGTTTTGTCAGATATTCGGCCAATGGCTCACGCAAAGTGGCCTCGTCATCGACCAATAGGATATGCGTTTGTCCCGGCATGTAATGTCCCTAGCATAGGTTTATCAAAAGGAGGCTTTAACAAAAGGGTGGCTAACTAAAAGAGGTCCAACGAAATAAACGGACCATCGGCTGTCAAAGGGAGGGATATTGCCGATGGTCCGTTCGTATAAAAGAGTGGTCAGGGATTAACCGCCTCTTTTACTGTGACCGCTTGTTCTTCCATTCGCTGCGGCGTTGTTCACGGGCTGTTTTGCGTTCTTCGGCAGTGACTACACCGTCGCTATTGGTATCCATCTTGTCAAAACGGGCCAGTGCTGCGGCCTGAAAATCGGCTTTGGAAACCACCTTGTCGCCAAAGACACCGCGGTTATGCATCATGCCACGCTTGCCGCCGCCGCGCTTGCCCCAATGCTTTCCGCCGCGATCACCGTGCATCTTCTGCATTTCTTCCTGGCTCAACTTGCCATTGCCATCAACATCGGCGCGGGCAAAGCGTTCGGCTTTACGATTGGCGTGATGGGCATCCATTTCAGCTTGTGAAACCTCGCCGTCACCATTTGTATCAAGCTCAGCAAAGCGGGCTGCACGTCTGGCTTCATGGTCGGCCTTTGAAAGCTGCCCGTCCTTGTTCACGTCCATTCTTTCCCAGCGCTTTTCAAGAGCCGAGATCATTTCATCACGGGTAATCTGATTGTCATTATTGCCGCCGGGTGCTGCAATTGCAGCGCCACCTGCAAACAAAAGAGCAGCTGCGCTAGAAATCAAAATTGTCTTTTTCATAATATTCATCCTTATCCACTAAACTGGAAGACGATCCTTATTTGTCGCCATGAACATCCTTCTAAAACGAATATGTACCGCAAGTTTGTCAAAACCGGATAAAATTGTCGCAAATTGTATCAACTGCAGTGAAACGTTCATTTTACTGAAAGTTTTCAAGGACGCTGCGTACCGTATAGAAGGCGACTCCAACGCCATCATATCATATTGCAAACACAGAATCTTAAGACTCCGGCATTATTCAGAGCAGCTTGACGCATTGACGAAAGCAGAAGATGTGAAACAGGCAGCAAAAGCAACGGTGAAACGCATCTATGGTGATGCTCCGGATTCCAGCTCGCCCGAAGCAGCGGCCTTCAACCGCCTGTTCAATGCGCGGCTTGGCCGCAAGTCCATATGGGTAAAGGTTGGACGCACGTTCGTCGCAAGACCGTCCCAAAATAACTATACTAATAATAGCAAACGCTTGTCCGCCAGCAAACATATTCCAGCGTTAAGGGATTAGTCGATCGGAAATGGCAGACAAAATGCTATCCGGCGATAAACTGGTCGGGCAGACACCGGATTTCGGTCAGAAGATCCGCCGGGCTGTTATCTGGCGCACTAGTTCCCAGATCGCCGGGCAGATGATTGCCTGGGGCTCGACATTTCTCGTCATTCGCATCCTGACTCCGGAAGATTATGGACTTTTTGCGATGACGCAGGTCATGTTGGTGCTGCTGACCCTGCTCAGCGGGCACGGCCTTGCCAGTGCCGCGATCCAGCGTCAGGATGTTGACAAACGGGCCATGCAGCAAATTTTCGGGCTGTTGCTGCTGCTTAACGGGGCGCTGGCACTGGCGCAGATAGCCTGCGCTCCGCTGGCCGCCGCATATTATCGGGAGCCGATGGTGGCGGATCTGATGCGGGTGCAAGCGCTAATCTATCTGACCATCCCTTTTTCATCACTCGGCTACGCACAATTGGCGCGCACTATGGAGTTTCGCCGTCAGGCACAGGTCAATCTGGTATCCGCGCTGATCGGGGCAGGAATGGCGCTGGGCGGTGCCTTGGCGGGCTGGGGCGTCTGGGCTCTGGTCTGGGCACCTATAGCCATGTTTACGACGCGGGCGCTGGGGCTGACGATTGCGGCGGGTACGTGGTTCTGGCCCAGCTTTGACTTTCGCGGTTCCGGTTCCATCGCACGCTATGGCGGGCTGGTGGCCGTCGGGCAATTTTTCGGCTTCGTGCAAACCCAGGCTGACATATTGGTTGCTGGCCGCTGGTTCGACGCGCATCT
>NZ_DATCTC010000020.1:0-69046 GCF_036568145.1 Parasphingorhabdus sp. | reverse complement strand
CGCGGATGATGATAGCGTGGATAACCGCTCCGATGGTCTGCGCTCCATCGCGATTTCGGATATCCGGCCCAATCCCGACCAGCCCCGGCAGGTGTTTGATAATGAGGCACTGGACGAGCTGGCCGACAGCATGAAAGAGCGGGGCGTTATTCAGCCGATTGTTGTGCGCCCGCTTGGCAAAACATTCCAGATTGTTGCCGGTGAACGCCGCTGGAGAGCTGCCCAGCGCGCCCGTCTGCACCATGTTCCGGCAATTGTCCGTACTCTCAATGATGCTGAAACACTGGAAATAGCGATTGTCGAGAATGTCCAGCGGCGCGATTTGAACGCTGTTGAAGAAGCCGAAGCCTATGTGAAGCTGAAAGATGATTTCGGCCATAGCCAGGCAAAGCTGGCCGAATTGGTAGGTAAATCCCGCAGCCATATCGCCAATTTGATGCGGCTGCTCGATCTTCCGGAATCGGTACGGGCGCTGGTTGGTGAAGAAAAGCTCACCATGGGCCATGCCCGTGCGCTGATAAATGCCCCCGATCCCGAAGCATTGGCAGAACAGATTGTAAAAAACGGGCTTTCTGTGCGTGATACCGAAAAACTGGTGCGTAAAGCGCTTGGTGGATCGCAGCGTAAGGCCAAGAAGCTGTCGACCGGAAACAGCGCAGGCGACGCCGATATTCGCGCGGTGGAAAGTCATTTGGGTGACTTGCTGGGACTGAAAGTAGCGATCCAGTCCAAGGGCCAAACGGGCGGCGGATCAATGACGATCAATTATAGCAATCTCGACCAGCTTGACCTGATTTGCCAACGCCTGACCGGTGAGCATATCTAGGGTTTTTATCCTATTTGGATAAGGCTACTTATATAATTCCACCAGATACCGTATTCACGCCTACGCGGGAATCCAGCTTATTTCTGCAAGGTTTAGATAGCTGGATTCCCGCCTGCGCGGGAATGACGGTTAAAGCTAGAAATCTAGCTCAAGCCGGAACTAAATCCAGCATTTTCAGGGCAATCTCCTTCGCTGCCTTATAACCGGGCTTGCCATTGGCTGCGCGGGGAACATCATCGATCACCAGAAACGAACGCGGCGTCTTGTAATCGGCCAGCCTGCTGCGAATATGGCTATGGAGCGCATCCTCATCCAAGCAGCATCCATCGGATAAGGATAAAACCGCAGTAATTTTTTCACCAAATCGGTCATCCGGAACACCAACCACCAAGCAGTCATAAACGCTATCGTGCGTTTTCAACGCTTCCTCGACCTCTTCGGGAAAAATCTTCTCCCCGCCGCTGTTGATACAGACCGATCCGCGGCCCAGAAGGGTCACGCTTCCATCCGCTTCCACCATGGCATAGTCACCGGGAATCGAATAGCGGACGCCGTTAAATGTCCTGAATGTCGCGGCGCTTTTCTCGGCGTCCTTATAATAGCCCAGCGGCACCATACCACCATTGCAGATCAGCCCTATTTCACCGGAGCCGGGCTTCACTTCCCTGCCGTCCTCGGTCAGAATCTTGGTGGTTTCGGCCATTTCAAAGCTTGCGGTGCGGTCAATTGCGGTGGTTTCGCGGGTTGTGACCGATGATCCCATGCTGCCTTCGGTCGATCCCATGCTGTCAATTATGGCCATTTCGATATTGTCGAGCAGGCCCTTTTTAACCTCTGCGGACCACATCACGCCGGATGAGCTCATCATCTGCAACGATGACAGGTCATAAGGCGTGCCAGCGGTTTTTGCTTCATTCAGGGCGGCGAGCATGGGTTTGGCAAATACGTCGCCGACAATGGTGATGTCTGTCGCTTTTTCAGCATCGGCCAGTTTCCACAATGCATGCGGATCGAAATGCCTGTTGTTGAACAGGATGACACAGCCACCCAGCGCATGGGGAATCATCGCGCCTATCCACATCCCGGTGCCGTGCATGATCGGGCAAGCGGGGATAGACCGCCCGGAAGCTCCAGCGGAATGTAATGCGCGGACCAGTGGTCCAAAGCCGTCCGCTCCTTCCGGTATCGTCATCTCCCGCATCTCGAAACCCTTGGTAAACAGGGCGCGTGAAAAGGTCTTGTGATCATACATCACGCCTTTTGGCATGCCGGTCGTGCCGCCGGTATAGAGCATGTACAGATCGTCATCGGATCGGGGAATGACGGGCATGGGGTCCGCGGAATTCAGCGCCGTTTCATAGTCAACGGCACCTGTCATATGTTCACCCGAACCGTCGTCAATTTCCAGAAACAGCTTCACCTGCGTGAGCTGGTCGCGGATGGCGGCTACACGCGGTGCAAATTGTGCATGATAAACCAATGCCTCGCTGTCGCTATTGTTGATGACATGGGTCAGCTCCGCCTCAAGATAGCGGTAATTGACATTCACCGGACAGATACGGGCTTTGAAAGCGGCAAATTGCGCTTCCATATATTCGGCGCAATTATAGGCATAAATGGCAATCTTTGCGCCGGGTTTCAGGCCATGATCGGTAAGAACCCGGGCCAATTTGGCTGCGCGCTGTTCATATTCGGACCAGCTATAGCGCTTGGCCCCATCAACTATCGCGGGCTTGTCGGGAATTGCTCCGGCAATATTTTCCCAGATATCGGCCATGTGCCAGCTCATCAGCATCTCTCCTTCTTTGGTCCATTTGTGATCCCATTAGGTTGAGCATAGCCGGAAAATGCCAGTCTACAATAGTAGGAATCTACATTGATGTAAGCAGGATTGATGTAAGCCCGATAGAACTAGCTCTCCACTCTTGCGCGGGCACCGGGTGCGGGCGGTTTCTCTGCTGCTCCGGCAAAACATTGTGCAATCTCCATCCACCGGGCTGCATTGGGGCCTGTGACGCTAAGGTCGGTATCGGCAATATTGCGGGTCTGGGTCACGACCTGGCAGAATTGCTCGGCCAGCCCTTCAATCTTCTCGCCTGTATCCGGATCGCCATATTCCCAGATTTCACCGGACGGAGCCGTCAGCTTGAGATAGGGCACCGGCTGGGGGGCTTCTTCACGATTGACCTTGAACGACCAGCCATAGGTGTTGAGGCCGATCATCACGATATTGCGGATGCGATCGTGATTTTCGCGTTTCAGTCCCAGAACATCATAAATGGCCTGTGCATGGGCCCAGTTTTCCATCAAGCGGGCGGTAATAGATGACCGCGCACTCATCGACGGACCGGCCCATTCAACCCGCATCGCAGGGTCGGCGGCTTCAAATTCAGGGGCCATTTTCCGATAGAAATCACGCCATGTATCGATGAGCGCGGCGCCGGACAGATGATCCAGATAATCCGCCTCGAAATAGCGCATCGACGTGCGGCCTTGCTTGGCATGGTCTTTCATTCCGGCCATGGCCTGTTTGAAGAATTCGTGGAACTTCGCGGGCTCGGTCAGCGACCAGTAAGCGGCCATGTTCCAGATATGAAGGTGGCGCAAAATCGCGTTGATAGACCAGTCCTTGAAGGCGGTTTTCTGTTCCAGCTGTTCGTCGGAAAGGTCCTTGACCAGCGCATATATGGCTTCGCTTTCGTCGAGAAAATCCTGTGCCTGCTCTATCATTTGTGCCCCGTCATCCTGTTGTTTCATCCTCTTCTTCGGCGACGATCTCCATTATCAGATCATCGGCTGCTATTTGTTTCCCTGCTATTGCCGCAACGGTTTCGACAGTGCCATCTATTTCTGCCAGAATTTCATGCTGCATCTTCATCGCTTCGAGCACGGCCAGCTTGTCGCCTTTGGCCACAACGGCGCCTTGCTCGACCAGAATCTCAAGCAACAGGCCGTGCATTGGCGCGACCACAGTGCCGCCGCCTGCCATATCTTCCATGGCGCTGAGCCCCGTCATGTCGGTGACGGATAGCGACCGCTTAGCCAGAGAGAGGTGCAGATTGCGGCCATGGGTGTGATAAATTACACTGACAGTCCGGCCATTGACCCGCAGTTTGGCGCTGTCCTGTGCGATGGAGAGCAGTTCGATATCCGCTTCCTGCCCCGCGCCCTCAACCCGGTAATGGCCCGGACTGGCGACATGGACATGGATAGTGCCATTGCTGCCTGTCGCTTCGCCTAGTTGCGCATATTGGGCCACGGTTTGCAGATTTGCGGTGCTCGACCAATCGAGCAATTCCGGATTGACGTTCAGCGCCAGTTTGTGCGCGGATTGCTGGCGCAGCTTGTGTTGCATCACCGCAGCAATGGCAAAAATGTCAAAACCATGCGGGCCAAGATCAACGCCATCTTCGCCATAATTTTCGGCGATGAAAGCGGTGGTGGCCTTGCCTTCGACAAAATCCGGCTTGTCCAGCGCATCGATCAGGAAGTCGCGGTTTGTTTTGGGGCCAAAAAGGGCCGTTTCAGCCAGCGCCTTGACCATTTGCCGCCTGGCATCTTCGCGGGTTGCGCCGTGCGTGATAATTTTGGCGACCATACTGTCGTAAAAGGGGGACACCTCGCCGCCGGTAGCTATGCCACTATCAATGCGGGCATTTTGCGCGGGATGCCACAGGTCGATATGGCCGGTGCTGGGCAGGAAGTCGTCGGCAGGATCTTCGGCATAAAGCCGCACTTCCATGGCATGACCGGTGAGCGTGACGTCACTTTGCGCAATGCCCAGCGGTTCGCCTTGCGCGACTTTCAGTTGCAGCGCGACAAGATCAAGTCCGGTAATTTCCTCGGTCACCGGATGTTCGACCTGAAGGCGGGTATTCATTTCGAGGAAATAGAAACTGCCGGACTGGTCGAGCAGAAATTCAACCGTCCCCGCACCGCGATAATCGACTGCGCGCGCGGCTTCCACTGCCGCTGCGCCCATTTCGGCGCGAAGCTCCGGCGTCATGACCGGGCAGGGGGCTTCCTCTATCACCTTTTGATGGCGGCGCTGGACCGAGCAGTCCCGCTCGCCCAGGTGAATGATATTGCCATGGGCATCGGCGAAAACCTGAATCTCGACATGGCGCGGCTTGATGATCGCTTTTTCCAGGATCAGCTCGCCATTGCCAAAAGCGTTTTCCGCCTCTGAACGTGCAAGTTTGATCGCGTTTGGAACGTCTTTTTGATCGTGGACCAGTCGCATGCCGCGCCCGCCGCCGCCGGCCGCCGCCTTGACCATCAGGGGCACACCGATTTTTTCCGCTTCTGACACCAAGGTGGCATCGGACTGGTCATCATCCTGATAACCGGGGACGCAGGGCACTCCGGCGGCGATCATCGCGCGTTTGGAGCGGGCTTTGTCGCCCATCACGTCAATCGCCTTTTCCGGCGGACCGACAAAGATGATACCGGCATCGGCGCAGGCTTGTGAAAAAGCCGCATTTTCGGACAGGAAGCCATAGCCGGGGTGGATGGCATCGGCGCCGCTGTCTTTGGCGGCCTGAATAATCCTGTCGATTAACAGATAGGATTCATTGACTGGTGAAGGGCCGATATGCACGGCGTCATCCGCCATCCGGACATGCGGTGCATCGGCATCGGCATCGGAATAGACCGCAACGGTTTTTATGCCCTGCGCTTTTGCCGTGCGCATCACGCGGCAGGCAATTTCACCGCGATTGGCAATAAGGAGTGTGGATATTCGTGTCATCTCTTGTTCCTTATTCCGGTTTCACAAACCAACTGGGTTTGCGCTTTTCAAAGAAGGAGGCGACGCCCTCTCTCGCCTCGTCGCTGACCATGCGGTCGGCAAAATTCTCGGCGGCTAAGCGGATGACTTCCTCACGCGGTTTACCCGCAATCTGAATGAGCAATTCTTTGGTTGCCGCGACCGCGCCGGGCGCTGCGCCAAGCACCTGCTTGCGAAGCTGCATCTCGATCTCTTCCAGCCCCGCCACATCATCGGCGATAAAATCTGCAAAGCCCAAATTGTGCGCCTCTGTTCCGTCAAAGCGCGCAGCGGTCAGCATCAACCGGCGGCCCGTGGCATAGCCGAGTTTTTGAATCACAAAGGGAGAGATTTGCGCCGGGGTCACACCAATCGCGGTTTCGGTCATGGCAAAGCGCGCACCGGATTCGCAGATGACGACATCGGCGCAGCAGGACAGGCCAAAGCCGCCCGCCATTGCCGCTCCCTCGATCAGGACGATCACCACTTGCGGGGCGGTGTTGACCAGGTCGAATATCTCGGCGGCGCCTATCGACATTGTAATCGTAGCCTCACGATTGCCGCTCCCTGCATTAGCGCCCTGAAAATTCTCTTTGAAATTTTTCAGATCGGCACCGGCGCAAAACACACCGCCGCGCCCGCGCAGAGTGATGCCGCGAACCGTCCGATCGTCACGAACGCTTTTTAAGACAGCGGCCAGATCTGCCACCAATGCGTCGCTCAAGGCGTTGCGATTATCCGGCTGGTTGAACCAGATGGTCAGCCAACCTTGCTTTAGGTCCAGTTCTAGCGTGCGGGTTTCAGGAAGATTTGTCATATCCGCGCTACTCCGAAAGCATTGGGGTGAAGGGTGCGGTTCTGTGCCTCGAATATGGTTTCTAGGGCAAAGCCCAGCACCTTGCGCGTGTCGCGCGGGTCTATCACACCATGGTCAAGCACACGGCCAGAGGTAAAGAATGCGCTTTCCTGATATTCGAAAATATCCCTGATACGCTGGTTTTGCCGCGCAATGGCTTCTTCGTCGGGTTCCTCGCCCTTGCGCTGTGCCTGCACCCGCGCGACATGGCTCATCGTATTGGCCGCAGAGGCACCCGCCATCACGCCGGTTTTGGCATTGGGCCATGAAAATAGAAAATCGGGTTCAAAAGCGACGCCGCTCATCCCGTAATTGCCCGCGCCAAAGCTCGCCCCGATATAAAGCGCCAGTTTCGGGACGCGGACATTGGACACGGCCTGAATCATTTTGCTGCCGAGTTTTATCATCCCCTTATGCTCGGACTCGGTGCCGACAATATAGCCGGTGGTGTTGTTCAGGAAAATGATTGGCAGTTCGGACTGGTCACAGAGCTGAAAAAAGTGGGTGGCTTTGGCCGCCGCTTCCGGGTCGAACGGACCGTTATTGCCGATCAGTCCGACCGAATGGCCCATGATGCTGGCCTGCATACAGACGGTTCCGGGGCCATATCGGCTTTTGAATTCTTCAAAATCTGACCCATCGACAAACCGTGCGGCGACTTCGCGCACATCATAGGGGATGGTGTAATCGACTGGCACGGTGCCTGCGATCTCATCTATGTCATATAGCGGTTCTGCATAATCATTCTGCCGGATCGGCGTGCTATTCTTGTTCCAGTCCAGCCGTCCCATGGTGTCACGCGCAATTTCAATGCCGTGGGCATCGTCATCGGCCAGATATTCGATGGTACCGGTCGTGCTGGCATGCATTTCGGTGCCGCCCAGTTCGCGGTCGTCGGCCACTTCGCCGGTTGCAGCATGGACCAGCGCCGCCCCGCCCAGTGCCGCCATGCCGTTGTCACGCACACCGATCACATAATCGGACATGCCCGGCATATAAGCGCCGCCAGCGGTCGAGGGGCCGTGCAGCACCACCATAGTCGGGATACCCGCCGCGCTGAGCCACGCAAGGTTGCGGAACAGCATTCCGCCATGGGCCCAAAGCTCGACCTTATATTCCATCAGATTCGCGCCCGCGCTTTCCACCAGATGGATGAAGGGGAGTTTCAGTTTCTGCGCCATTTTCTGTGCGCCCTTGCTGGCGTCCCAGCCCCCGGACGTTGCCGCACCGGCACGGATGCCGCTATCATCTACCCAGATCATGCAGCGCACGCCTTTGACAAAGCCGATGCCCAGAATGACACTGCCGCCCGGGATGCTGGTTTCGGGATTATCGTCTTCCAGCAGGTAATTGGCCATATTATAGAGCCGCAAAAACGGCATGCCGGGGTCAAGCAACCGGGTCAGCCGTTCATGCGGGGTAAGCTGTCCGCGCTTTTCAAAGGTCGGACGGCGTTTTTCCGATGCGGCGATAGCGCGTTGTTCCAAAGAGCGTAACTGGTCAATCAGCGCCAGCATATCCTTGCGGTTCTGGTTAAAGCTGTCGGAGCTGGTGGAGATTTTTGATTTAAACTGGGGCATGATCAAAGCGCCTTGGGTTCAGGGTGTAAGTGCAAGAGGGATTGCGGAATGGAAACGGGAGCGGCGAGCAGGATCTGGGCATAGCTTTTGCCCTGCGGATCATTGCGTAGAGAAGCGACCCCGCCGCCGCCCAAAATGTCGTGGAGCAGAAAGTTTATTGCGCCTGTGCCGGGTAAATAGAAACGCTCGACGCTGCCCGGATTATCGGGACGGGCAAGAAAATGGGCAAAGCGTTCGCGCACCATGTCCTCGCTCAGTGCATGCCATATCCATGGAGCAAAATTCCTGTCGCGCGGTAATATGCCGATATTGGACTTGTCACCCTTGTCCCCTGACCGCCCCCAGGCAAGCTGGATCAGTGGCACTTGTGTCATTGCTTCACGGCTTTCGGGTAAGGCCGGCGGGGCAGGGCGGCTCAGGGTGGCCGGGTCAAAGCGTATTCCCGGCGCTCCTGTAACGGCATGGACCACGTCCTCGGTTTCCACCGAAACCGGCACTTGTGATTTCGGCACCAGAAGCGAGAACAGCCGCACCACGGGCGAAGGCTTTGGACGGCTGCCCGCAAACAGGGACAGGCCCGGCGGCGTGGCCAGCCCCATGCCGGTCGCTTCCTTCAGCAATAGCATTGCCGCTTTTGGATCGCGGTGTTTGACCCCGATTTTAAGGACGGCCTCCCGCGTGTCCGGGCTTTGACCAAAGGCACCATAATGGCTGTCATCGCCAAAAAGCTCCACCAGCACATCGTCAAAATCACCGGCATTTGAAGCGCGCAATTTTGCGCGCGTGCGTTTGAGCGCATTGGCGGCGAAACTCTCCGCCTTCTTTCTGGCATCCATACCGATGAAGAAAAACGGAACGACCAGTTTCCAGCCGTCCGAATAGGTCGCGCAGATTTTATATGTATCGGGGGCTGCATGGCCGGTGGCACCCGAAACCGATACCCGGTCCTCGCCAACCTGCTGCAATATCACATTGCTGAAATCGCATATCACATCGGGCAGGATGTAGGCCTGTGGATCGCCGATCTCATAGAGCATCTGTTCCCCGACCGTGCCGATATTGACGATACCGCCCGTGCCGTCCGGCTTGGCGGCGATAAAGCTGCCGTCTCTGGCAATCTCCGCTATCGGATATCCGGGATTGTCCATGCCGTCCGCGACGCTTTCCCAGTCGGTGAAATTGCCGCCTGTCGCCTGTGGCCCGCATTCCAGTATATGACCGGCAAGGCTGCCCCCCGCGAGGCAGTCGAGATCATCGCCGCTCCAGCCAAATGCATGGATGCACGCGCCCAGTGTCACCGCGCTGTCAACACAGCGGCCGGTGATGACAATATCCGCGCCCTCATCAAGCGCCGTCGCAATCGGAAAAGCGCCCAGATAGGCATTGATACTGGCGATATTGTCCGGATCGGGGAATGGTTCACCCGAAAACATTTCATGACAGTCCGCAAACTCCGCGGCGCGGGATGTCAGGTCGTCGCCCGTCACCACGGCTACGGTAAGGTCCAGCCCCGCATCGGCAATTACCGCGCGCACCGCCGCTGCACAGGCCGCCGGATTGGTGCCGCCAGCGTTTGAGATCAGCTTGATTTTCTGTTCGGCAATCGCGCTTATATGGGGTTTTATCACCGCAGAGACGAAATCGGTCGCATAGCCCATATCCGGATTTTTGGCCCGCGCACGCGCCATGATCGACATGGTTATTTCGGCCAGATAGTCGAAAACGATATAGTCGAGCGGCTGTCCGTTTTGGGCGGCCGCCAGAAACTGAGGCACAGCCATGTCGGATTCGCCCCAGAAACCACTGGCTCCGCCAATCCGGATGATCTTGTCATTTGACACAGCGACTCTCCTATGGCTAATTGAATAGCATTCGGTATTTTCGAGTCAAGCTCAATAAGGAACGATCTGTTGGCCAAAGCAGATATTGCGGAAACCCGGCGCGCAAAGATTGAGCGCAAGGAACAGGCGATCCTGAACGCCGCGCGCGAAATTTTCGTAGCGCATGGTTTTGACGGCGCACGGATGTCTGAAATCGCCCGCCGTGCAGGCATTGGTGAAGGTACCATCTACAGCTATTACGAATCCAAGGCAGAATTGATGCTGGCGGTGTTGCAGCAATTCTGGGATGGCCTGACTCTGGAAGCCGAAGCGGTCATGGCGTCAACCTCAGCAGAAGGGTTTTTTGACCGTCTACAGGCGCTGGCCGAATATCATCTGGGCACGGTGATTGCGAATGCCGACTTTATCAACCTGACCTTTGCGTTGCGGCGTAACAACAGCGAGGTCACTGTGTCACGCGAGCATCTGCGCCAATATGTTGCGGTGTTTGACCGATTGTTCCTGCGCGGTCAGGATCGCGGAGAGATACGGCAGGGCGCCATCTTGTGGCAGGCCCGCGATGTGTTTTACGGCACGCTGGAATATAGCGCACGCTCGATTGAAATGACGATGGGCGCCGACCGCAACGAGCGGGAGCAAAAGCCGGTGGTTGACCAGATGGTAGCGTTGTTCCGCGCGCACTACGGGGCAAAGCAAGCTGCAGTCAGAACCGATGATATGGTGCTGGACCGATTGACCGTGAAACTGGACCAGCTTTGCGAGAAAGTTGATAAACTGGACCAGCGCCTTTCCCGATAGGGGGGAGCTGCAGCAATCCCCCGACCCTTTTATAAAATATAAAGCCCCGTCATGCTGAACTTGTTTCAGCATCCATAGTGCCTTTATGAACGGCGGTATTTGGATTGCGATGGACCCTGAAACAAGTTCAGGGTGACGAAGGGGAATGAAATCAGCTTCAGTTCCACCTGGCACGATGGAGATTCCCGCCTGCGCGGGAATGACGATTGGTTAAATATCCCTAATATATTTGGCCTCACGCCGCCTTGTAAAAGCTTTCGCCCGCATCGGCTTTTGCACGAAAACTCATTGGCGGTTTGAACCGTTCGCCATATTTCTGGGCAAGCTGGTCTGCGGTGCGCACGAAATTATCGACGCCGATCGTGTCGATATGGCTCATCGGTCCGCCGGTCCATGGTGCAAAGCCCCATCCGAATATCGCGCCAAGGTCCGCAGATTGCGGATCGGACACCACGCCCTCGTCATAACACTGCGCCGTGGCGATAAGCTGAATATACATCAGGCGCTGTTTGACTTGCTCGACCGACGGCTGGTCTTCGGCAAGCGGGAAATGCTCGGCCAGACCGGGCCACAGCTTTTTGGAACCATCGTCGCTATATTCATAGAAACCACCACCAAAACGGCGGCCCCGGCGGTCGATTTTATGGATCATGGTTTCCATCAATTCCTCGGTCCCGCTGGGAACATAGGCGTCGCCCATTTCCTGCTTGGTTGCCGTCATAATGTCATAGCCAAGCTGCAACGTGGTTTCGTCAACCACGGCAAGCGGGCCGATGGGCATACCCATGGCAATGGCGGCATTTTCAATCAGCGCCGGTTTCACGCCTTCGGCAACCATCAGCATTGCCTCGTTCGCATAAGGCGGGAATACGCGGTTGGTGTAGAAACCACGTACATCCTTGACCACAATCGGGGTTTTGCGGATTTTGGCGTTATAATCAATTGCGGCAGCCAGTGCTTTGTCACCGGTTTTTTCCCCCGGAATAATTTCCAGCAGCGGCATTTTCTCAACCGGAGAGAAAAAGTGCATGCCGATAAACTGGTCGGGACGCTCGCTGTTCTTGGCAAGGCCGGTAATGGGCAGGGTCGATGTGTTGGAAGCGAACACGACGTCCTTGCCGATCACCGCTTCGGTTTTCTTGATTACGTCGGCTTTGACATCGGGGCGTTCAAAAACCGCTTCGATGATAAGATCCACGTCTTTCAGGTCGTCATAATTGTCGGTCGGGGTAATCCGCGCCATGAAAGCATCGGCTTTTTCCTGTGTCATCTTGCCGCGCTTCACGCCTTTATCGACAATTTTCTGGCTGTAATCGATGGCCTTTTGCGCTTCTTCCATATTGCGGTCGAGGACGATGACATTCATGCCGCCTTTTGCCGTGACATGAGTGATGCCGGACCCCATCAACCCGGCGCCAAGAACGCCGACGGTCTTGATTTCGGTGGGCGGAACATCTTTCGGGCGGGCCGCGCCCTTTTCAGCGGCCTGTTTGTTGATGAACAAGGTGCGGATCATGTTCTTGGCTTGCGGGCCGGACAATAGCTTGGTGAAATATTTCGATTCCACGCGCAGGGCAGTGTCGATGGGCAGCATAGACCCTTCGTAAAGGCAGGACAGGATCGCCTTGACCGCATCATAATTGCCCTTGCTCTGTTTCAGCGCCATCGCGGACGAGCCAAGGTAAAGCGGAACCGCGCGCGGGTCCATGGACCCGGCACCGCCGGGGAATTTCCATCCCTTTTTATCCCAGGGTGCGGAGGCTTTCGGATTGGCCTTTACCCATGCCTTGGCCTTGGCAACCACGTCTTCAACGGGCACGACTTCATCCACAATTTTCTGCGCCAGAGCGGCCTGCGGGCTCATCGGCTGACCCATCATGACCGCCATGCCGCCTGCTTGCAGCCCCGCAAGGCGCGGCAAACGCTGTGTTCCGCCGCCGCCCGGTAACAGGCCAAGCTGCACTTCGGGAAGGCCGAGTTGCAGTTTCGGATTGTCGGCACAGACACGGTAATGGCAAGCCAGAGCCAGTTCCAAACCGCCGCCCAGGGCAAGCCCGTTGATCGCACAGGCCACAGGCTTTGCGTGGGCGCTGCCTTTCAGCAGGTCTTTCGCGCTATGGCCGCCGGTTTCCATTTTCCGCAAAAGGCCGTTCAGCGCCCAAGCCTGATCAAAAGCCTCTTTCATTGTTTCGGCTTTGGATGAACCCAGCATGTTAAGATCTGCACCGGCCAGGAAACCGGAAGCCTTGCCAGATGTAATCACCGCGCCTTTTATGGCTTCATTGGCAATCAGGTCATCAACAAATTTCGCAAAGTCCGTCATCAGGTCCTGGTTCCAGACGTTCATCGTCTGGCCGGGAAGGTCAATGGTGACAAGAGCAATGCCGTCATTATCAATTTCGACGGTGAGTGATTCATAGGTCATGGATTTTGTCCTGCTAGATATGGGATGACGACAACCGGGGCTATCGCACCGTTCAGTTTACCCGCTCGATAATCGTGGCAATGCCCATGCCGCCGCCGATGCACAGCGTTGACAAGGAGGTTTGCTTGTTTGTGCGTTCCAGCTCGTCCAGAGCCGTGCCAAGGATCATCGCGCCGGTCGCACCCAAAGGATGGCCCATCGCAATGGCACCGCCGTTCACGTTTATATCGCCATGATCGACATTCATCGCGTCCATGAAACGCAGGACAACCGCGGCAAACGCCTCGTTCAATTCCCACAGGTCAATGTCGCTGACTTCCATGCCGGCCCGTTTCAATGCTTTTTGCGCGGCAAATTCGGGGCCGGTGAGCATGATGGTCGGCTCTGATCCAATCGCGGCCATGGATACGATCCGCGCCCGTGGTTTCAGGCCATATTTCGCGCCCACTTCTTCGTTTCCGATCAAGACCGCTGCCGCACCATCGACAATTCCGGAGCTGTTACCGGCATGGTGGACATGGTTGATTTTCTCGACATCGGGATGTTTCAGGATCGCGACATCGTTAAAGCCGGGCATATGTTCGCCCATCATCTGGAACGCGGGTTGAAGCGCGCCCAATGACTGCATATCGGTTTCGGGACGCATCAGCTCGTCATGGTCCAGCACGATTTCGCCAATCACGTCCCGGATCGGAAGGATTGATTTGGCAAAGCGCTTTTCTTCCCAGCTTTTGGCAGCGCGTTTCTGGCTCTCCACTGCATAGGCGTCCACATCATCGCGGCTATAGCCATATTTGGTCGCGATCAGGTCGGCTGAAATGCCTTGCGGTACAAAATATTCCTGAAAGACCAGCGAAGGGTCCGCCATGCCGCCAAGCCCGTCACTACCCATGGGCACGCGTGACATGGATTCGACGCCGCCGCCAATCGCAAGATCGGCCTCTCCGGATTTGATTTTGCCCGCCGCGATGTTCACCGCTTCCAGACCGGAACCGCAGAAACGGTTGACCTGAATGGCGGAGGTGGTGTCCGCAAATCCGGCTTTCAGCGCCGCCATCCGGCTGATAACCGCGCCTTGCTCACCGACCGGAGTGACACAGCCATAGGCAATATCCTCAACCTCATGGCCGTCCAGTTCGTTGCGGTCATTAATGGATGCAAGCACCTGGGCCGCCAGATCAAGAGAAGTTATTTCGTGCAGACTGCCGTCACTGCGGCCTTTGCCGCGGGGGCTGCGCACGGCATCATAGATATAGGCTTCGGTCATAGGACTTCCTTTTCGCGTTCACATGGGCGGTAGCAGCTTGATAAGACAATATTATTGCTGCGCTGCACCACAGTCAAGCAGTTTACGTAAACGTAAATTAAGGGCGGGCGACTCAGCTTAGCCTGAATGCCCTTTTAACCTAACCTATACCGATCAGATCCCTATTCAAGGATGCTTTGATACTTCTGGCTAAAGACATCACGGCCAACGATATAGCGCATGATCTCGCTACTACCGGCATAGATCCGGCTCATCCGGGCATCGGTGAAGATGCGGCTGATTTCATATTCCTTCATATAGCCCGATCCGCCATGAAGTTGCAGACCCAGATCGGCCATTTCCCATTCGATCTCGCTGCCCAGCATCTTGCCCTTGGCTGCCATATTGGCTGTTAGCCCGCCCTGATTATGAACCGCGACGCAGTGATCGACATAGACCTGCAGCATGTCGATCTTGGCATCCATCTCTGCCATTTTGAACTGCGTGTTCTGCATATCGGACAGCTTCTTGCCAAAGACGTCCCGTTCCATGACATAATCGCGCGTAATGTCAAAAGCGCGGCGAGCTGTGGCTGCATAGCCGACCATGGCGATCAACCGTTCTTCGGCCAGCCCTTCCATCAAGTGGATAAAGCCTTTGCCCGCTGTGCCGAGCTGGTTTTCCTTGGGAATCTTGACATTGTTAAAGAACAGTTCTGCCGTATCTTGCGCGTGCAGACCGATTTTATCCAGATTCTGGCCGCGATCGAACCCTTCCATGCCGCGTTCGGCAATCAGCAGCACCATCGAATGCCTGTCATCCACTCCGGCGATTTTGGCAGCGACAATCACGACATCGGCGTTAATGCCGTTCGAGATAAAGGTTTTGGACCCGTTGAGCAGCCAATGATCGCCCATGTCTTTGGCAGTGGTTTTCATGCCAGACAAATCGCTACCCGCGCCCGGTTCTGTCATCGCCACGGCCAGAATGGTTTCCCCGCTCACACATTTGGGCAGAAAACGCGCGCGCTGTTCGTCATTTCCGATATTCTTGAAATAGGTTCCGACCAAGCGGCTGTGCAGGGTATTATACCATTCGGAACAACCCGCTCTGGCGGTTTCCTCGATGATGATCTGTTCATAGCGGAAATCATCGTCGCCCATCCCGCCATATTTCTCGTCCGGCCAGATCATCAGGAAGCCCATATCACCCGCTTTTTTGAAAATCTCGCGGTCAACAATCCCCGCCTCGCGGAATTTATCCATATGCGGTGCCACTTCATCGGCCAGAAAACGCCGATAGGCATCGCGGAACATATGTTGTTCTTCGGTAAAATTACGCATGGGTGTCATCCTTCGATATATCTGACAAATAGCAATATGATTATCAGGGGCGATATAGAATCGGTCTTAACCGGTCAATTAAAACATGTTGGAAGGCTGTACCCTTTCCTTGTTGGCCGTTGCAATTGTTTGAAAAGGCTTGTTAAGGAACCCCATGGCAAAAAGCGAAGACAGACCGTTCATACTGGGCATTGGCGGCACAACCAACCCGGACTCCTCAACCGAGCAGGCCTTGGCCATCGCGCTAAAGGCGGCATCGGATGCGGGTGCGGAGACTCAGCTATTCGGGTCGGAAAAGCTTTGCGCTTTGCCGCACTATCTGTCCGATCCCGCAGGATTGAACGAAACGGGCAAGTATCTGGTAGATGCGGTCCGGCGCGCCGACGGCATTATATTGGCTAGTCCCGGCTATCATGGCACCATCTCTGGACTGGTGAAAAATGCCGTTGACTATATCGAGGAAACGGCTGCCGATGAGCGGGTGTATCTTGACGGCCTGCCGGTTGGGCTGATCGCCACCGCTTACGGGTGGCAGGCGACCGGTTCCACTTTGGCGGCGATGCGTTCGATTGTCCATGCGCTGCGCGGCTGGCCCACACCGCTGGGTGTCGGCATCAACGCATCTGGCGGGATATTCCGGGGCGGTGTTTGTGCGGATGAAGGCGTGAATACACAGCTCCGCATTGTTGCAGAGCAGGTGATGCGCGGTTCCCATCGCCGGGAACTTAACGAATAGACCTTTTATTCGGGCGGCAAATTACCGTAAAAGTCACGGTACCAGCTGACAAACCGCTTAAGTCCGTCTTCCAGCATGACCTTTGGTTCATAGCCGGTAAGCGCGTGCAGTTTGGACACATCGGCATAGGTTGCGGTAACATCGCCGGGCTGCATGGGGCGCATGATCTTCCGGGCTTCCATTCCCAGTGCCTGCTCCAGTGTTTCGATCATTTCCTTAAGGCCAACGGGCCGGCTGTCACCGATATTCAAAACGCGGTGATCGCCCGGCTGAGGTGGATTGTCGAGCGCGCCGATGATGCCATCGACAATATCGTCGATATAGGTAAAGTCACGGGCCATTTTGCCTTCGCCGTAAACTTCGATAGCCTCTCCCGCGAGGATCTTTCTGGTGAAACTGAAATAGGCCATATCCGGGCGCCCCCACGGTCCATATACCGTGAAAAAACGCAGGCCGGTTTGAGGAAACCCATATAGTCTCGCATAGGATGCGCTCATCAATTCGCATGAGCGTTTGGTGGCCGCATAAAGCGACACCGGGTCCATGGCGGGTTCTTCCTCGGTAAAACCTTTGCCGCCCATGGGTTTGTCACCATAAACCGAACTGGAAGACGCATAGACCAGATGCTGGAACCCGGGGGCGTGACGGCTGGCCTCGAGCAGGCTCAAATGGCCTTGCAGGTTCGACTTTTGATAAGCAAACGGGTTTTCGATACTATAGCGCACCCCGGCTTGGGCGGCGAGATGGACGATGCGTTTCACGGCTTCATCCTGCACCAGTTTAAGGATTCCTTCGTTATCGGAGACATCCATTTCCGCAAACCGGAACCCCCGCAAGCCGCGCAGGTTATCAAGCCGGGCGGCCTTTAACCCGGGGTCATAATAATCGTTCAGATTATCAATGCCGATGACATGCTCACCGCGCTCTATCAATTTGCGGGACAGTGCATGGCCGATAAACCCCGCCGCGCCCGTGACCAATACAGGATCGGACTTTGCTTTGAGATCATCCTGTTTGCTTGTCATTTCGTCCCTTTGTTCAGCGATTAACATTATGTCTTGCGGTTACCGGTAAAGGCTAGGATTTCCTATCCTCCTCACCGAAAATAATCGCGGCGTCGGGTTTGTGCTGGTATATTTCTTCTTGGGTAAGCCCGTTCAGCTCGTGGGGAAAAATGAGCCAGTCTTCAGTTTCGCGTACCACGAAATCCGGCCGCGAACCGGTCCTGTTGCGTGACGGTTTGTAATAGATGGTGGCAACCCGGACATTGTCCGGCATGTTATGGCGGCATCGCTCCCGCAGTTCTTTCAGGAACGCTTCAATGCTCCGGCCGCTGTCATACACATCATCGACGATCAGCAGGCTATCACCGGGGTTCAGTGTATCGACCAGATAGCCGAGGGCAAAAACCTTTACCGACCGTTCCTGTTTATCAATACCGGAGTAAGAGGAGGTCCGGATGGCGATATGATCCGTAGGAACGCCATGAAATTCCAGAATTTCTTGCACAGCAATGCCCACCGGCGCGCCGCCCCTCCATATACCGACAATATGCGTGGGACGAAAATCGCTCTCCAATATTTGCATGCCCAGACGAAAGGAATCCGCCAATAAGGCGTCTGCGGTAATATAGTTTTTTTCTGTCGTCATAATGGTCTCAATCGCCGGGAGGTTATTTCGCGGACTTTACCATAAGAGATAGGTAGCCGCTGTTTCAAACAGGTTAAACCCGTTTCGGGCGCTTAGCTATCAATTAAGCAGGCTGTCCATTTTAGTCCGGCTGCCTTAAGATTCACTGACATCAGGAACTACCAAATCCGCAACGACAGGACATTGCCACATGGATATCAAAGATAAAATCATCGTCATTACCGGAGGTGCGAGCGGGATTGGCGCGGCTATGGCCCGGCGTTTTGCTGATGCAGGGGCGAAGCATGTCGTTTGCGCTGACCGCGACATGGTCGGGGCGCAGGCCGTTGCCGTGGATATTGGCGGAACGGCTGTGCAAACCGATGTGTCTGTAGAAGCGGATATCCGCTCCCTGATCGAAACTGTCGAGAAGGATATCGGCCCGATAGACCTGTTTGTGTCCAATGCCGGAATTATCATGGAGGGCGGCGTCGAGGTTCCCGACGACGGATGGCAGAAAATCTGGGAGATCAATGTCCTGGCGCATATCCGCGCTGCGCGGGTGCTGGTCCCCTTAATGCTGGAACGCGGGGGCGGCTATATTGTCAGCACGGCCTCAGCGGCCGGTCTGCTCGCACAAATCGGGGCGGCGCCTTATTCCGTGACGAAACATGCGGCGGTCAGCTTTGCCGAATGGCTCGCGATTACATATGGGGGCGAGGGGCTGAAAGTGTCGGTCGTCTGTCCGCAGGGCGTTGAAACGGCGATGACGGCGGATATTGACACTTCTACGGTTGCCGCAGACGGAATGCTTTCTGCAGAAGCCGTCGCGCAAAGTGTTCTGGATGGGATTGAGGAAGAGCGTTTCCTGATCCTGCCGCATCCGAAAGTCGCAGATTATATCAAGCAAAAGGGCAGCGATCCGGAACGCTGGATAGCCGGGATGCAGCGCTGGCAGGAGCGTTTGAAAGATTCTGCCTAGCAAAAATGATATGATAAAATGAAGCATTGGCCCACCGGGGCTGGGCAACTAGCGTTCCTCACTAAATAAAAAAGGAGAGTGAGAGAATGGCATTGGTATCTGTGGTAGGCGCAACCGGACGTCAGGGATTGGCACAAATTCGCCAATTAGCAGCAGCGGGGCACAAAGTCCGTGCCCTTTCACGCAGTGAAAGCCCGGATCTGGGCGGAAGCAATGTCGCTGATGAAGCGCGCATCTTTGACCTTCAGGATGAAGCAACCTGGGTCCCGGCCTTTGAAGGGTCGGACGCTGTTTTCTATACCCATCCCTTACAGGCGCGTGAGGACCGGGCGACGATGGTTGGCCGCGTTGCCGCTGCCGTCAATAAAGCGGGTGCAAAGCGTTTTATCTGGAACACGTCGAGCTGGATCCCCGAACGTCCCGGTGACCCTTTCACCTATGGCAATAATACAATTGCCGTGAACGAGATTTTCCGATCCGGCATGCCCGCAACCGTTTTCGGCTCCGTGCTTTTCATGGACAATCTTTTGACCAACTGGGCGCGCCCGTTCATCGTTGATGAAAGCCGCTATGTTTATCCGCATAAACCGGATCTGGAAGCCAACTGGATCAGCTTGGACGATGTCGGCAAATGCATGGTTGCGGCTATGGATCGCCCCGACTTCGAAGGATCATGGCTGAACATCGGTGGTCCGCAGCGTTTGAAACCGCCTCAGGTTGCCGAAACATTGTCAAAAGTATTTGGCCGCGAAATCAAATATGATCCTTGCACTCCAAAGGAATTTGGCGATTTGCTGGTCGGGGCATTTGGTGACGATATACCGGATGAGAAGCGCGAAACTTTCGCTGCCGGCATCACCGCATTTTATGAATATAATAACAAAGCGGAAACCAAACCGTTCGAAGTCAACACCGACTTCATGCAGCAGCGCCTGCCCGAAGTGGAGTTTGAAACGCTTGAGCAATGGGCTGCACGGCAAGACTGGTCAGCGGACGCACACAGACCGCCAGCGGGATAGTTTTCTCCTCACCATCTATCGTCATTCCCGCCTGTGCGGAGATGGCGGTAGGTGGGTGGGAGTAGCCTAAATGTAATGCCGGATCAGGCCACCATCCGCTCGATAAACCAGTAAGTCGCGATGATCCCGATGGCGTAGGATGTCGCGGCTTTTGTTGGTTGCACCCATGATTGCTGAAAACGTCGGATAAGGGCGAGCATAGCAAAGGCGACTGCGACGATTATGAGCTGCCCGATTTCAACCCCAAGGTTAAAGGTCAGCAATGCCATAGGAATCGCATCCTGCGGCAACCCGATTTCGGCCAGCGCCCCGGCAAAGCCGAACCCGTGAAGCAGGCCGAACAGAAACGCGACAATCCATGGAAACCGTTCTGACAGGCGCAATATCTCCGGATTATCGCTCCTTTGCGCTTTGACAATTTCAACCGCCAGAAAAACAATCGACAAGGCAATAATCGCTTCCACCGGCTGCGAGGGCAGGGACAGATAACCCAGGGTTGACCCGATCAGCGTGATAGAGTGCGCGACTGTGAAAGCGGTCACTGTCTTGGCGACCAGCCAGCCACCTTTCAGCAACAGGACAAGCGCGAGCACGAACAACAGGTGGTCAAAGCCAAAAACGATATGTTCCACTCCGATGACGGTATAGGTCCACGCGACATTGGCGATGGCGTCTTTCTGCGCGATTGTGGTTGTCGCGGCATTGGGGGTCAGGCGCAATGTCTGGGTGTCTTCGCCAAGCGGGGAAATACGCACCAGCGCATCGGTTGTGGATAGCTCCAGCCCCTTAAGCCCCAGACTTTTCCCGGCGAGAGGACCGGTGCAGTCAAGGCTCTGACGTGTCAGGACATTGCCGGCAACAAAGCGGCGATCGGCTGCTCCGCCGGGTTCGCATATATCCGGGATGATGACTTCCCCCTGATGACCCAACAGGGAGTTGGCAGACGCTTTCCAGAGCAGCTCCCATTCATTTTGGGATATCTGGTTCAGCTCTATATAGGCCGGGCGCAGTTCATCGGCGCGGGCGGTTTCCGGAAACAACAAGCCGATAAAGCACAGAATGGCGAGGACATGCCCCCTCATTCGCGGCCAACCACATTGACGTCATATTGCGAGCGATATTTCGTAAAGGAAGCGCTTTCCATTTTGGCGGTCTGCGCCGCGCGCCAGTCGTTCGTCACCGCTTGGCGAACATCATCCAGAGTGGGGGCTTTGCCGGATATTCGTGCCGATATTTTCACAAGATGCTGGCCAAAACCGGATGGGATCGGCCCCTGCCATGCACCGTCATCAATTGTGCTTAGGCTGTCTGCAAACTTGTCCCCAAACTGGCGCGAGATTTCAGAGCTATCGGCCTGGCTGAATCTTGCGGGAAGGGCGATTGGTTGTCCGACAGTTTCGGGCAATAGCCGCCGCTGATTCAGGTCATCCAGCGCTGCGGCAATGGCCTGTGCATCCATCATATCGTTCTGGCCAAGGTAAATTTGCTCCAGATCGTAAATAGGTGCGGGTGCATATTTACCCGGATGGTCATCCATCCATTTTTGCAGGACAGCATCTGACGGATCGGCAAGGGCATCCTCCTGACCATCAAGAAACCGCAGCTTGGTATAGAGCCGACGGCGGATAAGCGGGTCGTTGCGATCAAGGCCCAGCCGCAAAGCCTCCCTATAATAGATTTCCTCTTTAATTTCCTGATCGATCAATCCGTCCAGCTCGCCTTCACTGGGCGCGCGGCGGAAATTCTGCACCCATCCGGCCTTTAACCGCTCAATATCGGTATCGGTGATGTTGATCTCATAATCGGCAGTATCGCGGTCCATTCCGATCGCCCAGAAAAAGCCGAACACCAACAGCGATCCGCCGAGAAAATGGATTAGCGGTTCTTTCAGCTGATTCATTGATGCGATGCTCCCGATAATATGTGCGATATGCGGGTCAGGGCCATTAGCTGATCGTGGTCGTCTTTGGCGCGGCTGGTGTGAACCATATCGGCGATGTATAGGCGCGCTCCTGCTGGATTTTGGTGACCTCATCCGGCAATATCAGGCCATATTTCAGGGCGTCGTAAACCGGCCATGTCGGCGTCGGTATTTCGAGCACCCGGACATAGTAAAACGCATGCTGCCTTGCATCGAAATCCGGGTCCTGCCACCATGTAACCAGTTGCGGCGCGCCGATATCATTGTTCCATGTGCCTTTGGTCAGATCGACACTATTACCAACCTTAGTCAGCTTGCCATCCGCGCCGAGCGAGCGATTGTCCGGGTGGCTCCAGCTGACATTATAGATTTTCTCATGGGATTTCCCGCTGGCATCAACCCATCCCTTGATGACCTGAATACGGTCAAGAGAGGCGCTGTCCGGGTCCATCAGCGCAGAGATCAGGAAATTGGGTGACTTGGCGCTGCTCGTTTCCATATTCCGGGCGGTCAGGTCTCCGCCCATCGGAACGCCCTTCGCATAGCCGGTTTTGACCATATTATCGAGATCGTCCTTGGTGAAATCAAAGCCGCCAAAGAAACGCACCTTCATACGCGGGCCGGTCGTTGCGTAAACTTCGCGGCGCATCATGGCGTCAAAAATCGCTTCACGGCTGTTGCTTGTCGCCCAAACGGCGGCATAGCCGCTCGACAGGTAATGCCAGCCAAAACGGCCTTCGCGCGTGCCAAGATTTTGCGGTGACAGGGCGCGGTCCCTAACATTGGCTTCATTGCCTGTGTGCTTGCCAAAGAAATTATACTCGTCTGCCGTGGCGAGCGAGGTATGGCTGTCGGTTGACCCGATCATGCCGAATTTGAAAGGATTGGCCCCGATCGCAAGTGTCAGCTCCAGCCCCCGTTTCAATGCTTCGCGCGCATAGCTGCCGCCATAGCTTTCTTCTGCCATGTCGCGGGTGCAGCTCAGATTGCATTCGTCCCAGCCTTCCACGCCGAAATTAGCAAATTCATCATTGGGGGAAAGGAACGGATGGGCCTCGCTATCGCCCTTGATCTGTGTGACCTCGACCAGCGGCTCGCGCAGCGCACGGGTCTTGATATAGGCGGCATCAATCGGGCTGCCGTCATATTTGTTCATCGCGAACATGCGGCCATTGGACACGTTGCTATTATGCGGAATGGCCAGCACCTTGCCGCCCGTATCCTTTTCATAGGCATCCATATAAGCCCAAAGCTTTTCGGGATCCTGCGATGTGAGCGCGCCAAAGGGAAGGGTCCGGTCCGTCTTGTCGGTTCCGTCACGATACATGACGACGCGGTGAAGGTTATCGCCTTGCGGCATGGATGTATATTCAAAGCCCATGAAGGCGGTGAACTTGCCGGGCTTGTTATAGCGCTCGACAATCTTGCCATGCGCTTTCCACAAATCACTGGTGCGTTCTTTCTGCGCTTCGGGATCGGTCATGGACTCGGGCAGACTGCCCGTTGCGGCGCCATCGATCAGTTCCGCGGTGACACGCAGGCTGCCATCCTCGCTTTCGTGCATCATGTCATGCCAGCGCAGCAGGAGCTTGTTACCGAGCAAGGCAATGCGCGGCGCTTCGTAAATCGCCTTTGTCGCGCCAATGGCATCGCTGTGATCGGCAATCACCAGAAAATCGAGCGGACGGTCAAGCTTCGCCTTCGCGCCCTTGGTTGCGGTGACTTCCTCCCCGCTGGCAAAGCGCAGCGCCGCTTCTGCATCAAGCCGGTTGCCAAAGCCAAAGGCATCGACGCTGTTATCGGTATGCAAATGGGTGTCGCCCCAGAAAACCTCTTCGGGATATTCAGTATTGACCACTTTGACACTGGTGGAATCAGAGCTGTTTTCTTTACTGCACCCTGAAACGGCCAATGCTATTGTGCAGGCCGCAACGTAAACCGCTTTGCGCATTATATTCCCCCCTAGCTTTTATTTGCGGAAACTATAGTTGATTTCGCAGCAGTGCAATAGCCTGACCGGAAGCCTCAAAGACCGTAACGTTTTTCCATAAACATCATTGCTAGTCTTGCGCGGGTTTTCTCTGCTAGTAGATTTAATTAATAGATATGACTCAGACGGAGAGCAAAATGAACGAAATGATTAAGCCCGATAGCAAGGCAACCAGCAACACGCATTGCAGTGCATCGGATTATCAGCGGCTTTATGACGAGAGCATATCTAATCCGGACAGTTTTTGGGCAGAGGAAGCTAAGCGGCTGGACTGGATAAAGACTCCGTCCATCATCTCGAACTGGTCTTATGACCCGGTGGATATTAAATGGTTTGAAGATGGCGAGCTCAACCTTTGCTACAATGCGCTGGACCGCCATGTCGAGGCCGGTCGCGGCGATGTCACGGCTCTGATCTTTGAACCGGATGATCCAAAGGACGAAGGCCGGACGCTGACCTATGCCGAATTGCTGGCGGAGGTTATCCGTATGGCAGGGGCGCTAAAGAAACTGGGCGTTAAAAAGGGCGACCGGGTCACGATTTATATGCCGATGATTGTTGAGGGTGCGGTGGCGATGCTGGCCTGTGCGCGGATCGGTGCCATTCATAGCGTAGTCTTTGGCGGTTTTTCGCCCGATGCGCTGGCCGGACGGATAGAGGATTGTGAAAGTCGTTTCGTAATCTGTGCCGATGCGGGGCGGCGCAGCGGGAAAGCTGTTCCGCTGAAAAACAACGTGGATGCCGCGCTGGAAAAAGAAGGTGCGGATGTTGATGCCGTCCTGGTTATAAACCATTCGGGCAGCGATATTCCGATGCTTGAAGGGCGCGATCACTGGTATCATGAAGTCGCGGCCGATGTGCCGGCCGAATGTCCGTGCGAGCCGATGAATGCCGAAGATCCCTTGTTCGTGCTTTATACGTCCGGTTCGACCGGAAAGCCTAAAGGCGTGCTCCACACCACGGGCGGTTACGGGGTGTGGGTGACATCCACGTTCCACTATATTTTCGATTATAAACCGGGCGAGATATTCTGGTGCTCTGCGGATATCGGCTGGGTCACCGGACACAGCTATATCGTTTACGGTCCGCTTATCAACGGCGCGACCGAAGTCATGTTTGAAGGCGTTCCGAACTATCCAGACCATGGCCGTTTCTGGGAAGTGGTTGAAAAGCACAAGGTCAATATTTTCTATACCGCACCGACAGCGATCCGTGCCTTGATGCGGGAAGGGGATGCGCCGGTCAAAGCCCATGACCGCAGCTCGATCCGCCTGCTCGGCACGGTGGGTGAACCGATTAACCCGGAAGCATGGCGCTGGTATTATGAGGTCGTCGGTGAAGGCAAGTCACCGATTGTCGATACCTGGTGGCAGACAGAAACGGGCGGGACGATGATTACCACGCTGCCCGGTGCCCATAATATGAAGCCCGGTAGTGCGGGCAAGCCGTTTTTCGGTATCCAGCCTCAACTTGTGGATAATGACGGCAATGTGCTTGAGGGTGCGGCCGAGGGTAATTTGTGCATCATCGCCAGCTGGCCGGGTCAGGCGCGGACGGTTTATGGCGATCATGAACGCTTCATCCAAACCTATTTTTCAACCTATAAGGGCAAATATTTTACCGGCGACGGCTGCCGCCGGGATGAAGATGATTATTACTGGATTACCGGGCGGGTCGATGATGTCATCAACGTCTCAGGCCACCGGATGGGCACTGCCGAGGTGGAAAGCGCGCTTGTTTCCCACCCATTGGTCGCGGAAGCGGCTGTGGTGGGCTATCCGCACGATATCAAGGGGCAGGGCATTTACTGCTATGTGACGCTGAACGCCGGTGAGATCGTGGATGATGAACTGATCACCAAGCTCAAGGCCCATATCCGTAGTGAAATCGGGCCGATTGCGACGCCCGACCATCTGCATTTCACCGCCGGGCTTCCCAAAACCCGCTCCGGCAAGATCATGCGCCGGATTTTGCGTAAGATTGCGGAAAATGATTATGGAAATCTGGGGGACACTTCCACGCTTGCCGATCCGTTACTGGTCGACGGGCTGATTGAAGGCCGGAAAAATAAATAAGCCTACCGGGCAACGACAAAGGGAAATTAGATGACAAAATATATTCTCCTCGCCACCACTGCATTTCTTGCGGCTTGCTCCACCAGTGATGGAGAGGTTGCCAGTGCCAGCAATGTTCCAGCTGCCTCGCAATCGGAAACCGCAGCGCCAGCCGCAGCAGAGAGTGATATCGATGCCCGTCTGGCCAGTTTTTTTGAAGAATATGACCAGATGGAACTCGCTCATTCGCCTATGACAAAGGCCTATCGCGGGATAAATGACGCGGATTACGGCAAGCTGGATGATCCCAGCGACGCGGCTGCGATCAGGGAATATGAACGCGATCAGGCTGCGCTTGCCGAAATGGAAGCTGGGTTTGACATGAACCGGCTCGATGAGATGGACCAGCTTAGTTACCGGCTGTTTCAGGCTCAGGCCGATCGTTCCAAAGAGGCATTTCCGTTCCGGCGGAACAGCTATATTTTTGACCAGATGAACGGAGCGCAGAGCCAGCTTCCGGCGTTCATGATCAATATCCACCGCGTTGTCACCAAAGCGGATGCCGAAGCCTATGTCAGCCGTCTGGCTGCATCGGGTCCTTTTCTCGACGTGCTTATCGCGCAATCGGCGGAGCGGGCGGATGACGGTATCATGGTTCCCGACTGGGTTTTCCCCTATGTCATAAGCGATGCCAAAAATGTGATTAGCGGCGCACCGTTTGAACAGGGTGCGGATTCGCCCCTTTACGCGGATCTGAAAAAGAAGGTGAACGCGCTTTCGATTTCCGACGCGGAAAAAGCCGACCTGATTGCACGGGGTGGTCAGGCGATGAAAGCCAGCATGGCGCCTGCCTATAAAAAGCTGATCGCCGAGATGGAGCGGCAGCAGAAAATGGCCGTTGATGGCGATGGTATCTGGCGGCTCAAGGACGGCGCGGCTTATTATGCAGAGCGGCTGAAATATTACACCACAACCGACCTGACCGCAGAGGAGATTCACCAGATCGGCCTTGATAATGTCGCGCGTATCCACGGCGAGATGCGCCAGATTATGGCACAGGTCGGATTTGAAGGCAGTTTGCAGGATTTCTTTAAGCATCTGCGGACCAGTGACCAGTATTTCTATACCAGCCGCGAAGCCTATTTAGCGGATGCCAATGAAAAGCTGACAACGATGGAAAAAGCGCTGCCAGGCTATTTCAACACTTTGCCAGAGGCGCCATGGACCATCAAAGCCGTGGAAGCATTTCGAGAAAAATCTGCGGGCAAGGCCTTTTATCAGAGCCCTGCGCCCGACGGATCCCGGCCGGGCACTTATTATGTGAATCTTTATGACCTGAAGAGCATGTCAAAAACCGAGCTGGAGGCTTTGGCTTATCATGAAGCCCTTCCGGGACACCATTTGCAGCGGGCGATCCAGACCGAGCTGGGCGACCTTCCTGCTTTTCGGAAGTTTGGCGGCTTTACCGCCTATACGGAAGGCTGGGGCCTTTATACCGAGGAGCTGGGCAAGGATATGGGTTTTTATACCGATCCCTATTCGGATTTTGGCCGGCTTGGCATGGAACTTTGGCGCGCGTGCCGGCTGGTGGTTGATACCGGCATCCATCACAAGCGCTGGAGCCGCGAGGAAGCGATACAATATCTGGTCGACAACACACCCAATCCGGAAGGTGATATCCGCAAGGCGATTGAGCGCTATATCGTGTATCCGGGACAGGCGACCGCCTATATGATTGGCAAGCTTAAAATCATGGAATTGCGGAGCAAGGCCCAACAACAACTTGGGGACAAATTCACCATGGGCGATTTCCACGATGTCGTTTTGAAAAGCGGGCCGGTTCCGCTGGATATCCTGGAAGAGCGGGTGGATGGCTGGATTGCCGAAAGCAGATAAACAGCGAAATTTTCCCGGATTGGCCGAAAAAGTCAATAATCACCGGGAATATGTCCTTTTTATCCAATATTTATGTCTGGCTTTAAGGGCATTAATCCCTTGCGACCCTAAACATCCCGTCCGTAGAACTTCTGCGGACGGGATATATTACTGCTGCCTACTTAATTAATTAGCCAGACCAGTTTTTATTTCAGCACAAATCGGTTATATGTAGTATTGTAATAGGGCAGTCCGGTTCTCCTTGATCCGGATTAAGGGGTTCGCTTTGGTCAGTCTGAGATATTTTGCACCTGCAGAGGACGTACGGGATCTCGTTTCCGTCTATTATCTGTTTGAGGTCGAGCATCCCCGGTTTGCCGATAATGAGCGCGCGGCCATTGCACAGTTACGGTTTCTTCTGGAAGGCACAGGGGATTTGGGCTTTGCCGACGGGAAATCCTATCCCGCCAAAGGCGCCATGCTGGTTGGTCCGTCCACCGGTGCGATGAGTTTCGATCTTCAGGGTCCATTTCGCATGTTCGGATTCGGCCTGTTGCCAAGAGGCTGGGCCGCGCTGACGAACAGATCGGCGGCGGATTTTACGGACAAGGCCGTGCCAGCCCAGAAAATATTCACCGATGAAATCAACAAGAATCTTGAGGTTTTACGCGCTTGTAATGATGTGAGCGAAATGACGGATTGGGCGGACGGGTTTTTCCGCAAGGCGCTGCCCAATATTAAACCAGAGATCGAGCAGTTCACGAAAATGGTCGATGCCTGGCTGTCTTCCGAACCTTCCCCGCCGGTCAGCGCGCTGATGGAGCGGTCGCAGCAAAGCTCCCGCCAAGTGCTCCGCACGGTCAACAAGCTTTATGGAATGGCGCCCAAATATCTGGCGCGCAAATACCGCGCATTACGGGCCGCGCGCGCCTATGCCGAACATAATGAGGCCGAGCTGCTGGCACTGGAAGATGCGTTTTATGACCAGTCACACATGATTCGCGAGATTAAATTCTTTGCCGGAACGACGCCGACCAAATTGCGAGTGGCCGAGGGAGAAACGGCCAAGTTGATCGACCAGCGCAAGCTTTTGAAGGGCAATATCCCTACACTGACCTCCGAGACCTGACTACAAAGCGCAGGAAAGCGCGCTATTATAGGGTTCATGCCCTGAAAAAGGGTAGGAAACCCTATGGCTCTGGTTGCATTCCCCTTTAAATGCGACTAATTAAGTCCTATTTAAAGAATCACAGGAAGTGTGAGAGATTTTATGCGGCTTTCCAGCCTTGCCGATTATGCTGTAGTATTGATGTCCGCTGCTTCGCGGCACTGTGGTGCTGCGCGTCTGGCAGGCAGCAAGCTGAACGCATCGACGCTGTCACAGGAAACCGGTGTGCCACTGCCCACGGCGCAAAAACTGGTCAGCCGCCTGTCCGCAGCCGGGCTGCTCGAATCGACCCGCGGCATTGGCGGCGGGATCCGGTTGGCGCGCCCCCCGTCATCCATCAGCCTTGCCGATATTGTTGAGGCGGTTGAAGGGCCGCTGGCAATTACCAGCTGTCTGGTCGAGGGCAGTCACGACTGCAAGCTGGAAGATGGCTGCACCGTCAAACCGCACTGGGGTGTTCTCAACCAGACAATCCGTAAGGCGTTGGAGGATGTTAGCCTGGCAAGTCTGGCACAAATGCCAGTGGCCGAAGAAATTAAAACCATGGAACAAGCGTTATGAGCGAAGCAGTGAAAACAGAGATTCAAGAGCGGGATGAGCGGACGGCGATGAATGCCGAGGCACAGGCCGCGGTGGATAGTGCCAGCACTTATGAATTTGGCTGGTCATCCGATATTGAACAGGATTTCGCACCCAAAGGTCTGAACGAAGATACGGTCCGGTTCATTTCCGATAAAAAGGGTGAACCGGAATGGATGCTCGAATGGCGGCTGAAAGCCTTTCGCATGTGGGAAAAAATGGAAGCTCCCGACTGGGCAAAGCTTGATATTCCTATGATCGATTATCAGGACGCCTATTATTATGCCGAGCCCAAGGCGAAGCCAAAGCTCAATAGTCTGGACGAAGTCGATCCCGAAATCTTGCGGGTTTACGAAAAACTGGGCATTCCCATCGAGGAACAGAAAGTTCTGGCCGGTGTCGAGGGCGCGCGCAAGGTTGCCGTCGATGCGGTGTTTGACAGCGTTTCGGTCGCTACAACATTCCGCGATGAATTGGAGCAGGCGGGCGTTATTTTCCGCTCGATCTCGGAAGCGATCAAGGAATATCCCGATCTGGTCCGCAAGCATCTTGGCAAAGTGGTGCCGATGAAGGACAATTATTTCGCCACGCTCAATTGCGCGGTGTTTAGCGACGGGACGTTTGTTTACATTCCCAAAGGTGTGCGCTGCCCGATGGAGCTTTCCACCTATTTCCGGATCAATGCCGAAAATACGGGCCAGTTCGAGCGCACGTTGATTATCGCCGAAGAGGGCAGCTATGTCAGCTATCTGGAAGGCTGTACCGCACCGATGCGCGATGAGAACCAGCTTCATGCTGCGGTGGTCGAACTGATCGCGATGGATGATGCGGAGATTAAATATAGCACCGTCCAGAACTGGTATCCCGGCGACGAAAATGGCAAGGGCGGCATCTATAATTTCGTCACCAAGCGCGGGCTGTGCCAGGGCAAGAACAGCAAAATCAGCTGGACCCAGGTAGAAACCGGCAGCGCCGTGACGTGGAAATATCCTAGCTGTGTGCTGAACGGTGAAAACAGCGTTGGCGAATTTTACTCGGTCGCGCTGACTAACAATTATCAACAGGCCGATACCGGCACCAAGATGATCCACAATGGCAAGAACAGCCGTTCGACCATCATCTCGAAAGGCATCAGCGCGGGCCATAGCGACAACACATATCGCGGTCTGGTGCGGGTCGGTCCGAACGCCGAAAATGTGCGAAACTTTACCCAGTGTGACTCGCTGTTGCTGGGCGACAAAAGCGGCGCGCATACCGTGCCCTATATCGAGGTGAAAAACCCGACCGCACAGATCGAGCATGAAGCGACGACCAGCAAGATCAGCGACGACCAGAT
The DNA here is from genome assembly GCF_036568145.1 of Parasphingorhabdus sp. Classification (GTDB taxonomy): domain Bacteria; phylum Pseudomonadota; class Alphaproteobacteria; order Sphingomonadales; family Sphingomonadaceae; genus Parasphingorhabdus. Next base: position 38,074 of record NZ_DATCTC010000020.1, on the reverse strand, counting down.
GTTCTATGCCCAGCAACGCGGGCTGGACGAGGAAGAAGCGGTCTCCCTGATCGTCAACGGCTTTGCGAAAGATGTACTGAAACAACTGCCGATGGAATTCGCCGTCGAAGCGCAGAAATTGCTGGCGATCTCGCTGGAAGGTTCGGTCGGGTGACGGGCTGAAAAGCGGTTCACCCGGTACCAGTGCAAAATATGTGATTCAACCAAAAGAAAAGAAACATGCTGAAAATTGAAAACCTCCACGCCAAGGTTGGCGATACAGAAATCCTCAAAGGGCTTTCGCTCGAACTGAACGCGGGTGAAATCCATGCGATCATGGGGCCGAACGGTTCGGGCAAATCGACGCTGTCCTACACGCTGTGCGGAAGGCCCGGCTATGAAGTGACAGAGGGCAGCGTGACTTTTGACGGGCAGGACCTGCTGGCCCTCGACCCGCATGAACGGGCTGCGGCCGGTGTTTTTCTGGGCTTTCAGTATCCGGTCGAGATTCCCGGCGTATCCAACCTGCAATTCCTGCGCGAAAGCGTGAACAGCCAGCGCAAGGCACGCGGCGAAGAGCCGTTATCCGGCGCGGAATTTATCAAGCTGGCCAAGGAGAAAGCGGGCTTGCTGCAAATGGACATGGATATGCTCAAACGGGCGGTCAATGTCGGTTTTTCCGGCGGCGAGAAAAAGCGGAACGAGATGGTGCAGATGGGCATTATCGATCCCAAGCTGGCGGTTCTCGACGAAACCGATAGCGGTCTGGACATCGACGCGCTGCGCGTGGTGGGTTCGGGTATCAATACGATCATGCGTAAACCCGACAAGGCCGTGCTGCTCATCACCCATTATCAGCGCTTGCTGGAAATCGTGAAGCCGGACTTTGTCCATGTGCTTGTCGCGGGCCGGATTGTAAAAACCGGCGGACCGGAACTGGCTCTTGAGCTGGAAGAAGAAGGTTATGAGGCGGTGGCCGCATGAGTGCGATCTTACCCCTTCCGACCTGGCGTGACGAGGCTTGGCGCTACGGTGACCTGAAAGCGCTCGAACCGGTCTGGCCCAAGCTGGCGGGACCGGAAAAGATTGTCGTGCCAGCAGGTGAAAAGCTTTCCCGCCAGATTTTCGAGCTGCCCATTCTGGATGGCACCAAAGATGGCGTAGGCATAGTCGATCTTGATATAACCATCGGCGACAACGCGGCATTTGCATTGCATATGCTGGTAAGTGCTGCCGGCTATGGCCGTGTCCAGGTCAAGGCAACGCTTGGCAAAGGCGCGCATTTTGAACTGGGCGGTGCGATATTGGGAAGCGGTTCGCAGACGCTGGAAATCGTTACCGAAGTCATCCATGCCGAGCCTAACGGGACATCCAATCAGGTGGTCCGCTCCGTCCTGGCAGAGAAAGCCACCGGCAGCTTTCTTGGTAAAGTGAATGTCGCTCGTAATGCACAAAAAACCGATGCGGCGCAGTCTGTAAAGGCCATGCTGCTCGACCGCACGGCGACCGCCAACGCAAAGCCGGAGCTGGAAATTTTTGCCGATGATGTGAAATGTGCCCATGGCGCAACCGTTGGCGAACTGGATAAGCAGGCGCTGTTCTACATGGCGTCACGCGGGTTGCCGCCGGAACAGGCGCGTAAATTGATGCTCCATGCGTTTATTGCCGATGCATTTGTCAGCATGGAAGATGATGCGGAGCGCGAAACCGCTGAACACAAGGCGCTGAATCTATTGGAGAATCTGTTATGAGTGAGGCACCCTCTTCCATGACCCTTCCGATACCGCGCTGGGAAAATGAAGGCGGCGCGATCAAATGGGACGGGTCGGCATATCACCGTTCCGATTTCCCCGGCATACCGGAGGGGTGGCATTATCTGGATACCGCTGCGACCGCGCAAAAGGCGCAGCCGGTTCTTGATGCCATTGCCCGTGCTTACGGCCCCGATTATGCGACCGTCCACCGCGGCGTATATGAACGCTCCGCCAATATGACGCTGGCCTATGAAGCGGCGCGAGGACGGCTAGCCGGGTTCCTGAATGCGGCAAGCGAGAATGAGATTATATTTACCAGCGGCGCGACGGACAGCATCAATCTGGTCGCGCAAAGCTGGGGCCAGGCCAATATCGGTAAAGACGACCGGATCATGCTGTCGCTACTCGAGCATCATAGCAATATCGTGCCGTGGCAATTGCTGGCCGAGCGGGTGGGCGCGCATATTGATGTGGCGCCTTTGACGCCGGATGGCCAGATTGACCTTGATGCCATGGAAGACATGCTGACCGAGCGGCACAAGCTGGTAGCGCTGGCGCATGTTTCCAATGTGCTGGGCTCGTTACTGGATGCAAAGCGCGCAGCGGAGATTGCGCATAAGGTCGGGGCGAAGCTGTTGCTTGATGGCTGTCAGGCCGCACCGCGGGTGCCGGTGGATGTGCAGGAAATCGGCTGCGACTTTTACGTGTTTTCTGGGCACAAGATTTACGGCCCGACCGGCATAGGTGCGCTTTGGGCGCCATACGAGATTCTTGACGCCATGCCCCCGTGGAAGGGTGGCGGGTCGATGATCGACCGGGTCAGCTTTGACGGCACGACCTATGCACCGCCGCCCGGCCGGTTCGAGGCGGGGACCCCGCATATTGCCGGTGTAGTCGGGCTGGACGCGGCGATCCAATATGTCGAAATGATCGGGCTGGATGCGATTTCCGCCCATGAAAATGCCATATTGGCCACCGCACGCGAGGCGCTTGGCGCTATTGACGGTGTGCGGCTGTTCGGTCCGGACAATGGCATGGGTATATTAAGTTTTGCGGTCGGAGACGTGCATCCGCATGACATCGCCACTATATTGGATGAAAGCGGCGTCGCCATCCGTGCCGGTCACCATTGCGCGCAGCCGTTGATGGATCATCTTGGCGTTCCGGCGACCGCGCGGGCCAGCTTTGGCATTTATAGCGACGCAGAGGATGTCGCGGCCCTGGTCCGGGGTGTGGAACGGGTCAGAAAGATTTTCGGGTAGGAACAAGCGATGAATGAAGAACGCAAAATATTGGTTGAAGAAGTGGACAGCGTTGAAAAGCCGCGCCTGGCCAGAGTCGAAGATGCTGTGGAAGATACGGCAGAAAAAACGCCTACAAAAGTCATGGCGCCTTCCCCTTACGAGGCGGAAAGCGATGTCAGCAAGCTGAACCGCAAGCGCGATTATCTGGAAGGATTTCTGGCGCAAAAGCCCAGTGAAACCCCCGCTGGGGAAGTCGGCGGCGATCTTTATGAAGCGGTGATAGAAACGCTGAAATCCATATATGATCCCGAAATTCCGGTGAATATCTATGATCTCGGCCTGATCTATGGGGTAGAGGTGACTTCCGATAGTCACGCCATCATCACGATGACCCTAACCACGCCGCATTGCCCGGTGGCCGAATCCATGCCCGGCGAAATTGAAATGCAGGTCGGCAGCGTCCCCGGCATCGGCCATGCGGAGGTCAATCTCGTCTGGGACCCGCCATGGGACCCCCAGAAGATGAGCGACGAAGCGAAACTGGAACTGGGGATGTTATAGCCCTCACCCCTGTAGGGGAGAGAGAATTTGGAGCATGAGTTATGACCGATACAAAAACCAAAACACGCGCGATACCCGCAGCGATCACCCTGACACCGGCGGCTGAAAAACGCATAGCCGACCTGATGGCCAGGGCGCCGGAAGACGTGATCGGCGTAAAACTGTCCACCCCGCGCAGAGGCTGTTCGGGGCTCGCCTATTCGGTCGATTATGTAACCGAAGAAGTGAAGTTTGACGAAAAAATCGAAACGCCGGGCGGCACATTCTACGTCGATGGCCCCAGCGTGCTCTACCTGATCGGCTCCACCATGGACTGGCAGGAAGACGATTTCACCGCAGGCTTTGTGTTCAAAAACCCCAATTCCAAAGGCGACTGCGGCTGCGGGGAGAGTTTTACGGTTTGAGAATTCACCGTCATTCCCGCGCAGGCGGGAATCCAGCTATCTAGTCTGGAAAGCGCCGCTGATCCGGCTCCAGCTTTAATTAAACGCACAACAAAAAACCCCGGCGTTTTCACACCGGGGTTTTTTGTATCTTAAACTCCCCGCCAACCTCCCGATGGATGCTGAAACAAGTTCAGCATGACGAGGGAGTCGGCGGGCGCTATGTCGTTGTTAGAGCTTCGACGTCAATTCCGGAACCGCGTTGAACAAATCCGCGACCAGTCCGATGTCCGCGATCTGGAAGATCGGAGCGTCTTCGTCTTTGTTGATGGCGACGATGGTTTTGGAATCCTTCATGCCCGCCAGATGCTGGATCGCGCCGGAGATGCCGATGGCGATGTAGACTTCCGGAGCGACGATCTTGCCGGTTTGGCCGACCTGATAGTCGTTGGGGACATAGCCCGCATCTACCGCAGCACGCGAAGCGCCGATACCTGCGCCAAGCTTGTCAGCCAGCGGGGTGATGACTTCTTCGAATTTCTCGGAAGAACCCAGTGCACGGCCGCCGGAAACGATGATTTTCGCGCTGGTCAGTTCCGGGCGTTCGGACTTGGCGATTTCTTCGCTGACGAAGGTGGAAAGACCCGCATCGCTTGCGCCGCTGACAGCTTCGATGGTGGCTGAGCCGCCTTCGGTGGCTGCCTTGTCAAAAGCGGTGCCGCGAACGGTGATGACTTTCTTGGCATCCGATGTTTTGACGGTGGCGATGGCGTTGCCGGCGTAAATAGGCCGGGTGAACGTGTCTTCGCTTTCGACAGAGAGAATGTCGGAAATCTGCATCACGTCGAGCAGGGCTGCGACGCGCGGCGCGATATTCTTGCCGGTGGTGGTGGCAGGCGCCAGGAAAGCGTCATGGCTGTCCATCAGGCTGACGACCAGAGGCGCGACATTTTCGGCAAGCTGGTTGGCAAGCGATGCGTCATCCGCAACATGCACGGTGCTGACACCGGCAACCTTGGCAACTTCTTCGCCAACACTGGCACAGCCGGAGCCGACGACGAGAGCATGGACTTCGCCAAGCTGCGAAGCGGCGGTTACAACGGCCAGCGTTGCGTCTTTCATGTTTGTGTTGTCATGTTCAACAAGTACGAGCGTTTTCATTATATGGCTCCCACAGCTTTAAGTTTGGCGACCAGCGCATCCACATCTTCAACCTTTTCACCGGCCTGACGCACAGGAGGTTCGGAAACGTTGGTGGTGGTGAGGCGCGGCGCGATATCGACGCCGTAATCGGCAGGCGTTTTTTCATCGAGCGGCTTTTTCTTTGCCTTCATGATGTTCGGCAGCGACGCATAGCGCGGTTCGTTGAGCCGCAGGTCGGTGGTAATCACAGCGGGAAGGTTCAGCTTGACCGTTTGCAGGCCGCCGTCAATTTCGCGCTTCACTTCGATGCTGTCGCTTTCGAGATTTACCGTGTTGGCGAACGTGCCCTGACCCCATCCGAGCAGAGCTGCGAGCATCTGTCCGGTCTGGTTGCTGTCATCGTCAATCGCCTGTTTGCCGGTAATCACCAGCTGCGGTGCTTCTTCTTCGACAATTTTTGCAAGGATCTTGGCAACGGCCAGCGGCTCGACTTCTTCGTCGGTCATTACCAGAATGGCGCGGTCTGCACCCATGGCAAGCGCGGTGCGGAGGGTTTCCTGCGCCTTTTGCGGGCCAACCGACACCGCGACGATTTCTTCTGCTTTGCCTGCTTCTTTCAGGCGAATCGCTTCTTCGACGGAGATTTCGTCAAACGGGTTCATCGACATTTTCACATTGGCGAGGTCAACACCGCTGCCATCGGACTTTACGCGTGGTTTTACGTTATAATCTATCACCCGTTTTACGGGCACCAGGATTTTCATTGCTGTTTCCTTCATTTAAATTTCTGCGAACGCCTTAAATTACGTTCACGTAAACGTCAAACCCCCACTTTAATGCACCATATTCCTGAACTTGCGGTGCGGTATCGTCGTGTATTTCTCTACCCAAAAGAGGGGGCGAGCGGTGGACAAAGCGCGCATTTCAACGCGGTATCGCCACCACCCTTGGACCCCTTCCCGATAGAGGAAGGGACCGATTCAAGCCGCTTTTTTCACCTGTGCGACAATTTTCTTCGCTGCATCGCCAAGGTCATCGGCAGGAACAATCGGCAGGCCGCTATTGGCCAGGATTTCCTTGCCCTTGGCGACGTTCGTGCCTTCCAGACGGACGACGAGAGGAACCGAAAGGTCCACTTCTTTTGCGGCCGCGACAATGCCTTCGGCAATGATGTCGCATTTCATGATGCCGCCGAAAATATTGACCAGAATGCCTTCAACAGCCGGATCGGCAAGAATGATTTTGAAAGCTGCGGTCACTTTTTCAGTGGTTGCGCCGCCGCCTACGTCAAGGAAGTTCGCGGGGAACGCACCGTTGAGTTTGATGATGTCCATGGTCGCCATGGCCAGACCCGCACCATTGACCATACAGCCGATATTGCCGTCCAGCTTGATATAGGCGAGGTCATGTTTCGACGCTTCGACTTCGGCAGGATCCTCTTCGGTCACATCGCGCAGTTCCACCAGATCGGGGTGGCGCATCAATGCGTTGCCGTCAAAGCTCATCTTGGTATCGAGTACGAGGAGCTGGCCATCCTTGGTTTCGACCAGCGGGTTAATTTCCAGCATTTCGCAGTCCATGTCGGTGAACGCGGTATAAAGCTGTTTGCCGAGCTTTTGTGCCTGTTTGTTAAGGTCGCCGGAAAGGCCCAGCGCAAATGCCACGGACCGGCCATGATGCGGCATAAAGCCCTGAGCAGGGTCGATGGTGATGGTTTTGATTTTTTCAGGGGTGTTATGCGCCACCTCCTCAATGTCCATGCCGCCTTCGGTGGACACGATGATCGCAATCCGGCCGGATGCACGATCGACCAGCATGGAAAGATAATATTCCTCGGCAATATCGACGCCATCGGTGACATAAAGCCGGTTGACCTGCTTGCCTTCTTCGCCGGTCTGGATGGTGACGAGGGTGTTGCCCAGCATTTCGGTCGCGTTATTGCGTACATCATCGACCGATTTGGACAAACGGACACCGCCGCCTGCATCTGGTCCCAATTCCTTGAACTTGCCTTTACCGCGACCACCGGCATGAATCTGTGCCTTTACCACATAAAGAGGGCCAGGCAGCTTTTCAGCGGCTGAGACGGCTTCTTCAACACTCAGTGCGGCGTGGCCGGCAGGGATGTTGATGCCATATTTGGCGAGTTGTTCTTTGGCCTGATATTCATGGATATTCATGGGACGATGCAACGCCTTTCTATATATCGGTTAAGCGAGTCTTGCGAAGGGCTTAAGCACAGTCAGGGCGGTAATTCCACCCTGATTTAAGATAATTTTCATGCACTATTCGGGACTCGCGCAGTTGCAAATCGCCCTTATTGCGGAGCAACCGGCCTTTTCCGCTATATATGCGCCAGAAATGCAGACGTAATGCAGGCGCAATGCAGGCGTAGCGCAGGAGTTTCGCTGCCGCAGCGGCTATCGCTAAAAAGCGCAAACAACCCCGGACGAGGTCACGACGGCCAGGATTTCGGGGTCCTGCAACGCCTTGGTCCGCTTGATAAATTCGTTGATGGTAATGTCGCCTGCATTGCGGTCACGCAGCTTGCCCAGCCCGTCCAGTTTCCGAAGCTGGAGCGGGGACAGCCGGTCCACAATCCGGTCGGCCATACAGGCGGCGACCGTTTTGGGCAGGCCGGCGCTGACCAGCGCGCTGCGCACCCTGCTTTCCGGGGTAGCGCAGGATGCCAGAGCGGCGATCAACGCTATACCGGTCCAAAAGCGCAAGGAACGCGTCGCGGCCAGACAGCGGGTCATTTCTTTTTCGACTTTGCCAGTTCGATTGCTTCGAGGATGACGCGGCGGGCATCTTCTGCATTACCCCATTTGCCGACGCGGACCCATTTTTCAGGCTCCAGATCTTTGTAATGGGTAAAGAAATGTTCAATCTGTTGCATCACGATCTGGGGCAGATCTCCGCCTTCACCAATCGCGCGGTAATAGGGGAACGTCGCATCAAGCGGAACGCAGAGCAATTTTTCATCGCCGCCATGTTCGTCTTCGAGGTTCAGCACCGCGATGGGGCGGCAACGCACCACACAGCCCGGCATGAATGGAGAGCGCGCCACTACCAGCGCGTCCAGAGGGTCACCATCGGGGGACAGGGTGTGCGGGACAAACCCGTAATTTGCGGGGTAGCGCATTGGCGTGTGCAATATGCGGTCCACGAACAGCGCGCCGGATTCCTTGTCAAATTCATATTTGACCGGTTCACCGCCAACGGGCACTTCGATAATCACGTTCAGGGATTCCGGCGGATTGTCGCCGATGGCAATTTTGGTGATGTCCATGTTCTACAGGTCCTGATTACTTGGTTTTTGGCCGCAAGAGCCGATCAATACCCCGTTCAGTTTTGTCATCCACTCCGTCCGCACTTTTAGCGGTTATTTTTCTGAGATGCGGATAGCGAAGCCCATCGGAATAATCGACCAAAAAATCACTATACGGGTCACCATTTTTTGCAAAAATCTCTATTTTACTTGTTTTCCCGCGGTTATTCTCAATCTCTTGCATCAATATATCGACGCTATAGGCCTTTCCATTGACGGCGGTAATGGCGAGCCCGGTTTTCAATCCAGCCTTGAATGCCGGGCTGTCCCAGATCACGGATTTGATCACGGCATTGTCGCTTATCACCATGCCGATCGAATGGCTCAGGTCATAATGTTTGCCGCGTATGTTGCTCGCCTTCATATAGTCGGACAGCTTGTCGTCATAGACAAGTTCATAGCCGCCCAGTGTTAGCCCGTTTGTGGGGGCGTGAACCACAGGCCGGTAAACCCGTTCGTCGACATATTCTGCCCAGTCATATGGCTGCACGGCGTTCAGGGTTTCGATCACATCGCGCAGCTCATAAGTCACCACGCCGTAATCGCCGTTCTTGCCTTTGAAAAAGCGCCTCGCAAAATCTTCCAGCGATTTTTCTCCGCCTGATTCGCGCCGGATAATCCCGTCAACCTCCAGCCAGATCAGCAGGCCATCATTATAAAAATCTTCCTGCCGCTGCCAGCTGCTCCACGGCTTGGGGCGGCGGGCGGCGATGACCGGATCGTGCGTTGTGTCGACCAGCGGTCGCCATTCCCGCCCGACCTGAAGCGTCATATTGGCGGCAATGGTGGCTAGGGCGTCCAGCGTATCCTGTTTGGAATAAAGCCCAGACCGTGCGCCCAGCACATAGCCCCAAAACTGTGTCTGTCCTTCATAGACCCAGAGCAGGTCGCTACGCATCGGTTCACGGAAATCCGGCGTCCACATGCCTGCCGGGCGGCGATATTTGCCATTCCAGCTATGGGTCATTTCATGCGCAAGCAAATTGCGGCGGCCCGGACCGTCCTTCCATCCGGTAAAATATTCGCGGTTCACGCCATTTTCCGACGAGCGGTGATGCTCTATGCCGATGCTGCCCATTTCCTCGGTCAGCGCGAGCAGGAAATCATAGCGGTCATAAGGCTGGCTGCCAAATAAAGCCTCGGCCTCTCGCACCAGCTTGCTGTGCGCGGCGATATGCGATTTTGCGGGTTTGAGAAATTTGCCATCATCCGCAACAATGTTCAGGTGAACGCGGCGGCCAAGCGCGTGGCTCTGAAAATATTTGCCCGCAAAAACCGGACTATCGACCAGCGTGTCATAGTCGGTCTTTTGATAAGCCACATAGTTCATCCCCGGGGTCATGGCGGCGCGTTTGTCCTGCTGCGCTTTGGGGCGCATCGCGCTGGCGGCTTGCCAACCGTCGGGATAGATCGCGGCGGCCTCCACCGGGATTTGCCGGACATAATAGCCAGCCGGATAAAGCGAGACCTGATGCCAGCGAAGGTTCAGCATGGACGATGCCATGACAATCCGGCCTTGTGTCGCGTTTGTCGCGGATACAAACTGGAATTTGGCGGTGATTTGCGAAACCCCCTCCGGCACAGTCAGGTGAAACGCATAGACATCGACATCATCGCGAACCCATTCCAGCACATGTCCGCCCGCGGTAAATTCCAGCCCTGCCAGTTTCTCGATCTCTCCGCGCGGGGCATGATTGCCGGGCAGCCATTCGGGATAGAGCAGCGTTAATCGCCCCGCTTTGGCCACCGGAATGGTCTGCGTGACGCGGAAAACCCCCTGCACGGTATCGCGGGCATCTACTTCTAGCCGCATGGTCCCGGGATAGGGAATGTCCTGCGCTTTGGGGATCGTATCCTGATGAGCGACATAGACCGGTTTGCTCAGATTGTCCGGCATCGCAGCAGAAGCCGCTGTGAGGGGTGAAATGAATGACAAGACAACAAGCAACTGGGCCAATGCCAGCCCCAAAAATGCAACCCGACGCATGTAAACTTGATCCCCTGTAACCTGTCTTAATGTCCTGAATGGCGATTTTCAGCCGCAACGTCCAGTGATCCGATAGGAAATACGACAATATAAGCAATAGATTTCAGCACAGGAAAACAAGGTATCTTTCGTTTTTGCGCATCACCGGCTAAAGCGCGTCCAGCAAAACACTTGGCATGTTCAGGCATAGCCCGGCTAGACCAGGCACCACAGGCACAGACAAAGGGTATCCATGGCAAAAATACAAACGCCGCAGCCGGTTCGCGGCACACAGGATATATTTGGCGAAGATCAGGAACGGTTCCAGCATGTCGTGGACGTGTTTGACCGTGTGCGGCGGCTTTACGGCTTTAAGGGCGTACAGATGCCGGTCTTTGAACCGACCGCTGTATTTGCCCGCTCGCTGGGCGAAACCACCGACGTGGTGTCCAAGGAAATGTATAGTTTTGAGGATCGCGGTGGAGACAGCCTGACCCTGCGCCCCGAATTTACTGCCGGAATCGCGCGCGCTTTTCTGACCAATGGCTGGCAGCAACATGCGCCGCTGAAAATCTCCACGCACGGTCCGCTATTCCGCTATGAACGCCCGCAAAAGGGCCGTTACCGGCAGTTTCATCAACTGGATGCCGAAATTATCGGAGCCGGCGAAGCGGCTGCGGATGTCGATCTTCTATGCTTCGCTGACCAGCTTTTGCGTGAGCTGGGCATATCCGAAGGCGTGACGTTGCAACTCAATACCCTGGGCGATGCGCAAAGCCGCGATGCGTGGCGCGATGCACTAGTCGAGCATTTTCAGGCGCACAGGGCGGATCTTTCCCCCGACAGTCAGGACCGGCTGGAACGCAATCCGCTGCGTATATTGGACAGCAAAGAGCGGCAGGACCGCCCGATCGCCGACAGCGCGCCGGATATTGATGCTTATCTGTCGAATGAGGCCAAAGAGTTTTTCGCGCAGGTGACAGAGGGGCTTGATGCCTGCCGCGTCGCGTGGACCCGCAACAGCCGCCTTGTGCGCGGGCTGGATTATTATCGTCATACGGCCTTTGAATTTGTCACCGACCGGTTGGGCGCGCAGGGCACGGTGCTGGCGGGTGGCCGCTATGACGGGCTGATCGAATCGCTGGGCGGGCCGGCAACGCCTGCCGTTGGCTGGGCTGCAGGGATTGAGCGGTTGGGGATGTTGATTGATGAGCCCGAGCGTCCCACACCGGATGTGGCACTGGCCGTCGAAGATAATGCAGCGATGAATCATGCCTATCAAATCCTTTCCAGACTGCGTGAGAATGGATTGTCCGCCGAGATGATAGCCACGGGATCGCCGCGCAAACGCTATGACAAAGCGGTGAAAACGGCTGCAAAAGTGATTATATCGTTGAATATGATCGAAGGAAAAATAACCGCGCAGCCCCGCTCATCCGAAGCGACGGACGAATATATTGCTGTCGGCAATGTGCTGGAGACATTGGCCGCAGCATCGTCTGATCTGGTTGTGAAGTCATGAGCCAAGCGAAACACCATCGTCATTCCCGCGAAGGCGGGAATCCAGCTTCTTCTTCTGCGGACTCAATTAGCTGGACCCCCGCCTGCGCGGGGGCGACGGCAGCGGCTGGCCGCAAAGCGGGAGGGCGAAACCAATGACCCGATTCTCTCCCCAACGCCTTGCGCAAATCGAAGCGCGCTATGCCGAGCTTCAGGCGATGATGGCATCCGGCAATCTGGACGGCGATAAATTTGTCGAAACGTCCAAGGAATATGCCGAGATCGAGCCCGTGGCGCAGGCCGCTGCCGAGGTCAAACGGCTGCGTGACGAACAGGCCGGGCTGGAAGAAATGCTCGCCGGTGATGATGCCGAGATGAAGGCCATGGCGGCGGAAGAAGTCGATGATGTCAAAAAGGCGCTGGCGCAGGCGGAACATGCCCTGGCGCTGCAATTGCTGCCCAAGGACGCGGCGGACGAGCGTCCGGCCATGCTGGAAATCCGCGCCGGAACAGGCGGCGATGAAGCGGCTTTGTTCGCTGGCGACCTTTACCGCATGTACAGCCGCTTTGCCGAGGATCAGGGCTGGAAGATCGAGATGATTTCTGCCAACGCATCTGAAGTCGGCGGGTTCAAGGAAGTCGTCGCCAACATCACAGGCAAGGGCGTGTTCGCCAAGCTCAAATTCGAATCCGGCGTCCACCGGGTGCAGCGCGTGCCGGAAACGGAAAGTGGCGGGCGCATCCACACTTCTGCGGCCACGGTCGCGGTTCTGCCGGAACCGGAAGAGGTCGATATCGACATCCGCACAGAAGACCTGCGTATCGACACCTACCGTGCCAGCGGCGCGGGCGGACAGCATGTGAACAAGACCGACAGCGCGATTCGCATCACCCACTTGCCCACCGGCCTGGTGGTCCAGTGTCAGGACGGCAAATCGCAGCACAAGAACAAGGCGCAAGCGCTGAAAGTGCTGAGCGCCCGGCTTTACGAGCGTGAACGCGCCATGGTAGCGAGCGAAGAAGCCGATGCGCGCAAATCCATGGTCGGCTCAGGCGACCGGTCTGAGCGCATAAGAACCTATAATTACCCGCAAGGCCGCGTGACCGATCACCGGATTAACCTGACGCTGCACAAATTACCGGAAATTATCGAAGGCAGCGCGCTTGGCGAGTTGATAGACGCCCTGACCGCCGAGGATGAGGCCAGTCGGCTCGCCAACCTGGATGGGTAATAACCACGATAACGAAACCCCTCCCCTTCAGGGGAGGGGCAAGGGGTGGGGGCTTTCCAATGTTTTGCGGGAGGCGGCCCGCGCCCTTGAACCAGTGAGTGAAACTTCGCGCCTTGATGCGGAATTGCTGATGGCGCATGCGTTGGGGATCAGCCGTTCGGACCTGTTGCTCAATCTGCCAAAATTGGCTGTCCCAGATGCCTTTGCCGCCCTTGTCGAGCGCCGCAAGGGTCATGAGCCTATCGCGCATATATTGGGAGAGCGGGAGTTCTGGAGCCTGCCATTTCAGGTTTCACCCGATGTCCTGATCCCACGCCCGGACAGCGAAATCATGATTGAAACCGCCGTGGAAATCGGCGCGGAGCGTCCGCCGCGAAACATTCTTGACCTTGGCACGGGCAGCGGCGCTTTGCTGCTCTCGGCCCTGTCAGAATTTCCGTATGCGCAAGGGGTCGGGATAGACGCCAGCGCGGCGGCGCTTGGCGTTGCCCATAATAATGCGGATCGTCTGGGGCTGGCTGATCGGGCGCGCTTTTTGCTTCTGGATTGGACAGCGCAGGACTGGACACAAATTTTGCTCCAGTCCTTTGATCGGGAGCCTTTAAGTGCGGGGCCTTTCGATCTGATACTGGCCAATCCGCCCTATGTATCGACAGAGGCCGAATTATCGCGTGAAGTGGCGGAATATGAACCCCGCGCAGCCTTGTTTGCCGGTCCGCAGGGGATGGATGATTACCGGATCATCATACCGGCTCTGCATGATCTGTTGGCTGAAAATGGCACAGCGCTGTTGGAAATCGGTTTTAATCAGGCCGATATGGTGTCCCGATTGGCTGAAAAAAACGGCTATAGCGTTGAATGTAAACAGGATTTTGGTGGTAATGACCGGATTTTGGTTCTGCGCTATTCGGCAACCTGATAGAATTTGCTTGGTTTTGACGCAGCAACAGGTTAAAGGTGGAACAGGCCCAGATGATTTCTGGCATTTCCCCTAAAATCTCTGGCCGACTCCCATATTGATAATGTTGCTGATGTCCGGCAACATTTTATCTTTTTTGGGTTGCTGGGGATCACTGAATCCACGGCACAAAGGCTGCCTTTGTGGCGGCGAAACTTTAGGAAAGACCGAATTTATTAACGGTAATAAGGACACCCAGAATTTGATGAATAATCGTCAGACCGGCCGCCGTCGTGGCCGGAACACTAGTAATAACAGCAACCGCAATCAGGGGAATCGCGGCGGTGTTGACCGCGACAACCGGATCGACAACCGCGCACGCGGCAATGCGGCCCAAATGCTGGAAAAATACAAAAAAATGGCACAGGATGCCCAGGTCAATGGCGATCGCGTCAATGCCGAATATTATCATCAATTCGCAGACCATTATTTCCGTGTTCATGCAGATACCCAGGCGCGCCGTGAAGAGCAGCGCCAGGCCCGCGATGAAAACCGGGGCCAACAGGGCGACCGGAACGACAATTCTGGCGATGACAGCGAACAGGATGATGGCGGACGACAGGACCGCAGCCCGCGTGCCCGCCAGCAGAATGACCGTCAGCAAAATGACCGTCGCCCCAAGGCAAGGGAAGAGCGGCATGACGAAAGCCATGGCAACGAAGACCAGCGCGATGAAAATGCGTCTTCTGACGGAAATGATTCAGCAGAAGCGCAGGAAGCACCGGCAGTGAAAAAACCTGTCCGTGCCCGCCGCCCGCGTAAAACGGTGGAGAAAGCCGAAAAAGTAAACGGCGAATCAAACGGCTTCGATGCCAGCATATTGCCGCCGGCGATTGCGATTCAGCCGGATGATAGCGACAGTGACGCTGACGATGTCAAAGCGGATGATAATAGCGAAACCAAGAAAAAGCCGGTTGTCCGCAAGCGTCGGACGGTGAAAGCCAAAGAGACTCAAGAGGGCGACGCTGCGGCGTAAACCCGCTCTGGGTACATCATATCGCCTCAAACCATCGCTCCCGCCCGCGCGGGAATGGTGGTTTCTGGTTTGCCCATAAGCGTAATGCGCCATCAAGGCGATAAGCGTTTAAAGCTATCGCAGGGTCATTGCGCCCCTGCTGAGAGCGCATCGCTCAACCAGTCGGGCAGGTCCAGGCCGGTAATATCCTCAACCCGGCGATGCTCAACCGACAGGGCGAGGTCCGGATAGGCGATTCGCTGGCGTTTTTCATCGGCCTGTTCCAGTGGCACGACCACCAGACGGCGATTGACCTTTTGCCGGTAATTCATCCGCGCGGTATTTTCCTGACCGATATAACAGCCTTTGCTAAAGCTTACGCCGTTGAGCTCTGCGGCATTACATTCCAGCCATAACGTCTTGTCGCTGCCCAGTTCTGCCTGCCCCTCTGTCACACCCAAAGAAAGCCGGTGCGCCCGGTAATCCTCATCGGCGCCATTTTCGCTCAAGCTGTCATTGTGCCCATCTTCCAGCCAGCGATGGCCCAGACCGGCAAGCCGCGGGTCTTCGGGTTTGCCCGCTGCATCAAGGGACCAGTGAACGGTTGTCGCCGGATCCACCTCGATCGCGATTTTCCGGCGCAGGCGATAGAGTTTCAGCCGCTTTACCAAAGCTTCGGCATGTTCCCTCTCGGCATCGATCAGGATATCGTCCCCGTCTGCCCAGAGGAAAAAATCGAACAGCACTTTGCCTTGCGCCGACAAAAGCGCAGCCCATTGGGGTGCGTCCTCCTGCACCGATGCTATATTCTGTGTCACCAGCCCTTGCAGGAAATCGCGGCAATCCTCGCCCTCTTCCCTGCCGGCTTCGGTTGCGGATACGCGGATCACCGCGCGCTGATTAAGTCTGGTTTCGGTCATAAGGATTAGGTAGGGATGCACAGCGCCAAAAGAAAGCCCGAACCATGAATCAAGCCCAGCCAGTCTCGCCCGACACCATCACCATTCGCCAACCGGATGACTGGCATGTCCACCTGCGTGACGGGGATATGTTACGCTCGGTCGCCGCGTTTACCGCGCGGCAATTTGCGCGCGCCATAATCATGCCCAATCTTTCGCCGCCGGTCACGGACACGGCCAGCGCGCAGGCTTATCGCGATCGTATATTGGCGGTTCTGGGGCCTGATACGGGCTTCACGCCGCTAATGACCTGTTACCTGACCGACACGGCGGATGCGGATGACATGGCACAGGGTTTTGAGAGCGGTGTCTTTACCGCGGCCAAGCTTTATCCTGCCAATGCCACCACGAACAGCGCCCACGGGGTGACGGATATCGCCAATATCATGCCGGTGCTGGAGCGGATGCAGGAACTGGGCATGCCTCTATTGGTCCACGGCGAAGTGACCAGCAGCGATGTCGATATATTTGACCGGGAAGCCGTGTTTATCGACCGGGTTTTGATAAAGCTGGTTGACCGGCTGCCGGGCTTGAAGGTTGTTTTTGAACATATCACGACGGCGG
Source organism: Parasphingorhabdus sp. (assembly GCF_036568145.1). GTDB lineage: Bacteria > Pseudomonadota > Alphaproteobacteria > Sphingomonadales > Sphingomonadaceae > Parasphingorhabdus. The sequence goes on along the minus strand of NZ_DATCTC010000020.1, from coordinate 21,545 downwards.
ATGCAGCCGCTTTTGTGGACAGTGCCGGTCCCAATATCGGCGCGACGATCACGCCGCAGCATTTGCATATCAACCGCAATGCGATGTTTCAGGGCGGGCTTCGGCCGCATGCCTATTGCCTGCCCGTCGCCAAGCGGGAGCGGCACCGGCTGGCCTTGCGTAAAGCGGCTACATCCGGTTCTGCGAAATATTTCCTCGGCACCGACAGTGCGCCGCACGAGATCCATGCCAAGGAATCGGATTGCGGCTGCGCGGGGATATTCAATTCGCCTTATGCGCTGGAAAGCTATGCCAGCGTGTTCGATGAAGAGGGTGCGCTTGATAAGCTGGAAGGCTTTGCCTCTGTAAACGGTCCCAATTTCTATGGCCTTCCGCTTAATGAAGGCACGGTGACGCTGGAGCGCGCCATAACCAGCGTGCCGGATCAGATCGAGGCAGGCGCGGCAAGGCTGGTTCCGTTCCATGCCGGGCAGGAACTGGGCTGGCGGATTGCGGGATAAGGGTGCTGGCGTAAAAAGTTTAAACGACCAGAGCAGCTTTCCGCGCGGCTTCGCGCTTTATTGCGTCGATGGAAAACAGCGCCAGGCTGATCCAGATCAGTCCAAAACAGACGATATGCGACATGGTCATCGGCTCCTGATAGACAAAAGTAGCGATCAGGAATTGCAATGTCGGGGCCAGATATTGCAGCAAGCCGATGGTGCTGAGGTTCATTTTCTTGACCGCCGCCGCAAACAGCATCAACGGAATCGCCGTGACCAGCGACCCGCCGAGCAACAGCATGTCTATAGGTAAACTGTCACCAAAATGGGTGCGGGCATCGGGCGGAGAATTACCGAACGCGACCCAGAATACCAGTAATATGAAGGGCAGGAACAAATAGCTGGTTTCGATGGTCAGCCCGACAACGGGACCGACGACAGCGATTTTGCGAACAAGCCCATATAGCCCCCATGAGCCAGCCAGCGCGAGGCTGATCCACAATGTCTGCCATGCTTCGGCTGCCAGAATCGATACACCGACGCCTGCAATGGCAACGGCAATCCACTGGTTGCGGCTCAGCTTCTCCTTAAGGAATATCCGGGCCAGGAAAACGGTGCCAAGAGGGCTGATAAAATAGCCGAGACTGGCGGCAAGAATATGATCCTCCTGCACCGCCCATACATAGACGAGCCAGTTGGCCGCGATTAAAACCGAACTGGCCAGCATGGCGCGGCGTATCTGGCGGTCCGCCCATGACGCGCGCAAGCCTGACAGGTTTTTGCGGAAATAAAGCATGATAAGCAGCAACGGCACGGACCAGATGATCCGGTGCGCCACGACTTCAAGCGCCGGGACGCTTTGCAACAGCTTGAAATATATGGGCATTACGCCCCAGATCGCACAGGCCAGCAATGCCTGGATAAGCCCCAACCGGCTGGTTGATCCTTGTGCGGTCATGCTGCGGGATTAGGTCCGCGCTAACGCGGTGGCAATCAAATTTAGCGTTGGGCCCTTGGCCTGACCGGTCCGGTCAGATGACTCCGCCGCCTAACATCAGGCGCAGGGCGCTAATCGCCATGACGATCAGGCAGAAATACAGGCCGCTAGTGCGCGAGGATATCAGTCCGAACAAAGCCCCGATACCGGCAAAGGGCAGTATCAGCCAGTTGGTCCAGCCGAGCAGCGGAACCAGACCGACAAAAGTGAGAACGAGGGCTATACAGCCAATGAGAATTGAGATTAGATTAGCCATAACTGTTGTATATGCATAGAACACCTGCGTTGCAAGCATTTTGCCCCGGCCGGATGGAGGCTGGAAAAACCGGATCAGGAATATGGAGGGAAAAAGCGATGAATATCAGCGACATTAGAATTGAAATCGAACGCTTGATCCTGCGTCCGCCCAATGGCGAAGATTTTGAAGGGTGGGCAGCGTTTGAGGCAGATAAGGAAACCATGACCTATCTGGGCGGAGCCAAAAGCCGGGCGGAAAGCTGGCGGAGTTTGTGCACCATGGTTGGCGCGTGGCATGTGCGCGGATTTGCCATGTTCTCGCTCATCCTGAAAGATAGCGGCCAAGAAAATGGAGGACAGTGGATTGGCCGCATCGGGCCGTGGTATCCCGAAGGCTGGCCGGGGACGGAGGTTGGATGGGGCGTGGCACCGGAATATGCGGGCAAAGGCTATGCCCTGGAAGCGGCAGTGGCGAGCATGAATTACGCGGTGGATGTGCTGGGATGGAGTGACATCTGCCACACGATTGATCCGGAGAATCTGCCCTCGATCAGGCTTGCCGAGCGGCTTGGCTCCACTAATCGCGGACCAACGCGGCTGCCGGAGCCGCATCAGGATGCGCGGGTTGACGATTGGGGCCAATCGCGGGAACAATGGCTGGAAAACAGAAAGAAATTTCAATAGGCTGATGAAAGATCAAATATTTGGCCGAAAAATATAGAACCTAAAATAGGGCTAAAAGCCAAAGGGAGAGAATGACCATGACGGAAGAACGCTATCTGGATCCGACGCGGGAGAGTTTTGACGCATTCAAGGCGCTGCCCCGCGATGTGCCGATCAACATGCTCAATCTTTTGCAATTTTACGATTCTGCGCAATATCCCGAAGACCATCTCAACGCGGCAAACGGATGGAGCGGCGCACGCGCTTACAAGGAATATAGCAAGACCAGCGGGCCGGTTTTCCAGCGGGTCGGCGGAACGATCATCTGGCGCGGAGCGATGGAATCGATGGTCATCGGGCCGCAGGATGAAAAATGGGACAGCGCCTTTATTGCCCGCTATCCCAGCAGCGCCGCCTTCATGGAAATGATTACCGATCCCGATTATAAAAAGGCGGTCGTCAACCGTCAGGCCGCTGTACTGACATCCCGCCTCGTCCGGTTCGGAGAGCTGGGCGGCGGCGACGGCTTTGGCTGAACATCCCGAAACGGGACAGGTGATAATCAGATAGTGGCGGGTTAAGCCATTGCTGCTAACCGGTAATTAACTATTCCCGGTGCAGTTTCGCATTCAAAATCACGGAGCATTTTGCATGGTACAGCTATCCCGCACTCTTTTGCTGGCGATGACGGCATCTCTTTTGCCGCTGACCCTTGCCGCATGTGGCAGCAACAAGGACAATGACGCTGAGCTGGCGGAACTGGATGACAACCTGACCGTGGATCCGGCGATGCGGGAAGCGCTGGAAGGGCCGATCATGGTTGATCCCGACCTGACGGACCAGTCCAACAGCAATGCGATTCGCCGCGCCAACGGTCCGGTTAACGGCATGGTCCCGCCCGTCGTAAATCAGGCAGGCCAGATAAAGGGCAAGTTGCTAAGCGCGCCGAAACCGCGCCTGATGACCGCCAATGATGAATGTGAAAATTGCGCCGGATTGAACGGCATTACATTGGGTGCCAAGTCTGCGGCCCAGAATGCCCAAAGCGGAAACGCCATTTGCGACCGGAAAATCAGCTATGACATGGGCTGGGCCAACCGGATGCCGGCGGAATTCCCGATATACCCCAAAGCCAATATCAGGGAAGCAGCAGGCGCCGATTCGGGCGCATGTGACATTCGTCTGGTCAGCTTTACGACCGGCGGCACGATCAAGAATGTCGTGGACTATTATTACACGCTGGCCAAGCGCAGCGGCTATAGCACGGAATATCTGTTGCAGGACAACAAGCATGTGCTGGGCGGAACACGCGCGTCCGACGATGGTGTCTATCTGGTCACGGCTAGCAAGAATCCCGGCGGCGGCACGCTTGTCGATATTGTCGCTACCAACGGAAATTAGCAGCAGTTATCCGGCGGATTCACTTATTTGAATGAACAGCCGTTAGCACTGAGCTTGTCGCAGTGCGTTTCTCAGGCGGGGCATCCAGCTTATAGACGTGCTTCGACAGGCTCAGCACTAACGGAACTGGGCGTAGTTAATGACCCAAATCTATTCGCGGTAACTTCCCCCGCCATCGACGGTAATGTCATTGGCAGTCGTGAAGCTGCTCGCGTCACTGGCGAGCCACAGCATCGCATCGGCCACTTCGCGGGCCAGTCCGACCCGCTTGATCGGATGGTTGCGGTTAAACACTTCCACCGCTTCTTCGTGTGAGCCGGGATAGGCGGCAAGGTAACGCTGATACATGGGTGTATCAATCGCGCCGGGATGGACAGTATTGACGCGCACCGGATAATTTTGCGCAGCGCAGTGCAGGGCAAGGGATTTGCTGAGCGCCGTGACGGCGGCCTTGCTGGCGCTATAGGCCGCAAATTGCGATCCGGGACGCATGGCCAGCATCGAACCGATATTGACGATGGTGCCGTCTTCACCGCTTTCCAGGATAGCAGGAAGCCCCACCCGGCACCCGTTAAACGTCCCGTGCAGGTTAATATCAATCGTCCGGTTCCAGCTTTCCAGATCCACCGTATCAACCGGCCCCGGTTCGGAGATGCCCGCAACATTGAACAAAGTCGTCAGCTTGCCGAATTTAGCCTTGGTCGCCGCAACCGCCGCTTCCCACTGGTCCAGATTACGGACATCAAGCTCCACTGCCGCCGCACGATCTCCCAGCGACGCCGCATGGGCCTGCGCCTTTTCAAGTTGGATATCGCCCAGCATGACGGAGCCGCCCTCTTCGACGAAGCGTTGCCCCGCCGTGCCGCCAATTCCTTCGGCTCCGCCGGAAATCAGCGCGACCTTTCCGTCCATCATGCCCATATATCGGCCCCCTTGTCTGTGTTCAGCGTTTATCAAATTGAATGGGAAGGCTTGTCAGGCCGCGCAGCATCATGTTGGGCGGATAGACAAGCTCCGCGCCTTCCCTGATCCGGATATTATCCATCCGTTTGGCAAATTGCTGGAATGACACGGTCATTTCCTTGCGCGACAACATATTGCCGACACACATATGTATGCCTTTACCAAAGGCCAGATGGGTGCGCGCGTTCTTGCGGTCCACGCGGAATTCGTCGGGATTTTCAAAATGCTTCGGATCACGGTTGGCGGCATGATAGCGCATCATCACCATCGCGCCCTTGGGCAGCTTGACCCCGCCCAGCTCCGCATCACGGTGCATCACTCGCCAGATGCCGGAAGATCCGCTCGACATGCGCAGCACTTCTTCGACCGCATTGGGAATGAGCGAGGGGTCATCCTGAATCTTTTTATACTGGTCCGGGTTTTCGGCGAATAATCGCACGCCCTCACCCAGGGCGGCGGTCGTTGTTTCGTTTCCGGCCACCATCAGCTGTTGCACAATGGAAAGTGATTCCGCGTCATCCAGCGGCCGTTCACCATCCACCCGGGCATTGACCAGATCGGAAAGAATGTCGCTTTTCGCCTCTTTACGGCGGTCATCCATATTGGCTTTCAGGGCAAGTTGAAATTCAACCACCTCGCACGCGGTTTCCAATTGCCGCTCACGGGTCATCATGCCGGACAGGCGATCTACAAAAGCGTTGGTCCATCGTTTGACGGTCTCTGCATCGGCATGGTCCAGCCCAAGTTGCCCGGCAATGATCTGCACCGGCATCGGGACGGCATATTCCTCCATGAATTCGCATTCGCCCTTGTCGATAAAGCCATCGATCAGGGCGTTGGACATATCCCTTATGCTGTCTTCCAGCTTGTTGACCTTTGGCATCGAGAAGGCAAGATTTACCAGCTTGCGAAAGCGGGTATGGATCGGCGGGTCCGCCGTCAGCAAAGTATCTACCTGCGGATAGCCTTTTGACAAGATGGCCTGTAATTCTTCGTCATTATCCAGTTCTTCCGCGCTTTTACCGCCAGAAAGCTGCGCGTTGAAATTGTTGGAAAAATCATCCAGACGGCCCACCGCTTCACTAATCAAGTCATAGTCAAGGACGATATAGGCCCCGCTGGCTTCATCCAGATAGACCGGCGATTTCGCCCGCTGTTCTTCGTAAAAATCATATGGATCAGCCAAAATATCGGGCTGGAATAGGGATTGGGCGGTCGGTTTGTTCATCTGTTTAAATCCTGTTTAGCCATCATCCAAAAGCGGGTGTGGGCAGGCCGTCGGCATTATAAACCGGGCTTTCGGCATCAACGCGATATTTTGCGCTGGTCGAATCTATCAAACCGAAATCGGCGATATGATCCCGCATCCCGGAATAATGGTCCCCCTTGAAATGCCGGGCAAGGGAGTCTTCGTCGGTCCATTCCTCAAACACCAATATGCGGCCCGGCAGGTTGAGATCCGCCGCCCAGCTATAACGCAGACAGCCGTTCTGGGACAGCGCGCCATCAATGTATGGCTGCGCGGTTTTCAGGCAGGCGTCACGCTGCGCCGGTTCCACATCAATATGCGCGGCAATCAGTATTTTTGACATATTTCATATCTTTCTAAAGCTTTTGCCCGCCCATTTGGGACACGAGATTGAATATCCGTTTTGAATAGAACCAATGGCCGTCAATTTTGACAAACTCGTCGTCATAGCGTCCACCGGCAACGCGCGGTTCGCCATTTTCGACCAGTATTTCATGGGTTTGATAGCGACCCGTAGCGGTATCGCCTGTGATGTTCAGGCTGCCCGGTATGCCAAGGAAGCTGACGGAATCAAATTGGCCCATCGCGCCGACCCAAAGCTTTACGATATTCTCGCGGCCTACGACTTCCGTGCCCATCAAAGACCAGACGGCATCCTCTGTCCACAAGCTGCCCCAGTCATCGGGATCGGTGCGCAGCACAGCATCGCAATAGCTGTCGTGTAATTCGCGGATAGCCAGACGGTCTTCTATCGGCCCTGAAAACATAGACGCACTCTCCCATTTTATGGCCGGTTATTCCGGCCCTTATATGGGATGGATTACACGGCAAAAATGCCGGATGTGCAAGCTGCCATAAGTGTTAGCTTGGGCGCTTAATCGCCGCTGATGCGTTCTATATCCGCGCCCACGGCGGCCAGTTTTTCTTCCAGCCGTTCATAGCCTCGATCAAGATGATAGATGCGCTGCAACTGGGTTTCCCCTTCGGCGGCCAGCGCGGCTATCACAAGGCTCATCGAAGCGCGCAGGTCGGTGGCCATGACCGGCGCGCCCGTCAATTTCTTGACGCCGCGGACGACGGCGGTGCGGCCCTTGGTTTCGATATCCGCACCCATGCGGTTAAGCTCTGGAACGTGCATATAGCGGTTTTCAAAAATCGTTTCGGTGAGCACGCTGGCGCCATCGGCCATGCACAGCATCGCCATGAACTGCGCCTGCATGTCGGTGGCCAGCCCCGGATAGGGCGCGGTTTCCAGCGTCAGGGGTTTCAGCTTGCCATCGGATGCGACCCGGATGCCCTTGTTATAAGGCTCGATATGCAGGCCAGCTTGTTTCAATGCGGCCAAAGTGGCTTCCATTTCGTCGGCATTGGCGCTGACCAGATCAACCTCTCCGCCGGTAATTCCCACCGCGCAGGCATAGCTGCCCGCCTCGATCCGGTCGGACATTACCCGGTAGGTGCAGCCGTGCAGACGGGGCACACCGTGGATTCTAAGATCAGACGTTCCGATGCCCTCAATCTCTGCGCCCATCGCGACCAGCATATTGCACAGGTCCACAATCTCCGGCTCGCGCGCTGCGTTTTTCAGGCGGCTGTCGCCATTGGCCAGAACGGCGGCCATCAGGGCGTTTTCGGTGGCACCGACAGAGACGACGGGGAAGGTGAACTCACCGCCCGGAAGACCGCCATCGGGCTGGCGCGCGGTGACATAACCGCTGGTGGTTTCAATCGTTGCGCCCAGTGCTTCAATCGCTTTCAGGTGCAGGTCAATCGGACGGTTGCCAATCGCGCAGCCGCCCGGCAGCGACACCCGACACTCACCCGCACGGGCGAGCAGCGGCCCCAGCACAAGGATAGAAGCGCGCATCTTGCGGACAATGTCATAAGGCGCTTCGGTCGATGTGATCTTGCCCGCTTTCAGCGTCATCACCCGTCCGAAATCTTCGGGCCGTGCGCCCTCGATCGTCGTCGATACGCCAAGCTGGTTGAGCAAATGACCGAAACTGTCCACATCGGCCAGCCGCGGAAGGTTGCGCAGCGTTACCGGCTCGTCAGTCAAAAGCGCACAGGGAAGCAAGGTCAAAGCGCTGTTTTTTGCACCAGAAATCGGAATGGGGCCGGACAGCCGTTTGCCGCCGCGAATTGATATAATATCCATCGCGACGGTTTAGCGAAAATGTGACAGCGCGCAAGTCAGATCACGCAAGGCGGGAGCTGGCGCTGCTATTATCCATGACCCCGATCAATGTTCATGGCCGGGATTGGTCCGTTTCAATTTTCGCATCAAACCGGGCCAGACAAGATTGTCCCCCATGCCGGGCATGAACAGCGGCGATGCCTGCTGGAATACCCGCGCGCCCATCGTTTCCGGCTCTTCGTGCAGTGCGGCCTGGTCGCCCACGGCTTGTGCCAGAATCTGGGTCTTGCAGGCATTTTCCAGCAGATACATCCGCAAGAAAGCCCCGGCGCAATTCTTGCCGATGGTCAGCGTGCCGTGATTGCGCAGAATCAAGAGGTTCTTCTCGCCAATATCGGCGATCAATCGCTCGCGTTCATCAAGATCCAGCGCGATGCCTTCATAATCATGATAGGCAAGGTCATCGTGCACCTGCATCGAAAATTGCGTGTAACGGCGCAGGCCCTCTTTCTGGACAGACACGGCGATGCCATAAGGCGTGTGGACATGGATCACGCAGCCAGCATCTTCGCGGGCGCTATGCACGGCGCTGTGGATGGTAAACCCGGCGGGATTGATGAAATAGGGCGTATCCTGTTTGATATTGCCCTGAATATCGATCTTGATCAGCGAGGATGCGGTCATTTCGTCAAACATCACACCATAAGGGTTGATGAGGAAACGTTCTTCCCCATCCTCGTCCGGCAAGCGCACGGAAATATGGGTGAAGACCAGATCGGTCCACGCATGCATGGCGCACAGCCGGTAGGTCGCGGCCAGATCACAGCGCAATTTCCACTCGGCGTCAGAGACTTTGCCCTCCAGCCGGTCAATCGTTGCCGGGTCGGGATTGGTAAAGCCCGCGGCGCTCTGTGCTGCGCTGCCGGACTCTTTTATTGCGGTGGCCATAAACTTCTCTCCTCAGAATCATTACGTTCCTTTGGTTGCATAGTGGCATAGTTTCGATGGCATGGAACAGGTTTTTGTGTCGGTGTCTTTGCCACCGTGCGGAATCCGGTTCGGTCATTAGAGCCGCAATAGCTCTGTCAACACAGGGGAAATATGGCTAGCATGGCGATTCGTCATCCACTGGAAAGGCCAGTCTATGTCTGAATCTCCGCAGCAAACCGCACCCGGCACGAGCGTTCCCGATTCCATTGTCATAGATACGGACATTATCGAGGATGGCCGCCCCATACAGCTTTGTCTGCGCCCGCTTAGCGTGTCCGATCATGACCGGATAGAGCGCGGCATCATGGGATTGTCCGAACAGTCGCGCTATTTGCGCTTTTTCTCGGGCTTCAAGGCGGCGCCGAAGTCATTGGTGGAGCAATTAACCGCTGTGGACGGGGTGAACCATATCGGCTGGGGCGCGGTCAACCTTGGCATAGAGGGGCAACCCGCAATGGGCGCTGTCCACGCGATCCGCCAAAGCGAGGATGAGACGACAGGCGAATTCGCGATAGCCGTGCTCGATCAATATCATGGCAAGGGCGTGGCGCGGGCACTGGTCGCCGCTTTGTTCCTGAACTGTGTCAGGCGCGGAATGCGGGAGCTGGACATCGCGGTGATGCGCGAAAATACCAAGGGCGCGCATCTGGTTTCCGTGCTCACGGCCAAGTCCACGCATAGCGACGGCCCGGTCGTCTATTCCCGTCTTGATCTGCAAAACGCACTAAACGCCTTGCGCGCGATGGAGAACCCGTATTGGCTGCAAGAGGTGTTTGCCGCCTTTGGCGAATAGGCGCCGCTAACCGGGCTTCACAAATCAGTCGCGCAGCAGGCCCAAAGCCGCATAAGCCTTTTCCAGAGTCGGCTGTGCCAGATTGCGTGCACGTTCCCCGCCATCGCGTAAAATCTCGTCAATCGCGCCTGTATCCTGGCGCAATGCCTCGTAACGGTCCCGGATGGGGGAGAGATGCGCCACGGCCAGCTCGGCCAGCTCCGGTTTGAAGCTGCCAAAGCCCTGTCCGGCATATTGGTCGAGCACGGATTGCACCGAGCGGTCTTCCAGCGTGGCATAGATACCGACCAGATTGGTGGCCTCTGCCCGGCCCTCCAGCTCTGCGACCGTGGCGGGCAAAGGCTCTGCATCGGTGCGGGCCTTCTGTATTTTCTTGGCGATAGTGTCATTATCATCGGTCATGTTGATGCGGCTGAGATCCGACGGGTCGGATTTCGACATTTTCGCCGTGCCATCGCGCAGAGACATGATCCGCGCGGCGGTTTCGCCAAAATATGCTTCGGGCTGGGTAAAAACCTCGCTCCCCGTGTCATTGTTAAACTTGGCAGCAACATCGCGGGCCAGTTCCAGATGCTGTCTCTGATCCTCACCCACCGGCACATGGGTCGCCTGATAGATAAGCACATCCGCCGCTTGCAGCACCGGATAGGCAAGCAGCCCCAGTGACGAGCGCTGCTTGTGTTTGCCGGATTTCTCCTTGAACTGGGTCATCCGGTCGAGCCACCCCATCGGCGTGTTGCAGATCAGCAGCCATGCCAGCTCGGCATGAGCGGGCACGCGGGCCTGGTTGAACAGGATGGATTTCTGCGTGTCCACACCCGCAGCGACAAGGGCGGCAACCATGTTCCGGCAATTGGCAGACAATTCACCCGGATCATTGTGCACAGTGATGGCGTGCAGATCGGCCAGAAAGAACAGGCATTCCGATTCCTGCTGCAACTTCACCCAGTTCTTTATCGCGCCCAGATAATTGCCAAGGTGGAGATTACCCGTCGGCTGGATGCCGGAAACAATACGCATGTTTTACTGTCCTTCTTGTGCCGCCTGTTCGGCCGCTTTCTTCTTTGTCAGCATGGCGATTTTGTCGCGGTCTATCGCGCCCGTCAGCCATGCCAGCACCGCATACACAAAACCGCCAGCACAGACCAGAGCGGTAATCGAGCCTATCCGCTGCCAGATGCTGCCGTCATAAAATCCTTCGCCCAAAGGTGCGCCGTAAACCAGCACCACCGCCATGCCAGCCGCTGAAACGGTGATGCGGCCCATACGCAGCAGCAGCGATAATTCCAGATGAAAATGCCCGCGCCGGTGGAGCATGAAATAAAGCATGGCGCAATTGGACCAGGCCGCCATCGCGCCTGCAAAGGCAAGGCCGGTTATGCCGTAAATCGGGATCAGCAAGATGTTGAGGATGATATTGATGATAAGCGATATACCCGCCGTATAAACGGGCGTTTTGGTGTCCTTGCGCGCGAAAAATCCGGGGATCAGGACCTTGACCAGAACATAAGCGGGCAGGCCGATGACAAGCGCGCTTACCACGCCTGCTGTTGCCGCTCCGTCACGGGCATGAAAATTACCGCCCACATAAAAAGATGTCACCAGCGGCCCGGAGGCAAAAAACAGGGCCATGGCCGCAGGGATAGTCAGCAGCATCGCCAGTTCGATGGCATTGCTTTGCAAGCGCTGTGCGCCGCCCTGGTCGTCCTTGGCAATGAAGCGGGAGAGCGCGGGCAGGATCGCGGTGCCCAAAGCGATGCCGATAATCCCCAGCGGTAACTGGTTCAGCCGGTCGCCCATGGCGAGGTAAACAAAGCTGCCCTCTGGCAGGCGGCCGAGGAAGAACAGGTCGATGAAACGGCTGATCTGGTAAATGCCTGCCCCGAAAACCGCGGGCAGAATCAGGATACCAAGTTCTTTCACATCGGGCGTGAATTTCGGCTTTTTGATCGCGAAAGCGAAGCCAGCCTTGCGCGCCCAAAAATAAAGCCACAGCATTTGCAGCACACCCGATATGGATACGGCAAAGGCAATATAATAGGCCGTCCGCTGCGGATCTGCGCCGCCGTCAATCCCCAGCACGATCAAAAGAGCGGTGATCATACAGATATTCAGCATGATCGGCGCGGCGGCAGCGGCGGCAAAGCGGCTGACGCTGTTCAGGATCGCCGCAAATAATGTCGCCGCGCTGATCAGGCCGAGATAGGGAAAGGTAATCCGCGCCAGACTGATCGAAAAATCGCTTGTCCGGCCCCCTTCGCCAAAATCATCGATGAACCAGACGATCCACGGCATCGCAAGCATCATGACAGCCGTGAACACCAGCAGGATCGGCACAAACACGGACAGCACATCAATGGCAAAATTCTGCGCCGCGCTCCGCCCTTCGTCCTCTTCCAGCTTGCGATTGAAAAGCGGGACGAAGGCGGCTGAAAACGCGCCCTCGGCAAAGAGCCGGCGGAATATATTGGGAAGCTGGAACGCCAGTTGCCATGCGTCCGCCGCCGCGCCCGCGCCCAGCACACGTGCCAGCATGATGTCACGGACAAAACCGAATATGCGGCTGACCAGAGTCAGGCCCGCAATAGTGCCGGTGGATTTCAGCAGGTTCATGCCTGCCTCGGACGAGTTAAATTAAGATCGCTTGCGCTATCCCCGCATGATGCCCCGCGCGCGCCTGATCTATCAAACGGCGCTTCGGGACAACGCGCGGGCTGGCTTGCCACGAATGGCGGCTCAGGCGTTTCCAACCGGCTGTTCTGCGGCACTTGCGGCCTGCTGCTCGCGTTGCTGGATATAGAGCGCGGTGAAATCGATCGGCTCCAGCAACAATGGCTGGAAACCGGCATCACGAACCGCGTCGGAAATGATCGCACGGGCAAAGGGGAATAAGATGCGCGGCGCTTCCGCAAACAGGAACGGATGGGCCTGTTCATCGTTGACGTTACGCATGCCAATCAGGCCGCAATAGAGCAGCTCGACCTGAAACGCGACGCCCTGGTCCGCCTTGGCCACCACGTTGATTTTCAGTTCAACCTCGTGCACTTCGTCGGAAACGGGGCTGGAGCCGATGTTGAATTGCACGTCGATCTGTGGCTGGGATTCCCACTGGTAAACATCGGGGGCATTCGGGTTTTCGACCGACAAATCTTTCACATATTGCGAAATGATACCAATTTGCGGTTGGTTATCCGCGCCATTTGCTGCCGGATCGGGAGTTGTGACATTACCGTTTTCATCAACCATTTGGCTCGTCCTTTCGGAAAATTATACCTGTTCATAAGTCAGGGTAGATGCCACAATCGTTGCAGCCCCCGTTTGCAGCGCGACTAGCAGGGGATGGGGGGCAGGGCAATGGTCTTTCCGCTTGCCTGAGCCAGCTTTAGCGTGGCTGGGGAGAGGGCTTGGCCACACTATACCGGCATATATCAGGCCGAATATCAGACAGGTGCGCGATAAAGCCTGACCCAGATACCGAAAGCCATTTGAAACTGGCGTGTTTCCTCCCTATGTATGAGAGAATTGAGATATTGGAGATATCGTGACTATCGAAATTGTATTACTAGCGATGGTAGCGGCTTTTTTGGGCCTTCGCCTTTATTCCGTGCTCGGAAAACGCACCGGCCACGAACAAGAGCATATGCCCCGAAATGCCGAGAATAGCTTGGATAAGCGCCCCCGTGACCATACGGGACGGGATGATAGCCGGGACCATATCGTTCCCGACATCGCCCCTGTGTCATCCGTTCCCGTGCAACAGCCGGCAATGGTTTATGATGCCGCTGCCGAATCGGGCATGCGCGCGATTATCAATGCCGACCGCAATTTCGATGTGGGCCGATTCGTGGAAGGCGCAAAAGCCGCCTATGGCATGATATTGGAAGCATTCTGGACCGGCGATCGCGAACAGTTGAAAGAATTGTGCGACGATGATGTCTATGACAGCTTTGTCGCGGCCATTGATGCGCGCGAGAAAAATGGCGAAATGCTGGAAAACCGCCTCGTCCGGATAGAGGAAGCGCGGATTGTCGACGCCAGTTATGACCGCCGGATCGGCCGGATCACCATGCGCTTCGATGCGGATATCGTGGCCGTGGTAAAGGACAAGGATGGCCTGCTTATCGGTGGCTCGCTCACCGATGCGTTGGAAACGCATGATATCTGGACCTTCGTGCGTGACCTTTCCAGCTCCAACCCGAACTGGATCCTTGACGAGACTGACGAAGTGTAAGCCGCACGGTGTGGCGCGGCTCTGCAATAACGAAAACAGGAACGAAAACCGCAGGGCTATTGGGTGCCCTGCTGTTGCTGGGTGCGTGCGCTGTATCGGTTGATCCGGTTGAAACTGCTGGCAGCCGCTCTCCTGATGCACCGGCGGAAACCCCGTCTGAAACCCCGGCAGGACCACTACGCGCAGTAGAGGCAGGCATAGCGCCCGGCCCCGATATCGCGTCGCTCGCTATAGATGGTGTCAAGGCAACCGCCGGGCTGCAATCCTTTCGCACCAGTTGTCCGTCGCTCGTCCGCCGCACCGATAATAGCGGCCTTACCCAGGGCGCTGATTGGGCGGCAGCCTGTGACGCGGCGCAAAGCTGGCCGGACAATGATGCGCGGCGATTCTTTGAAAGCCATTTTGAATCGGTGCGGATCGGCGATGGCAAAGCCTTTGCCACCGGCTATTTCGAACCCCAGATCAACGGCTCACGCACCCGCACGGCGGAAGCACAGGTTCCCGTTTACCGGCGGCCACCCGATCTGGTCGACGTGGATCTCGGCCAGTTTTCTGACGAGCTTAAGGACAAAAAGATTCGCGGCAAGGTCGAGGGCAAAAATCTGGTCCCGTTTGAAGATCGGGCCCAAATTGACGAGGGCGCATTGCAGGGCAAGGGGCTGGAGCTGGCCTGGGCGTCCGATTATATCGATTTCTTCTTTCTTCAGATTCAGGGCAGCGGCCGGATTGCCATGCCCGATGGTTCGGTTATGCGGATCGGCTATGACGGGCAAAATGGCCGCGATTATACCGCCATCGGCCGGGTGATGCGCGAACGCGGCCTGCTCGAAAAGGGCAAGGCCAATATGCAAGGCATTAACGAATGGCTGCGCGCCAACCCCGAAGAGGGGCAAAAAATCATGCGCGAAAATGAAAGCTATATCTTCTTTCGCGAACTCACCGGCCCCGGCCCGATAGGTGCCATGGGCCACCCGGTTGTGGGCCGTACATCGGTGGCGGTGGACCGTAATTTTGTGCCGCTTGGCGCGCCGGTCTTCCTCGACATGGAGCATGATATTGCCGACGGCCTTTGGATCGCGCAGGACACGGGCGGCGCGATAAAGGGTGCAAACCGTTTCGATACATTCTGGGGCGCGGGGGAAGAGGCGGCGCAGATTGCGGGCGGCATGTCATCCAACGGACAGGCGCTGCTCTTCCTGCCCAAAGGCACAGCCGCCAGATTGACCGCATCTGCCCCGAAATGACCGGCCAGACAATGAACGAGTGCTTATATGGCTGATCGCCCTCTTACCGCCGGTGAAAAGGCACTGTGGCAAAAGGTTATCGAGACGGTAAAACCGCTCGACCAGGCCCGTGTGAGCCGGGTGAAAGCCTTACCCGTGGCGAAAAAGCTGCCAGAGGTTCGCGGGCCAATCACGGCGGAAAGTTTCGGCGGAGCATCGGCCAAGGCCATTCCGCTTCATCAGCAAAGCGCTATTTCGGAAAAGGCCGGACTTGATGGTCATTGGGACCGCCGCCTGAACAAGGGCGTGGTGCAACCGGATGTGACGATTGACCTGCATGGCTATACATTGACATCGGCGCACGGGCGGCTGGATAGCGCGCTGGAACTCAGCATTGCCGCTGGCCACCGCGCGATCCTGCTCATCACCGGCAAGGCACGGAGCGATGACGAGCGGCGGCGCGAAGGGGGCCGGGGTGCGATACGGGCCGCGATTTCCGATTGGCTCGCGGCGTCACGCCATGCCCCCTATATAGCGGCAGTCCGGCGCGCCCATCCCCGTCATGGCGGAGCCGGTGCGCTTTATATCATCCTGCGTCGTCGGCGGTGATAAGGGGGAAACTACCCAAGCGCCTTGCGTAATATCCTGGCGTAAATGTCCGAAAGCTGATCGAGGTCGGCAATGGCAACAGCCTCGTCCAGCTTGTGCATGGTGGCATTGCACAGGCCGAATTCCACCACCGGCATGATTCTCGACAGGAAGCGCGCATCGGATGTTCCGCCTGTGGTCGATAATTCCGGCGCGATGCCTGTCACCTGCGTAATCGCTTCGACAACCATTTCCGACAATTCGCCCGGCGGAGTCAAAAACGGCTCACCGGAAATAATCGGGGTCAGTTCCCCGCCGTTACGCTCGACAATTTCGCGCACCATATCGCTCAGGCTATCGCCGCTATGCTGGTCGTTAAACCGGATGGACAAGCGACCTTCCGCCTTGGCCGGGATGACATTATGGGCGGGGTTGCCGACATGGATGTCGGTAAATTCGATATTGCTGGGCTGAAACCAGTCGGTGCCCTGATCCAGCTCTACCGCGTCAATTTCGCTTAAAATCTTGCCCAGTTTCGTGATCGGATTATCGGCAAGGTGGGGATAGGCGACATGCCCCTGTGTGCCGCGGACGGTGATCCACATATTGACCGAGCCGCGCCGCCCGATTTTCATCATATCGCCCAGCCGGTTGACCGAGGTGGGTTCGCCGACAAGGCACAGGTCCGGCGTAATCCCGCGCTCTTTCATCAACTCCATTATTGCGACCGTGCCAAAGCGGGCCGGGCCTTCCTCATCGCCGGTGATGATAAGGCTGATCGTGCCCAGATCATCGGGCAGAGTATGAAGCGCGCTGACAAAGGCGGCAATGCTGCCCTTCATGTCCACCGCGCCGCGCCCGTAAAGCAGATCGCCTTTGACTTCCGGCGCGAATGGATCGCTGGCCCAGCCTTCACCCGGCGGAACAACGTCCAGATGCCCGGCAAAGGCAAAATGGCGCGCACCCGGTTTCCCTTTCCGGATGGCGAAAAGATTTTCGACTGCGCCGCCGCTTCCCCTATCTTCCGGCCCCTGATCCTCCGGCCTGTCGCCGGCGATAAAGCGTGTCACTTCAAAACCCAGCGGTTCCAGCATGGCCGCCATCACGTCAAAAACGGAGCCGGTTGCAGGCGTGATACTGGGACAGGCGATCAGCTCTTTGGCCAGATCAAGGGTGGATTTTTTGGTCATCATTATACTCGTCACGCTGCAATTATGTACGCACCTTCACTCCGTAAAGGGCTGCTCCAGCCGCTCGATCACCCATGGTTCTTCCTGGGCGGATTCCATCCACTGGACCATCCAGTCATGTTGCAGCATGGTTTCCATATAGGCCGCGGCAAAGCCGGGGACGTGCAGACCATAAGTCTGGAAGCGGGATATGACGGGCGCATACATGATATCGACAGCGCCAAAAGTGCCGAACAGGAACGGCCCTCCGTTGCCAAAGCGCGCGCGTGCCTGTGCCCATAGCTGCACGATCCGGGCGGCGTCGTGCAGAGTTTCGGGCGTGAATTGCAGGCCTTCATACCGCTTGCGGGTGTTCATTGGGCATTGTTTGCGCAGCGCCATAAATCCGCTGTGCATTTCGGCCGCCATCGACCGGGCCATGCCGCGCGCGGTTTCATCCTTGGGCCAGAAACGGTCGCGGTGGGTTTTGTCGGCAAGCCAGTCGATAATGGCCAGGCTGTCCCAGATCACGCTCTCGCCGTCCCACAGGATCGGAACCTTGCCGCCGGAGGGGGCAAAATTTTCACCCAGCCGGATATCGTCCCAATCTTCTCCATAGAGTGGAACAGTGAGTTCTTCGAACGAGAGGCCGGATTGTTTGCAGGCAAGCCAGCCGCGCATCGACCAGCTGGAATAGGCTTTGTTTCCGATTATCAGTTTCATGTTCGGCCTTTTGTTATTTTAACATTCCGGATAGCGCGTGGAATCAGAAGATTCCAGCCTTTGCCGGATTGGCGATAAAAGGCAAGAGAGCGCGGTTAAATCTGCACCGCTTCCAGCACCGCGAGGCGCAGTTCGTCAATTCCCTGTTTCTTCTCGGACGATGTGATGATGAGATCGGGGTGCGCCGCCGGATGTTTTTTTGAGGCCGCGAGGACTTTTTCCATGGTCGCTTCCAGTTCGCTGGCCTTTACCTTGTCGGCCTTTGTCATGACGATGCGATAGCTGACGCCCGCCTTGTCCAGCATGGTCAACACTTCCTCATCGGTATCCTTTATACCGTGACGGCTGTCGATCAGAACGAATGTGCGCTTTAATACTTGCCGTCCGCGCAAATAATCATTGACCAGATAGCGCCATTTCTGAACGGTTTTAACCGGGGCCTTGGCAAAGCCGTAGCCGGGCATATCGCAAATCCGGAAAATCGGTCGACTATTGGTCGTGTCGCCGACATCAAAGAAATTCAGCTCCTGTGTCCGCCCCGGCGTATTGGATGTCCGCGCCAGTCCGTTGCGCCCGGTCAGCGCATTGATGAGCGAGGACTTCCCGACATTGGAACGGCCCGCAAAGGCAATTTCCGGCACAGTCGGTTCCGGAAGGAATTGAAGCTGGGGCGCGGATTTCAGGAAAGAAATCGGGCCTGAGAATATTTTAGGGTGCAGTGGTGTCATAATATGGATCCGTATATTCAGCAGCTAAGGCAGCATACACTCTGGAGAGCCAAGCCGTTAGCCCTGAACTTGCCTTGGGTCTTGCCCCGTTAGTGGAGAGCCTGTCGAACCACGTCTATCGGACGAGAAACGTCCCTCGACAAGCTCAGGACTAACGGCAGGACCTGTCTAGCCGTGCCGTTAATCCCGTCCCTAATTCGCTTTCGCCGCCTTTTCTTCTTCCGCCTTTTTGGCTTTTTCCTCGGCATCCTTGGCCATTTGTTCCTTCAGCTGCGGATGGCGGGAATAGAGCCACTTTTGCTGGATAATGGTCAGGACGTTGGACACGGTCCAATAGAGCTGCAGACCGGCGGCAAACGGCGCCATGATGAACACCAGTACCCACGGCATCAGGCCGAAAATCTGTTGCTGCATCGGGTCCATCTGCTGCGGGTTCAGCTTGAACTGGAAGTGCATCGTAATACCCATCAGGATTGGCAATATACCAACCGCAAGGAAGCTGGGCGGATCAAACGGAAGCAATCCGAACAGGTTGACCGGGGTCAGCGGGTCCGGTGCAGACAGATCCTGGATCCACAACATAAACGGCTGGTGCCGCATTTCGATCGACAGCATCAACACTTTATACAGCGCAAAGAAAATCGGGATTTGCAGGAAGATCGGCAAACAACCGGCGAGCGGATTGACCTTCTCGTCCTTGTACAGCTTCATGATTTCCTGCTGCTGCTTTTGCTTGTCGTCTTTATATTTTTCCTGGATCTTCTTCATTTTCGGCTGCACAGCGCGCATTTGTGCCATGGAGGCAAATTGCTTCTGTGCAATCGGGAACATGATGCCGCGCACGACAAAGGTCATCAGGATGATCGCGACGCCGAAATTGCCGACAAGCTGGAACAGCCAGTTGAGCAGATA
The DNA here is from genome assembly GCF_036568145.1 of Parasphingorhabdus sp. Classification (GTDB taxonomy): domain Bacteria; phylum Pseudomonadota; class Alphaproteobacteria; order Sphingomonadales; family Sphingomonadaceae; genus Parasphingorhabdus. The sequence continues at coordinate 2,059 of NZ_DATCTC010000020.1, read as the reverse complement.
GAATAAAGGCTTTTCAAACCAGTAGAACCAGCCCCAGTCGATCGCACGGTCGAGCAGGGTGATATCATATTGTTCTTTGTAAGTGTCGAGCAGCGCCGTTTCCTTGGCACCGGCGAACAGGCGCGTGGTGGTTTTCAGTACTTTACCGGGAGCGATGACCTGCGCGCTATCGCGGGCAAATTCTGCCTGGAAAACGTCGTTCGAACCGCTGCGGAACTTGCCGACAACCTTGGGGTTGTTCACCGGAATGATCGCGCCGAGCCAATATTTGTCACTGAAGCCAAGCCAGCTGACATCCTTGTCAAAGCTGTTTGTTCCGGCGGATGCCGAGGTTCCGAACATGTTGGTAAAAAATCCGGGGTCTTCACCGGCAAGATTTTCATAATCGACATCATAATTGGCCGCGCCGTCGAAAACGCCGACCGGACCGATATGGATGGTCCAGCTGCTCGCCTCTCCTGCGGGCACGTTGCTGAGGTCGCGCGTGCGGTTGATAAGGCTATAGGGTTTCAGCGCAATGGCATTTTCGCCGCGGTTGGTAACGCTTTGCTCCGCGGTAATCAGGTAGTTTTCGTCAATCGACAAGGTGATCGCAAAAGTCTGCCCGCTGTCGTTGGACCAGTTGAGCGTGACCGGGCTTTGCGGGGTCAGCTTGGCCTTGTCGGCTGTCCATACGGTCTGGTCATCCGGCAATGCAACGCCGTCACCCGCCCAGCCAAAGCGGCTGAAATAGGCATTTTTCGTACCGGACGGAGCGAACAGGCGCACAGGCGGGCTGTCCTTTTCCAATCCTGTGCGGTGATCGGTCAGCGTCAGGTCGTCGATCCGCGCGCCTTTCAGGTTGATCGTTCCGTTGAGGCGGGGCGTTTCAATCGGCACACGCGGGGTTTCGGCCAGAACGACCGGCAGCGTGCGGACGGTGCCAGCGGCGCGATCGGCGCCAAACGCGGCAGACCCCGGCGTCATGGATGCAGCAGGGCCGGACCCATCGGCAGCAGCGCCATTTGCCAGCGGTGCCTCAGCCTGGTCGGAAGTTTTTGCCTGCTCGACCGCCTCATTCTTGTTCGCCATGTCAGGAAAAAATGTTTCCATCAGGACAGGCCAGCCAAACAGGATGATGCCGGTCAGCAAAACCGCCATGATAATATTACGCTTGTCGTCCACTGTAATTCCTAAATTCTGGCTTAAAAATCGTTTCTACACCCACATAAGCGGGCCAAGTAAGCAGGCGTCTGATTCGGTCAAGGAACCGGATCGTAACCAGAGCCCCCCCACGGATGACAGCGCAATAGCCGTTTCGTGCCAAGCCAGCTACCCCTAATCACACCGTATTTTTCGATCGCCTCGATCGCATAGGCGGAACAGCTTGGGCTGTAACGGCAGCTGGGCGGCAAAATACGCGAAGGCCCCCATTGCCAGCAGCGCACAAAGAATATGAAAACCGCTTTGAACATGGGCTTCAGAGCTTTTTCGCCAGATGTCTCAGTGCTTTTTCAAGTTCCGCTTTCATCGCAGAAAAATCCCGTTCCTTGTTCTCTTTGCGGCCAATCATGATGTGGTCCGCGCCGGTTATACCATATTGCGGAAGCATTTCGGCAAGCAAGGCGCGAAACCGGCGCTTCATGCGGTTGCGGGTCACGGCATTGCCGATTTTCTTGGTGACAGTGATGCCATATCGAATGGTGTCGGAGGGGACGGGGTGTTCCGCGCGGCGTTTATGGGCGAGCAGAATGAAACCCGGCGTCACGAATCGCTTGCCCCGATTCGCGGCCAGAAAGTCCGGGCGCTTGCGAATCACTTCGATAGGGGGAGGCCGGGTAGCCGTAACCGGACGCGTATATTCAGCGTCAGGGCGAAGATTTGCATTTTCCGTCACCATCCACCTTTTGGAAAAGGCCGGGTGAGCGGATTATCTATATTAGGCAGAGAGCTTGTTGCGGCCACGCGCACGGCGGGCAGCCAAGACTTTGCGGCCTCCGACCGTTGCTTTGCGGGCGCGGAAACCATGGCGCCGTTTACGGACCAGGCGGCTCGGTTGAAATGTGCGCTTCATCGCGTT
>NZ_DATCTC010000019.1:0-41223 GCF_036568145.1 Parasphingorhabdus sp. | reverse complement strand
CCACGCTCAGGCGGCAGCAACGGCCCGATCAATTCCCATTCAGCATCCGACAAATCCCCGCGGCCCATGACTACTCCTCAAAAAGCAGCCTTGAATCACAACTCGGTGTGGTTGGGAATCCCTTTTGTCAACACGACCTAGTATAGTCATTTGGTGAAACAATACTGGGCGATCTGGGTTCAGAACTACAGGCCCATAAAAAAAAGGGCAGTAACAGCACATATAGCTTCATATCTGACCAGTCCTCTCCCGGTCCTATGCTCTATTTTTGGCCGACAGTCGAGCCCAAGGCTAACAGATACGATATTATCGCCCGTCATCCCCGCGCAGGCGGGGATCCAGCTACCTAAACCTTGCAGAAGAAAAGCTGGATTCCCGCCTGCGCGGGAATGACGGGGTTGGGCTTATGCCCGCCTATTCCCGATCATCATGCTCCACGCCTTGCTGTGCGCTTTCCAGTTCTGCCGGATAGCGGTCGGCATATATGTCGCCAAGGCGTTCTTCGCATTTTGCGGCGAATTCTTCATCGGCGGCGGGGAACATTTCTTGTTCTTCCTCTTCGATATGATGCTCGTAATCGTGGCGCAGTGTCTTGAATTTCTGAAGCCAGCCGGATGATGACATGTCCATTTCAGACAACTCGGCCAACAGGTCGTCCAGTTCTTTATGTTCGGCGACGGAATGGCGGCCATCATCCTGCAACTCTGGTCGCGACAGCATTTCGGCGTAAAGGGATTGCTCCTCTGCATTTGCGTGCGCGGTCACTTCTTCGCGAAATTCGGTAAATAATTCGCGCCGCTCCGCGCTGTCACCTTCGGTTTTCATAATTTTTTTAATGAGATCACGATGCTTGTCATGATCTTCTTTAAGAAGGTCGAATATCTTCGCCATAGCTATTGTCTCCTATTCCGGAAGACTTACGCCTGATGGACTGGATAGTTCCAAGAGTACAGAATGATAATCGGCTTTTATTCAGCTTGCCCCGCACCTGTAGCAGGCGCATCCTTGGCAACAGTCCGCTTATCACGCTTGTATTCCGCATCATGGACGGGCACTATCATTACGATGACATCGCCGGCTTCAAGGCTCTTCGCCTCCTCTTCCCAGAATCCATAGGCATTTTGGTCGCGGTAAATGCGGACGCCTATCCCTTCTTTGGTAATGTCCTGCATCGACTGACCGACTTCATCTTCACTAACAGATCGCTGCACTAATTTTACCCGGCCAGTTGCCGATGCCAGATCACTTAGATAATCGGATATTTTGGCGCCTTCACAGCTGCCCGCTAGTAACAATCCGGCAAAGCTAACCGGATTGATTACCGTTGTCGCCCCTGCTTGCCGTGCCAGCATTTCGTTATCCGCCGCGCGGACCGATACAATGATTGGCAGGTGGTAAGCGAGGTGACGAGCGGTCAGCACGATCAATATGCTGGTATCATCACGGCCAGCGGAAACAATCATAGAGCGAGCGCGGGATATTTTGACATCCATTAACACACCGTCGCGTGTGGCATCACCATTTATCACGGCACAGCCAAGTTTTTCGGCCTCCGCCAAGGCATCATCAAAAGGATCTATCACGACAATTTCACCCGGGTTGGTCCCGCGCGCTATTAATTCATGTACCGCCTCTTTACCGCTGGTGCCGAAACCGGCGATCACTATATGATCGTGCAGATTATTCTGGATAATTTTCATGCGCCACCTGTCCCAGGTTCTTTTGAATACGAAATTATAGGCCGTGCCGACAAATATAAGCACAACGAAGATGCGAATGGGAGTCACAAGCAAGGCATCAAACAACCGTGCACGCTCGGTCACAGGGGCAATGTCCCCGTAACCGGTGGTCGTTATCGATATCATCGTAAAATAAATGACATCGTAAAAACTGACATCCCCGTCATAGCTGTCCTGCAAACCAGTGCGGTCAAACCAGTGCACCGCAACCGCAGCGCTAATCAGCCCCAATACGAACAATACTCGCCATGTGATATCCAGCCATATCGGCATGCTCGCGCGGCGGCGCAGCGTTAAATAATCGGAAATATTACGGGTTATGCGCCGGGCCATCAGGCAATCAGACCCGCTTCGGCAAATAGTGGACGGAAATTACCTGCTTGGGTTCGTGACGGTGTTCAAAATACAATTGTGGTTCCCGTATATTGCCGCTGTCTCCAGCCGGACCCCCTACTATCACCGTGCCTGATCTTTTGTCCACGCGATCTTTTATGCACACGCATCATCCGGCTTTCCTAATCGTAAAAAGATTACTGGTCGTAGAGCTTTTTTAAATTGTCCATCGACCTGTAATGGGTGAGGTCAAGATGCAGCGGAGTGATGGAGACATAGCCCGCAGCAATGGCCTCCAGATCGGTACTATGCGCCGGTGTTTCGACCATCGGGCCAAGGCCGAACCAGTAGTATTCAAACCCCCGCGGGTCACGGTTGCTGATAATCTGTAACCGGCCATAATCACGGATACCCTGCGTCACCACACGGATGCCCTTGACCTCGGCCGGGGGCAGCGCGGGGAAATTGATATTGACCAGTGTGCGGTGGTCCATACGCTGTTTAATCAGCGGGCGCAGCACCCGTTCCCCCCAATGCGTGGCCGCTTCAAACGGAACCGCCTCGCCCATATCCTCTCGCGCATAGCTTTGGCTAAGCGCAATTGACGGAATCCCGGCCAGCGCTCCTTCCATCGCGGCGGAAACCGTACCTGAATAGGTCACATCCTCGCCCAGATTGGCGCCGCGATTGACACCGGACAGGATCAGGTCGGGCGGGTTGTCCTTCATGATTTTCGCAACCGCCATCATCACGCTGTCCGTCGGCGTACCATCAACAGAATATTGCTGGTCACCGCGCTTGCGCACGCGCAAGGGACGAGTGAGGGTCAGTGAATGACCCGCGCCCGAGTTTTCATCGGAAGGCGCGACGATCCAGATGTCGTTGGAAAAATGCTGCGCGATATCGAGCAATATCTTCATGCCGGGGGCATCAAACCCATCATCATTCGTCAGCAAAATGCGCATGGTATTTCCTTTTTTCTTTCATGCCCCACCGAACCCCAGAAGATTAGGCAGTGGGAGCAGCCAGCCGTTCGATACCGCCCATATAAGCTTTTAACACTTCCGGAATTAAGACAGAACCATCCTCTTGCTGATAATTTTCCAGCACCGCAACCAAAGTCCGGCCAACCGCCAGGCCAGAACCGTTCAGCGTATGGACAAACTGTGTGCCCTTAGTTTCCCCTTCACTGCGGAAACGGGCGTTCATCCGCCGCGCCTGATAGTCGCCGCAATTGGAAATGCTCGAAATCTCCCGGTAACTATCCTGCCCCGGTAGCCATACTTCCAGATCATAGGTTTTACGTGCCGTTGCCCCCATGTCGCCGGTGCAAAGCAGCATTTTTCGATAGGGCAGTTCCAGCGCTTTCAGTATCGATTCTGCCGCCTCGGTCATCCGCACATGCTCGGCTTCGCTGTAATCGGGATGGGCAATTGCCACCATCTCGACCTTTTCAAACTGGTGCTGGCGGATCAGGCCCTTAGTATCCTTGCCCGCTGCTCCAGCTTCGCTGCGGAAACAGGGGGTAAGCGCGGTCAGACGGATCGGTAATTGCGCTTCATCCAATATCTGTTCCCGCACGCTGTTGGTCAAGCTGACCTCTGCGGTTGGGATGAGCCAGCGGCCATCGGTGGTCTGAAACAGGTCTTCGGAAAATTTGGGAAGCTGCCCCGTGCCAAATACAGCCTCGTCACGCACCAGAAGCGGTGGCGCGCATTCCTGAAAGCCGTTTTGCATCGTCTGCTGGTCCAGCATATATTGGGCAATAGCACGTTGCAGCCGCGCCATTTGTCCGCGCAGGAACGCAAAGCGAGCGCCCGACATATTTGCCGCCGTTTCAAAATCCAGCCCCAGCGGCGGACCGATATCGCTATGCTCGCGCGGCTTGAAATCAAAGCTGCGCGGAGTGCCCCACCGTTCAATCTCGACATTATCGTCTTCGTCAGCGCCCTGCGGGACATCGGCGTCGGGCAGGTTGGGAAGCGCGGCCAGAATATCACGCAATTTTGCCGAAACCGCACGCCCCTGCTCTTCCAGTGCCGGCAGGCTGCTTTTCAGTTCCGAAACCTCGGCCATCAGCGCCTGCGCGGTTTCCTCATCGCCCTGCCCCTTGGCCTTGCCGATAGCTTTGGATGCTTCGTTGCGCCGTGCCTGCCCTTCTTGCAGCCTGGTCGTGATCGCGCGGTTTTCCTCGTCCAGTGCCAATATGGCCGCTGCCACTGGTTCGCCGCCGCGCCGCGCCAAAGCGGCATCGAAAGCGGCCGCGTTTTCCCTGATATATTTTAAATCATGCATGGGATAAGCCTATGCCGAGCGGGCCGCTTTCATTCAAGCCTCAATCTTGTGCTTAGGTAAAGACGGAAGCGCAGTTGGAAAGCCAAATCGAAAACGGCCGGATCACCCCCGGCCGTTCCCTTGTCTATTTTACGCTTTCAGCCTGTCAGGCTTGCGCAGCTTCCTTTGCCATACGGCTTCCCCGACGGCTGCGGGCGAACAGGGCTGCTGACGCTGCACCAAAGAGCAGGACGACTGGCGGGGCCGGAACAGGTGTTCCGCTGGAACCGCCATTGGACCCTCCACTACTCGACGAGCTGGAGCTGCTGCTCGAAGAGGAAGAACTGCTTGAAGAGGAACTGGAACTGGACGTGCTATTGCCGCCAAAGCTGGATGACGTGCTGCTTGCCCCGGATGAAGTAGATGAACTGGACGAGCTGCTCGATGAAGAACTGGAACTGCTCGACGAACTGGACGAACTGCTCGTGCTCACACCGCCAGTGGAGGTGCTAACCCCGCCAGTGGAGGTGCTAACCCCGCCAGTGGAAGTGCTAACCCCGCCAGTGGAAGTGCTGACATTACCCGACGATGTGCTGGTTGAACCGCCTGTGCTGGAAATACCGCCGGTTGATGTGCTGGTGGAGCCGCTGCTGGTGGAGCTGCCGCCGGAAGAGGTGCTGGTCGATCCACCGCTGCTGGTCGAGGAGATGACGACCGAACCGCCACCCGATCCCCCGCCAAAAAATCCGCCGAAGAACCCGCCGCCAAAGCCGCCACCATAACCGCTGCTGCCGCCGATGATGACAGGATCAGAGCCGCCGCCGCTTTCCATCACGGGGATAGCGGGAACGGGAGGAGGAATATAGGCAGCCGGTTGAGCAACATGCACTACCGTCGGGGCGCAGGAAGGATCCGTTTGCGTTACCACCCGGCGAACGCGCTGCAGTTTGCGCGGGGCCTTTGGTGGCTGTGCTCTGCGAACCGTTTTCTTGTCGACCTTTTTAATATACGGCGCGGCCGGTGCTTCTGAGACATGCACTGCACCGCCCCCGATTAACGCGCCGCCACATGTTAAAGCACATAATTTTGTCAACGCCATTTTTACCGACATTTTATCCACTCTCTTCCGCTTTGAAGCTGACAGATGGACCAGAAACAGATGCTGTCTGGTAATCCGGCGCTCCGATAGAACCAAAAGCGCAGAAAAATTCAGCAGCTACAATTAAATTAACCCTGTTTTTAGAACCGATTTGGGAATGATCCGGATCAATCCTCCACAAGCAAAGTTAATGTCCCGAAATGACACTGTTTAGGGCGCAAGTCTTTCGCTTAGCCGCAAAAAAACGAGCCATTCACCAAAGTATAAAGTTGCTTTAAATAGCTTTAACCAACAGTATCGATTCGATTTCCGGACCATTCACATCCTGTGCTGAAGTGAAGGTGTCGCAAGAATCTGACACCCACTACATATTGTATCTTGTATATGGCGAACGCCAAGTTTATAGGCCCGCCACAGAGCCTTTTGTAACGCCCACCCATGTTGGTTGGTTCGTTATTGAGTAATTTTTTACCGTTGGTGGAGAGTAAGTTTTGGCGACCTCAGCGAAAAATTCAACCGCTTCTGAAAGTGGTTCAAATGGCGAAATTATTCTGGATGACGACTATCGGCCCAGCCCTGACGAAGAATTTATGAATGAACGGCAACTGGCCTATTTCAAGCGCGCTCTGGAAAAATGGAAGCGCGACATTATCGAAGAATCCAAGGAAACGCTGGCCCATTTGCAAGACGGGCCGATCCAGGATGCGGACCTGAACGACCGTGCCTCCAGCGAAAGCAACTGGGGTCTGGAACTGCGGACCCGCGACCGGCAACGCAAGCTGACATCCAAAATTGATGCGGCCCTGCGGCGAATCGAAGAAGGTGAATATGGCTATTGCCAGGTAACCGGTGAACCGATTTCGCTTGAGCGGCTGGAAGCACGTCCAATCGCCACCATGAGCGTCGAGGCACAGGAAGCCCACGAGCGCAACGAGAAAATCTCGCGCGATCAATAAGTTAATACTGGCCGGGTAAACCGGGCCATATCCATTACCAACCGCCCCAAATTGCGTTAAAACTTTGGGGTGAGGAAGATGCTTGCCTAAAGGACTGGCTATGGCACTTCAAATGGGCATGCCAACTTTCCCCGATAGTGTTTCGCAACATATAAGCATGTATAATCTTAACTAATTTTCCATCATTTCACCCCTATTACCTGCGTCGAGCAAAGTTGTTCTAAAACAGAGTCGCAGGAAGTTCATGAGAGAGCCATTTGACGAGAACTTGGGGAAAAACAGCCAGACAAGCGGCCTGCCCAAGCGTGAGCTCGAACGGGACAGCCTTTTTCTGCACGCAACATTGCGCTTTGTAGAAGGTGATGATTGCGGCGAAGTTCGTATTCGCAACCTGTCGGCTGGAGGCTTGATGGCCGAGGCCCCGGTCATCGCCAAACGGGGCGACAAAGTAGAGCTGGAACTGCGTAATATTGGCCGTGTCACTGGCAATGTGGCATGGGTGGCCCAAGGGCGTTTGGGCATAGCGTTCGACCATGCGATTGATCCAAAGCTTGTTCGCAAGCCCGTGGAAAAATCAAAACATGTCATGCCCAGCTATCTAAAACCATTGAAAGAACACAATAAGCGCACACCTCTGCGCAGCGGGCCCCGCTCACGATAAATCTACTTGATTAGAATCCAAGCTCTGCATAGGACGCTTAATCACTTGATTAAACGGAGCAGGTTATGGCTGGACCACTAGCAGGAATAAACATCGTCGAATTTGCGGGCATTGGTCCCGGACCATTTTGTGGCATGATGCTCGCAGATCAGGGTGCCAGCGTCACTGTTCTACACCGCCCCGGCGGCGCGCCCGATAGCCGCCTCGCCCTCTCCCGCTCGCGCAAGCTGGTCGAGGTGGACCTGAAATCCGAAGCCGGAATCCAAAAGGCGCGCGATCTGGTTAAACAGGCTGATGGCCTGATCGAGGGTTTCCGTCCCGGTGTTATGGAGCGGCTTGGCCTTGGCCCCGACGTCCTGTTGAAAGATAATCCAAAACTGGTGTTCGGACGGATGACCGGCTGGGGCCAATATGGGCCTCTCGCGCATGCTGCAGGCCATGATATCAATTATATTTCCATCTCTGGCGCTCTTCATGCCTTTGGCCGTGAAGGGGAAAAACCGACACCACCGGCCAATATGGTTGGTGATTTTGGCGGTGGCGGCATGATGCTGGCTCTCGGCATGGTTTCCGCGTTGCTACACGCCAAAACCGGCGGTGAAGGCCAGGTTGTCGATTGTGCCATGACCGATGGATCAGCGGCATTGATGGCGATGATTTTCGACTTTCACAATATTGGCCAATGGCGGGATGAACGCGGCGTCAACATGCTTGATACCGGAGCGCATTTCTATGACAGCTATGAAACGTCTGATGGCAAATATATCTCGATCGGATCGATCGAGCCGCAATTTTATGCCCAATTGCGCCAAGTTACCGGATTGGAAAACGACGCCGATTTCGATCCGCAGATGAACCCGAAATCATGGGGTCAGCTGAAAGAAAAACTGACTGCCATTTTCCTGACTAAAACGCGTGATGAATGGTGCGAGCTGATGGAGGGCACCGACATTTGCTTTGCCCCCGTCCTGTCCCTTGCCGAAGCGAAAAATCATCCGCATAATGTCGCACGCGAAACATTTGTCGATGTCGGCGGCCAAATGCAACCTGCCCCGGCCCCCCGATATTCGGCCACAAAGTCGGACACGCCTACACCACCGGCTTGACTTGGGCCGGCCTGACTTGGCGTTTTAGTGCAACCAACTCACCGTCATTCCCGCGCCAAGCGGGGATGACGCCATTGGCGCGCTGCATACATGTGAATGGCCATAAAGGCCAAAGACGTGACCGATCTTCGAATCGACAGACTCAGGATAATGACGAAGGGAATGAAGTGAGCTTCATTCCCTTATAATAAGGTCCGGCTTATTCGGTCGCAGCTGTTTCGGCTACTTCTGCGGCTTCCTCTGCTGCTGGTGCAGCGGCGTCGTCTGTGGCGGCGACTTCTTCACCCTCTGCAGGGGCTTCGCCTTCCGCAGTCGCTTCTTCGGCAGCTGGCGGCTCAGGATACGGAAGATTCGATCCTTGTGAATTCAGATAGGCGATGAGGTCCGCGCGCTCCTGCGGTTTGCTGAGGCCAGCGAAGGTCATTTTCGTGCCCGGTGCATATTTACGCGGGGATTGCAGCCACTCGCTCATATTTTCAAAATCCCAGTTGCCGGGAATTGAAGTCAGAGCATCGCTATAGGCAAATCCGGCAACATGGCCGTGTGCTTTGCCAAGCGCACCATATAGATTCGGTCCGATACCATTGGCACCGCCCTGGTTGATCGTGTGGCAGGCGACGCATTTTTTAAAAGTGGCTTCACCGGCTGCAATATCGGCATTGGCAAGAAATACACTGATCGGTTCTTCGGCCGAACCACCGCCTGATGATTCTACGCCTTCAATTTCAAATCCCATGGTCTCAGGGCGGTCAGGCTTATCGGCATGAAAGTATTTTCCGCTGAGAATTGAAAAACTAAGCGCTGCGATTGCGCCTGCCAGAACCCAGCCAGCAATGGTGTTGTTATTATCCATCTTGTCTTAAACCCCGTGAATCATGTGCAGCAGCAGCCTGCGGAAACTTTGGGCTGTTCTCTAATAACAGCATCGGTTCAAAGCAAGACCTCAATTGCGCCCGCTCTTACTTATGTTTCATGGTTGATATTATTTCGCCAGCGCCGCGTTTCGAGATCGGGTCTTGCTTAAGCTGGCTGCATGCGGCAATCGCGGCAATTCAATAGCCTCTCGCAGCACAGGATTTGATAGTAATGGACAGCTTTCCCAAAAATGCCTTGGGCATGGTGAACAAAATGGCGGAAACAGCCGCTGAAGCACCGGACAAGGCAATTGCGTTTCAGGGCGCGCCGGGTGCCAATTCCCATCTGGCGGCAATGGAATATGCGCCGGATTGCCTACCGCTGCCCTGTTTTTCGTTCGAGGACGCGCTGGACGCCGTAAAGCAAGGAAAAGCCGGATCGGCGATAATACCCATCGAAAACAGCCTGCATGGACGGGTGGCGGATATCCATTTCCTTTTGCCCGAATCGGGCCTGCATATTGTTGCGGAACATTTTATGCGTATTCGCCACTGTTTGATGGCAAAATCCGTTGATGCCGAAATCAGAACGGCGATGAGCCACCCGCAAGCACTGGGCCAGTGCCGCCATTATCTGCGCGCGCGTAATATTATTCCGGTTGCCTATGCCGATACCGCTGCTGCGGCGGCCTATGTCGCGCAGTCCGATGACCCCCATGCCGCCGCGATTGCCCCTGCCTTGTCCGCGCAGATTTACGGATTACAACCGATTGCCGAAGCGATTGAGGACGAAGACCATAATATGACGCGCTTTGTCATACTCGCCGCGCAGGCCAGTGCACCGGCGGCAGGTGGGCCCGATAATCTCCCGCTCATGACCACCTTAGTCTTTGAGGTGAAAAATATACCTGCCGCGCTTTACAAGGCAATGGGGGGCTTTGCGACAAATGGTGTGAACATGACCAAGTTGGAAAGCTATCAGGAAGGCGGCAGCTTCGCGGCCTCGAAATTCTATGCCGATATCGAAGGCGCACCGGGTGATCCGCCTGTTGACCGCGCTTTGGCAGAGCTGGAATTCCACTGCAACGAAGTCCGCTTGCTCGGCACCTATCGACAGGCACGGCGCCGCGGAACCGATGCGTAATTAACTCACCTCAGCCGACGCACGGGAACTACCAAAGGCTCGCCCGTGTCGTTGGTGCTGATATGGACTTCCACGCCATAAGCTTCTGCCATGATGTCAGCGGTGATAACCTTTGCGCGTGGGCCAGAGGCCAATATTCTGCCGCCTTTCATCACTATCACTTCGTCGGCAAATCGCGCGGCCTGGGTCAAATCGTGAAGCACGACAATCACCCCGTTACCCATGCCTGCATAAGCTTTCAGCCGTTCCAGAACATCAAACTGGTGCGCGGGATCCAGACTGGCCAGCGGTTCGTCGGCAAGTAGCCAGCGCGGCTCCCCGGCCAGAACACGCGCCAGCAGGACACGCCCCTGTTCACCGCCCGACAGGCGCTGCGCCTTGCGATCCACAAGCGCCGTGCAATCGGTTGCCCTGATCGCGCGTTCTACCGCTTCATGGTCGGCGGCGCTCATCCCCCATCGGCCAGAATGGGGCAAGCGCCCCAATCCCACGATGGTTTTAACATCGACATTCCAGTGAATATCGGGCCGCTGCGGCAACAGGCCAATCGCCCTGCCCCGTGCGCTGCCGTCCAGCGACAAAAGCGGCTGTCCGTCCAGCATCACTGTTCCCGCTTGCGGTTCGCGCAAGCCCGCCAGACAGGAAAGCAGGCTGCTTTTTCCCGCTCCGTTTTCGCCCAGGATGACCGTCACGCGTCCCGGTTCAAAACCGCCGCTGATATTGTCGAGTATGTCCCTGCCCCTCAACGTCAGGGACAGGTTTTCGAAAGCAAGGTTACCGATCATCAGACAAGCTCCCGGCGCATTTTGGAAAGCAGGATTAAAAAGAACGGTGCGCCCAGTAATGCCATGGCGATGCCCAGCCGCAATTCGCTAACCGTCGGTAAAATCCGCACGGTGCTGTCTGCTATGACGACCAAGAGCGCCCCGGCCAGTGCAGAAGGGATCAAGACCGCCGATGGCCGGTGTCCCGCGAACGGACGCACCAAATGCGGCACGATCAGTCCGACAAAACCGATAATTCCTGCCGCCGCCACCGACGCGCCAACAGTCAAGCCAACACCCAGAACCGCAAGCCATTGCAGGCGATAGACATTGACGCCCATAGACCGCGCGGCATCTTCGCCCAGTGTCAGCGCATCCAGCGAACGCCCCGTGGCAAGCAGGAAGCCCATGCCAACAAACGTGATCGGCAGCGCAAGCTTTACATCATCCCAGCTTCGATCCGTCAGCGCACCCATGAGCCAGGTGATAATCTCTGTCGTCGCAAAGGGCGTCGGCGCAATGCTAATCATCAAGGAAGTCAGCGATCCGGCAAGGGTGGAAAGGATAACCCCTGCCAGTGTGAACAGGATCAGACTCCCCGTGCGCCCCGCGAGCAATGCCAGCAGACCCATGCCGATGCCTGCCCCTGCCAAGGCAAAGGCCGGCAGCATCCATGCCGCCATCGCATAGCCGAAATAGAGCGAGATAACCGCGCCGAGCGCAGAAGTGGACGACACGCCAAAAATACCGGGATCGGCCAGCGGGTTACGCAAATATCCCTGCATTGTCGCCCCCGCCATGCCCAGTCCTGCGCCGATCACTGCGCCCAGTATCGTGCGCGGCAAACGAAGTTCCATGATGATCAGCGCGCTAATATCATCGCCCAACCATGCAGCAGGTGACACCCAGACTTTACCGGCGGCCAGTGACAATATCATCGCCGCAAGCAGCGCGATGGCCAGACCAATATTCAACCGCAAACCGGTCATAAAGCCCCCTTATATTTACGGCGCTCTGCGGACAGGATCGTCACCGCATCGATCAGCGTCGGACCGGCGCAATGAAGCAGCCGCTCGGGATAGCGGGCGATGGTGATCCGGTCGGACAGCTTTTCCAGAACCGGATGCGGCATCACCGGCTGGCCGTCGCTACCAATCCTGACACCGTCTGAAAATAACAGGCGCGGAGGCCGATTGACCAGATGTTCCAGCGTCAGGACATCCCATTGCGCCAGCCCATAATCCTTGCTGACATTGGCGAACCCCGTCCATCGCAGTAATTCGTCGGGCAATGTGCCTTCCCCCGGAACCAGTCCGCCGCGCCGCCAGATGAGGGCTGGAATCTTTTCATCATCCGCCGGCTTCGCCCGTTCGAAAGCATCGTCGATATTCTGGTTCAGCTGCTCGCCGCGATCTTGCTGGTCAATGATGTGGGCCAGATCGGTAATCTGCTGGCGGCTTTCGGCAACGCTTTGCGGGATGATGAGCTTGACCAGCGGTATGCCCAACCGCTCCAGCGCGCGCTCGGTCGGAATGGCAACATGGGAACTGGCAACCACCAGATCGGGCCGCATCGCCAGAATCTCTTCGGCAGTTCCGGAGGTGGCAGGAAATTGCAGCGCCCATTCCAGCGAGGCGGAACTTGCTTCCTTGTCGTGAGAATAATGGCTGATCGCCGCGATCTGGTCGCTGTCCGCCAGTTGCATCAACAAGGCATCGACACAGGGATTGATTGACACGATTCTGGTCGGATGGGCCGGAGGCTGCGCCTTTGCATCTGCGACCTCTGCACCAGCAAGCGGCGAGCGCACCCATATCATAATAGCGACTGCCATCACCGCGACCACAAGCAGGGACACAGCCGCCAACCGTCCGCGGTGAAAGCGGGACAGAACGGCGGCTGCATCATGCTTCATATCAGTATCTCAACCGCACACCGGCAAAGGCAGACCGGCCAAATGTGCCATAGGTAAAGACCGATTCATATTTCTCGTCGAACAGATTGTCCACGCGGCCATATAATTCGATATTTTCCGTAACCGGAAGCGCAGCCCGCACATCGACGAGCACGTAACCCGCAGTCTTGTTGGTGTTCGCTATATCTTCATAATGCGACCCGATATGCGTGACCGTTGCGCCGGTTTTCAAACGAAAGGACCAGTCATAGTCGATCGAGGCATTGACGCTGTGTTCAGGACGGCGGTTTAGCTTAAGCCCGGTATCGCGGTCCTTTGCATCAATCAGGCTATAGTTTAGCGACCAGGTCAACGCATCTACCGGGCGGGCCAGGAGCGACAGCTCCACCCCTTGCGCCTTTGTGCGGTCTATATTGTCATAGACGCCAAAGGGACGGTCGGTACAGATGCCGGTGGAGACGGGGCAGTTGATAAAGTTTATCAGATTTTCGCTGGTCCGGCGGAATACCGTCGCGCTCAGTTCCAGCTTGCCGTCCACAAGAAGCTGCGTCACACCTGCATCATAGCTGGTCGATGTTTCGGGGTTCAGGCTGTTGTTCCCGTAATCGCTGAATAGCTGATACAAGGAAGGTACTTTGAAGCCCTCGCCATAGCTTGCGCGGAATATCGTATTGCCGTCATTGGGGCTGTAAACCACATCTCCGGCAAAGGTCGTTGCCCCGCCAAATGTGGTGTGATCGTCATAGCGCATACCTGCGGTCGCGGTGAAACCGGACATCGGTGTGAGGCTGACCTGACCATATACACTGTCGGTATTGGCGCTGAAATACTCCGCTGTAGCGCCAGAGCCGGAACGGTATTTCGCCTTTTGCGTCTCTGCGCCAAAAACCGCCTGAACCATGTCCGAAAGGTCGAGTACGCCCTGATATTCAAACCGTTCATTCCGGCCCAGCGCTTCAAAAGTCTGCACATCTGCGTTGAACGTATCGCGCTTTGTGCTGGTATAGGTAAAGGCTACGCGGTTTTTGAAGCGGCCACCGAACAAATCGACATTCACCCCTGAATAGCCGACAAATTCCTCGTTATTGTCAACATCGTCTGTATCGCCAAAGCCGAATACGCCATTGGCAAACACAAAGCCGTCCAGGTCCGTCTTGCCATCTGAATAAAATCCGCGCAGATCAACGGAAACCGCGTCGCTCAACGTGATTTCCAGCTTACCGTTCGCGCCGAAATTGCGGTATCCGTCCCGCTCTGTCCCGCCGCGCTCTTCGTTAAAGGCGGAAATGCCCTCGCTTTCATAATAGCCCGCACCCGCGCTGGCCGCGACTGGTCCGAAACGTCCGGAAATATTGCCGGTCACATGGCCGGTATCGCGGTAGCCATATTCCGCGCGTGCATTGATGCTAAGCTCATCGGTAGGCTCGCGGGTAATGGCATGGACCACGCCGCCAATCGCCTGGCTGCCCCAGATCACCGATTGCGAACCGCGCAGCACTTCAATCCGTTCTATATTGCCGGTCATCAAATTGCCGAAGTTGAACCCACCGCCGGGCGATGTCGGGTCGTTGATCTTCACCCCGTCAATCAGCGCAACTGTATGCCTTGTATCTGCGCCGCGGATGAAAACGGAAGCCGCCGTCCCGACACCACCGCTTCGCGTAAACGTGACGCCCGGCACATTGCGGAGCAAGTCCACGACGGACACGCTTTGTGTCCGCTCTATACGCTCTTCGTCAATGACGGTGGTGGAGCGGCCGGTTTCTGACTGGGATTGCTCCATCCGGGATGCCGTGACTATGATGGCATCTTCCATCATCGCGCCATCCAGCGCAGCCGCATTTTCGGCAAAGGCCGGCTGGGCCGCTGCTAAAGAAGCAACCAGACAGGTGGAGGACAATAAGATATTATAAAAGCGCATATATATTCCTTTTTGACAATCATTCAAAAAGGCCACGCATATTGATGCCCATGAGGTTTCCACATGCGCAGCCCGATATAAATCGCCGCTGCGCGAGGAACCCCTCGATCATGTGGCACACCCCGTCCGCATGATAGAACGACAGCCACAGGCAGGTCTCCTGGCTCATGGTTCAACGCTATGCCCGTCCCCTTCCCAAACACGAAGTCCAGTGGGATTTGACAGGCCAGCTCACCAATCACAGTTGCGGGGGCAGCTTCGGTTCAGGACGTTTACGCCCTGCCGAATTCCCTTTTGATCCCGTTTCCGGGAACCTGTAGCGGGGGTCGCTCTAGTCTCGCTTATTGGACAGGGCAAGAGGAATTTATCCAAATACAAAACGCATTCCCGATGTAATCAGCCCTTGTCCTATACCTCTGGGGGGTATAGATGTGCTATCATGGTAAACCGTAACATTCCCCTTTCGCGCCGTGATATGATTGGCAGCCTCGCTGCTCTTGCCGGAGCTTCTGCCCTTCCCATGCCCGCCTGGGCGATGGGGCAAATAGAGGCACCGGTTCGCGGCGGGATTGACGAACTTTCGGGCGGAAAGATTGACCTTCACATCGGCAGCGGGCGTTTTGCAACGGGCGGGCGTTCCGGCCAAGCGGTTGCCGTTAATGGCAGCATTCCGGGGCCGCTCATCCGCCTGAAAGAGGGCAAACAGACCATCCTCAACATCCACAATATGCTCGACGAGGACAGCTCGATCCACTGGCACGGATTATTGCTGCCGTTCCAGTTTGACGGTGTTCCGGGGATCAGCTTTCCGGGCATTAAACCGGGCGATCATTTTCAAGTCCCCCTCACCCCACGCCAGTCCGGCACTTACTGGTGGCACAGCCATTCGGGCTTGCAGGAGCAGATGGGCCATTACGGACCGATTATCATTGAATCCGCTGGCCCCGACCCGGTGCAATATGACCGCGAGCATGTCATCTTGCTCAGCGAATTCACCCCGATGCACCCGCATAGCATCATGAAGAAACTGAAAGCCGGCGAAGGCTATTTCAGCGAGCAGAAAACATCCGCGACAGATGATTACGGCATGAGCGGGGCGGAAAAGCGGATGTGGGGGCGGATGCGGATGATGCCGACTGACATTGCCGACGTATCCGCGCCAGCTTATACTTATATGATAAACGGCCACGGTCCCGATGATGGTCTGGAATTGCCTTTCCGTCCCGGTGAGCGAGTCAGGCTGCGGATCATCAACGGCAGCGCGATGACGTTTTTCAACATCCGCTTGCCGGGATTGCCGATGACGGTGGTTCAGGCCGACGGGCAGAATGTTCAGCCGGTGGAAGTGGACGAACTGCAAATCGGGGTTGCCGAAACCTATGATGTGATTGTCACTCCCCAGCACGACGGAGCTTTTGCACTAGCCGCCGAATCCATGGACCGAAGCGGTATGGCGCAGGCTTCACTGACTTCCCAGGCGGGGCGCAAGGCCACCTTCCCTGCCCTTCGCGATCCGCCTTTGCTGAGCATGACCGATATGGGCCACGGAGGCATGGATCACGGCGGGATGGACTCTGACGGGATGGATCATGAGAGCATGAATCATGGCAGCGTGGACCACTCGCAAATGGGCCATAGCATGGACAGCGATAGCGCGATGGAAGGCCATGATATGGACGGTATGGGCGGCATGAACATGCGCGATACCAGCCTGCTGCCTCCCACTGTCAAAGTCGGCCCCGGCATTGATATGGTCGCGATGCAACCGCAGGACCGGACAGGCTATCCCGGACTTGGCCTCGACAAAGTTTCGCACCGCGTGCTGAATTACCGGATGCTGAAGTCGCTTGAAATGGACCATCACAAGCGCGAACCTGAACGGCAGATGGAACTCCATCTGACCGGCAATATGGAGCGCTATATGTGGTCCTTCGATGGCCGGAAATTTAGCGCCGTCGGCGATGCTCCCATTCGCTTTGGATATGACGAGCGGGTGCGGGTAAAGCTGGTCAACGACACGATGATGGCGCACCCCATTCATTTGCACGGCATGTTCTTTGAAATCGTCAACGGGCAAGGCCATTACCAGCCCAAAAAGCATACCGTCATCGTCCAGCCAGGGAGCAGCGCGACATTCGATGTGACGAGCGATGAACCGGGCGATTGGGCGTTCCATTGCCACTTGCTCTATCACATGCACGCCGGAATGATGCAGACCGTCAGCGTCGCATTTCCAAAGGACGCATGATGGGTAAATTTGTCAAAGCTACACTGGCGATTGCAGCAGCGGCAGTTGCACTCACCCCGGCATTGGCGCAAGCCCAGCATCACGATCACAACACGATGGACCAAGATGCAACGGATAAAGGTGCGATGGACCACTCCAGCCACCAGAGCGCTCCCGCTGCAAAGCCCTCTCCCAATAGCGAAACCGGAACGGCCAATGCCGCCGATGCAATCTGGGGTGCAGACGCGATGCGTGCTTCGCGGCAAGAACTGTATAAAAGCCACGGCGATATGCAGATTTTCTGGCTTCAGGGTGACCGGCTGGAATATCGCGCGCGGTCCGGAGATGATGCCTACTTGTGGGATGTTCAGGGCTATTATGGCGGCGACATCAACAAGTTGTGGTTCAAGAGCGAAGGAGAAGGCTCGTTCGGGGAATCGACTGAACAAGCGGAAGTGCAAGCCCTTTACAGCCGCGCCATCACGCCCTTTTTCGATCTTCAGGCAGGTGTCAGGCATGATTTTGCCGGACCAGACCGCACACATGCTGTGATCGGCATACAGGGTCTGGCACCTTATATGTTTGAAATTGACGGCGCGGCATTTTTGTCTGACAAAGGTGACCTGACCGCGCGTATCGAGGCAGAATATGACCAGCGTCTTACGGACAGGTTGATATTACAGCCGCGTGCAGAAATGAACCTGTCAGCACAGGACATCCCGGAACTGGGCATCGGTGCCGGGATAGACAGTGTCGAGCTGGGTCTGCGTCTGCGTTACGAAATCAAACGCGAATTCGCGCCGTACATCGGTATCGAGCAAGAATGGAAGACCGGCAATAGTGCGGACTATGCCCGCCTTTCCGGAGAAGACCCCAGCGTCACCAACTATGTGGTGGGCGTACGTTTCTGGTTCTGATTTGTGAAAATATAGGGAGCAAGAATAACTGGTGCGTGACACAAACCCGAGCGAGCGGGCCTTTTGTTTAATGGCAAATTCGCACCACTTTTAAAATACATCATTCTTCGCAATATTCGACCCATTTTTGGCTGGAATACGCCCTGCCTTCTGCGATTATCTGGGCGGCGATCTTGTGATGATTCGCGAATTCCGTCCCCGCATCGACACCTTTCACCATGATTGCAGTTGCCAACGCATCGGCCTGCATGCAGCCGGGATGGAGGACCGTGACCCGTGAGACGGCCTCTGACAGCGGCCGACCGGTTTCCGGCGAAATATTGTGCGACCAACTTTTATCGCCATAGGAACGTCGCCGTACATAATTGCCGCTAGTCGCGACTGCCCACCCGCTCAAAGCAATACGCGAAGGAGCGATGTTACCGACCTGATCAATATCGACCCACCATGGCTGTCCATCCGGTTTTACGCCTATAGCCCGTAATTCACCGCCTATCTCAACCAGCGCATGACCTATGTTTTGGGCTTCCAGTATCGCTATCGTGTAATCAACGGCAAAGCCCTTGGCGATTGCGGACAAATCTATCGCTAATCCGCCGGGTTGAAAAACCAGCCTGTTTTTCTTGTCCACGGAAATATCCCGCCAATCAAATCGCCGCCTTTCCGGAAAAGCGTCTGGGTCCGGCAACGCGGAAATCCTGCTGTCGGCCCCAAATCCCCATAGATCGGTCAAATACCCTATCGCCGGATCAAATGCGCCATTACTCGCTTCGGCTATATTGAGTGCCATTGACAGCACCGTCACGAATTGCGGCGATATTTCAACCCAGCTGCCCGCTTTCGCGCGATTAAATCGGGATAGTTCGGAATGGGGGTCCCACTGGCTCATCTGGCTTATAATATGACGAAAGCCACCCTCTATCGCAGACTTCAACAAGGACGGGTTGCAGGACGGATCAACGACCAGAGAAGCCGTCCACGACGTGCCCATCGTATCGCCATTAAGATGTAATAAACGGCCCTCAGGCTCCGCATTCAGGCGCGTTAAATCCAGCGTCGGCGGAATGAGTAACTCTATGTTACTTACCGTCGACACTAGAATATTTTCGGATGCTTTTGCGTGATCAAAGGGGTAGAAACTCTAACACAGCCGAATAGGATGAGCGCCGCGAGTTCACCTTGGGTATCGACACCTCATCATCGCTGACACTGGCTTCCAAATAATATAGACCGGGCTCATCGACCGTGACCTCAAATATGCCAGCGGCATCCGTTTTCAGATTCATATCCTCCACCGTATCGCGGTATCTGGTCCCACCGCGGACCCATTCGATTTCCATATCGGCGGCAGGCTTTCCATCGATCAAGAACTTGAACTGCGCGGCCTCCCCGACAACCAGGTCATTGGGGTGGGATACAGGCACCATTTCCAATCCTTGATTGGTAGGGGCGAGCGCCGTTTCATTCGGCGCGCCCAGGGTCGCAAATGTTTCAGTACGCCCTGAAACCAGTGATATATTGATATCAGTCGCGCCTTCCGGAAATGCGCTATCCAGTTCTTCCGCCGTTCCGCGCCAGCGCTTGCGCTCTTGGCCCAGTTTATAAAAGGCCATTAAGCCGCCGTTGACGAGCGCAATACGGTATGTACCCTGCTTTGCCATTTCTACATCGAAACTGCTGCGAGTTGCGCCGGAACCGAGAATTTTTGCATCAATAGCTTTTCCATCAGGACCAAGCACGACAAGATCATTCAGCGGCATTGCGCGATGATCGAAAACAAATAATTCATTTGATGAAGCGGCGTCAAAGGTGACAACCTCTTTCTCTCCTGACATCACTGTTGCAGATGGCAGCAACCAGCGACGGTGGGCATCCGCGGGACCAGCTATTAACCCCATCAATGGAAGGGCAATTGCTATCGATTTCAAGTGACGCTTGATGGACATAATATAGTTTCCTCTTCAGATTCTTGTATGTTCTGGAGTTTGCGGGACTTCAAATTACGGTTTGATCGTCAAGGATATCGCGCCCAATTCGCTCTTGCCCTTGCCTGAATAGGTTTTTGCGCCTTTTCCCGGCCAATTAAACGGCACTGTCACTAATTCTCGTCCGCCAACTTCGCGAGCGGCTTCCACCTGCAATTTATAACTTCCTGCCGCAAGTCGCCCAAGTGGCCGCTTGTTCGCAGCAAAAGAAACTCGATGCGTGCCGGGTGCCTGTGTCGGGCCGCTTATGCCGTCTGCGGGCATCTTTGCATTGCGGCCAGCTTTGCGCCACCAACCGCGCATATCGGCAAGCCACTTGCGTCCGTCATCGGCTTTAAGGTCAACATCGTATAATACACGAAGTGTTGTAACGGCCTTGCCCTTTTCATCCTCTATCCAAATCGCGACATATGGTCTGTGATATTCCGCAACTTTCATCCGAGGAATATCAAAACTTACCGTCATCTGCTGCGCATGGACGGACGGGGTAGCGAGGCAGGCGACACCGCTAACGGCAAGAGCCCTATACACCAATGAACCGTAGGAATTGGGCATTAGAGGGAGCGAATATTTCATAACTATTCTCAACTGTGCATGAATAAAATGATGAGCAAAAGCGGCAGGATTAATCCGGCGCCGACTATCGGCCATGTCGATGGCCGGTGACGGGCATGAAGCTGCAACAGGAAAAATCCGGTGAGACAGAATATTATGCAAGCAACAGCAAATATATCGATAAACCATGACCATGCGGCACCGGTATCGCGGCCTTTGTGTAGGTCATTGAGCCACGAGATCCAGCCTCGGTCGGTGGCTTCATATATTACCGCGCCGTTTATGCGGTCAAAGGACACCCAGCCGTCCCCGCCCGGCTTTGGCAGGGCGACATAAATTTCGTCATCGCTCCATTCAACCGGACGACCGCTCAAATTAATTTCAAGTTGCGTTTGCGCCCACGCATTGAGCACGCCGGGTACCGGGACAGCATCTCCGCCTTCAATTTCAGAAATACTATCCAGCAACGGGGCGGGCAGCTCTTTCTCAACCGTCTGCACTTGCGGTGCACCCTCAATCGCTCCGGCATGGTTAAGTGTGATGCCTGTAATGGCGAAAAGAAGCATTCCGATCAAACAAATCGCGCTGCTCATCCAATGCCAGGTATGAAGCTGTTTTACCCAGAATGAAGACACGCGTTTTTTACGCTTGCGCCCGACTATAGCGCTATTCGCCTGGCCGTCAGACAAAGTCCGCTGAAGTGATATTGCTTCGGGATCGCTCATCTTGGGGTGCGATCAAGAATCATCTGGGAATGGATAGACATAGTTCAGCCTATTACGCACTTGCGAGTGACAATCAATAGTATTAGCCGGTATGTGTTGAAATTTTATGGATTGTGGCAGCAATTTTGGCCGCAACCGCGACTTTCGAATGGGGCACCTGCTTATCCGATGCTGACCTTAGAGCGATCCTGGCGTTGACTATACTACCATGGATTACTCATTCAAAACCGAATCGAATCAATTAGTTAATGCGTTCATCCACTAGGTCGAACACAATAATAGAAATTTTTCACATAGCCAGTTGACGCGCTCCAAGTCCTTCGCATAAAGAACAGCAACTAATAATCATTTGCATTAAGGGGCCTCATGTCACAGCATATCAATTCTCATAACGGTACTCTTGCGCGTGCCGGTCTATCACTAACAGCCTTATCTATGGCGCTGGTGTCCATTCCGGCAGTCGCACAGACCAAGGAAGATAGTGGTGATAGCATGGAGGAAGGAACCTCTGGCAATACGATCGTGGTTACCGCCGCTGGATTTGAGCAAAAGGTCACAGACGCACCGGCCAGCATTAGCGTGATTGATCGCGAAGCTCTTGAAGAAAAGCGATACGGTAGTCTGGCCGAGGCATTGGATGACGTTGAGGGCGTTGATATTGGCGCAACGGCAGGGAAAACTGGCGGTTTGAATATTTCGATCCGCGGCATGCCCAGCGAATATACACTGGTTCTGATAGATGGCCGACGCCAGAATGCACCAGGCAACGTGACGCCAAACGGCTTTGGCGAAACCAGCACCAGTTTCATTCCGCCGTATTCCGCTATTGACCGCATAGAAGTCGTGCGCGGCCCCATGTCTACGCTTTATGGATCGGATGCCATGGGCGGGGTTATAAACATTATCACGCGAAAAGTAGGTGACCGGTGGGTTGGGACAGCTACTACGGAAGTTACGGTTCAGGAAAATTCCGAATTTGGCAATCGTTATGCCGCCAATGGATTTGCACAGGGTCCATTGATCCCGGATTTAGTGGGGTTGAGCGTTCGCGGCAGCTATTTCCATCGCAATGCCGCCAATCTTGAATTTAAAGA
This sequence comes from Parasphingorhabdus sp., assembly GCF_036568145.1. Taxonomy (GTDB): domain Bacteria; phylum Pseudomonadota; class Alphaproteobacteria; order Sphingomonadales; family Sphingomonadaceae; genus Parasphingorhabdus. The sequence continues at coordinate 18,954 of NZ_DATCTC010000019.1, read as the reverse complement.
TGTAAATGGTGACCCCGTGCCAGTGAACCAGCGCGGGCCAAGTCCGGTCAAAAGCGATGTATATACGCTGGGCGGTCGCCTTACGATCGCACCGCATCCGGATCACGACATCTGGATTGAAGCCGATATTGCCCGTCAGAAATATGACAATGTTGGCGGCCAGCTTGGCACTCTCGACGTCCCCGGCGCGAACAGGGGCTATGGGCCAGAGCTGAAATTTAACCGCGATAATTATGCGCTAGCCCATAGTTGGCGGGCGGGCTTCGCTAATCTTGACACTACACTGACACGGTCAGTAACCGAAACGCTAGGTCGCACAATACCTAATAATTCGCCGGGCTTGGTGGCGGGAGATCCGCGCACCCTGAATGCCAAAAATACTGTTTTGGACAGCCGTGCCATAATTCCGATTGCATCTCACACCGTGACGATCGGTGGCCAGTATTGGTGGGCAAGAATGACCGATGGTATCGCCGCCGAGAAATTCAGCTTCGATCAATGGGCCCTGTTTGGTGAATCCGAAATAGTGCTTCATGACAAGTTTCGGGTAACTTTGGGCGGACGTTATGACGACCACACTATATTTGGCAGCAAGTTTTCTCCCCGTGCTTATGCGGTTTTAAGTTTAACCGATTCCGTGACGCTGAAAGGCGGCGTCAGCCGGGGCTTTAAAACACCGCGTCTGGACCAGATTACACCAGGGATTACCGGGTTTACCGGACAGGGCACAATACCCGTTATCGGAACACCAACCCTGAAGCCGGAAACCAGCACATCTTACGAGGCGGGCCTATACTATAATAACGGAGGATTTTTCTCGGGTAATGCTACATTTTTCTACAATGATTTCAAGGACAAGATCGCAAGTGGTCCGGAAGTTCCTAATTGCACATATGATCCCTTGGGAACCGGCGCGCAGAATCTGCCAGGCTGTATTGATGTAGGCAATTTTCCGGCGATTGATGTATTTGGACAGACAGTCAATGTGGACAAAGCTGTTACTCAAGGCGCAGAAATTGCAATGCGGTTTAACGTCACACCAGCAATCTCGCTTTACGCAAATTATACCTATACCGACAGCGAGCAGAAAAGCGGGCCGGATCAGGGCTTGCCCTTGATCGGGACACCCAAGCACATGGCGAACGCCAATCTGCGATGGAAACTATCTAACCAGTTCACGACATGGGTCCGGGGAGAATTTCGATCAAGCCGTTTCCGTGGGACTGGCCGTACTGCCACACCGGAACAGGCAGCGCTTGGCAATTACAAAGGGTATACGCAGCTCCATCTGGGTGCGAATCTGGACGTGACAGAAAACTTCCGGCTGTCAGGGACAATATACAACCTCCTGGGCAAGAATTTCGTGCGCTATCTGCCCTATGATAGCGGAGCATCCTATGGTCAGGAATATGCCAACCTCATAGAACCGCGCCGCTTCTGGCTATCAGCCAGCATCGATTTTTAGGAGCAGTAAGACATAGCTCAGCTGGCCTAAGCTATGTCTTATTATCCTATTCTACGGATCAAAAGCGGCCAGCCGGCTTCCTGCTCACTGTCTTTTGAAGGGGGATCTATTAAGATCAACCTGCCGCTCGAGAAACTGGTATCGTCCAGTTTCAATCTAATGCGCAAACTGGATGAGCCCTATCGTGCCAATTCCGGCTGCTATAAGGGTAAACTGGAGCAACACTGATCCCGGCGTCATCCTACGATGAAGGCCCGGCATTAGATCGGCTAGGGCAATATATATAAAACTGGCTGCGGAGAGCGCCAGAATATAAGGAATGGCCTGCTGCGTTTCTCCGAGAAAATAATAAGCTATAATTGCTCCTGGCAGGGTTGTGATGGAGGACATGGAGTTAAGGATGAGAGCCTTCAGTCTGGAGTAGCCATTTTCCAACAGTATAGCGAAATCCCCAACTTCTTGCGGAATTTCATGGGCGATCACGGCCAGAGACGCCGCAATGCCAAAGGGGATCGAAGTCAAAAAAGCCGCAGCGATGACGAAGCCGTCGACAAAATTGTGAAAGGCATCGCCGATCAACAGCAATGGCCCCGAACTCGCGTGGACTTCGCATGTCTCGTCGTGACAATGACGCCAGATAACCATTTTTTCTAGCGCAAAGAAAAGCACAATCCCGGCCAGAACGGTGCCGCAGACCGCTATCGGCGCGGCATGGGCCAAGGCCTTGGGTATCATCCCGAGAAATGCAGCGCCGAGCAAAGTACCGGTAGCATAGCTGATAAGGCACGGCAGTATCGATTTACGGGCCTTATCCGGAAACAGCAGCATCAATGCGGCACCGGCTATTGCACCTAGGCTGCCCAGCACACTGAAAACGATGATCCAGCCCAACAACATTATCTCACTTCACTTTTCCATGGAACTTATTCCAGACGGTTATTCAGATCTCAAGGCGTCGATTGGATTAAGCTTTGCCGCTCGCCGCGCAGGAAAATATCCGAAAATGACTCCGATAACCGCAGAAAACAGAAAGCTGATCACATTTATCTGGATATCAAACTGGAATTCCAGACCCATGAGTGGAGCCGCAACAATCCCTACAATCAGTGCCAAGATTATTCCAATCAGTCCGCCGAGACTAGACAATACAATCGATTCTACCAAAAACTGCATCATCACTTCTCGGCCGAGCGCGCCAATGGCCAGTCGGATACCAATTTCACGCGTTCGTTCGGTGACGCTCACCAGCATGATATTCATAATACCTATGCCGCCTACCAGCAGGCTGACACCCGCGACCGCGCCCAATAAGGTCGTCAGGATACCTACCGTTCCGGATACCGTATCAGAAATTTGCTTGGCATCGAGGACATTGAAATCATCTTCTTCGTCCGGTCCCAGATTTCGGCGTTCCCGCAACAAAGCGACCATCGATTCTTTCACAGCGTTAGTCTCATAGGCAGGATCAAGGCCAATCATGATCGAGTTGATATCCTGATTACCGGTCATCTGTCTCTGGACAGCTTTTAACGGCATAATCACAGTATCATCCTGATCTCCGCCAAAACCACTTTGACCGCGTTTTTCAAGAACACCGATAACCTGACAGCTAACACCCTTGATGCGGAAATTCTGTCCAATGGGATCGGCATCCCGGAACAGATTTTCAACGATTGTCGAGCCAATGATGCAGACGCTTTTGCCAGCTTGCTCCTCCTCCGCAGAAAAGTTTCGTCCTTGCTCCAATTCCCATTTCCGGGCGATGAAATAATTGTTGGTCGTACCATTGATTTTGGTCGTCCAGTTTTGCGCATTTCTAATGGCGGCGCCGCTGGTCTGGACTTGGCCGGCTACCACCGTGACACCGCCAATCTGTTCGGCAATGGCAGTGACGTCGGCTTGCTTGAATAAGGGAGGCGCCTCGCCGGCCCCGCCTCCACTGCCAGGACTGGCCCGCTGCCCTGGATATACTTGCAGAAGATCAGAACCCAGAGCGCTGATAGAGGTCTTGATTGCCTCTGTAGCCCCATTGCCAAGCGTAACCATGGTAATCACTGACAAGACGCCGATCATGATACCCAATAGCGTGAGGAAGGAGCGCATCAGGTGCCGCCGGATTGCACGGAATGCCAATAGAAATGTTGTTGCCAGCATCAATTTTGCTCCACGCGTTCGACCAGCCCATCCTTGAAGATAACAATTCTGTGGGCAAAGGCCGCGAGTTCGGATTCGTGGGTGACCATCATGATGGTGATACCGCGTTCCTTGTTGAACTGTGTCAAAAGTTCCATGATTTCTTTTGATCGTTCGCTGTCGAGGTTGCCGGTCGGTTCATCGGCCAGCAGCACAGTCGGCTCCGAAACGATGGCGCGGGCTATGGCAACACGTTGTTGCTGGCCACCGGACAGTTCGTTCGGTGTATGATCAGCCCAAGGCACAAGACCGACGCTATCAAGCGCCTCCAAAGCCAATTTTCGCCTCTTCGCCGGAGTCTCACCCCTGTAAAGCAAGGGCAGTTCGACATTTTCAAGTGCGGACGTCCGGGGCAAAAGATTGAACCCCTGAAAAACAAAGCCCAGATAACGCCTGCGCAGCAAGGCTCGCTGATCAACATTGAGTGATTCAATCGGCACGCCCTTGAAAAGATACGAACCGGTGGTTTGCACATCAAGGCACCCCACGATATTCATCATTGTCGATTTGCCTGATCCGCTGGCCCCCATGATGGCGATGAAATCACCTTCATTTATCTCCATATTGACGCCTTTGAGCGCCTGAAAAGCAGCTTCTCCTTCACCGAAGGTCTTGGTGATCTCGATCAGTTTGATTATAGGCTTGCTCATTCTGCGGCTTTTGCTTTTTGCCCGGTCACCACACGCTGTCCAACCTTGATATCTTTTCCCGTGACAGCCGTTTGACGACCATCGCTTTGGCCTGTCACCACGGTGACTTTTCGCAATTTGTCATCATCGTCCAGAACATAGATTGTCTGTCGGCTGCCGACACCGATTCCGGTTTCCTGAGTGATCTGGGTTCCGCCAGCGCGGCGCGGCCCGAATTCAAAGCTGCCGCTTTCTTCGGTTTCCTCGTCTTTCGGGGGAATATAGCGGAGCGCTGCATTGGGTACCATCAGCACATTTTTTTCACCACTTGTCCGGATGGTTGCAGTCGCGGTCATACCCGGCCTCAATTTCAGATCATCATTATTGAAATCGAGAAGCGCCGTATAGGAAACGACATCTGACGCAGAGGTGGAGCTAGTTGAAGTGCCGGAGAGATTGGTTGAACCGAGATTAACCCTTGATATCGTCGCCGGAAATTTCATGCCAGGATAGGCATCGACGGTGAAGCTGCCGCTCTGCCCTGCCTCTACTTGCCCGACATCCGCTTCATCGATGGCAACTTCAAGCTGCATGCGAGACAGGTCTTCGGCAATAATGAAAAGAGATGGCGTATTAAAAGATGCCTGTACCGTTTGACCCGGATCTATAAGCCGTTTCAGTACCACTCCTGACGTTGGCGCACGGATAGACGCACGTGATAGCTGGGTTCTGTTGGAAGACAACTCGGCTTGCACGGCTGCAACATTGGCTCTTGCCGAATTTAACGTAGCTGCTGCTCTCGCCACTGCGGCTTTCTGTGCGGCCATTTCTGTATCTGACGGCACCTGACCATTTGACAGGCGCTCGACTTCTCTCAATCGGCGCAACTGTGCCTGGGCCTCTTCCAGTGACGCTTGCGCGCTGACGACTGATGCCTGGCTGGCAGCCAGGCTTGCCTGTGATTGCTTGACGATATCCATAAGCCGTTCTGTGTCAATTGTTGCAATAACTTGCCCTTTTGACACCCGGTCATTAACATCAACCATCACTTCCCTGACGATACCGGATATCTCCGAACCGATTTCAACTTGCTCTGTTGGCGCAAGATTTCCCGTAGCGGTTACATCCACCGTGATGTCGCCGCGCTTTACAGTATCCGTTACATATTCAGTGCCAGTATCGCTGAAGAATAACTGACTGACAATCAGGGCTACAAGCCCAATTGCAACCGACAGAAGGGCCCACTTCCCGTAACGCCATATTGGAGAAGGTTCCGGGATTTGCAGAAATTCATCCAGATTAGCGGATTCGCCAGATGCGGTCATTTCGAGGCCTCTTCATTATCGGTTTTTTGCGGCACAGGCTGCCACCCGCCGCCCAAAGCCAGATACAATTGAATTGCGGAAGTCAGTTGGTCGGCCCGGGCAACTGCCAAGCTGTCATTTGCCGACAGTAAGCTGCGCTCGGACTCCAATAACCGTTGGAAGTCAATCAATCCGGCCCGGTAATTGTAGCGTGCCAGAATTGCGGCATTGCTGGCCGATCTACTCTGATCCGAAAATGCAGAAATGCGCGCTTCTGCCGTGCGCCGGGCTATGATGGCATTTTCCACTTCTTCGAGAGCTGTCAATATCGTCGAACGGTAGGCCGCAAACGCGCCATCTGCGGCTGCCTGCTGTGACCGCACAACAGATCTCCGGCTTCCCGCGTCAAAAATGCTTTGCGCGATTGATGCGAACAGTCCGCCGGTCAGGATATCGGTAATATTGCCAAATTCGCTTGATGTTGAGCCAATATTTCCCGTGAGTGTCAATGCCGGATATAGTTGTGCCTGGGCAACACCGATCAACGCAGTAGCTGACGCAAGGTCGCGCTCGGAAGCTAGAATGTCCGGGCGTTGACGCAATATGTTGGCCGGTGCGCCTCTGGCAATAAAATCCGGAATGGTCGGAAGTCGTCCATCATCTCCTAACAAGCTGTCCACGGCGCCGGGTGCTTGTCCGGTGAGCACCGCCAGACGGTAGCGCGCAGCGGCTTCAGATTGCTCCAATAACGGAATTATGGCAGCGGTCTGCGCCCTTTGGGCACTGGCTTGCTCGACATCGACCGAAGAGACCAGCCCGGCCTGGGCGCGCCATTTGGCGATTTGGAAATTGCTGTCCTGGTTCCGGATGCTGTCCTCGGCAATGCGCAGGCGCTCCTCAAAGGACCGGACTGTAACATAATTACGCGCCAATTCTGCAGCAATCAATGTTCGGGCGTTGGCAAGACTGTATCCCGCTGCTTGAAAGGATGCCAGTGCCGCCTGTCTGGATCGCTTCAGACCACCAAATATATCCGCGCTCCAGCTCGCATCGATCGAGCGCGAGAAAGACCAGCTGTCAGGCGCTTCGGAGTAGAAATTTCTGCCACTGCTGCTTGAGATACCTATGGCTGGCAGTTGAGCGGCCCCCGATTGGATGAGTGCCTCACGGGCCTGGACGACTACTGTCGCTGATTGTGCGATATCGAGATTTTCCGACAGTGCCGTGTTGATCAATTCAGCAAGCACAGGATCATTAAACAGGGACCACCACTCAGATATATCGGCGGTCGGAATTCCTTCATTTCCTCCGACATATTGTTCGGGCACCGCGAGATCGGATGCAGAATACGGGTGATATTCCGGACCTTGAGTGCAACCCGCAAGAAACAGGCCGACGATTACTATCAATCGAGAAAGTTGGGATTTCATTTAGTTTGGCAACCCATCACATAGCGATTTGCAGGATTACTTTTTGATCTTGAACTGGCGGCACGGGCCACACCAAATGGCGTGCTGAAGAAGGAGGAATTGGTCATTGGATAAGCCACGTATAAGTCCCGTTCGTTTGTTTATTTTGCGGACTATGACCTGATAGGCGCTGACATATTATCGGGAACATTACGTATTTAGGTTCCACCGTTAATGGACCTAGTCAAAATATAACTTAAATATCCCCAAGCGCTGAAAGATAGCGATAATGAAGAAATATGAGATCAATTCGCCAGTCAGAACCACAAACAAGTTTTCGCGAATTAAGTATTCAGTAATCATCTTGGGCTTGGCGGCTCTTCAAAAATACGGAATGATGACAACCGCAATTAAATGAACTTTGCGGGAAACAACCTGCAGTCGCGTGATTGAGACATTTTTCAAAGCTAGCTATCAAGCCTGCATTTGGTGAGAGACCATATGACAAGTAGAAACAAAATTCTGGTGTTTGCCTTGGCGACAGTTCTTGTTTCAGCAGGTGTATTTTATGCCCTGTCCAGAAACCCGGCGATAAATTCCGATACGACTGGGGTCGTAACTGCTGCCAAGCCAGGAGCCATTTCGGCAGCGCAAATCAAAAAGCTCGGCATCCGGATTGTGGCGGCACAGGCTGCTGACGCGATTCCGCTCGGGACGGTCCCGGCGATGGTCAGCCTACCACCGGAAGCCAGGGTCGCGGTAGCCGCGCCATTCGATGGAACGATAGTAAGGCTGTTTGTGGTAGAGGGTCAGGCAGTGGCTCGAGGGGCTGCTCTTGCATCTGTAAAAGCCCGTGAACCGGTGCAGATTGGGGCTGATCTAGCCCGGGCACGTGCACAATTGGATCTGGCGCAAGCCAATGCCCGGCGATTGAACCAGCTCGCCCGTGAAGGTATTATTGCAGGCGCCCGGGCCGACGAAGCCAACGCAGCGTTGCACGCCGCGCAAATCAACGTGTCTGAGTATCAAAGAATATTGTCGCAAGCAGGAGCAGGAGGCAGTGGCCAGATGACCCTGCGTGCACCTATCGGGGGCCGTGTATCAGGGATCAACGTCCAGACCGGCGGGCCGGTTGACACGATGACTGCGCCTTTTTTAATCGAGAATACTTCATCTTACATGCTCGACATTCAATTACCCGAGCGGCTTGCGAAGAAAGTTATTCCCGGCATGACGGTGGAGCTGCAACTGCCCGGGACATCTGCGGCTGGTGAACCTGTTCCTGTTAGCGGAACGATCATTTCTGTCTCGCCCTCGCTCGACCCGATGACCCGCTCGGTCATGGCAAAGGCTCGCATAGGCGCAGCGCCTGGCATAGTTGCGGGTAAAAGCCTTTTGGTGACGATCAATGGAGATGGCAGCGAGGCCGGTGTTTCTGTTCCGGCAATGTCTGTCACGCGTATCGGCGATAAAGACTATGTGTTCGTTATTTCAGATAATCACGTTGCAAAGCGCGAAGTGACATTAGTCGCTCAATCCGGCGACAGCGCTATCTTGAGCGCCGGATTAAAGGCGGGCGAAAAGGTGGCCGCGAGCGGAATTGCGGAACTTAAAGTCATGCTGGCCGAGGACTGAATCCCATGTTGCGGCAACTAGTTGAAAAAGCGCTTTCCTTTCGTCTTGCCGTAATCGCCATTGCGACCGGACTTGCCGGTTTTGGTGCCTATGCGTTTATCAACCTTCCCATTGATGCTTTTCCCGATATCAGTTCGACGCAGGTGAAGATCATCCTGAAAGCGCCGGGCATGACGCCTGAGGAGGTCGAAAGCAGGGTTATCACACCGATTGAGATGGAAATGCTCGGTATCCCGGATCAGACGGTCCTGCGGTCGGTGGCAAAATACGCGATCGCGGATATTACGATCGACTTCAAGGATACGACGGACATCTACTGGGCGCGCAGTCAGGTTGCGGAACGTCTGAATGGCGTGATGGGAGATATCCCCGCGACGGTAACCGGCGGCATGGCACCCATTTCAACTCCCTTGTCAGATATGTATATGTTCACGTTGGAAGGCCCACAATCGCTGGCTGAAAAACGGCGTATTCTTGACTGGGTCGTGCGACCGGCACTGCGCACAGTTCCCGGCGTAGCAGATGTCAACGCTCTTGGCGGCTATGTTGAAACTTATGAAGTAGTACCAGACAATAGTGCGCTCGCCGCAACCAACCTCACCATAGATGATTTACGCAGCGCGATTGAAAGCAGCAACCAGAATGACGGCGCGGGACGGCTGACAACCGGAGAGGAAACGCTCATCGTCCGCACGGTTGGCGCTATCCAGAGCCTTGACGATCTTTCAGGCATTATTGTCAAATCCGAAGGCGGAATGGTTGTTCGCGTCGGTGATGTCGCGCAGGTTCGAACAGGCAGCCTCACCCGATATGGTGCAGTTACCAAAAATGGTACGGGCGAAGCAGTGCAAGGCCTGGTAATTGGCCTACGCGGAGCAGATGCCAGTAAAGTGGTCGATGGCGTTAAAGAACGGCTCAAGGAAATCGAACCCAGTCTGCCCGCATCATTGAAGATCGACCCGTTTTATGATCGATCAGACCTGATTGGTCGCGCCGTTGGTACAGTCGAAGCAGCATTGGTCGAAGCGACCATATTGGTCGTTATACTGCTGCTCCTTTTTCTCGGCGACATAAGGGCGTCGGTAATCGTTGCCCTCGCCCTGCCAATGGCAGCATTGTTCACATTCATCGCTATGCGTTTTCTAGGTTTGACAGCCAATCTCATGAGTCTTGGCGGGCTGGCCATCGCGGTTGGTATCCTTGTCGACGGAGCCGTGGTGGTGGTCGAGAATGTTGTCGAGCGCTTATCCGACGAAAAACACCGTAGCGCCGGCAAACTCCATAATATCTTCATTGCCTCGGCTGAAGTGGCAAAACCTGTTGCGTCGGGCCTTGCCATTATCGCACTGGTCTTCTTGCCGCTGCTCACATTGGAAGGGCTTGAAGGTAAATTATTTGCGCCGGTTGCATTAACGATTGTGCTCGCGTTGTTCGCAGCGTTGATTTTATCATTAACACTGGTTCCGGTTCTGGCTTATTATGTTCTAAAAATACCAGAGGGCCATCACGAGCCATGGTTGATGCGCAAATTATCGCCGTTCTACAAACGGTTATTGGATAGCGCTTTTGATCGAAAATCCGCTGTATATAGTATTGCGGCCGTCTCTCTGTTGATCGCGGGACTTGCGTATAGCATGACCGGAAAAACCTTTCTGCCGACCATGGATGAAGGCTCTATGATCGTTCAGTTGACCAAATTGCCGAGCATCTCGATTGACCATAGCGTGGCGGGTGATATCAAAGTGCAGAAAGCCATTCTTGCTGAAGTTCCGGAAGTAACCGATGTGATCGCCAGGGTGGGTAGTGACGAGCTCGGACTTGATCCAATGAGCCCAAATGAAACCGACAGTTTTCTGAAAATCAGGCCGCGTAATGAATGGCAAGTGGCTAACAAGGATGAACTTACCGAGAAAATTCGCAAGGTATTTGATGATTTGCCGGGCATCGAACCCAGTTTCACCCAGCCCATTGAAATGCGTATTTCAGAAATGCTCACAGGTGCGCGCGGTGATCTTGTGATCAAACTATTTGGTCCCGATCTGGACGAGCTTTCCAAAATTGCTGGCGATATTCAGGCCCGCTTGCAAAAAATAGAAGGCACGACCGAAGCGATGACGGTAGCCAATGACACAGTTGACTATCTGCAGCTCGATATTGACCGGATGGAGGCTGGCCGCAGCGGCATGCCCGTTGACATGATGCAGGATATGATGCGCGCCCAAGTTGAAGGTGTGCACTCCGGCGTCGTTGCCGATGGCAACCGACGTATACCAATCGTGATAAAAGGCGAAGGCAGTCGGGGCATGAGCCCGCAAAGCTTTACCGACCAACTCTATCGATCACCCACCGGTCAATTGGTACGTGTCAGCGATATCGCTACCGTCAATCAAATTGCCGGACCGGTCAAACTCGAACATGAAAATGGATCGCGCTTTGCCATGGTTCAGGCCTTTGTTTCCGGGCGCGATCTGGTTGGTTATGTTGAAGAAGCCAAAGCCGATATTGGCACAAATGTGAAACTGCCTTCCGGATACCGCATCGTCTGGGGCGGACAGTTTGAAAACCAGCAGCGTGCGTCGGCGCGGCTGATGATTGTGCTTCCGATATCTCTTATTCTTATTTTTATCGTTCTTTATGCAACTCTGAACTCATTCCGCGCGGCGACCCTCATTCTCGTCAATATTCCCTTCGCGATAGTAGGCGGTATGGTGGCATTGGCTGTCTCTGGTGAATATCTGTCCGTTCCCGCTTCCGTCGGCTTTATCGCGCTGCTTGGCATCGCGGTCCTCAATGGTCTGGTCATGGTCAGCTATTTCCGACAGCTCCGCGAACAAGGTCTGTCAATGGCCGAGACGGTTCGGATCGGCGCCGCCCGCAGACTTCGACCGGTCTTGATGACTGCTACCATAGCTGCATTTGGATTGGTGCCGCTATTGTTCGCGACCGGCCCGGGATCGGAAATCCAGAAGCCGCTTGCGATCGTTGTGATCGGTGGCCTTGTGACTGCGACAATGCTCACACTAATTTTACTGCCCATGCTATACGAGCGTTTCGGTGAGAGTAAGTCCGAGCGAGAGGCCAACACTCGGAACTTCAGCGAAGAGAAGCTATCATGAGGAATGCCCTATACGCCATCTCGTTCTGGCTGGTGATTACGGCCCCCATTGCCGTCGCGGCACAAAGTGACGCCGGACTGCCTGATGAAGCGGCGGTTCAAACGGCTTTGGACGAGCATCCCAGCGTAATGGCGGCACGTGCGCGCGTCGAGGCGGCCAGGTCAGATGCCCGGGCCCTCAAATATGGTCCCCATGAGGTAACCATATCAGGCTCCTATTCTCGACGCGACGTAGATAATGAAGGTCGGTTCAACGAATTTGACGCGACCGTCATGCGACCGTTCCGTCTTCCCGGCAAAAAACGCCTGGACAAGCAGGCGGGCGAATATGGCCTCATTTCTGCCGAAAACCGCGCCGAAGATATGAAGCATCAAGCTGCAACCTTGTTGGCGGAACTGTGGTGGGGTTGGCTGGGAAATGCGGAAGAAGCCCGCGTTGATGCTCAGGCGGTCAAGAATTACGAAGCGATGCTTGCATCGGTGAAGCGTCGAATGCAAATGCGCGATGCTGCTCAGCTCGACGTGGATCAGGCCGAAGCAGCTTTGGGAACCGCAAGACTGAAAGCCGAGCAATCCAAGGGCCAAGCAGAACTCGCCCGCGTGCGTCTTGCTGCCCAATATCCAAGCCTGCCCCTGCCGGTGGAGCCGCCTGAGCTACCTCTTCCAATTGTTCCAGCCGACGGATTTGCCGCACTGCGCGATCTGGTTATCGCGCGCAGCCATGAAATTGCCGCAGCCGATGCAGAAGCTGCCCGGGTAAAGGCGCTAGCAGAACGGGCCCGGCGTGACCGGATTGCAGATCCTTCATTGGGCCTTCGGGTATTCAGCGAGCGAGACGGGATGGAAAAGGGAGTTGGTCTTCTCGCTTCCATCCCTCTTGGTGGCAACCATCGCAGCGCGCTGGCTGATCGCGCAGAAAGGGAAGCACAGGCGGTAAGTGCCGAAGCAGGTGCTGTCCGGTTCGATGTTCAAGAGATGGCCGATACGGGCTTTGCTTCCGCCAATGCAACCTGGAGTTCGTGGAAGCGCAGCCGAGAAGCCATGAAGGCGCAGGTTGACGGTTTGACAAAGATGCGGCGCGGACATGATCTGGGCACATTTGATCTATCCGATCTGTTGCTGGTAGAACGCATGACCAACGATGCATTTCGCTCGGAAGTTCAGGCGAGAAAGGAGGCATTGCTTGCAATTACCAAGCTCCGGATTGACAGTCATACTCTTTGGATCGGTGATGACGATCACGAGGAGGAACAATGAGCTGCTAGCAATGTTCCCCCTGCAAGAAGCGCAGCAGCGCCGAGCACTAAGGTTTCTTTATGTTTCATCATATCATTTCTTTTCAAGTTGGGAGATCTGATCGAGAAGAGCTGCGCGTGAGATCTCACCAAGATGTGTTGCCACGATGTCTCCTCGTTCATCGATAAATAGGGTGGTGGGCAACGCTCCTCCTTCAAGGATCCGCATAAGTTCGCCGTCCTGATCGAGCGCGATGGCGTCCGACGCGATATTTGCTTCTGTGAGATAGCGTTCAACCTGTTCGGCAGGCTCTGCCTGATTGACCAGTAGAATCGGAACATCTGAACTGGCGGCAACGTCTGCCAGCATCGGCAATTCGCGGCGACAGGGCGGGCACCAGGTAGCCCAAAGATTTATGACAAAAGGTCTGCCCCTGAGGCTCTCAGGTTCAATCTTACCGCCTTCGAGCGTGATCAGAACTGGCATGTCGGGTAACGCTTGCGGCGGAGACCTGAGCAAGACGTTTCCGCCAGCCCATGCTAGTGAGAGCGCCGCTATGACTGCTAGGGAGAAGCCGCTGGTCCGGTTGATTCCCAGCATCATCACCATAACGACGGCGGCGATTGCAATTCCTGCCCAGACGCTGAAACCGCCCTGCCAGAAGGCAAGAGCTAACCACCAGTCCTGCGAATAGGCTTCCAGATGAAGCACAATATAGGCGAAACGGGCAGCCAGAATTCCCGCGACCAGCGCCCAAAGGGCCGCTTTCGCCGCATCGCGACCGGTCTTCTCTCCAATTTTCCCCACTGCCAAGGTGAATATCACCAGGAGTGCTACCGCGAACAGACGGTCGGCAGCAAACATGAACGGCCCCAGCTGTACGATATTCGTCATACGTAGTTGTTCCTCTTGCTACCTTAAGATTCGCTTATACGAGCTTAAGCCTGACATAAGCATGTTCTGCAAGCGGTGCGGGCTAAAGAGACTTTATTTGCGTGTTTTGATAGTCGAAGATGAAGATGCGCGGGCCGTACTTTCTTCGGGCCATGAAGCGGTCGTTCTCGACATCGATTAAGCGACTTTGATTGGGTTCAATTGACTAAATTTGACAAGATGAGAATTAGTCCGAACAGCTCGGAACAACAGTTTTTCGCCAGGCGGTATCTCCAGCAAGCCCGAGACGTTCAGCCGCCATCCAGGCGGGTGAATCCCGGTCCACTTTCCGATCGGCAATCTTTGCCATGGCCTTGACAAGAAGGGTGTCACGCAGCCCCAGATCCCATTCTTCACCAAGTTGCAGGCTCTGACGCACCGCCGGAGGCAGGATAGCGACAGCTGCCCGGGCCAACGATCGATGCAGGAATTTCGGAACCGATGGCGCGGCGCGTCCAGACTGAATAATTTCCAGGAATTCGAGATTGATCGGATGCGGTTCGAAACGCGGGGCCAGTTTCTCCATCATTGCGAGAAACTCGACTTCCGAGTCGGGTAGTTCGGTAACGCCATAAAGGTCGGCAATGGGACCAGATTCCTGCCAGAAACGTCGCTTTTCGGCTTCGTCCAGCCGATGGACGAAGCGATCATAGGCTGTAAGGAAACCATATTGTGCGGTGGCAAAAACCCAGTTGAGCAATTCCGGGTCCAGGGCGGTATAAGCCTCACCTGAAGGGGTTTTCCCGGACACCTTGGCGTGCATCCGGTTGACACCTCCAATGACTTGCCGGGCTATGCTTTTTGGGCCGTAAACACCAATCATAGCGATCATGCCGGTACGCTGCGAACGCCCGATGGGATCGGTTGGATAAACCGAATGATCCCATACACCTGAGCGAATGCGGGCGTCAGCAAATTCCATCAGTACGGCTGCAACCCCGCCGATGGCTAGAGCAACAGGGTTTTTGAAAATCCGCCATTGAACCGAATCCGGAGAGCACAAGGCCTCCTCTCCAGCCGGTTTGCTGAAATCGATACGGGGGCCTGTCGAGGAAGTGGCAATTGTGGTGTATTTGTTCATCCGGATTTGACCTTTCTGGAAGAACTGTTATCAGTTTTGATAATAGGTTGCAACGGGATGAAATTATGAACCTCGAATGGTCGGAAGAAGAGAAGACGTTTGCCGAAGAGATCCGCGCGGTCCTTGAACAGGAACTGACTGACGATATACGCGAGGCAGACCGCTATGCGACAAGTGTCTATCCGGACCACGAGGCTTCAATGGCCTGGCAGGAAAAACTGCATCGAAATGGCCTGGCGGCACCACACTGGCCAATCGAACATGGCGGAAAGGACTGGACTGCCGCCCAGCACTATATTTTTGCCTGTGAGCGGGCCAGAGCGCGTGCGCCCTCATTGTCGCCCATGGGAATCCATATGGTGGCACATGTTATCGCAGCTTTTGGCACACCGGCACAGCAGGACTTTTTCCTGCCCCGGATTTTGTCCGGGGAAGTCTTTTTCTGCCAGGGCTATTCCGAACCAAATGCGGGGTCGGATCTGGCAGCATTGCAGATGAGCGCCGTGCCCGATGGCGAAGACTTTCTGCTCAATGGATCAAAGATTTGGACTACGCATGCACAGGAGGCGAATTGGATATTCTGCCTTGTTCGCACCAAGAATACCGAACGTCGTCAAGAAGGAATAACATTTATCCTGGTGCCTATGGACCAGGATGGCGTCATCGTTCATCCGATCACGATGCTGTCTGGTGAAACCGTCCAAAGCCAGATATTCTTCGAGGATGTTCGCGTGTCGCGCACGAATGTCATCGGCGAAGTCGACGCGGGATGGCGGGTCGCTAAATATCTGCTTGAGTTCGAACGGGGCGGTTCAGCCTATTCGGCTGGTCTGAAGATCCGGGTGTCGGATATTGAAGAGCAGGCCACTAGCATCCCGAAAGGCGATGGAAGGCTAAGCGATGATCCCATATTTGCGCACAAACTGTCGCGAGCCAGAATGCGCGTTGACATACTGGAGGTGATGGAATTGCGATTGCTATCGTCTGCCGGGAAAGGCGAGAGTGTTGGAGCAATGTCTTCACTCATGAAGATCATGGGTACAGAACTGGCCCAGCATCTCACCGAGCTTGCACTGGAAGCGTCCGGATCATCGGGGACAGTGTTCCAGCCGCATCCAACGCGCCCAGGGGCGGGAATTGCGGATTACACAGCGCCAGAGGACGGATATGTCTCGGGGACAACATGGCAAGCGGTTGCCCCTCTGAGATATCTCAACGAGAGAGCCGGCTCCATCTATGCCGGGTCCAACGAGATTCAGCGCAATATTCTAGCGAAGCATGTGCTCGGGCTCTGAGGCTTTGCCTCCTGCCAAGACATCGATTCAGGAAGACTGTTGGTAACGGGAAACATGGTAGTCTGTATTGCCCAGCCGGTTCTCAAGCACCATCGCTCGTTTGAAATAGTGGCCGACACGCAGTTCTTCGGTCAGTCCCATCGCTCCGTGAAGCTGGATCGCCTCTTGCCCAACAAGTCTCAGCCCTTCTGACAAAATTGCCTTGGCTGCCGAAACCGCAGCGTCATCATCGACTTTCAGCGTGGCGAGTAGCGACGCCGCCGAGAGTTCCTCCACCTTCAGGAACATGTCGACCATCCTGTGTTGCAGCGCCTGAAAGGAACCAATCGGAACGCCGAACTGCTTACGATCACGAGCATAGGAGACAGTGTCATCGAGCATGACTTGTGCCGCTGCCGCTCCTTCGGCACAAAGCGCCGCGAGAGCGCGATTTACAGCTTTTTGCAAAGCACTGGACACCATGCTGCCTCGTGCAAGCAAGGCGCTTGCAGAGATTTCCAGATCGTCGAGGATCAAGTCAGCGGATGGCGTATCATCAATCAGACGAAACGGCTTGATCGCCCCTCCAATTTCCTCCTGACGAACGGAAAACAGAGCTAACTCGCCGGAAGGCAGGCGCGCCGGAATCAATATGATGTCGGCATCCCCGGCGAAATTTACCGCCAGTTTTTTGCCGTTCAGTTTCCAGCCGCTTCCAGCCTGCTGTGCCACGCACTGAATATGTTCGATATTCCCGCGCGTTTGCTCTTCTTCGATGGCGGTGACCACCAGTGCATCCTGTCCTGCGATCAAGCGGACGAGATCATATTCGCCCAGATCGAAGAGCAAGGAAGCAGAAAGAACGAGAGAATCGACATAGGGGGTTACTGCGAGGGCCTTGCCCAACGCACCAGCCACGATCATTTCGGCCTCCGCACCGCCGCCGAATCCTTCGACATCTTCGTCAAGCCCTGCCCCTGCAAAGCCGAGTTCGTCGGTCATCTGCTTCCAGAATGCGAGAAAACTGCCCTCTCCCCGCTGTTTGACGCGAGATTCGAACGGGAGTCGTTTTTCAAGAAAGCGCTCCAGAGATTGTGCTAACAGCTTTTGCTGGTCATCAAGTTGCAGGTCCATAAACAATCACTAGCCATAATCCTTGTTAATTATCAAGTCTGATAATTCAGGCGAGCAATCCGGACAGAAGAGTATCGACTGTCTGCTTCTTGTAACGTTCATGCAATTCATCATCAGCTGCCGGCATCCCTCCGAACACGGCAGAAAGTGTAAAACGATTGGAGTAGAGGCCATCTGCCGCGCCGATTGTGTTGAAATAGAAAAGCTTAGGATCGACCTTGCGAAATTTGCCCGCTTCGATCCCTTCTTCAATGATCCTTCGTTGCGCATTGGCAATCGGCTTGAGCAATTCTTCTGCAATATGGTGGACGCGTTCGGTCGTGGCGTCACGTACCAGTGCCTGGATAAGGCGGTTGAGATATGGAATCCGGTAATAAGTATCGACAATCCCGGCAAGGTGAATACGCATCCGTTCGACTGGAGGGACATCAAGGGTAAATAAATTGTCGAGCTGATGGATTGCGTGCTGCACATCACGGTCCAGCAGAGCCATCAGCATCCCTTCCTTGCTGCCAAAATAGTAGCGGATCATGCCGTGATTAACCTCGGCCCGGGCAGCGATATCGAGAATTCCGATGTCAATTGTGTCAAGCTCGCGCATTAAGGCGCTTGCTGCATCAAGAAGCACTTCGCGAATGTTTCTCTTCTCGTCGCGTGTGGCGGCCTGCATCAATCTTCCCCAGTTGTTACGATATCCCTTAGATATCCCTGATCGTATCGCACAAGAACAGATTGTGCGACCCATAACAATAGCACTTGCCTTTGCTATCAGATATGATAATTATCAATGTTGATAACAATAAAAATATGTTTTTGGAGGGAGGATGAAGATGTCATTGACAAAAGTCGTACGCGGAATGCTGATGTCTGGAGCAGGATTGGCCACTATTGCACATGGTTTTCCGGCATTTGCTCAGACAGTCATTAATGAAGAGGCCGAGAATACCAATCCACGTGATAACGTCATCATTGTAACCGCCACCCGCCGGGCCGAGGCAATTGATGATGTCGGGCTCGCAATCCAGGCATTCTCCGGAGATCAACTCAATAACCTGCAGGTAAACTCGACCGAAGATCTGCAACTTGTCGCGCCCAGCCTGAACGTGTCGCGAGGGTATCAGGGCATCCCGATTTACACTTTACGCGGCATCGGCTTCAATACGATCAACTTGTCTGCAACATCAACAGTAGGCACCTACCAGGACGAGGTTGCCCTCGCCTATCCCTTCATGAATAGCGGGCCGGTCTATGACCTTGAACGTGTCGAGGTTCTGAAAGGTCCGCAGGGCACGCTTTACGGACGCAACACCACCGGCGGTCTCGTCAATTTTGTTACTGCCAAACCCGAGTTTGGCAAACTGAATGGCAGCGTGGCCATAGAGGTCGGAACTGAGAAAACACTCAACTCCGAAGGCCACCTGAACGTGCCGCTCGGCGAAGACGCCGGCGTGCGATTCGCATGGCGCACCGAAGATAGCTGGGACGGGTGGCAGCACAGCGTGTCGCGCAGCGATACTCTGGGCGAAGTACACCGCTATGGCGGGCG
>NZ_DATCTC010000018.1:0-127424 GCF_036568145.1 Parasphingorhabdus sp. | reverse complement strand
GTTTGGCACCTCGATGTCGGCTCATCACATCCTGGGGCTGGAGCAGGTCCCAAGGGTTTGGCTGTTCGCCAATTAAAGTGGTACGTGAGCTGGGTTCAGAACGTCGCGAGACAGTTTGGTCCCTATCTGCCGTGGGCGTCGATAATTGAAAGGAGTTGACCCTAGTACGAGAGGACCGGGTTGAACATACCTCTGGTGTACCAGTCATGCCGCCAGGCGTGCTGCTGGGTAGCTATGTATGGACGGGATAACCGCTGAAAGCATCTAAGCGGGAAGCCTCCCTTAAGATAAGTTATCATAGAGTCGTGGAAGACCACCACGTTGATAGGCTGGGTGTGGAAGTGCAGTAATGCATGAAGCTAACCAGTCCTAATTACTCAATTCGCGCTTGTAGAATCCCGCCATCAACAACAATGTTGGAATATTTCAACTTGTCGTAGATGCTGGACATTATAAGCTCAGCCCACGGTAATATGTGCATGGAATGAAACATCATGCATATCTTACCAACGATATATCGATTAAAAGACCCGTAATTACAGCTTATGCGCTTGCTTCATTGCTTGGTGGCCATAGCGTCTGTGCCCCACCCGATCCCATCTCGAACTCGGCCGTGAAACCAGACTGCGCCGATGGTACTTTGTCTCAAGGCACGGAAGAGTAGGTCGTCGCCAGGCATTGCAGCAGGCGCATAAAGATGTAGTTACGAGGAAATAACCCATTCACTTTTTCAAAAAGCGGCCTGTCCCTTATATGGGCCGGCCGCTTTTTTATTTTTGTGTGATTGTTGAAATACAGTCCCACTGGTAGCGCGGGATGGAGCAGTCCGGTAGCTCGTCAGGCTCATAACCTGAAGGTCGTAGGTTCAAATCCTACTCCCGCAACCAAAATTATGCCGCTAGCCCAATGGGTTGGCGGCTTTTTTGTTTCAAACGAATCTTCGATTCCGGTTTTGCTCTTACTCACGATCGCTGCGACGTCTCTTTTGTCAAGGCAGTGAGCAGTGTTTCCGAAAGCCACGCCTGATAGCGATCCGGCGTCCAGCCTCCTTCCTCAACCAGCATGCGCCAGACATCTCGACTCGTATACATCCAGAGAATATGTTGCGCCTCTTCCTGGGTCACATTTTCACGCTGCCGCCCGGATGCGAACAAACGATTGATGCGCTCCTCCTGCATAGAGAGGCGAAGCGTCTCGAAACGTTGTTCCTCCTTTCGCAGCGCAGCGGAAAAAGCTGACGCTCCGCGGATTATACCGATTTCGCTTCGTTCGCCGTCATAAATGGCCCGCGACACGTGGGCAGTGAGCGCTATGGAGCGCACCGGATCGTCATCCCCCTCCAAGAGCTTCATGGCAGCCGCAAACTGTTCGCCGAACAGTGCCGACTCCATTAGCGCAGCAAGTATACCTTCCTTCCCCTTGAACAGCGCGTAGACGGTCGACACCGCAACTCCGGCTGCCTGTGCAATTGCCCCAATAGTCGCCTTGTCGATGCCACGCTGGGAAAAAAGTGTCTTTGCACTCTTGAGAATGCGCGCCCGTGTGTCTTCAGCGGCGTTCTTGCGCAGCGGGGATTTATAGTTACGCTTGCGATCAGATTTCATATTCGATATATATTCCTATATTCAAAGTGGGGAGCTGCATCATGTCGTTTCAGGCCTATCTTGACAATATCGAAAAAAAGACCGGAAAGCGGCCCGAAGATTTCCATGCGCTGGCGCAGGAGAAAGGTCTGCTCGGACCGGAACTGACAGCAACGCAGCTCAAAGCCTGGCTCAAGGAGGATTTTGATCTTGGTCATGGCTACGCCATGGCCATTTGGGCGGTATTCAAGCAAAAAGGTTGGGTAAGTGCACCGAAAGCTTCTGCCCGTCGCACGGCATGAGTGAAGTCAGCAAATCAAGGGCTGGACTCGCACTAGCTCTCCCGGGAACATGGCTCATTCGCATAGGCTGGGTGCTATCAGGTCTCGTGATCGCATTCTTTCTGCTGGACGCCGGCATGAAAATGACGGGTGCCGACGTTTCGGTTTCGGCCACAGTCGCCCTCGGTTATCCGGCACATCAGGTCCGCGCCATAGGTTTCATTCTCCTAATTCTCACCGGTCTCTATGCGATACCGCGCACTTCGGTGCTGGGCGCCCTTGGTGCAACCGGTTATCTTGGCGGCGCGGTTGCCGCACAGTTGCGTGTCGAAAGCCCGCTTATCTCCCATGTGCTATTCGGAGTCTATCTTGGACTGATGCTGTGGGGCGGCCTCTACCTGCGAGAACCGAGATTGCGCACGCTGCTTCCGCTTGTCGGACCTAGGGAGACGTCTTTTTAGACGGTACCATCGCGCAGCTGGCTATGCCTTAATGAGGAAAGCCTGGGTTTGTAAACATAATCTGATCCTCGCTGTTAATCGTGTAAGAATGACAGCGAGTATATGATCAGTACTTGTCGTCCATCCGGACAGGAACCATTCCTCCGTCAATGCGTAGGTCGGTCCCTGTGATGAAAGAGGCCATGTCAGAGGTAAGGAAGCGCGCGGCTTGGGCGATGTCCATGGCTGTCCCCCATCTTTTTAGAGGTGTTTGTGCCAAAACCTCGGCAGCTGCTTCGCCATGGTCGACTTCGAAGCGCCCCATTGGTGTCCAGATAAGCCCCGGAGAGATGGAGACAATTCGCGCCCCTTTTTCGGCCCAGCCAATCGAGCGCTTTACCGCCATCCGAATGGTGGCTCTTTTCGAAACACCATAGGCAGGCCCACTCAAGCCGGAATAGCTGAAGGATGTCCCGTTTCCGGCAGTCATTGCGGCCAACCGCGTGAGATGGCTTTCCATGCTGTCCAAGAAATCATCAGTGGTAGCCGTATCAAGAATGGCATCTACCTCGGCATCTGCAGGGGCAAGATGGCCTGCTATTGACGCCAGAACTACGGCGACCATCCCCATGGTGACATGCGGTTCAATTGCGTCGAGCATTCTTCGCGTAGACAGAACATTTGTCTTCAGGATTGTGCGCCAGTCGGCAAGAGCGGACGATATACCGGCGGTGTGAATTAAAACTTTGAGTGATCCGTGTGCCTTTATGCGATCCATTAGTGACCCAATCACCGAATTGTCCGTGAGATCACCCGCAACGCTGCCGACGATAATATAGCCTTCGTCCCGTAATTGCCTTTCAAATTCTGCAAGGCGATCGGCCGACATGTCCGCAAGCAGAAGATCATGCGATCGACCGAATTCGCGAGCACATGCCATGCCTATGCCGCCGCAACCGCCTGTGATCAAGGCAAGCGGTCTGTCTATGCTTCTTTTCATATTCTCTCTCCCCCATTCTGGCGTGGCATCAGAAGATTTCAATATAGCCCGCGCTGCACTTTAATTTTGTTATATCTTGATACACTATTGAATATGCTCTTATAGTCCTTGTCAAGGCTTGCGGCTACTTCATTGCGGTCCTACGCTGAATAAGATGTTGGTTCCCCGCCCCTTCCAGATACGGATGAACGAGCGAAGCGAAACGGATGACGAGAACGTGAAGATCGAAAGCGAAACCGAGAGCAACGATAACACTGCTCCTAAACGGCGAAAATATAATACGAAAGCGATGCGCGAGCGTCAGGCGCGGATCATCTCGGCCACCCTCGAATTGATTGAGGAGGGGGGGATTGGAGCCGCTACCATTCGTGACGTCAGCAAGAGAGCTAATGTAGCATTGCGAACGCTCTATTTGTATTTCGAGAACCGCGAAGCGATGATCGGGAGTGCAATCAAGGATTTTTTCTACACGAGCATTTCTCAAAACGGTGTGGATAAGGGGCCGCAGACTCTTGCGGAAGTATTGGACCGGTTTGACCGTCTTGAGGATATCATTCTGCAAAAGCGGGCCTATTCCAGAGAACTCGCCCCTGTCTTTTTCTCGACCAACCTTGACCCCGGTATCCATAAGATATTGAGTGACATAGCGATCTCGCACGTCGTGCCTTATCTTGACGACCTTGTGGCTGCACAGCCTCAGCAGATTAGCAATAATCAATTAGAGTTTCTCAAGTCGCAAATTGCGAATATTGAATATTCGATCATCGACAATTGCTTGAGCGGCCGTATCCCGGAACAGAGAATCCATATCTCTCTTAAAGTCGGGGTTCTCGCATTCATTGCAGGCTATGTTGAGAACCCGCCAGATGATCTTGTTGCCACTTTGCGGGAGATGCAGCAGGCCATAGCCTAGCCGCCCAAGTGCTATGAAATGCCCTGGATACATAAATCACAGACTAATGGTGAGCCAGCCTAGCTGAGCGCAAAGCCGGGATAGCCATTCTGGCTTTCCTGATCGCAATGTTCGCGATACGACTTTACGCCGCCCACATAGGCAAGGATCACGCGTGGTTTTCCAGGAACGTTCGCCCCAACATACCAGCTGTTCGATGTCCCCCAAAGATTGTCCTCGACCAGGGAATTGACCGTGTCGGTCCATTGTTCCTGCGCCTCTTGCTTCGCCTCGCAGCGAGTGAAGTCATTATCCTCGACATATTTGATGAGATCGCCAATCCAGTCCACTTGAATCTCGTTGGTCATCACAACATTGGTCAGCACAGACGGGCTACCCGGACCGCCGACCATGTATAGGTTCGGGAACCCATGGACGCTGATACCAAGTTCGGTTTTGGGTCCGTCCTGCCAGACGTCCTTGAGCAATTGCCCATCTTCACCGCGCACTTCCATGCCAGTCAAAGCGCCCGTCAGTGCGTCGAAACCGGAGGCACAGATCAGGTAATCCAGCTCGATCTTTTCCCCACCGACGACGACAAAACTATCTTCCACATACTCAATCGGATTGGATTTCACATCGACCAAATCGACATTTTCGCGGTTATAAGCCTCATAATAATCAGTACCTACGGTGCAACGCTTGGTACCATAAGCAAATCCGCGAGGAGTTAGCTTTTCCACTGTGTCGGGGTCTTCAACTACGGTAGCGATTTTCGAACGGAGAAAATCACCGGCTTCCTGATTGACTTCGGGGTCAACCATCGCGTCACCAAATGCCCAGCCGACAACCCCGCCGCCATTGGCGTAACGTGTCTCGTAGATCTCTGCACGCCGTTCGGGTGAGAAGTCGGATGCCTTTTGAAGCGCTGTATCATTGACCTCGTCTGGCAGCATGATGTCACCGCCGCCCCAGCGGATGCATTCGCGCATACGTTCGCGCGTAAGTTCCCGGTTTTCTTCCCACCATTCATAATCAGCGTCGGTCAGAGGGCGGTTGCATGCCGGTGAATAAAAATTGGCAGTCCGGATGAATACGGTGAGGTGTTCACATTGCTCGGCAATGATCGGAATTGCCTGAACCGCAGACGAGCCGGTGCCGATGATGCCAACGCGTTTTCCTGAAAAATCTGGCTCTTCCTGTGGCCAGCGGGCGGTGTGAATCAACGTCCCTTTGAAGGATTTGATGCCGGGAATATCCGGGTAGATCGGTGTTGTGATTGGCCCGGCGGCGGAAATGAAATGGCGTGCTTTATAGCGGTCACCGTCTTCAGTTTCGAATTCCCACAGGCGTGCTTGCTTGTCATAAATTGCGCTCTTGATCCGGGAATTGAACCGGATGTCTTTGCGCAGGTCGAGACGATCGGCAGCAAATCGCAGATATTCGCAGATCTCGTCGCGGGCGGAATAGCGTTCAGACCATTTCCACTCTGCATCAAGGATAGGCGAGAATGAATAGCTGTAGACCAGGCTTTCGACATCGCACCGTGCGCCGGGATAGCGGTTCCAATACCATGCGCCTCCGACATCGGGGGCCGCTTCGATTACTATCGCGTTGAAACCATCACTGCGCACCCTGTGGAGCGAATGGAGACCCGCGAACCCCGCACCAATGATTAGAACATCATAGACCGGTATTTCATCAGTCGCATGGACCATCGCACATTTCCTCCTCTGGGCCTGTTTCGAATCAGGCTGTATCTTTCCAATTAGTATATCTTGTTATACATTTTGTTCAAGGCTTACCTGACCGTCTTTTCAGTTCAACCGGGTGCTTTCAAACAGGCAGATATCCGCGGTTTCGCACCATTTCTGACGGTGATGGGTTCCTGCGAGACATGCACGCCAACCATCACGGACAGAACCTGCTCGTCAACGCTCATCATTTTTATCTGTTTTCCACATGATCAGCCCGTCGAGCGCCTCGACCTCGGTGCCCCGGACCAGCAGCGGATTGATTTCAAGCGATTCCAGATCGGAACCAAGCGCCAGCGCCTCATCGGCGATTTTCACCACAGCATCCGCAATCTTGTCCAGATCGGATGCCTCAGCCCCGCGGAATCCATCCAGAAGCTTTGCGCCTTTTAACGTGCCCAGCATTTCCACTATGTCAGACCGGGTGCAGGGCAGGGTGCAAATCGCAACATCGGCCAGCAATTCAACCAACACGCCGCCAAACCCAAGGGTCAGGGTAAGGCCCCAGGTGGCATCGCGGGTAATACCGACCAGCAGTTCAATTCCCCCTTCACGCATTGGCGAGAGGATCACCCCGTCAATCTGCGCTTGCGGAGCAGCTTTGGAAACCGCCTGCATAATGCTGTCATACTCGTCGCCCGCGTCTTCCGGTGCGACGTTCAGCCGGACGCCGCCGACTTCGGTCTTGTGCAAAATATCGGGAGAAAGCACCTTCATGGCCAGTTTTCCGGACAATCCCGCTGCCGCCGCTTCATCGCGTGAGTGAACGATAACGGCAGGTATCACGGGAACCGAGTGCGAGCTGAGATAGTCCAGAACGGCGCGCTCGGTGGTGAGGTCAGTGGCAAGAGCGGGGCGCTCTGTCTTTTCAGAGCTACTGGCGATCTGGAATATATTTCCCTTTGCCAGCTTTTCGGCTTTTCGTGACCACCAAGCGGCTTTCCCCGCCGCCCGTAGCGCCGCATCAATACCGCTCACGATAGGCGGGAGGCCGTGTTCCGCGATTGCGCTGCGGGTTACGTCGGTCAACGTCTTGGAGGTTGTCAGGATCATGACAGTCGGTTTTTCGGATTGCTGAGCTGCCCGGCCAATCGCCGCTAAACCGGCAGGAAGCGAAATCGCACCTTCAACAGTCGGAATACCGATATTGACACCAACCAGCCCGATTTCGGGAGCAGAGGCGGCAACCGTAATCAGCTTTTCGAGCATTTCCGGATTGCCAATCGCCGCGCCGGTCACGTCCAGTGGATTCATAACCGATGCAAAGCTGGCCGAAAGTTCGGTCAATTCCGCAGCCGTTTTATCCGGGAACGCGGGTAGCGAGACATTCGCTTCTTCTGCAGCGTCGGCGACCAGGGTACAGGCCCCGCCGGAAATAGAGATAAAGCCTAGTCCGGGGGCAGGCAGCGGCCCGGTCGCGGCGAGCAAGCCCGCTGTGATAATCAGGTCTTCCGTCGAATGGACCCGGATCACGCCCAGGCGGTCACATACAGCATCAAAAACAGCGTCGTTCCCTGCAAGCGAGCCGGTATGCGCCTTTGCAACTTCGGTTGCGAGTTCGCTGCGCCCTATCTTTAGGATGACGATAGGCTTTTTATTGGCAATTGCCCTTTGCGCGGCCTTTGCAAATTTCTCGGGTTCACGGATGGATTCGGCGAATAACGCGATTGCCTTGGTCGGTTCATGGTCGATGAGATAATCGAGCACGTCGGCAAGACTTAACTGCGCTTCGTTGCCTGTCGCCGCGACAAAGCTGGTTCCGATATTCTGGCTATGGGCGAATTCGTTCAGTTCACTGGCGGTGGCACCGCTCTGGGAAATGATCGCGATTTGCGGAGGCAGCAATGGCAAGACAGCGGGGATCGAGGAGACGGTTGTCCTTGCGCCGACATTGTTGAAGCCCAGTGAGTTCGGCCCCCACATGACCAGCCCGTGCTCCTCTGCTTTCGCGACAAGTTCGCGTTGAAGCTCGGCACCCTCTTCACCAATTTCGGCATAGCCGGATGTCAGGATAGCAACATTGCGGATTCCGGCTGCGGCGACATCGTCCAGTGCATCAAGCATTGCAGATTGCGGGACGAATATGAAGGCAACATCTACCGGCTCACCAATATCCCGGCAAGAGCGAAACCCCTTAAGTCCGCCAACATCGACACCACCGCGATTGACGGCATAGGTCCTTCCGGAAAATTCAAAATCACGGAGATTTTGAAGGATGAAATGGGTCCACGTGGATTTTTCGCTGGCCCCGACCAACGCGATGGTGCGCGGGGCGAACAGGCCGTTTAGCGGATGAACATCTGTGCCATCCTGACCTTGCGTGTCTTGAGTAATTGTTGCCATAGCCGCGTTCCTAACTCTCGATTGTCTTCATGAGATTTTCGACAGAATCGGCGAAGTCTTCCTTGAACTCCTGAACCACTGCGGTTGCCGAGCGGATAGCGTCGATCAGGCCCACACCCTGTCCGACCCAATAGCTTACAAGCTCCTTGGCTTGTTCGTTGCCGCCATCTGCCGCGCGGTCGATGCGATCGAAAGAAGGCATGGAGATCATCGCCATTAACGGCATGGGCAGGGCGCCGGGGCTATCCGGTCCGTCCCATGCGTCATGCCACTGCGACTTTAACTGGCGGCTTGGTTTACCGGTGCGCGTTTTCGACCGGATGGTGTCGCGCGAACGGGCATGGATCATCTTGTCCTTAAATGTTTCGGTGGTTTCTGCTTCAGTAGTGGCCAGCCAGACCGAACCGGTCCAGACACCCGCTGCGCCCATGGCCATGCATCCGGCCATTTGAGCCCCGTTCATGATTCCGCCCGCAGCAAGCACGGGAACTTCACGAACGGCTTTTACCGCCTGAATAACTTCCGGGACAAGGACGAGCGTAGATACTTCGCCGCAATGTCCGCCTGCCTCACTGCCTTGTGCGACGAGCAAATCAACGCCTGCATTGACCTGACGAATGGCGTGTTCCTTCGCTCCGACAAGCGCCCCGACAGGGATGCCATGCTTGCGCGCCCGCTCGATCATAGATGGCGGTGCGATACCTAGCGCATTGACGATAAGGCTGATCGGGTGGCGGAAGGCAACATCCATCAACGCCTCACCCATTTCGGGCAGGGTCACGGGCGGAACTTCATCAACAACATCGTTTTTGCCGACCGAAATGCCGTGATCGCGTAGCAGATCAACCGCAAAATCGACATGCTTTCCGGGAATCTGGTCGAGCAGCTTCTCGACGCTCATGTCGCCAGAGAATGACTGGTTTTCAGGGACCAGAATGTCGACGCCGTAAGGCTTTCCGCCGACATGGGCGTCAATCCATTTCAGCTCTTCTTCCAGCGTTTCAGGCGTGAAGCTGCTACCGCCAAGCACCCCGAAGCCACCGGCATTGGTGACAGCGGCCACCACATCGCGGCAATGGCTGAACGCAAATAGGGGGAATTCCGCTCCCAAAAGACTTTTTATCGGTTCCATGCTTCTTTCCTCACTTTCGTTTGTGACAGCGGCCATTTTCATGCGCCGCTTTGATAATTCTGATCATGCGGCCTGCTACGGTCCCTGCCAATAGCTGAGACCATCGGCAGCGGTTTCGGCATAGCCATGTGTGCCAACCGGCTCATTTTGGCCAGAGGTCAGGAATGAAAGACCGTTAAGGTCGTCACCGGCAACCCGGCTCACAAAGCGTTTTCCATATGGCGAGCGTGCGACAATCGTGCCGAAAACGGGCTTGCCATCGCGGCCATATGGTACGCTATACGCCTCGATCATCCCCGGCCCGGTGTAGCTTTCGTCAAGGTCCGGGCGCGGTCCGCGCAGCCGGTCTGCCTCGGCCTGATAGTTGAAATCCTGCGGGAAGCGGGGTTGATCCGGTTTTTCGCGGGTCAATATGATGGAATGATTATGTGTGGCAAACCCGCCATTGGCAAAGATCAGGCCATTGCGGCCCTCTTTGCGCAATTTCTGTGTCATCACGACGATGGCATGCATCATGCAATTGCCGATCGGACCGCCGCCAAAGGTAAGCCCGCCATAGACGCTGGGTGAACGTTCAAGCGGCCAGTCGAGCACGCGCCGCGCCATTTTCACGACACATGGAAAACAGCTATATAATTCAACGAAATCGAGATCGTCAGCGCCAAGATTATTGAGCTCTAGCGCCGTGGAAATTGACACCTGCATTGCGGGCGATGCGGTATAGCTGTCGCGGGCAAGGAAATCCTCGCTTTCATGCGCGGCAGCTCCAGCCCCTACAAAGACCATTTGATCTTGCGGAACGCCCATTGCCAGTGCCTTGTCCAGATTGGTCACGATGACCGCCGCACCCATGTTGACCGAATTATTGGCCACCATCAGCTTGGTGTAAGGAAATGTGATCATGCGGTTGCGGTCATTGACCGTCCTGATCATGTCCGCACTATATTCTTCCTGGATCCACGCCCCCGGATTGGCCACTGCGGCCTCGGAAAATGCTGCCCACAAGGTTGCGGTTTCGTCCTGTGCTTCAGCCAGGCTCTGCCCCCAGTGCGCGCGCGTCGCGGTTTCATAAAGCGGATAGACATCGGTTGGCGTAACCAGTCCATATTGACGCAGAAACGGGCTGACCGACTCTTCCATCAGCTCGCGCATGGCATTGGACTGCGCTGCAAGCTGTTCGGGGCTGCGCCGCGCTGCGGTTCGCAGGGCTTCTCCGCCGACAATGGCACCGATCTCTACTTCGCCCGCTGCGATCAGATTGGCCAGATGGTTGAGCAAGGCAACCGGGCCGTCTCCGCTTGGTTCATCGGTCAACATGGTCTGTGCAGGCGCAATTTCGAGATGGGCCAGCAAGTGGTCCATAAACCCATCGCTTTGCGGCCAGGGAGCGACATCGCTGCTGGTCTGGTTCTCGACGCCCAGAAATTCTATTTTATCAAGCCAGTTACCACCGGCATCCTGATCTGCACATAACAAGGAGTCCTGTATCAGGTCGGCGACCTCCCAAGACTTTCCGTCACGATCGCTGTTACCCAGGATTTGTCCTACCCCGATAATGACAGGGACAGCGCTTGTTTGTGTCATAAACTACTCTCGATTATTGATAGGCGCGGCGCGGGAGTTACCTCCCTCGCCGCGCCATCCATATTAAAAACGCATCGTGGCCTGCATTAGAACCTGCAGCCCTCTGTTGGGCAGGGCCATTAACTGGCCGGTGGTTCCCGGTGTTACCGGAGCACCCGGTTTTTCCGCGATGTAACCGGTGGTGATTTCGTCAGTCAGGTTGCGGCCAATCAAAGCCAGTTCCCATGACTCGTCCATCGGTCCGACCCGCACGCTTGCATCGTAAAGCACATAGGAGTCCTGCACACCGGACGGATTGCCGTTGTCGATCCCCAGATAGTCATCGCTTATCTTTGCGCTACCCGATAAGCCGAACTGGAAATCAGCGCCGATCGGGAATGTCGCATCGAAGCCGGCATTTGCGGTCCAGTCAGGTGCGCGTGTAAGCGGTTTGCCTGAGAGGTCTTGCGAGAATGTACCATCGCCGTTTGGCACGTTACATCCTGTCGCCGCAACCTGTCCGCTCCAGCAGCCCGCAATATAATCCAGATAGCGCGCCTTGTTGTAGGAGACACCACCGAATACCGTCAGCCAGCTAGACGGACGCAGGTTCAACTCTACTTCCACCCCTTTGACCCGCGCCGAAGCCGCGTTGGTGATTTTGAAGCTGGTTGTTGCCGCATCAAAAGAGTTCACCTGAAGGTTCGAGTATTTGTAGGAGTAGATACTGCTGGTAATGGTCGCCAT
This sequence comes from Parasphingorhabdus sp., assembly GCF_036568145.1. Classification (GTDB taxonomy): domain Bacteria; phylum Pseudomonadota; class Alphaproteobacteria; order Sphingomonadales; family Sphingomonadaceae; genus Parasphingorhabdus. The sequence continues at coordinate 115,689 of NZ_DATCTC010000018.1, read as the reverse complement.
GCCATCAAGGGCACGGGCCTTGATACCGCCTTCGAAGCCCTTGATCTTTTCCGATCCGAAGCGAATTGATTCGACCGTAATATCCGCCGGGATCAAATTGGTGCTGATCCCGAAACCACCCGATTTATAGCCTGTTTTATAAGCTACATAGGCGGTCAGGTCGGACGTTGGTCGCCAAGTCAGCGTGGCTTCCGGCGAGTAGTTGCTATCCTTGAACTTGTCGGCAAAGACTTTGCCTTCCGGTGCCAGAACAACGCCTGAAAGTGGAGGATGGACATAGCTATTAACCAGTGTCGAATCCTTCGTTTCATGGGTATATCTCACCCCGCCCGACAGTTCGAGTTCGGGCGTGATGTCCCACATCAGCTGGCCGAACACAGAATAGGTATTGCCTGTGGTCTGGCCCGGCTTTTCCCAGGTATGATATTTACCAGTTGCCGGATCGACGGGCAGCGGCGCGATCAGAACCGTGTTGATAAACTCCAGATCGGTATGCTGATAATAGGCGCCAAGCATGAAATTGACCGGCGAGTCAAAATCCGAAGCCAACCGGAATTCCTGGCTCAATGATTCATATTTTTCCGTTTCGGCTGAATCATACGCCATGTAGACTGTTGCGTCATAGTTATCGAAATATTTGGCGTCACTTTTATAATAGCCCGAAACCGACGTAAGTGTCACATCACCAAACTGGTAATTCGCCTGAAGGCTACCCAGCAGCATCTTGGTGGTGCTGTAAGGATTTTGCTTCGCCGAAGGCCAGTTGTCGGCATATCCATCTGGCAAAGCGCCATTGGAATAGTTCTTGTCGAACTTACAATCGCCGAACGGGTCCACTGCGGGTGACGGGAAGCCTGAATAGACGACGACAGGCGTCGTGAAGGCGCCGCAATCGTAAAGCTGCTGCCCGGCAGAAGGGCCATCGTTGTGATAGCTCATACCTGCAATTTTCAGCGTTGCATCGAAATCACTGCCGACAGGATTGAAGGCCAGAGTCACGCGGCCAAGAAATTCATCTTCACCCGGCCTGCTGCTTTTCGGTGCCTGCGGCAAATTGGTCGGACCTGCGAAAGGTGAGGATGTCAACTGCCCGGCCGTGTTGTTCAGCCAGCCCTTCATATCGCGGTAGCGCAGCGCAACGCGGGCACCCAGCGATTCCGTCAGCGGACCAGATATGACCCCTTCGACGATCTTTTCATCGGCTTCAAATTCATAGCCTACGCGCACATGGCCGCTCAACTCATCGGTTGGCGATGCTGAAGTCATGCTAATGACGCCCGCAGGGCTGTTCTTTCCGAAGAACAATGCTTGCGGACCCTTCATCACCTCGACCTGCTCAAGATCGAGAAGACCGAGGGTGATAATACGGGCGCGACCCGTTTGCACACCATCGACATTGACGGAGACGGCCTGGTCAAATCCCGCATTACTGGGAGAGGTTCCGATACCGCGCAGCGAAATAACACCCCCGGCGCCACTAGTTGCCTGACTAATTGACAGGGAAGGGGCCAGCTTTGCCAAGTCACGTGAATCGGTTACGGCGAGTTTGTCCAGTTGCTCGCCGCCGATTGCACTGACTGCAACAGGGGCGGATAGCAGGCTCTCTTTGCGTTGCCGTGCTGTAACAATAATGTCCCCGCTATAGGCGTCGTTTGCCGCCAGCTGAACTGGCTCGTCCGCCGCATCCTGCGCATATGCAGGCTGCACCATTAAAGCCGTAAGACCTGTTGAGGCGGCCAATATGGACCGCCATGACACCAAACCATTTTTGAACTTATACATTATTCTCTCCCTATGTTATTGTAATATAGTGACAAATACGAATTTCTTGAAATTAATTGATCCAGAGTATTTCTTGAAAACACCGTGTTTCAGGCATTTCCTGACGCATGGTGGATGGCAAGCGGCGCAACTGGGGCAAATGGGGCCTTGCTATCGAAAGGCAGGATATCAAAGGCATCACTTGCTCTTCCTTTCCCGTTCAGCCTGCTTGCGTGCCTGCGCTTGCACATAGACACGGATATCTTCCGCTTGGGTGGCAGTTAGCTTGTCCTTAAAAGAGATCATGCCGGTATCGGACAGCGCTCCATCTATCACCACGGCGCTCCATGAATTGGGGTCGGTCATTATGCTGCTACGTCGCAGATCCGCCACAACGCCGGCCGACATCGTGCCCGCTGCGTGGCAGGAAGAGCAATTGGCAGCATAAAGCTTTGCCCCCCGTGAGACCGCTTGCTCAGACAGCTTTTCATCAGTCACAGCGAGCGCCAATGCTTCGGCTGGTGGTGCAAGTTTGACGTCCCCACCTAGCTTGAACACAAGCAACCTGCCCGGAAGTTGCGACTTCGGCTGTTCAAAACTTGGCAGTGCCAGCGCCATTGCGCCGCCATATCCCACCATCAACGCGACATATTGGGTCGATCCAATTTTATATGTCATGGGTGCGGCCACAGCGCCGTTCTGTATGTCATATTGCCATAATTGTTTGCCGGTCGCCGCATCATAGGCAAAAAAGTCACCTGCAGCGGTCGCCTGAAAAACCAGCCCACCCGCAGTCGCCAGCACGCCGCCATTGACGGGCTGTTTGTGCGTCACGGTCCATTCAGCCTTTTGTGTCACCGGATTCCATGCGATCAACGCGCCTTTCAGGCTATCGCGCGCTGCCTTGATCTCTGCATCGGTCGAAGGCGGAGGCGCGGCCTCCAAATCGACTCCGGGGTTCCAGCGGCCGGGTTCAAACTTGAAATCGGAAACGCCGACATAAAGAAACGGAATGAATTGGGCGGGGATATAAACAAGCCCGGTTTGCTGGCTATAGGCCATTGGCTGCCAATTATGCGCACCCGGCCCACCGGGCAGCATGACTTCGGGGTTCTGGTAACGGGCATTGGCTGTTTCCACGGGCCGCCCCGTTGTCATGTCGATGGATGTCGCCCAGCTTGTCGGCACGAAATTTTTCGCTGAAATCAGCTTTCCCGTCTTGCGGTCAATGACGTAGAAAAAGCCGTTCTTCGGGGCTTGCATCAATATCTTGCGGTCGGTCCCGTCGATTGTCAGGTCAGCAAGAATGATCGGTTGCGTCGCGGTAAAGTCCCAGCTTTCACCCGGTGTTTCCTGATAATGCCAGAGATATTTTCCTGTATCGGGATCAAGTGCCACAATCGACGAAAGGAAGAGGTTGTCGCCCTTGCCATCTGACCTGATGCGGTGATTCCATGGGGAACCATTTCCAACACCGAGGTAAAGCTGGTCCAGTTCTTCGTCATAGACGATCGCATCCCAGACTGTGCCGCCGCCGCCATATTTCCAGTAATTGCCGAACCATGTTTCCTGCGCCTTGGCTTTTAGAACATCGTCCGATGCCGCACCGTCCGGCCCTTTGGCGGGATTGCCCGGTACAGTGTAAAAGCGCCATGCCTGTTTGCCGGTCGCTGCATCATAAGCAGTGACATAGCCGCGCACACCGTAATCGGCTCCGCCATTACCGATAATGACCTTACCTTTGGCGATGCGCGGTGCACCGGTAATAGTATAGCTGCCTTCCGTATCCGGTCCGATTGTATCTACGCTCCAGACAAGTTTGCCCGTTTCCGCATCCAGCGCAATCAGCCGCCCGTCCAGCGTCGCGGAATATATCTTTCCGTCATAATAAGCCGCGCCTCTGTTCACCACATCGCAGCATGCTTTATAGGCGGTCGGCCCCGGTACCTCGGGATCATATTGCCATTTCAGCTTGCCGCTGACAGCATCCACCGCGATGACTTTGCTCCACGCCGTCGTGGAATAGATGGTATCGCCGATAACGAAAGGCGTTGCTTCCTGCCCGCGAAAGGTATCGAGATCCAGCGACCATGCCAGCCCCAATTCCCCGACATTCGCGGTGTTGATGCTATCCATTTTCGAATAATGCTGTTCGTCCGAAGATCCGCCAATCGATGACCAGCCAGCGGGGTCATTTGCCGCCGTCGCACTATCGCCGGAGGGGCTATTATCAGAGGCAGATTGCCCGCACGCGCTTACCATCATGGAAAGAGCAATGAGCGGGGCCATGAACGGGAGGACTTGATGCCGCATCCTTATTGCTCCCCCAAGGCGATATAGACCGATTTGGTTTCCTGGAATGCCCTGAAGCCCTCTTCGGCCATTTCCCGGCCCAGTCCCGATTCCTTGAAGCCGCCGAACGGCATTGAAGGATGCGTCACACCGTAACAATTAACCCAGACATTCCCGGCCTGCAGCCGCCTGGCGAGCAGGTGCGCCTTGTCCACGCTCGATGTAAAAATGCCTGCGCCCAATCCGTAATTGGTATCGTTGGCCAGATGGGCGACTTCTTCAAAATCATCAAAGGGCGTGGCGACGACTACCGGTCCGAAAATCTCTTCCCGGCTAATCCGTGCGTCTTGTGACAGATCGGTGAATATCGTCGGTTCGATAAAAAATCCGTCGCCGCTTACCGGCTTGCCACCAGCAACAAGCTGCCCACCTTCGGCGCTGCCCAAGGTGATGAAATCACTCACGCGCTGCCGCTGCTTTTCGGAGATAAGCGGCCCCAGCATGCTGTCGTCCTGAAGGCCGTGACCGATCTTCAGTCCCTTTGCCATTTCGGCAACCCCTTCGACAACCTGATCGAATGAAGAGCGCTGCACATAGAGGCGCGAACCTGCGAAACATATCTGCCCCGTGTTTGCAAAGATCGCCATGGCAGCGCCCGGAATAGCTCTGTCCATCGCTGCGTCGTCAAACACAATGCAAGGGGATTTGCCGCCCAGTTCCAGGGTCACGCGCTTGACGCTGTCTGCGGCGGAGCGGAGCACTGCCTTGCCCGTTTCGGTCGAGCCGGTGAACGATATCTTGTTGACGTCGGGATGAGCGACAAGCGCAGCACCCGCATCGCCGTACCCGGTTACGATATTGAGCACGCCTGCGGGTATCCCCGCTTCCAGCGCCAGTTCACCCATGCGAAGCGCGGTTAGCGGCGTATCTTCGGCCGGCTTGACAACGCAGGTGCAGCCCGCGGCCAGTGCAGGGGCCACCTTGATCGTGAGGCTTGCGATCGGGCCGTTCCACGGGATTATCAAGCCTACGACCCCGACCGGTTCAAGCGATGTATAGGAGTGGAACCGGGCACCGTCACCCGACATGGCTGCCGAAGCATTGCGGCCCATTGTCTGGGCAGTCATCCCGGCAAAGTGCCGCAGCCAAGCTGCCGAAGCGTTCACTCCCCACTGGGCAAAGCCACGTGGCATGCCGTTGTCCAGGACTTCCAGCTCGACCAGTTCATCAATATTGGCTTCAAGAAGGTCGGCGAATCTCCATATCATTCGCGCGCGTGCATCCGGCGAAATACCTGACCACTGATTGGATTCGAATGCTTTGCGCGCCGCAGTTACAGCGCGGTCGATATCTTTCGCGTCGCCCTTGGTAATGCTGGCAATGACAGTCCCGTCCGCCGGGTTGCGTGTTTCAAAACGCGCTCCACTTAAAGAATCGACCATAGCTCCGTCGACAAGCAGCCCGTGCTGGCGTTCTAGAAATGTCGTAGTCGCCTTAAGCAAATTCACTGGAGCGTTCATTTGTCAATCATTCCTCATCCTGCGAGCGAATCCTGCGCCACCGCCATCCACGCGGGTCCCGTTTAAGGCGTCTATTGACGTTCATAACGGGCCGGTTGTGCAGAACTTTCATTCGTTCGGTCGATATCTTTATGCAGAGTTTTAGAGCTTGTCAATCAAAGTATATCATCGTGCATGTTTTGTATGGATAGATATTGTCTATGGCGACGAGGCTGCATATTTAATCTAATATTATCAGATAGATAAGCCATATTTATTGAGGCAGAAATAACATATTTCAAGCCATAATCCCTACAATATTGTGGTATTTTTAACATATTAGGACACTGGACCGGGCCGAACCCAGCTTGACGATGGCAATCGAAAATGCAATTAAATCGACCAACCATTAGATTCTATACAAAGAATGAATTTTGAAATGTCTGAGCCCAGAACATTGCCACGCGAGTCCAGCGAGCATCCAGCGACCGGTGCGGCTATTTTGCGTCCGTTCCGCCGGTATGTAACCGGATTCGTGAACTGCCATGACTTTTCAATTTTGCCGCGAATCATGCATAGCGATTACCGGCTTTTCACTTCTGGCATGACCGTCGCGGGCCGTGATGATGCTTATAAATCTGCGGTAGCCCGCCAGTTGGAACAGTTTCCGGGCCTCTTGTTCACCCTTCACGAGATTCTCGTCACCGGGGCACATATCTGCGTCCGTTTTACCGAACACGGCGCTTCACGCCTGCACGACAATGCGCGCGCAGCGTGGACCAGTATCGCGATTTATGAAGTGTCAGGCGGTCTAATGTCGAGCTGCACTATCGAGCAGGACTATTTCTCCCGCCGACGCCAGCTTATCGATGGTCAGCCGATGGCGGTCGATCCACCGGCCATCGCTCCATGGGATGAAGCGGAGCAGATGCCCGACAGGGACGCCGAGAAAATTGTGCGCGATTGGCTGAACAGTGGCGATTGGCTCGATTGCAAGGATGTGATGCTTGATGATGAGAGCGCAACGGGCAAGCGTGAACGCATAATAGACGGCGGAAGCGTCGAGATAGACTTGATCGTATCAGGAGGCGGCAGGGTAGCGTTTCATGCGGTCCATTCCGGTAATCTTGCCCCGGACTTTGGCGAAGTATCGGGTGCCGCAGAGCAGCCGGTTTCCATCCATATGAGCGGTCTTGTCACCGTCGATAAGGGCCGCGTCGTGGCGGGACATATCATCCGTGATCGCTGGGGACTTTACCGGCGACTTTCCAAGGGCAACCGGCGCTAGGCGGCTCTGCCAACATATAACGACCATTACCAAATCACACTGACACATAGAGAGGGAATTTTAATCCATGAATGCAACAGCCAATAACAGCGCAGGTGCGACCAGTATGAATCTTGAGTTACCTGAAGAGCACCGCGCCTTTAAAGATATGGTAGATAGCTTTGTTGCGGCAGAGCTGCCCAAGGATTGGGCGCGCGAGCTTGAGCGCAAGGAACATGAATATCCCTTCGAACTTTGGGATAAATTCACAAAGGCCGGTTTTCACGGTCTGGGCATTGACGAAGAATATGGCGGCATCGGTGGCGATATCCTGATGCAGATGACCCTGGCACGCAGCCTAGCGCGAACGCTTGGCGGGCTGGCGTGGATTTGGGGGCTCACCTCTTTTGCCGGGGTTAAATCAATCGGCCTCTATGGCACAGAGGAGCAGAAGCGAAAGTTCCTGCCCGAAATCGCGGCAGGTAAGCTTCGGGCGGCCATCTCGTTCACTGAACCGGGCGGCGGAACCGACGTTCTGGGCGCTCTGCGGACCACGGCGACCCAGGTCGAAGGCGGCTGGAAAATCAATGGTGAAAAGATCTGGAGCTCCAGTGCCCATGTTGCCGACTATCTTTTGGTGCTCGCGCGCAGTGACAAGAATGTTGAAAAGAACCATCATGGCGTCACACTGTTTTGGGTTCCGGCCAAATCAGACGGCATTACCTGCACGGAACTGGCGAAGCTCGGTATGCGCTCGATGGGAAGTTGCAGCGTTCATTTCGATGATGTTTTCGTGCCTGACAATCTGGTTCTGGGTGAGCCAAATAACGCATGGCGGACCTTGCTGCCCACGCTGAATAACGAGCGGATGATGGTCAGCGCATTCTGCCTGGGGGTAATCGACGGCGTTCTTGAAGATGCTCTTGATTATGCCAAAACGCGCAAGGCTTATAATCGCCCCATCGGCCAGTTTCAGGCTATTCAGCACATGATCGCCGATATTCGCATCGCGCAATATCAGGTCGAAACCATGCTTATCGACTGCGCATGGAAGCTTTCGGTCGGCCGGGACCAGCTTGACGAGGTGACCGCATTAAAGGTCGTTGCATCCGAGCAGGCGAATAAATGTGCCGACCTTGGCATCCAGATTCTTGGTGGCATGGGCTATTCGGCGGAAACCGACATGCAGCGCTATTGGCGCGACAGCCGGCTATGGCGGATTGGACCGATCACGAACGAGATGGCCCGCAACGTCATTGGCGAATGCATGGGATTGCCGCGCTCATTCTGAACCGGAACAGGTCTGAATTTGCCGAGTCAGAAGATAAAGGAAATCATGGATGAGCATTGATGCACTTTTCAGCCCGCTCTCGATTGGCAATCTGGAGCTAAAAAACCGCATCGCCATGGCTCCGATGACCCGATGGCGTTCACCCGGACAGTTACCGGGGCAGGATGTTGCCGATTATTACCGGCGCAGGGCAGAGAATGAAGTCGGATTAATCATCACCGAAGGCACGACGATCGATCACCCGGTATCGTCCTATTCCGTTCGCGTGCCTGCCTTTAACGGTCCGGCGCTGGACGGGTGGCGCCGGGTGGTCGATGGCGTGCATGAAGCGGGCGGCAAGATCATTCCGCAGCTTTGGCACGTGGGGATCATGCGTGACCCGCGCATCGACGAATATCCTAATTCGGACCTTCCCAGCGTCAGTCCGTCGGGTATTTACAAACCGGGCGGGAAAAACGTCTTCGAACCCATGGACCGTGCGGAGATTCAGGCGGTCGTTGATAGCTTCGCCCGCGCCGCTACCGATGCCCGTGAACTCGGTTTTGACGGAATCGAGCTTCACGGCGCGCATGGTTATCTGATCGACCAGTTTCTGTGGTCCGAACTGAACAAGCGCGAAGCATCGGACTATGGCGGCAATGCGGTGGAGCGTACCCGCTTTGCAGTCGAAGTTATCGCAGCCGTGCGTGCGGCGGTCGGAGATGATTTTCCCGTGTCGTTACGCATATCACAATGGAAACAGCAGGACTATTCCGCTCGTCTTGCTGAAACGCCAGAGTTGCTAAAGGCCATATTTCAACCGATTGCAGATGCAGGGGTTGATATCTTCCATTGTTCCGAACGGCGATATTGGGAAAGTGAATTCGAAGGTTCGTCCATGAATCTGGCGGGCTGGGTCAAGCAGCTCACGGGCCGCGCGACAATTACGGTTGGCAGCATCGGCCTCGCAGGGCCTATGTCGGTAACGAATATCGGGGAACATGCCGATGTTTCCAGCGATCTTGAGCCGTTGGCCCGGCGGATTGCGGCAGGCGAATTCGATATTGCCGCCGTGGGCAGGGCGCTACTGGTTGATCCGGCCTGGGCGCGAAAGGTCAAGGAAGGTCGTTTCGATGAGTTAATGCCATTTGACAAGGCAGCGCTCGAAACGCTCTCATAATATCGCAATGCCGTTTAGTTACACCGGCGTGCATACAAAATCGGGACGAGGAGAATATAGGTGAAAAAACTCGATATTTCAGGTGAGATTGCCACAGCGACCATCCCGGAATTACTACAAAAACAGGCCGAAAAATGCGGGGATCGGCCCTATGCACATTTCCCGGACAAGACGTTGACCTATGCGCAATTACACGCCCAAGCGACCGATTGGGCGGCGGCTTTCCATGCTGCCGGAATCCGGCCCGGCGACCATGTAGCAACGCTTATGCCCAATTGCTGGGAATGGGTGCCAGTCTATTACGGCGCGCTTTATGCCGGCGCGATACTCGTCGCGCTCAATTCCCGCTATAAGCGCCATGAGCTGGCATATACTCTGGCGCACAGCCGTTCGAAGATTCTCGTGACTACAGAGGCCTTCGCCGAACATGTCGATTATCGTGAATTGCTTGCCGATGTCTTGCCTGACCTAAGCGGGCAAACGGCCATGCAGCTGAACGTCAAAGCTGCGCCTGATATGAACTCCATCGTCATGTTTGGCAAGAGTACCGGAGGAGCAATCGCAAACCATGAGGAGTTTCTGGCTCTTGGTACCTCGGTCCAGCCTGAAGCACTCCAGTCTGCCAGGGATACGCGCAACGTGGATGACACGGCGGCCATTATTTATACATCGGGCACAACATCCAATCCGAAAGGTTGCGAACTGACGCATGGCGGCCTTCAAAATTGCTGGTCGACCTTTTCACGCGTTATCGGACTGGACGAAACCCAGAGCATGTGGTTGCCCATGCCGTTCTTCCACACCGGCGGGATTGGACCGATGACGACGATCCTCGAACATGGCGCTTCCTTCATAACGCAGCCGCATTTTGATGCCGAAGAGATTGTCGAGATGATTGAACGGTATGAGGTGAACCATCTCTATTCGGGTTTCCCGCAACTGACTCTACCGGTACTGGAAAGCCCCAGGTTCGACCGGGAGCGGTTCACTTTCGTGAAATCCTGTCTCAACGTGGGGCCGGAGGCGACGCAGCGTCGGATTGACTCGCTACTCCCCGATGGTGCCCTGTTGCTCAATCTGTTCGGGATGACGGAGGGGTCCGGTATTGTCACTTTTACTCCGGCCGACGCGCCGTTATCGCTGCGCATCAAATCATCCGGATTGCCGCCGCCGCATACCGATGTCCGGATTGCCGACCCCGAAACGCTGGAACCTTGCGAAGATGGAACGGTTGGCGAAATCCAGTTCCGGGGGGCTGGCGCTTTCAAAAAATATTACCGCAATCACGAAGCAACTGCGGAAACGATTATCGAAGGCGGCTGGGTGCGCACAGGTGACAGGGGCAAAGTGGGCGAGGATGGCACGCTTTATTTTCTTGGCCGAATCAAGGACATGCTAAAAGTCGGCGGTGAGAATGTCGGCGCTTTGGAGATTGAATCCTTCCTTCAGGAATTTCCCGAGATCCGGCTTGCACAGGTTATCGGGGTTCCCGATGAACGGATGGGGGAAGTCCCTGTCGCCTTTGTTGAATTGATGGACGACGACGCAGTGTTGGACGAGAGCCAGCTGATCGCGCGCTGCGAGGGTCAGCTTGCCAAATGGAAAATCCCGCGCCGGGCAATCTTCGTGAAGGAATGGCCAATGTCGGCCACAAAAGTGCAGAAATTCCGGCTACGCGACCTGCTTTAATTCAGGCGCAAACTGATCTGTGGCGAACGAAAGAACAGCATTGATATGGCATTAGGGACTGAGCTGGGACCAAAATTTCTTCAACTCATGAAGCGTTACTGCGTCGATTATGTCAATGCCGGTGACCAATCGGTAACGCGCGATCTGATGGTCGAGGATTATCTGCTTCGCATGGGGCTGCATGAGGTTCGCGGCCGGGACACCGCATATTTTGACGCCACTGCGCGCCAGATGACGCAATATCCCAATCTGCAACTGACGGTGCATGAAATCGCTACGTCCGGTGAACGGCTTATGATGCGGTTTTCCGAACATGGCAGGCGGGCAAAGGACGGCAAGAAATGTGTCTGGGGCGGGATCGGGCTTTATCGCTGGAACGGTGATGTCCTGCTTCAATGTAATGTGGAACAGGACTACACGTCACGTCACCGGCAAATTGCAAGTGGTATTCCCGACCCGGTTGACCATCCGGAAGTCGCGCCTTGGGACGGCGATCCGGAACTTGCCGATCAGTCCGCTGAAACAGTGGTGCGAAACTGGCTAAATGGCGGAGGCCTTGACATCACCCCCACTGTGCTCGCCGACGATGCATGGTGCAATGGCGGGCAAGTGCCGATATTTGATCAGCAGGATATCGAGGTGATTGACCTGTTTTCGGTCGGTAACCGGGTCGGCTTTCACGTCCGCCAGTTTGGCCGCGCCGTTGATAATATCGGCGCGATCCAAAAAGGCGGGAAAGCCAGCATGTTTGCAATCGGCATAGTCCATGTTGCGGAAGGCGTCGTCGCAAAAGGGCGCATCATCCGCAACCGTATGGATATTGAACCTATCGCGGACTAATCAGCCGGCTTCGGGTGCTATCTCGATCATGACCTTGCCAAGGCTGTGTCCTTCGCCAAGGAATGCGATGGCATCGGCAGCTTCGTCAAACGGGAAAACGCGCTCTACCTCAGGCGTCAACTTATGTTCGTTGACGAAATCCAGCATTGCGGAAAATTCCTCGATATTGCCAACATTGGTCCCCATGATTTTCAGGTTCTTCAGAAACAGCTCGGGGGCGTTCACTGGAAAGGCCATGCCCGCAGTCGAACCATATATCACCACGCGTGCGCCCATCGCCAAAGCCCTGCCATATTGAGGATAGCCAGAGGCCGGTGCGCCATCAAAAACCGCGTCAATCGGTCCGGCCAGCGATGCGAGCTCTTTACCCCATTTTTCCTTGTTGTAATTAACGCCGCCTGCCGCGCCATGGGCCTCGGCCCATGCAATTGTATCGTCTGAGCCGCTGGTGACCCATGTTTCGGCGCCCATAGCCGATGCCAGTGCCAATGCTTGCACGGCAACCCCGCCGCCCACGCCGGTAATCAGCAGCCGTTCGCCGGATTTCAGACCTGCCTTGGTGACCAGTCCGCGCCATGCCGTCAATGTCGCAAGCGGCAGGGCCGCAGCCTGAAGCGGATCAAGATGCGCTGGACGGGGAAATATATTTTGAACAGGCACGCAGATATATTCGGCAATCGTGCCGGGGCCAGGCATTCCCAGCAAGCCGAACTGAGCGGCGGGATATTGCGGATCGTCACCCCAGTCCAGACCAGGGTAGAGCACGACATCCTGCCCGACCAAGGCATCATCGCCGCCCGGTCCCACGCTGGCCACCTTCCCGGCACCATCGGCGCCAAGAGTCGCGGGCAGCGCCATGCCGGGATATTGCCCCTTCACGATCCATAATTCACGATGATTGAGCCCCGCCGCGGCCATCCGAACAACTGCCTCGCCCTTTTGGGCGACCGGCATTGGTGCATCCTCGATCGCGAACTTGGGGGGATCACAAACTTCATTGAGCGTGAGCGCTTTCATTTATGTTTCCTTTTAATATTTGATTGTTCCGTATGAAAAATATATTCAAACGGACGGTAGATAATATCTTGACTTGCCATGCCACGGTCCGTAGGTCAAGGGCCGGATGAGCGGTCATTTTCGTTGGCCGTTCGATCAGGTTTTGAGCATATAATCTGGGACAGAGGAGCACCGCATAAATGAGCAAGGATCTGCCTCCGCCACCTAATCCTGCAGGCTTCTCCCTCGACGGCAGCGAAGCCTATACTATCACCGCAGAGCAGAACGCTGCTTTGTGCCGGTCTATTGGCTGCGAACCTGCCAGTGATGGCACTGCGCACCCGATTTATTACTATATTGCGACCCAGATCGGCATGGGGCCAAGCGTTGCCGAGTTTTGCGAGGCCTGCGACTTTGATGTTGATGACGGCCCGATGATTGTAGGGTCCGAAGTCACCTTCCGGCAGCCTTTGATGGTCGATCAGCCCTATACGGTCACCGGTTCTATCAACTCCCTTGATCGCAAGATGAGCCGCAAGCTGGGGGTAATGGATCTTGCCGAATATACGCTTGATCTACACGCTGATGACATGGGGGAGGACGCAGTGGTCCTTGAATCCAAAACCCGGTGGGTGTTGCCGCGAAAGGAATTGTCATGAAATCCGGTGATCTGCTTGCACCATTGGAGATTGGCCGGATATCGGAAGAAACGATCCGTTTATGGTCAGAATTTCTGGCCGATCCGAACCCGATCCATCTTGATCCCGCGGCTACTGCTGCCATGGGACTGGGGCACAGGGTTATCAGTCAGGGACCTGCAAATCTTGCCTATGTCATCAACTTGCTGATGGCTAATTTCCCGGGCAAGACGATTGAGAAGATCAGCACTCAATTTTCCGATAATGTCTTTGGCGGGGATATCGCCACTGCGGCTGGCCGGGTGTTATCGGCTGATAGCGACAGAATAACCTGCGAGGCGTGGCTGGAAATCGAGGGGCGCGGACGGGCCATAATTTGTGAAGCATCAATCCGGCTGGAAGGCTGAACAGGCGGGCCTTATGGCCGGTCGTAATTTGCCAGACCTTTGACGATAAGCGCGGCATTCTGGACCGCAATCTGTTCAATTGCCAGTTTCCCGCCCGGACGATACCAGTCCGAGACACTTGTTGATGTCCGCAGGGCAGCATGTGCTGCAACTTCAGGCTCTATTGCTGAGGAAATCTGGCCCTTTTCAATAGCTGCGGTTATTAGCTGGACCACAGCAGTCCAGTAAAGGCGCCGCTCGGAAATGATTATTTTCTTTGATTCCTCGCTGACATAATCGAAATCATTGTCGAATATTTGCAAACGGGTGGAATGTTTCGCCGCATAAAGCCCGAATTGCACGAGGAGCGACCTTAATTCACCCAGGGGATCGGACGAATTCAAGTTCACGCCTTCGATCAGGGCTTCGCCGCCTTTGTGCAGATCCTTGAGAATCTCGAAAAGAAGCTCCTCCTTGGACCTTACGTAATAATAAAGGCTCCCTTTCTTGATACCAACGGCATCGCTGATGTCCTGCATGGATGATGCATAAAACCCTTTTTCCCTGAACAGGTTAGTGGCAATCTCCAGAATGGATGCCCAGCGTTTCTGCGATTTTGTAGAGCTGCGACCGGAGGAAGAACTTTCACTTTCCGTTTTGCGTTCGGCATGTTTCCGGGTCTTTGAGTTGTCCGCCATATAATATTCCAAAGCAATTCGTTCCAACAAACTCGTTCATATTCATACCGACCCGGCCTTCATTCCGATACTATAAGAACCGCTGACAATTGGGTTCACAGGTCCAAATGGGGCAGGGTTGGAATGTTCTAACGAGCGGCAAGGGTGAGAAAAATCTATTATAGCAATTTTCAAACGTATGTCAGTAAAAGCTTTTTTCCATATTCTCTTCACGAGGGGTTTTCGGCCCATTCACAAGGTTTCTGGCGGGCAACAGGCTTTTGCCGCTGGTAGGAAATTCAGTATCGCTTCGGCATAGGCATCATTGACGTCGCCGCTCACCATATGTCCGGCGCCTGCAATCACGACCTGCTGCAAATCGGGCTTCACCGCGCGGAAAGCGTCAATCTCTTCCTGGGTTGTCAATGTGCTATGTTCAGCGCGCATGACCAGCACGGGCATGCCAAGGCGCTCTGCCTCTCGGCGGAACAGCCCGCCTTCACCGCCTCCGCGTAAAAGCTGGTCATTCATAAGCCGCACATCCCATTGCCAGTACAATCGTCCATCCTCGCGAAGGTCAAGCCGCCGGCGTAGCTTATCGAGGCTGCCGCCGCGCATGGGTGTGCCGCGCATTTCAGCGATTGCGTCTGCCGCTTCTTCCACTGTGGCAAAGCCCTCTGCCGATTTGCGCAGGGCTGCGCGCATTGCGTCGCCCTCCGTTTCATCGATCCACGGCGTGACGTCGGCCAATGCCAGATGCGTAATATGCTCGGGATAGCGGGCCGCGCAAAGCATAGCGATATGCCCGCCCAGTGATGCACCGACCAGCGCCGCCGGACCGCCGATCGCAGAGATCGTGGCAATGACATCCCCGACATAGTCATCGAAGCTGTAACGGAGCTGGTCAGACCAGTCGCTGTCGCCATGGCCGCGTATATCTATTATGCAAGCGCGGTAACCCGCCTCTGCCAAGCGCCGCGCCGCACCGCGCCAAGCCGAACGGCTTTGTCCCCCGCCATGGAGTAACAATACAAGCGGCGCGTCGGCGCGCCCGCACAGTTCACCCGCCAGTGACAGTCCATCTGGCGCAGTGACTGTGATGCGTTCAAAGTCCGATATCGATGATAGCATTGAATGACGTTAGCATGATGCGCATCATTGTAAAGAATCTACCTGATGACCGTTTGAATTTATTGGAAACCGGACTAGAGTCATGTGTGATCCGGTAAGCAGGGGAGGGCAAAAATGGCACGGCACATCATCATCACAGGCGCAGCAAGCGGTATAGGCCGCGCGCTTGCGGAATTTCTTGCGGACGATGAGGGGGCGGACCTGTTTCTGGTTGACCGGCAAAGTGCTCCGCTCATGGAGCTGGCGGAAAAGCTTGCTGGCCAGAGCAAGATTGAAACGCTGGTCGGAGACCTGACCGATGCGGCGTTTTGCAAGCGGGTCATCGCCGAATGCGTGGCGGCTTTTGGCGGGATTGACGGCCTGGCCAGTAATGCCGGTGTTACAAGCGGCGCTCCCCTCCGTGAACTTTCGGAAGAGGCTTATGACCATTTGTTCGCGGTTAATACAAAGCCGACATGGTTATTGGCACAGGCCGCGCATCCGTTCCTGAAACAATCGGGCGGGGCTATTGTCGCAACGGGGTCAATCGCGGCCCAACACCCGGTTGCGGCACTGGGCAGCTATTCGGCGAGCAAGGCCGCACTGGTGATGCTTGTTCGGCAAATGGCGGTTGAATGGGGACCGGACGGTATTCGCGCCAATACCGTCTCACCGGGGCCGACCCATACGCCGATGACCAGCGGATATGACGACCCAGAATTGCGCGCCGCCCGCGCGGCAAATATTCCGCTCCGCAAGGTCGGAGTGGCTAGCGATGTCGCCCGTGCGATGCAGTTTCTGTTGAGCCCGCAAGCAGGACATATTACCGGCCAGGATCTGGCCGTCGATGGCGGTCTGGGCGCATCCGTCATGGTGTTAAGCGGTAGCGGAACAGGGCAGCCGCAGAAGGGGTGATTGGTGTTGGCGGTATCGCGTTCAACGCTTTCAATCCGCTTTGCTGTGCTCCCGGACCCAATCGATAAAGCGGTCAACCCAGCCTTGCAGGAATTTGCGGCTGTCGGGACCGATATTGCCGTCGTCATCAAACAGTCCTGGCTTCACCTGTATGAAAGCCTCTGGTTGCCCGAGAGTTGGCATATCGAGATAAGCGAGGATCTTACGCAGATTTTGCTGCGCTATGGCGGTGCCAATGGCTCCGATCGAAACGCCGATGACACCTGCGGGCTTTCCGGCCCATGCGCTTTCGCCGTAAGGGCGCGATGCGTGGTCGATGGCATTTTTCAACACGCCCGGAAGCGAGCGGTTATATTCGGGCGTGACAAACATGACGCCGTCCGCCGAGGAAATTTCCGACTTTAACCGTCGAACAGACGCTGCCTGATTATCGTCGTCATCCTGATTATAGAGCGGCAGGTCGCCAATCTCGACAAATTTGAAATCTATGTCTTCGGGTGCCAGTTTCGTAAGGGCTTTGGCAAGTCTCCGGTTATAAGATTCGGCGCGCAGGCTTCCGGTGATGATGGCAATTTCCATATCTATTTCCTTTCCGTTTTTGGTGCCGCATTGAAACGGTTAAACAGAATCGCGGCATAACGCCCCTCCCGTGGAAGAACCTATAGCAATGTCTTCGGCGCTCCAAATCTTATACAGGTTGGTGCAGCGGTGATAGACGGGCAGGAAGGGCGGTCTATCCCATACCCGCTAAATCACACGGGTAAGCCCTAAGATTTGTTTATGCTGTTCCTCTTAAGCACGATCAGTCAAACTCGTGGGTTGAGGCGGTGCGGGATTCCGGGGGGACATCCTTGCGCGCGGCATAACGGTCACGATACAGGGCTGCACGGCCAAGCAGCATCAGGCCGACCGGCGTCGTAATCGTCAGGAATACGGCGATCAGTATTTCGTGGATGACCGGGCGCGTTTGCAAGACCGAAAAGCAGACGATAGACGCGATGAGGATCCCGCCTGCCCCTAAAGTTGCGCCCAATGTCGGGGCGTGAACCCGCTGGTAAAAATCCTTGAGCCTGAGAAGGCCAATCGACCCGATAAGCGTGATAATGGCCCCGGCGAGAACCAGAAATGCCGTTAGCAAGGCCGCCCAGGCGGGCAGTTCAGGAGCGTCGATCATTCTATCACCTCTCCGCGCATAAGGAATTTGGACAGGGCAACCGTGCTGGTAAATCCCAGAATGCCGATGATGAGGGAGGATTCGAAATAGAGCGTCCGCCCCGTCTGTATGCCATAGGTCACCAATATGAGCATCGCGTTGATATAGAGCGTATCGAGGCCAAGCACCCGGTCTTGCGCGCGCGGGCCGTATAGCAGTCGCCACATCGCGCATAACATGGCCAGACCCAGCAATATTTGCGCGGTTGTAATGGCCCAGGCGAGGATGAGTGTCGTCATTCAAAAATGTCCATCAGCAATGTTTCATAGCGTGACTTGATAAGATTAACCCAATATCCCTCGTCAACAAGATCCAGCACATGGATCATCAGGGCGTTGCGGCTAGGATCATATTGCATCCACAAGGTGCCGGGAGTGGCGGTAAGAATTGTGCTGAGTATAGACAGGCCATATGGGCTGGTCATGTCCATTGGCAGCGTGATAAAGCCGGAGCCTATCCGGTCGTTCCCAGGTGAAGTGACGATCTTCCCCACTGCAATATTCGAACGGATAATATCGTACAACACCACCCCGATCAGCTTGAATATCGAAAGGGTGAAACGGATTTTGACCGGTTCCGGCTTAAGGGCGGCAAGCCCTTGCAAAGCGAGAACGGAAACGGCGCCGCCAAGCAGGATATGCCCAAGCGAAACCGACTGGTTGAGCAGCAGCCACATGACCAGCAAGGCAAACCACATGAGCGGGTGCGGGAAGAAGCGCTTCATGGCTGTGTACTCGACGGTGTTTTCATCGTCGCCTCTATATACAGGTTTTTCTGACCAATGGCTCTGACCGCTTCCTCCATGTAGCGCATTGTCGGCCCGGCAAAGAGCATCAGGCCAAGACATACCGCAAGAAGAAAGGCAATCGGAGCCGCCTCGACGATGCTCAGGGTGGGGGAGCTCTCGGTCGGGCTCCAGATGAGTTCGATACCTGCACGGGTTGTCGCTATCAGCACGGCAAGGCCGGAGATGATGATAAGGGAAATGAAAACCCAGCTGGCGGCAGTAATGGCCTGCCCTTCACCAAGCAGGCCGCTGATGATGGCGAACTTGGCAATGAAGCCCGATAATGGCGGCAAACCGGCGAGCAGCAGCGCACAAAATGCCAGACCCACACCCAATATGGCTATTGTCGCGGGGATGACGACGCCAATTTCATCTTCATGCCCGCCTTCATAATAAGCCAGATATTCGTCCTCGAACACCGGCTCCGGTGCGGGTGCAGGCTCATCAAAGTCATGGTGGCGCTCGATCGGCTCGATCAGCAGATAGAGCGCGGCAATTCCCAAGGTAGAACTGACCAGATAGAATAAGGCGCCGGTCAATACCGGGATATTCGCCATGCCGATGGAGGCCAGCAATGTCCCGGTCGACATGATGATCGAATAGCCGGCAAATATCGCCAGACGCCGCGCGGCAAGCACGCCGACTATGCCATAGACAAGAGTGGCTATGCCCGCGGCATATAGCCAGTCATCGGCAAAATGGGCCGTGGTGCCGGACTCGTCCCCGAAAAGCAGGCTCGTCAGGCGCAGGATGATATAGACACCGACCTTGCTGAGAATCGCGAATAGAGCGGCAACCGGCATCACCGCGGCGGCATAGGTCGGGGTCAGCCAGAAACTGAGCGGCCACATCCCCGCCTTGACCAGAAATGCGATGCCCAGAATTGCCGCCCCGGCTTCGAGCAGCATGATATCCTCACGCGGGACAGCGGGAATACGCATGGCAAGGTCCGCCATGTTGAGTGTGCCGGTCACGCTGTAAAGCAAAGCCACACCGATCAGGAACAGCAGGGATGTCGCCACGTTGATTGCGATATAATGAAGGCCAACCCGCGTGCGCGCCATCCCCCCGCCATGCAGGGCCAGACCGTATGAGGCCGCCAGCATGACTTCAAAAAAGACGAAGAGGTTGAACAGGTCCCCGGTCAGGAACGCTCCGTTCACCCCCATGAGCAGCAGCAGGAACAGCGCATGGAAACGCGGCCCAGCCCGGTCCCATCGCGCAAAAGAATAGAGCAGGGTCGCCAGTGCCAATATGCCGGTAAGCATAAGCATTATCGCTGTCAGCTTGTCCGCGACCAGCGTGATACCAAAGGGCGCAGTCCAGTTCCCGAGCAGATAGACGATCGGAACGCTGTCTTTCGCACTTACGACGATAAGCATCGTTGCATTAATGATAAGGCCAAGAACCGCGAGCAGGGTTATCCCGCGCTTCAGCTTGCGGCGCTGTTCATCGAGCACCAAAATCGCCGCGCTGACCACTAGCGGCAGCAAGATTGGAGTCACGACAAGGTGCTGCATCAAACCGTTCATTGATCGTCCTGCTTCTGGTCGTGATTTTGCGGGTCATCCTGATTCAGGTTCCGGCTCTTGTCATGTTCCTTGCCATCGACATGGTCAGTGCCGGTCAGCCCGCGCAAGGCGAGAAGCACGACAAGCAACAGAGCGGTGGTCGCAAAGGAAATGACAATGGCCGTCAGCACCAGCGCCTGGGGTAAAGGGTCGGCAAAAAGCGCCGGGTCTGTTGCTGCATCGCGCGGGATGACGGGCGGGGCATCGGTTTTCAGGCGTCCGGTGCCAAGGATGAACAGGTTGATGGCATAAGAAAGAAGCGACAGGCCGATAATGACCTGAAACGTGCGGGGGCGAAACAATAGCCATATTCCCGATGCGGTCAGCACGCCGACGGCGAGGGCGAATACTATCTCCATTACTCGGCCTCCTCAATCTGGCTGCGCGGTTTGCGCACCGATTGGTGGGCCAGCGCGATCAAAATCAGAACGGTGACTCCGACAACCACGGACAGCACACCAATATCGAACAGCAATGCACTGGCCAGCGGGATTTTCCCGATCAACGGCAAGTCGGCATATTGGAAATGCGAGGTCATGAAAGGATAGCCGAAGAGCCATGCTCCCATGCCGGTGACCACGGCCAATAACAGGCCGATGCCGATCCAGCGGAACGGTTGCACTGTCAAACGGACTTCGGTTTTTCGCGTACCCAGCGCCATATATTGCAGGGCGATACCGATCGTCATGGTAATTCCCCCGGCAAACCCGCCGCCGGGAAGGTCATGCCCGCGTAACAGCAGGAATATGCCCAGCATGATGATGCACGGGAATATCCAGATCATGATAATCCGAGGGATAGTGATATAATCTTTCAGGGAATCGCCAACCGAGCGCCCTACCGCCCGCTCGTCATAGGCATCCTGAAAACGTTGCTGTGAAGGTGTTTTAATGCTTTCCGGCGCAGGGCGAAAACGCCGCAGCAATGAAAAGACTGTTATCCCGACGATACACAAAACGGTTATCTCGCCCAGCGTATCAAAGCTGCGGAAATCGACAAGGATGACGTTGACGACATTTGTCCCGCCAGCATCGCTATAGGCGTGCTCAAGGAAAAAGCGCGATATGCTTTCCGGCATGGGCCGGGTTACGACGGCAAAGGTCAGTGCAGCCATGCCCAGTCCGGCAATCAGGGCAATAGCCAGATCCCCGCCGCGGCGTAGCCTGACTAATAATGGTGTGCGGTCGCCTGCCCAAATATCCGGTAGCCGCTGCGGCAACCAGCGCAGGCTTAGCAACAAGAGCGCGGTTGTGACGATCTCGACCAGTATCTGGGTCAGGGCAAGGTCGGGTGCAGAGAGCCAGATAAAGCTGATGCAGGTGGCAAGTCCCGCCCCGCCCAACAAGATCAGGGCGGCAAGCCGGTGGAACTTGGCCTGCCAGGCGGCGCCGATTGCGGACAGCCCGCCGATTACCCAGACCATGGCGAAAACCGGATCGAGCAATGACACCGGCACGGTCCCCGGCCAATAGCCATACATTATAAACGGCAGCACCCCGGCTGCCAGCGCGATTCCCACCAAAAGACGAAGCTGGACCTGAAGCCGCCGGGTTGCCAGAATTTCCTCCAGCATACCCGCACCGACCAGAATGAAGTTCAAAATCGCCTCGAACGTCTGCCTTGCCTTGAAACGGCCAATCACCGGCGAGCGTTTGGCCTTGTTAAGCCGCTTGCCGAATTTCAGGTAAAGGATGACGCCGCTGCTCAGCGCAATCAGGCTGAGGATCATCGGTGCATTGAAACCATGCCAGATGGCCAGACTATATACGGGCGTCCGCTCCGCCAGCACGGCATCTACTGCAAGGCCAAGGATCGGCCCGATAGTGAGTGTGGGGAAAATACCGATGAGCAGGCACAGGATGACCAGTATCTCGATCGGCAGCCGCATCCATGGCGGCGCTTCGGCTGGCTCTCTGGGTAATTCGGTGGGTGGTGGTCCGAAAAAAGTCTGATGGATGAAGCGCAGCGAATAAAGCACGCTGAATGCGCTGGCCATCGTAGCAAGGACCGGCAGCAGGATATCTATGATCGTCCCTGTATCTGCCTCCAGCGATTCCGCCAGAAACATCTCTTTGGA
This sequence comes from Parasphingorhabdus sp., assembly GCF_036568145.1. Lineage (GTDB taxonomy): Bacteria > Pseudomonadota > Alphaproteobacteria > Sphingomonadales > Sphingomonadaceae > Parasphingorhabdus. The sequence goes on along the minus strand of NZ_DATCTC010000018.1, from coordinate 93,521 downwards.
AAGGAACCCGTTGAGCAGCGGCACACCCGCCATAGCGGCGGCCGCCACCATGGCCAGCGTCGCGGTGATCGGCATGAAGCGGTAAAGCCCGCTCAACAGCCGCAGGTCGCGGGTGCCCGTTTCATGGTCGATAATCCCGGCGGCCATGAAGAGCGATGCCTTGAACGTCGCGTGGTTGACCGTGTGGAATATGGCGCCGACGGCGGCCAGCGGGCTGCCCAGACCGAGCAGCAGCGTAATAAGCCCCAGATGGCTGATGGTCGAATAGGCGAGCAAGCCTTTAAGGTCTTGCTGAAAAATGGCTGACCATGCCCCTACCAGCAAGGTGATAAGCCCGGTTATGGTGACAATCAGATACCATTCATCGGTGCCAGCCAGTACCGGCCACAACCGCATCATGAGGAAAATGCCCGCTTTCACCATGGTTGCCGAGTGCAGATAGGCCGATACCGGGGTCGGTGCGACCATGGCGTGGGGAAGCCAGAAATGGAACGGGAACTGTGCGCTCTTGGTAAAGGCGCCGATCAAAATGAAGATAAGCGTGGGTATATAAAGATCGCTCTGGCGGATCAGGTCGCCCGATGCAAAGATAAGGTCAAGGTCATAGCTGCCGACAATACGGCCGATGAGCAGGAAGCCCAGCAACATGCACATCCCGCCCGCTGCCGTGGCCAGCAAGGAAATACGCGCACCGTCACGGGCGCTTTGGTTGTGATACCAGTATCCGATCAGCAGGAACGAAAAAATGCTGGTCAATTCCCAGAAGAAAGCAAGCTGGATAAGGTTGCCCGACAATACAATGCCCAGCATCGCCCCCATGAACCCCTGTAAGTAGGAGAAAAAGCGTGGCACCGGATCAGCCGGTGACATATAATATCGGGCATAAAGCACGACCAGCGCGCCGATACCGGAGATAAGCAAGGCAAACAGCCACGCCAGCCCGTCCAGCCGCATGGTCAGGTTCAGGCCAAGCGAAGGCAGCCATTCGAAATTCTGGCGAATGACCTGGCCGCCGATCATGGATGAATAGAGCCAGATTATGATGGCGGTAACCAGAACGGCCTGTATGCCGGCGATCAGCGCAGCAAGACCGCGAGCCTGTGATGGCAGAAATGCTGTAATCATGCTGCCCAGAAATGGCAGGACCGCAAGAATTAGCAGCAGGTTTTCATCTGTCATTCGTTATCGGGCTCATCAAAATCAAGTTAAGGCGAGATTGCCGTCAGATTCATTCGTAACGTTCACCTTTTTGCATAAAAGGCAATTTGCACAAAAGACAATGATTTGTCAGATAAACTATTGCCATGAGCTCCCGGGCGGCAATCGAACCGGTATTATTCAGAAACCCTGCACTGATCCGCCGTCGACCTGAATCGCTGTTCCGGTAATATAGCTTGCAGCTTCCGATCCAAGGAAAACGGCAAGGTTGGCGACCTCTTCGGGTTGGCCGATCCGTTGCATCGGGATCTGCGCTGCAATTTTGGCGGCAACCTCCTCGACGCTTTGGCCCGAAGCCGCCGATTGCTGCTCAAGGATTTGCGTGACCCGGTCGGTTTCTGTAAAGCCCGGACATACGGTGTTGACCAGCACATTATCGCCCGCGACCTGATTGGCCAGCGTCTTGGCCCAGCCCAATACAGCCATCCTTATACTATTGGATAGCGTAAGCCCCGGCACCGGCTGTTTCACTCCGGACGATGAAATATTGATGATGCGGCCCCATTTTTGGGCGCGCATATGCGGCAACACCAGCCGCGTTGCACGAATGGCGGACTTTAAAGTCAGGTTGACGGCTTTGTCCCAATCCTCGTCAGACAGGTCGACAAACAGGCCGGGAGGCGGGCCACCTGCATTGTTTACCAGAATATCAATGCCGCCAAATTGCTTGTTCACCGCGGCAACTACTTGCTCGATATCCTGTGATCTGGAAACATCACCTATCATCGCCAGACAGCCGGGCATCTGCGCGGCGGCGGCATCAAGCTTGTCCTGTGATCGGCCGCAAATGGCCACTTTTGCACCGCACTTGTGAAATCCCCTTGCGGTCGCCAATCCGATACCCTTGCTACCAGCGGTGACGAGGACGGTTTTATTTTCCAGATGTAGTTCCATAGCCGCTTTCTGGCGCACGGGATCGCAAATGTATAGGGGGCCGTGCCGCTATCTATCAGTTCCGATAGGTGAGCTGATAAATGGGATAAGTGCCATAGCCTTTTGCAAATTCGATATTTCCGGCGTAACGGCACTTATATTGCTCCGGTGCCTCAAGCGCCAGAACCGCCGCAAAAGCTTCTGTGACGAATACCGCGCCGGGGGGCGTCACGGGTTCGATCCGCGCGGCTCTGGAAACTTCCGTGCCATAAAATGTTGTCTTTCCCGTAATCGGATCGCGCGTTTCATAGGCAGGGCCAAAATGCACGCCGATCCGCATCCCGCTACGCTCTGTCATCCCTAAAAGCGCATAATCGAAATTTTGCAGCGAGCTTTGCAGTTCCAGCGCCAGACTGGCGGCGCAAGGGGCGTCGGGGGTCACGGCAAGCAGCGCATCCCCCCAACTGTTTTGCGCCAATATCTGCCCCGGATAGTGTTCCAGCACGCTCGCCATGCTCCCCATCACCCCGTTCCAGAAGGCAGGAAGCGATGCCTCTCCCAATTTTGAAAAGCCGGGAAAATCGGTGAATAATATCGCCGCAGCCGTGCGCTTATACAGGTCTTCACCGGGATTTTGGGATCGTGCAATATTACGGTCTATCGCGCCCGCGTCGATAATAAAGCTTTCGCCCCCATAAGATTTCCATGCCGCAACATCCGCGCCGGTTCCAGCAGGTCCGGATGATTCACGCCCGTCCCAAACAGCAAGCTGCTGCGCCGGTTTGCCCAGATATTGGGCGCGTAATACCGCCTGACCCATGGCAACCTTGCTGGCATAGCCGAACTGGTCCGGATCACCGACATAGTGCATTTCGGTGGCAAAATTGATGCTGCTTGCCGCCGCCATGCAGGCTTCATAACGCTTGAACCAATTGCCACCGGCAGGGGTGATCGACTGGGCAATGAAATCCTCCTGTGCAAACGGCATGATAACGTTAAGCTCCCCGCCGCGTTCCAGCACCGCCTCTGCAATCAATATATCGGCCCCCGCTGCCAGGGCGCCATAGGCATAGCCAACATCATTTTCGTCCAGAAAATCGTCAATGGCGCTTCGCAGCCGTGCCTCGGTCCCGGCATCTTCCAGAAAGATATGGCCGCAAAAATGGATGACCGATGGCGGCGCTATGGGGGCGAGCAGAGTCTTGATTGCATCTTCGTCCAAACCCGCCTGTCTGGCGACAAGCTCCAACTGCCGGTTGGTGCTGGCTCTGGCCCCGGCATTGGCATCCGGCATCGCGCCCGCTTTGGTCAAACTGCGGTGCGCTTCATCCAATCGCCCGGTAATCGTCAAGGCTTCGGCCTGCGTGGCGGTATCGAAATAATTATCCGGCTCCGCGATTTTCGGCAGTTCAAGGATTGAGGCCGCAATGGCGGCGGCTTCATCCGTTTGCCCGGCCAGAAAGGCCAGCGACGCGGCATTGATCCCCGGATAGGAGTCTGCGCTTTCTTCAAAAATTACCCGATAGGCGTGATAGGCGTTCAGCAGGGCGCTTTGCCGTTCGTCTGCTGCCGATGTTGCAGTCGGGGAAATTGAAAATGCCGCATCTTTCAGGATGCGCGCTGCAATGCTGCGGTGATGGGCGTCGGGCGAACTGTCCAGACCATATTGGTGAAACAGGGCCATTGCCTGTTCACTGTTACCCATACGGGCCAGTGCCAATACCATCAGGTGACGCAATTCAACCGAAGGGTCGCCTTCGTTTATCGCAGAGATTGCCGTGTCATAGGCAAGCAGCAGATTGCCGTTGTCAATCGCCGCCTGGGTTAGCGCTGTCGCATCAACCGTTTCCATTATTCGGCAACAGTTTGCGCCAATCTTTCCTCTTCACGCTGCATCGCCTTGCGTTTGCGAAACAACTTGATGCTCAGCAATGCGGCTGGCACGGCCACTGTCATGATCCCGAATGCGATCCAGAATACATCGCCAAGCCCGCCATAGCCCTTGATAAGCTGGTTCAGATGTTCCCAGATGAACCGGATAGCCACGATCCATAGCAAAGCGGTGATGTAAAGGGCGATCTTGTCGTTAAGCACGATGCCCAGCCCGAACAGGCCGTCATCCTTGCTCTTTCCGCCGGACGCTTCACGGAAACGGGCAAGCTCGGCCTCGGCATCATGTTGGCCGGACTGGGCCTGATCCAGCTCGCGGCGCAGGCGCACAAGCTCTCTCGCATTGGTCGCGACTTCGCTCGACTGGGCCTTGGACGCGGCGGAAAGCTCCGCCAGCTCGGCTTCCAGAGCGGAGCGTTTGGCGCGTTCGCTGGCCAGTTGCTGGCCCATATCCGGCGTCGCGTTTTCAATGATATTGTCGATAACATCGGGAACAAGCGGATCTGTCGGATAGCGGGCAAGCCACTTTTTCCAGTCGGCCACGCTGCCCTTTGCTTTCAGGCGGGTATATTCAACCAGCCCTTTGCGGTCGAGCAAATCGCCAATCCGCTCCAATATGCCGAGCCATGTCGAATTGTCGGTGCCTTCAGCCCCTTCCGGCAAGACTTCTGCCTGAACCGACCGGAATTCAAGCGGCAGGGTGCAGGGACGTAGCTGGACCGCGATCAGCCCGCTGCGTTCCTTGCCCGTGCGTGCTTCATTACGCACCCAGTCGGACTCCACGGATTGTTCCGACCATAATACCAGCAAAGCTTTTGCCGCATCGATTTCCCGTTCAATTTCCCGGTCAAATGACGAACCTGCGCCAATGCCTGCGTCAAACCAGACGCTGACTTTCAGCTCCTCCAGTATATCGCGGATGGCCGTGCACCGGTCCCTGTCATTACGCGAATAACTTATAAAAACATCTGCCATATTTCAGCTTCCCAGATTCATGGGCGACCCTGCTCCTCCTCAAACCATAGAGCCGGGAACGCTGCGCGGCAAGAGAGCTTTGTCCGCTACTTCAGCAGTTTATCCTTAACGAATGTCTTCGCAGGCAGGCTTTTAAGCGTGTACCGGGGGATGCGGGAACGAGGAGGGGAGGCTTCGTTACCTTCCCGCGAGCTTTTTGGCTTCGGCCAGATGGGTGCGGCCGATGCGGATTTCTGTGCCGCATTTCAGGCAGGCAATCCATATCCCGCCGCCATCGTGACGCAGGCCGCTGATCCAGTCGCGGCGGACAAGGTGGGACCGGTGCAGGCGGATAAACTGGTCGGGGTTCAGTCGTTCGGCAAGGCCGGTGATGGTCTGGTGCAGCAAATAGCTTGTGCCCTCATGCTCGCGCTGCGGGTCGCCGCCGACATGCAGCCGCATATAATCGCGATCCGCCTCTATCCGGTTGATTTCAGAGGCGGCAATCCGGCGCAGTTCGGATTTATAGGGCACCCAGAATTCCTCGGCCCAGGGGGATTGTTCGGAGGGTTGCGGGGCCGCGCTCTGTTCGCTCTTGCGCTCCAGAACGCGCGATATGGCAAGGGACAGCCTATCTGACTCGACGGGCTTCAGAAGGTAATCAATAGCGGCCACGCCAAAGGCTTCGACAGCAAATTTGTCAAAGGCGGTGACAAAGATTATCGCCGGGGACAGGCTAAGGGAAGCCAGCTTTTTGGCCACTTCCAGCCCGTCCATGCCCGGCATGGCGATGTCGAGCAAGAGCAGGTCCGGCTCCAATTGCTCCGCCAGCCGAAGCGCGGCTTCCCCGTCGCTGGCCGTGCCCACAAGGTTGATATACTCCTGCCGGGCGCAAAGAAGCTGCAAGCGCTCGATCGCCAAGGGCTCATCATCAACGATCAAGGTGTTGAGCTGTCGCGGCGGCATTTCCGAATGTTGTGCAGCAGAGTCCATTTGGTCCATCCTTATCAGATATCCGTTAGTAAAGGAATTGTCAGCTCCGCAACAAAGCCGCCATTTTCCGGGCGATAGGTTTTAAGGTCGGCTTGTTTGCCGAACCTGATTTCCAGCCGGTCACGAACATTGGCAAGGCCGATGCCGTTATTATTGTCACTATTGTGGCAACTGGATTCCTTGCGCTGCGGCGGCTCGCCATCATCGGCGACGGTAAGTTTCAGGAAATCCCCTTGTGCCTGCGCGCTGATACGCACCGTGACCGGCCGTTTGGAATGGGCCACCCCGTGTTTAATCGCATTTTCAACCAGCGGTTGCAGAATAAGGCCGGGGACAAGAACGGTCATCAGCTCTTCGGGAATATCAATCTCAACCTTCAACCGCTCCGGAAACCGCACGGCCTCTATATCCAGATAAAGGTTTTGCAGATGCACCTCTTCGGACAATGCGACATCTTCCAGAGGGTCGGCAGACAGGCTGGTGCGGTAAAATTTCGACAGGTTGAGAATCATTTTCTCCGCCTCTCCGGGATGGCTCCGCATGACCAGAGTGCTCAGGCTGTTGAGCGTGTTGAAAAGGAAATGGGGGTTCACCTGATAGCGCAGGCTCCGCAGCTCGGCATCCTGGGCGGCTTGTGCAAAGCGGGCGGCCTTGCGTTCCACGCTGCGAACCTTTGCGGCATAGCTGAGCGCCAGATAGAGCGAGGCCCAGCTGATGATGAAGAAAAAGCGAGAAATGCTGTCCTCTACAATCGCTTTGAGGGCGTAATTCTCCTGCTCCATATATTCGCGAATTGCGGCGAAATTCTTTTCGTCCAGCAGGTTTTCAGGACTATAGATGTTGAACACATAATAGTTGAACGCCGCAATGGCGAGGGCACAGGGAATCGCCCCGGCAAAGGCTGTCAGAATCCGGATGGAAAGCGCCTTGTTCTCACACTGCCGGAGCAAGAGATAAAGTATATATGTAAGCCCGATGCCAAAGATGGTCACGACCACGCGCCTTATCGCCATCTCGCCCTGTGCAGGCCAGTCTCCGACCGCAGCACGCAGGGTGATGATGATAACATAAAATAACCAAAAGCCGAGGATCGACAAGATGGCGACCTGCTGCCCAACCGATGGTTTGTGATTAGCGATCTCGAATTTTCTCATTAATTGCTTAGCTTCTCCATTCACTCCAGTTTAGAATGAAAAGGTATCAATTGTCTTCATTGGAATCGTGCCTGGTCGAGACAGGATTACAGTTGGTCGAAACCTTTGACCAATCGCCGCTCATTACACCGCACTTCATCCATTGTTTGGGCAGTAATAAGTGGTTTCAGCCAGCGTTTTTGGTCAGGATTTAACGAAATACTAACCATGTTTTGGTTCAATGGCCCCCGCCAGAAAAGAACAATTGTTTCATGGCGAGGAGTTAACATGGCCAAAGATATGCAAGTGATACCCGGCGCAATGACACTGGCAGAGATGAGGGAGTTTGCCGGTTTCGGTTCGGCGACCCAGCGTTATATCCGGCGCTCTCTTGACGTTGGGCTGGACCGCGGCGACGCTGTGGGAACATGGGGCCGTGATGCAGTCGAGGAAGCTGGCATCAAGGAGCAGGCGAAACTCTACATGCGCCTTGCCGATATCCGCAAAGCCATTCCTGAGGACTGCGCGATTGACAGTATCGAAAATTTCATGCCTGCCCTGATCTCGCTATCGGCTTATGACCTGGGGGAGGGGCGTATTAACGGCTTTCCTGCTTATCGTTTTCTTTACGAACGTTTACTTGGCCCAGATATCAGGCCTTGGCTTCCAGCCAGCTTTTGTGCGGCCGCGTCGTTGCCGCACCTTCACCCGAAGATCCGCAAGACTTTGCTTCAGTCGATTAGCGAAGCCGCCGCAACTGCCCCTGGTTGGTCTACCCGCGCGCCCAGTTTTTTCCCCGAATGGGTGGAGAAAGTGGAGACGGGTAACGCTGCCCATTGAATAGGCTTATGGAGTAGGTGTTGGATCGCTATGGTCCAAAGCGCGGGTAGCTATGCGGGGCTAACTGCCGACCCTTGGCGGTTGCGCACTGGCCTGCATGTTCATAAAGGTTCGCTTTTATACAATAACTGTTTAGACTGACAGTGTGATAATGAAAGTTAACCTACACCAATGTCAATAGCTAAGAGACGCCTCTCTCCGGAAGAAAGCCGCAGAATGGCCTTGGCCGCCGCCTGTGATCTGTTGATCGAATCCGGGCCGCAAGCAGTAACCTTGAAAGCCGTTGCCTCGCGGATCGGCCGTACACATGCCAACCTTCTCCATCATTTCGGTTCGGCATCGGGATTGCAAAAATCGCTCGCCAAATATCTGACGGATCAGGTGTGCGGGTCGATTGCCGAAGCGGTGCTGAAGTCGCGCACGGGTGAAGGGTCGGTGCGGGATATTGTCGACCTGACCTTCGACGCCTTTGACACGCAGGGCGCAGCGGCATTGTCGTCATGGATGCTGCTCACCGGGAATGAAGACGCGCTCGATCCGATTGTTGATGCGATCCATACGCTGGTCGATGAAGTGGGTGAGGGCGGCCATGAAGACCAGGAAATGCATGAAGATACGTTGACACTGGTGCTCATGGCACTGGGAGATGCGCTGATCGGGGAGCGGCTTGCCAGCTCGCTTGGCCTTCCGCGTAACAAGGCGCGCGATGTGGCGGAACGCCATTTGGAACATGCGCTGAGCCGCTGGCAAAAGGAACATGAAGAGTAAGTGACCCAGCGCGTCAGGCCGGTTTCCTCCAGAATCGACTAAATTGTAAAACAATTTACGACCCGTTACATATAGGCTTTGCCATAGCCCTCATAAGAGACGCTCAGTTAACAAGAGTGTGGATTTGCTATGGAACAACGCCCTAATGCTATCGGAAAAGAACGGATATTATACCCTGATGACCCGTCCCTTCATCTTGTCGGGGATAGCGCGGCGATAGAAGAAGTCCGCAGCATGATCCGATATGCTGCGGCCACATCAATACCTGTCATGATTACCGGACCATCAGGTTCCGGAAAGGAAGTCGTGGCAAAGGCGCTGCACCTTTGTTCTGCACGGGTTGATGAGAAATTTGTTGGCGTGAATTGCGGCGCTATACCCCGCGATCTGCTGGAATCAGAATTATTCGGGCATGAAAAGGGCAGCTTTACCGGCGCGATAGCGCAGCGCAAAGGGCAGTTTGAAGATGCCAATAACGGCACTTTATTCCTTGATGAAATCGGCGATATGCCTTTTGATATGCAGGTCAAATTGCTCCGTGTGCTTGAGGAAAAGCAGATTGAGCGGATTGGCAGCACACAGTCCATCGCAATTGATACGCGGATCATATCGGCCACGCACCAGAATCTGGATCAGGCAATTGCCGAGAAACGTTTTCGGGAGGATCTGTTTTATCGTCTTTCGGTCTTTCCCATTGACATACCCGCTCTCAAAGAGCGCCGGGATGATATTGCGCCGCTGATCCGGCACTTCATTAAAAAGATTGGCGGGGAAGAGATATATTTTACCCCTGAAGCCATGGACATATTGGAAAATTATGAATGGCCCGGAAATGCGCGTGAACTTCGCAATATTATCGAGCGTGCGGTAGTTCTATTTCCCGGAATAATGATAACGGCCAATCAGGTGTCATCGCTGTTCCGTCGCCGCGCTTCCAATGCGCCAACCTATCAGGAACATGCTCTGCCATCGAGTTTCCCAAATCGCGGTGAAGCGCGTCCATTCAGCTATGTTGCGGATGACAGCAGCAGCAAGGGCACGTTAGGCGGCGGTTTTGACCTTAAAAAACACCTCATGCAAGAGGAGCGCAAATATCTTCTTTCAGCGCTTAGAATGGCCGAAGGGGTGGTCGCGGAAGCGGCACATCTGGTCAGCCTGCGCCGGACTACATTTGTGGAGAAAATGCGCCGTCACAAGATTGAACGTAAAATGGCACTAGTGGAACCACAGTCTTCATCAACCCGCGTCGAATAACTGCCCATCATCGGCAAAAGCCTTGAATTCAAGAGCGTTTCCGCTGGGATCGAGAAAAAACATCGTGGCTTGCTCGCCAACCTGTCCACGAAATCTTATGGTCGGAGCGATGATGAAATCAGTTCCTTCATCTTCCAGACGTTTTGCCAGATCCTGCCATTGCGACATGGTCAGAACAATCCCGAAATGAGGGACTGGAACGTCCTCTCCATCCACCGGATTGGTAATAGCATGCGATTGCATATCTTTGTCCAGATGGGCGACAATCTGATGACCGAAAAGGTTGAAATCAATCCACGAGTTGCTGCTCCGGCCCTCCTCACAGCCTAGCAGGCCGCCATAGAATTGGCGCGCCGCCGCCAAGTCGTTGACAGAAAAGGCCAGATGGAAAGGGCGCAGCTCAGTGCTCAAAGCTCTGAACCTTTTTATCGGGAGCTGCCAATGTAAAGCAATGGTCAACATCCAGTTCCGTTTGCCCGCTTTGATGTGCTTGTTCGGCTTCCAACTCCTCCCGAATCAAGGTGAGGATAATATCGCTTTCATTGCCGCTTTTACCTTCGCCCCGCATCTGTTCGCGGGCCCGGCTATCGAGAACGAAGGCCAAAGTCTTCAAATCTTGCGCCATTTTGGATAGTTTTTCCTGTTGGTAAACTTCTTCATAGGCCATCTGCATCAAGACCGCGCACTGGTTCAGTGTGGGCGTGGGCTTTGCCGGAAGTTCAGCCTCCAGCAGCGGCAGGCATTTTGCCATTTCGGCTGCAATGATTTCAGCCGGCTCGGCAACATCTTTGGCCTTAGCCTGTTGATCCGCAACCGCCGTCAAAATTGCATCGCGCACCTGTTCGCGTGATTGGCCGGTCTCTGCCATGACCTTTTCACCGATCTGACCGGCATAGATGCGGCCACGCTCTGAAAGCAGCGGATAGCGTAATGCGCTTTCGACCCCGCGCTCCTGTTCCGATGCGACAATCGCAAAGGCGGCTACACAGGAAAGTCCTTGTTTGTGAGCGTCGCTCAAAGGCGCGGCTGTTTCATTTTCCGGAACCGGCCCGGAAACATCGGGCGCAGGTTGCACAAATGCGAGCATCATGAGAAGAAATAATTTCATGGATCCCGCTATAGCGGTGCTTTGACATTGGCTGCAAACGGCAATTGCCAAATAACGTTTGAACCTGTTTCGAGAACACGGCAGAAGCGGCGGGTGAAAATTCTAGATACATTGTTCAAAAAATATCCGTTCTGGCTTTCGCTGATAGCAGGCGTGGTATCGGCGACAGGTTTTGCACCGCTCCACCTATGGCCGATCAGCTTGCTTACGCTGGCATTATGGATGGCGATTGTGGGCAGTCTTGGCAGTCGCAAAGCTGTGTTCCTTGCGGGGTGGTTGTTCGGCCTGGGACATTTCATGGTCGGTTTGAACTGGATTGCAAAGGCCTTTACCTTTCAGGCGGCAATGCCGGAGTGGCTGGGCTATGTGGCGGTCATTTTATTATCCCTGATCCTAGCCATCTATCCGGCCTTGGCGGCCATTGGCTCATGGTTATTAGCCAAGGGTCGTCCGATAGCTTTCGTGCTATCCTTTGCGGGCTTCTGGATCGTCACAGAATGGCTTCGAAGCTGGGTCTTTAGCGGTTTTATATGGAATCCTCTAGGCGTGATCCTGATTGATACTCCTTTGGCCCTTAGCACCCGATCAATCGGAACCTATGGATTCTCCGCTATGGTGATCGGTATCGCGGGCTTCATTGGCACCGCGATAAGCGGATTATTGAACTCACAATGGCGGATTGCTGGCCGCAGCGTCGCTCTTTTTATAATGGTGGGCATAAGTGCTGTTTTGCTGGGTCTTGTGGGTAGCGGGGATGAAGTCTCCAAATCTGGCGATCAACCGAATATAACCGTCGTCCAGCCTAATATCGGTCAGCAGGATAAATGGCAGGCTGGATATGAAGACCTGAACCTTACGAAACTTGCCAAATTGACCGTGCCGATAGACACCGGACGCACAGAGGGCGGTGAACCTCGTATTTTGTTTTGGCCCGAAGCGGCGATTCCCGATTATCTTGAGACTGGTTACCCTGAGCGCTATTATTACGGCCGCCCTCCGCAGATGGTGCGCGGACAGCTCGCCAGCCTGATGCGGCCCGGTGATGTGTTGGTACTGGGCGCATTAAAGTTGGAGTTCGAAGAAACCCGTGCGCCGGATGAAAGGCGGGCTATCGGAGCGCGGAACAGTGTATTCGCTATGGATTCGGACAGGGAAATATTGGGGCGCTATGACAAGAGCCATCTCGTTCCTTATGGTGAATATCTTCCCATGCGCCCGCTCCTTTCCGCTCTTGGCCTGTCTCGTCTGGCTCCGGGCGATTTTGATTTCTGGCCGGGCCCGGGGCCGCAATCACTTGATCTGGGGAGCCTTGGCAAAGCGGGGTTACAGGTTTGCTATGAAATCATCTTCTCCGGACAAGTTGTGAATCGTGAGGACCGGCCCGACTTTATCTTTAACCCGTCCAATGACGCCTGGTTCGGATCATGGGGTCCGCCACAACATCTGGCTCAGGCCCGCCTGCGCGCAGTTGAAGAAGGTTTGCCTATAATCCGCTCTACGCCAACCGGCATATCGGCAGTGATTACCAGCAAGGGCAAAATTGTGGATTCTATACCGATGGGGCATGCCGGGCGGATCGACACCAAGATGCCACCACCGGAAACTCCGACATTATTTGCCCGGTATGGAAATGTCCTGCCGCTGGGCTTTGCGTTATTACTGATATTCTGTGCCATTGCCATTCGGCTCCGTACGCGTTAAGCATCGGATATAAACATTTCTTTATATTGTTGTTCACCACCCCTAGCGGACAAATAGTGAGAAAATAATGCGTTCAGAATATATCTTCACTTCCGAATCAGTATCCGAAGGCCATCCGGACAAAGTCGCGGACCAGATTTCCGATGCGATTGTTGATCTGTTCTTATCCAAAGATCCTGAAGCGCGTGTGGCTTGCGAGACTTTGACGACGACTGATCGTGTCATTCTGGCCGGCGAAGTACGCGGCAAGGGTATGATTGATACAGATGGCAATTGGGCCGAAGGGGCGCTTGCTGAAATTGAAAAAACAGTTCGCGATACCGTGAAGAAAATCGGTTACGAGCAGGACGGATTTCATTGGGAAACACTTGTCTTTGAAAATTACCTTCATCCACAATCTGCCCATATCGCTCAGGGCGTGGACGAAAGCGGCAACAAGGATGAGGGCGCTGGCGATCAGGGGATCATGTTTGGATATGCCAGTGATGAAACGCCTGAGTTAACGCCTGCTACATTGGAATATTCGCACCAGATCCTGAAACGGATGGCCGATGACCGTCATAGCGGCAAAGCTCCGTTTCTGGGACCGGATAGCAAGAGCCAGGTTACCTTGCGCTATGTAAACGAAGTTCCCGTAGAGGCGGTTGCGTTGGTGGTGTCGACGCAGCATGCACCGGGCTATTATAAAGACAGTGACAATCCCGCGCTTTACCAAGAGCTGCATGATTATGTCATGGGTGTGTTTCACTCGGTTCTGCCGGAAGGCTTCATCACGGACAAGACGGTTATTCATGTCAATCCAACGGGCCGATTTGAAATTGGTGGACCAGATGGAGACGCAGGACTGACCGGGCGTAAGATCATCGTCGATACCTATGGCGGCGCCAGCCCCCATGGAGGCGGTGCCTTTTCCGGCAAGGATCCAACAAAAGTAGACCGGTCGGCGGCGTATATTGCCCGCTATCTGGCAAAAAATATTGTTGCGGCGGGCCTTGCCAAGCGCTGCGCTATCCAGCTGTCCTATGCAATTGGTGTCGCTGAACCTCTGTCGATCAATGTCGATTTGCATGGCACTGGCACAGTGAGCGAGGAAAAGCTGGAAAAGCTGTTGCCGGAACTGGTGCGTCTGACGCCCAAGGGTATCCGCACCCATCTGGGACTGAACAAGCCGATTTACAGCCCGACAGCCGCTTATGGACATTTTGGCCGCAAGGCCGAGGGTGATTTTTTCACTTGGGAAAAGACCGATTTGGTGGATGCGCTAAAAGCCGCTTTTTGAATCGGTTAATGGGTGCTAACCGCCCCGGATGACCAGCAGAGAGAATCACGACCCAACCACCGTGCGGCAGCTTTATGGCCGCAGACAAGGCCATGCACTGCGTGAAGGTCAAGTCGAACTGGTGGAAAAACTCCTGCCGCAAATCAGCGTACCGACAGAGGGGCCGGTCACCTCGAAACGGTTATTTGGTGATGACCGCCCGCTGCATTTTGAAATTGGCTTTGGCGCAGGCGAACATATGGCGGCGCGGGCCGATATGTTGCCGGACCACGGATTTATTGGCTGCGAGCCTTATCTTAACGGCGTGGTCGGGGCCTTGCAGCATATTCGCAGCGGTATCCTGCCCAATATCCGACTTCACATGGGCAATGCGCTGGATGTGCTGGAGCGCATACCCGATGGCAGTTTGAGTTTTGTCTATTTGCTGCACCCCGATCCCTGGCCAAAGGCGCGCCATGCCAAACGGCGGTTCATGAACCATGGCCCCGTTGACATGATCGCGGCCAAGCTGAAGCCCGGCGGGGAGTTCCGCTTTGGCACCGATCATCCGGTCTATCTGGAATGGGCGATGATGATCATGAACCAGCGCAGCGAATTTAACTGGCTTAGCAATGGTCCGCAAAGCTGGCTGATCCGGCCGGGCGGGTGGCCCGAAACCCGTTATGAAGCCAAGGCCCGGCGGCAGGGGCATGAGGTCTGGTATTTCCGCTATCAGCGCAAGTGACGGTTTAAAACAACAATCCTAGTCTCTAACTTTACTGTCTTTCCATTATATTTGCCTGAAAGTTCACAGTCAAACCGGCATATATTCATTGCCGGGAAGATTTTGTTAACCCTGTCGATTTATAAGTCATTCCATCAATAAACTGGTCGCGCAGCTATTGGACTTTTCAGGGAGGCCACATAAAAATGGGCGACAAATCAACCTATCATAACGCCAACAGCGAAGAGCAGGCCGTAACAGGCAGCGCCACGCCCGCAGATTTGAATATCCAGTCACGCAACCGGCACTTTTCCAGCGCGGCAATAGAGCGCCGCCAGTGGGTTGGCGGTGATCCTTATGCGACCGCCTTTTTCAACGCATTGTCGCTGACCTTTCCGAAAGGGGAGACGTTTTTCATGCGGGTCCTCAAACAATATCGTGACGAGGTTCCAGAGAAATTACGGCGCGAGATTTCCGGCTTTGTGCAGCAAGAGGCGGTCCATAGCAGGGAGCATCTGTTTTTCAACAAACAGCTCACAGAGTCGGGTTTCGACCTTTCAAGACTGGAAAAAACTCTGGATACGGTGCTGGACCATATCGGTACCATGCCGCTTATCAAACAGCTTGTGGCCACGACTTGCCTTGAGCATCTGACCGCGATTCTGGCAGCCGAACTGATTGCCAATCCAAACCATTTCAAAGATGCCGATGCAGAGCAGCGCAAAATGTGGCTTTGGCATGCCTCGGAAGAGGTTGAGCATAAGGGCGTTGCGTATGACACATGGCTCTATGCCACCAGAGACTGGAGCCGGGCAAAACGATGGCTTGTCAAATCCCTGTTCATGGTTCGTATCTCGCTGGGTTTCGCCAAAAATCGCAGCAAGGGGGTTTTTGACCTGCTCCGTCAGGATGGTATTACCGGACCACGCGCATGGTTTGGTTTCCTGCACTATGCGTTGGTCCGTCCAGCCCCGTTCCGCAACACTCTATGGCCCTGGATGCAGTTTTTGCTCCCCGGCTTCCACCCCTGGAACAAGGATGACCGGCACCTGATCCAACTGGCGGAAAGCGAATATGAGGCCGCGATTATGGACAAGCCGCAAGCACCGGAAATTGTCGCGCCCGTGGGTGATCGACGCAGAGGAAATCGTCTGAGGAAAGTTGCTTAAGCCGCTAAGGCTCGCATGTCGTCACTTTCCGTTTTGGATCCTTGGTCCACATCCTTTTCCAGGAAAAGCTGGTGCTCAACCGCAGGAACAGATGCGCCGCGGGCTTTGCTGAACCTGTAGGAGGTTCTGCCGGTCCGACGGAAACCCAATTTGGTCAATACATTTCCGGAAGCAGGGTTATCGATGAAATGGCTGGCGATAATTTCGCGGTGACCCAGTGCCTTTGCCGTTTCCAGCACAGCACGACCAGCTTCCGTAGCATAGCCGAGGCCCCAATGATCGCGGCCAATCCAATAGCCGAGCTCGACACTATCGTCCGGAGTCCAATCAAGCCCGCAGGTACCGATGAGGCAAGGCGTGCCAACCGTCCGCCGGTAAATCAGCCAGCGCGGCGTTTTGATGTCCCCTGATTGTGACAGAAACTCTTCGGCATCCTGCCGGCTATAAGGCCATGGCACGCTGGCGAGATTGCGGACGATCGCTTCGTCATTAATCGCGTGATAAAGTGCGTCCGTATCTTCGGGCCAGCCCGGTCTTAATAATAATCTCGGCGTTCTTGCAAACATTGGGACTCTCCGTTTTCTTTTCGGCCGAAGCCTGAATTTAAAGCGCCCCTGCTTTGCCTTTTTGTTCCTCTGGCCGCTCTTTAGAATAGGCCTGTGACAAAGCAGTGACATTTTCGACAGGGAGAGAGATATTTGCGAGGCATAAAAAAAGGGAGAGGGGGTGACCCTCTCCCTGAAATCGGTGATTCTTTCGAACCAGCCGGGTCATCCCTCAAAGGATAACCCGTTCATGGTTATCCGGTTATTCAGCGGCTTCCGCCATGGCATCAACGGACACATATTTGCGGCCGAGCTTGCCTTTGTGGAATTCCACTTTGCCATCGACGAGCGCAAAAAGGGTGTGGTCTTTGCCCATACCGACATTGCGACCCGGATGGGTCTTGGTTCCGCGTTGGCGGATAATGATATTGCCAGCCACTACAGCTTCGCTGCCAAATTTTTTGACGCCTAAACGGCGGCCTTCTGAATCACGACCGTTACGTGATGAACCGCCTGCTTTCTTATGTGCCATGGTTTAGTCCTCTTTCTTCGCAGCCGGTTTTTTGGCGGCTGGCTTTTTGGCTGGAGCTTTTTTCGCTGCGGCCGGTTTTGCTTCCTTGTCAGCAGCTGCCTTTTTTGGCGCTGGCTTGTCAGCAGCAGTTTTTTTCGTTGCCGCAGCTTCTTTTGCCGGAGCAGCCTTTTTCTCGGCAGCCGGCTTGGTATCTGCTGGCTTGTCTTCAGCAGGCTTGGCAGCTTCCTTCTTAGGAGCGGCTTTCTTTTCTGCCTTCACATCACCGATTGCGTTGATTTTCAACACGGTGTGCTGCTGACGATGGCCGTTCTTGCGGCGATAATTGTGCCGGCGCCGCTTCTTGAAGATAATGACCTTCTCGCCTTTTTCCTGTGCAAGAATTTCAGCAGCCACGGTCAAACCTTTAAGATCTTTCACCTCACCGCCGTCACCGGCCAGCAAAACATCATCCAAGGTTACCGAATCACCGGCTTCACCAGCTAGTTTTTCGACTGCGATTATATCTCCTGCGGCAACACGATATTGTTTACCGCCGGTGCGCACTATAGCGAACATGGCATTTTTCCGTTTCAATCTTGTGGTTCCAGCGCATAGGCAAGGAAACGCGAGTCTCTACGCTCACGCTGGAAAGAGTGAGCGGCTACTAGATGGGCTTCCCTGTGTCAACCGGTATTGGCCGATTTTTAGCTAATTTGATGCAGGCCCACCAACATGCCCAGTTCCATGTCCAGTATCAGCGGGGTGTAGAGCTGTGGCAAGGATGTAAGGAAGCCGCTGTCGCGGGGCAAGAGCGCGTAAAGGCCATTGCGGCGGCAATCCCCGCAGCCTAAAGACATTTTATGAAATTATCTGTGCTTCTGGTGCCGGTTCTGGGCCTCTCTTTATCCGCTTGCGCTATGCAGTCCGGTGATTTTCCTTCGCTGGCCAAGCGGCCATATGAGGATGATCCGGCCATAGAGGAAATGGTCCCCACGCCTGCACCTGAAATAACGGCTTTGCCCGCTGACCTGGGTAATGCAGTCTCGGCGGCTATCCGGCAAAGCAATATGGCGCATCAGGCTTTTCTAGGCAGTCTGCCCAGTGCCCGGCAGCGGGTTTTGGCGGCGCAGGGCGCTGCACCCTCAAGCGAATCATGGGTGGTGGCCCAGATGGAACTCTCGTCACTAGAAATGGATCGCAGTCCTTCCGTATCGGCGCTGGCAGATATGGATTTGCTTTACAGGCAGCGGCTCAGCGACGAGGTGGAAGGGGCTCAGCCCGGCGGCGCGGCGTTGGTCGCAGAATCAAGGGACAAGATTGAAAGCCAGGTTGCTTCCCAGCAGCGGGAAATCGAATCACTGCGATCCCGCCTCCGCTAACTACATTTTATTGTACCGTTTATTTTCGGGCCGCTTCTATCGCTGCTTTGTGGGCTTTGGCATTCTCCACATAATGGGCGACGCCCAGCCGCATCCCTGCGATGGCAGGCTCCGTCAGGTCGCGCATATATTTGGCGGGTGATCCTGCCCAAAGCTGGCCCGCCGGGATGCGCTTGTTCGGGGTCAAAATAGCGCCCGCCGCCAACATCGCGTCGCCTTCGATGACACAGCCGTCCATGACGGTGGTGCTAAGGCCGACAAAGGCGCGATCTTCCAGAGTTGCGCCGTGTAGCATGACCATATGGCCGACCAATACGTCTTCGCCAATGATCGTCGGATGTCCGTTCGGCGTAGCCGGTGATGCGCTGTCACAGTGGATGGTCGTGCCGTCCTGAATATTGCTGCGCGCGCCGATCTTGATGAAATTCACGTCTGCGCGGACCACGCAATTATACCAGATGCTGGCCTCCGGCCCGATTTCCACATCACCGATAATCTTGCAACCGGGGGCGATAAAGGCCGATTCGTGAATCTTTGGCGTTTTGCCATTAAACGGAAGGATGAGCGGTTCAGTCATGGGTCGGGCTTTCAATCTTTGGCAGTTAGCCAGTCTTGGGCTTCGATACGGTAAACAATGGTCGGATTCAGGTCATTATCATAATTTGGATCGTGAAAGTCCAGTTCCGGCCGGTGGGTCATGCCAAGCCGTTTCATCAGCCCCCATGACGATTCGTTGCCCGCAACCGTCAGCGCCACCACAAAGGGGGCTTTGTGACGGGTAAAAGCGGCATCCAATGCCGCCGTTGCCGCTTCCTTTGCATAGCCCTGGCCCCAGACATCTTCGCGCAGCCGCCAGCCAATTTCAAACGCGCCGGTTAATTTGGGTTGCGGGGCATTTACCCGCTTCAAACCGCAAAAGCCCAATAACGCGCCATCGGATTTGCGCTCGACAATCCAGAAAGTGTGGCCGAAATCGCGGTGATAGCCCTTGATTCGCTCAACCGCGGCCAGAAACTTCTCCCGCGTTTGCAGACCGCCCAGCCAGCGCATGACTTTGGGCGTGTTGAGATGCTCCATAAACGGTTCGATATCGCTCTCACGCCAGTTGCGCAGGTAAAGCCGCTCCGTTTCCAGAACTATGTCACTCATGCAAACGCCCCATCACGCAATAACCGTGCTGCGTCGGCGGCATAATAGGTCAGGATACCGGCGCAACCCGCCCGTTTAAAGGCGATCAGCTTTTCCATCATCAACGCATCACGATCACCGACCCCTGCGGCGCAGCCGGCCTCTACCAACGCATATTCGCCGGATACCTGATAGGCGAAAACGGGCACGTTAAATTCTCTTTTCGCGCGGTAGATGATGTCGAGATAGGCAAGGCCGGGCTTGACCATGACGCTGTCCGCGCCCTCGGCAATATCCATGGCAATTTCGCGCATCGCTTCATCGCTGTTGTAGAAGTCCATCTGGTAACTTTTCTTGTCCCCTTTCAACGACCCGCTGGAACCCACTGCATCGCGGAACGGCCCGTAAAAGGCGCTGGCATATTTTGCGGAATAGGCCATGATCTGGACATTGTGATGATTGGCAAGTTCCAAAGTGTCGCGGATCGCGCCGACCCGGCCATCCATCATATCGGAAGGGGCAATGATGTCCGCCCCCGCATTGGCCTGGTTCAGCGCCTGTTTGACCAGCATATCAAGCGTCCTGTCATTCTCGACATAACCCTTGGCATCAAGCAGACCGTCCTGTCCGTGGGTGGTATAGGGGTCCAGCGCCACATCGGTCAGCACGCCGATATCATCGCCCAGAGCATCTTTGATCGCTTTGGTCGCCCGGCACATCAGATTGTCTATATTCAGCGCCTCCGCGCCATCATCGCTGCGTTTGTCCGCCGGAGTATTGGGAAATAATGCGATGCACGGGATGCCAAGGTCGCGGGCTTCCTTTGCACGTTCAACAATCAGGTCCACGGACCAGCGCGATACGCCGGGCAGGGCGGCCACCGGATCTTCTACCCCGCTCCCCTCCGAAATGAACAGCGGCCAGATCAAATCCGCAGGCGTCAGGACATTTTCCCTCACCATCGCTCGTGTCCAAGAAGATGCGCGCGTGCGGCGCAGGCGGGTGCGTGGGAATGCGTTATTTGTGGTCATGGGGGGCAATATAGAGCGGCGGCGGTGTAGAGCAATTTATTATTATAAAGTGTTTTATTTAACTTCAACTAATCGATTGCTTGCCGATCCGGCTGATCTCTCTTTGCTGTTCCTGATCGCTCGATGCGCTTTTTATCGCGCTGAGTGCTGCTCCGGGCGTCACATTTTGCAGTCGCCGTAATTCTTCCTTGAACCTTGCCAGCTCTTTACCGGCCAGTTCGGAGCGTTCGACGAATTTTACCGAACTGGGATTGATCTTCCGGCCATTGCGATAGAGTTCGTAGTGGAGGTGCGGCCCGGTCGATAATCCGGTCGAACCGATATAGCCGATAATCTGCCCCTTGCGAACGCGGCTTCCGTTGCTCACTGCGATGCGGCTCATATGTGCATAGCCGGAACCCAGCTTGCCGCTATGCTTTAACTTCACATATTTGCCGTAACCGCCCTTGCGGCCCGCATAGGTGACGACGCCATCTGTCACCGCGTAAATCGGGGCGCCATAGCCGCCGCCAAAATCCATACCGCTATGCATGCGGCTGTAGCGTAATATCGGGTGACGGCGCATGCCATAGTTGGAAGTCTGACGGCCAGCGGTGGGGCGGACCAGCTCGCCGCGGGACTGTCCGACGCCGGACGCTTCAAACCAGTTGCTGCGACCGCCGCTGGTCCATTTGAGCATCTGCGCCTTCATTTTGCCATCGCGCTCTATGCCGGCAAAAAGCAAGTCGCCAACTTCCACCTCCCCGGTTTCGGCACGGCGATATTCTACGATGATATCATATTTGTCTGTCGAACGGATATCGCGGGAAACCGACATTGTCTTGCCGATGACCTGTAGATATTTTTGCACGGCTTCTGCCGGAGCGCCCGCAGCACGCGCGGAGCGATACAGGCTGGACCCGACTTCACCCTTGATCCTGAGCGGCGTGTTATCAACCAGGATCGGCTTGCGGTTGAGCTTCAGTTGATCCGCGCTGCGAAGCACTTCCAAGTTCAAGTCAAACCGCGCCCGAAACGCCAGATGGTCCAGCGGACGGGGCTGGTTTTTTGTAAAACGGCGGCCCAGGGTCACATCAATTTTGGTGCCCGGCTTGATCTCGTCCAGACTGACCTCGCCAGCGACCATATCGGTTACTTCACGTGCCTGTCCATCGGCCACGCCCGCACGTTGCAAAACCCGGTGCAGGCTGTCCCCCCGGCCCAGAGTTGCCACCAGTTCGATGAAGGGGCGTTCCGGGCTTTCGGACAGCGGACGAACCGCATCTGTTGCAGCCATGCTGATGCCTGTATCCGCCCCAAAGGCCAGCGGCGCGATCATTTGCGAGCGCGCGCGGTCGGCGTGAAGGCCGGTCAGTGCCGCTTTTGCATGGCCGTTGATCGGACCGAAATCGGGCAAACAGGATAGAGCGAAGCCGCAAAGCAAGGTCAGGGTCGCAAGGCCGCGAAACCATGTAAGGCTGCCAATATCGCGGCCAAGATCGGGTACCCAGTCGGTCTGGGCCAATCTGTCGCGCCAGTCGTCAATTTTGTGAGCTAGTTTTTCGGGGAGAACGGATGCTGGTGCCGGTTCTTGCACAGGGGCATCCACTGCCATAGCAGCAGTTCCCATTCCCTGATCGGCAAGCATGTCGATACTCTTGAACAAATGCACCCCTTCACGATGCTGGCTTCCTCCAAGCAGAAGACAGGGTTTCATCGCAATGTTGTTTTTTCCTGTGTGAAGGAACAAGGTTAAAGTCAAATTAAGATCGAATCTGATCGCAAGCTATGCGGTAAAGCGTGTAAAAACGTGGATATTCAGCGGGAAAGCAAATAATCTTGCTGGTGGCGGGTGGAATCTGCTTGCCTGTTTGGGCCAGATACGGTGAGGTAGGGCAAATGTCCGACTTTTCCCAGTCCCCTGTTATCGCTGTTCTTGGTCCGACCAATACCGGAAAGACCCATTTGGCGGTCGAGCGCATGTGTGCCCATTCCAGCGGTATGATCGGTTTTCCACTGCGTTTGTTGGCGCGGGAAGTTTATGATCGCGTGGTTGCACTAAAAGGAGCAAGCCGCGTGGCGCTGGTCACGGGGGAGGAAAAGATCATCCCGCCAGATGCCCGCTGGTTCCTGTGCACAGCCGAAGCAATGCCGGTCCACCGCGATTTCAGTTTTGTCGCGATTGATGAGGCGCAGCTTGGTATAAATCCCGAACGCGGGCATATTTTTACCGACCGCATGTTGAATGTCCGGGGCCGTGATGAAACGATGATACTGGGGTCCGACAGCTTGCGGCCCTTGGTTCAACAGTTGATTCCCGATGCGGAAATTATCTCTCGTCCCCGATTTTCGACGCTTAGCTATGCCGGTTCGCGCAAATTATCACGTTTGCCGCGCCGGTCTGCCATTGTCGCCTTTTCTCTGGAGGATGTTTACGCCATCGCCGAAATGCTCCGGAGGCAACATGGCGGGGCGGCGATTGTGATGGGCTCGCTGTCCCCGCAAACCCGAAACGCGCAGGTTAAAATGTATCAGGATGGAGAGGTGGATTATCTTGTCGCTACGGATGCGATTGGCATGGGGCTGAACCTTGATGTTTCCCATGTTGCCTTTGCGTCTTTGCGGAAATTTGACGGCCACAGACGCCGCCGCTTGACACTTGCGGAAATCGGCCAGATTGCCGGACGTGCCGGTCGCCATCAAAAGGACGGCAGTTTCGGTGTGCTTTCGGGGCTCGATTCTTCAGACGAGTTGGAGCCGGAAGAAATCGAGCGGCTGGAGCAGCATGATTTTCCGCGACTGGAATGGCTTTATTGGCGCAATTCCGAACCGGATTTGACTAGCGTGACCAGCTTGATCCAGTCGCTGGAGGAAAAGCCCGGCGACCGTCTTTTGCAGGCTGCACCGGAAGCGGTTGATCTGGCGGTGCTGAAACGGCTTGCACAGGACCAGGATATTACCCGCCTCGCAACCGGACGGGACAGAGTGGGCCTGCTTTGGGAAGCGGCCTCTATCCCGGATTTTCGTAAAGTTGGCGCGGATCATCAGGCCCGCTTTGTCGCATCGCTCTGGCCCTTTCTGGCACAGGGCAACGGCCGCATTCCCCATGCACGCATGGCTCAGGAAATAGCGCGGCTGGAAAATGTCCAGGGGGATATTTCCACGCTTGCGGCCCGCATATCTGCTGCGCGCAGTTGGAGCTATATCGCGCAAAAATCACGCTGGGTGGAGCAAGCCGATGTGATGGTGAAGCGCACCCGCGTGCTGGAACAACGACTGAGTGATGCGATGCACAATCAACTCACTCAAAGATTTGTCGACAAGCGCACCCGTGTGTTGATGCGCGGATTAATGAAAGATGCCATGCCGCAATATGTTGCACTGGAAGCCGATGGTGCGGTATTGGTGGACGGACTGGAAATTGGAATGTTGAGAGGCTTTCAATTTTCTGTGCCTTCGGATAGCCGGAGGGAAGACCGCAAGATGCTGCTTGCCGCAGCGGAAAGATATTTGGGACCAATTATGACCGACAAAGCCGACGCGCTGGCAAAAGCCCCCGATAATGAATTGACGCTGGCTGCCGACGAGGCCGGTCAGCCGGTCATCCATTGGCAAGGAACAAAACTTGCCGTGCTTACCAAGGGCAAAAACCTGCTTCATCCCGAAATCAAGTTTGATCGCGCGTTGAAAGATATGTCTTCGGAAAATTGCAAGAAGGCCGAAGAGCGCATCAAGCAATGGGTGGAGGCGATGAAGGCGAAGCATCTGGAAGGGCTGGTCAAGATTGACGTGCTTGCCAATGATGCCGCCACACCGGCCTCTGTGCGCGCGCTGTTTGCCCAGATTGTTGACGCGGGCGGAATCATCATGCGCCGTCATATCGATCAGGCTGTTCGCGCTCTGGACAATGACTTGCGCGGCGTGGCGCGGCGCGGCGGGCTGGTTTTCGGTGCGCTTGATATTTTCCACCATGCGTTGATGAAGCCCGGCGCGGTATTGTGGCGAAACGCCTTGTTCGCGGCGCTGGATGAACAGCCGATGATCGCGCTTCCCGATGATAATGCGGTGCATCTTAAAGATTGGAAATTCGCCGCCCCCGAACATGCAAGCCGCCTGGGCTTTCGCAGGATTGCCGGTGAATATGTCCGGGTCGATATGGCGGAACGGCTTGTCAAACAGGCGCATGAAGCACGGAAGGCAGGACCGGTTTTCACGATTGATCCGGCGCTCGCAACCTCCCTTGGCCTATCGGCGGAGATACATGAAGAGCTGCTTGCAATGGCCGGATTTGTGAAGACGGACGAGAAGCCACAGGTTTCCGGAACCGATAAGGCGCCGGACACAGCAGAAGCGGCTGAAACTGCCCCTGCAGAAGCGTCGCAGCCTGAAGCCCCCGTTGCTCAGGAGGGTGTTGAAACTGCTCAAGCGACCGCTTCAAATGAAACGGCTCCGGTTGAAGCGTCCTCGGCGGAAGCGGTCCCTACGGAAGAACCTTCCGCTGAAACACCGGCAACCTATTGGCGCTGGAAGGGTATGGCCAAAGCGCGGTCAGCAAAGTCGAATGATCATAACGCGCGGCCTCGCGGCAAAAAGCCCGGCAAGAAATTTGGTAAAGCCGACTCCAAAGCGCGCAAGCCAGAGCCGGTTCTGGCCACGGCCGGCGGCGCATTTGCCGAGCTGGCTGCTTTGAAAGAAACGATGAAGAAATAGGGCACAAAACAGGACACCGCTTTGAAGACGAAAAACGCCGCTGCAATTGATTCTGATCTTTCGAATCTCAGAATAGACAAGCTGCTGTGGTTTTTACGTTTCGCGGGCAATCGGGCGATGGCAAAGAAATTGGCCAATACGGGTCATGTGCGCCTGAATGGCCGACGGGTGGGGCGGGCGCACATGATGGTCCGCCAAGGTGACATCCTGACCATTCCGCAGGGCCGCGAAGTGCATGTCATCCGGATAACCGTCTTGCCGCAACACCGCGGTAGCGCTCCCGATGCCCATAGCTGCTTTGAACGACTGTCCGTTGGAGAATGATTTGAAACGGATAGCTGAGTCCCAAGAATGGGCGTCAATGACCTGGGTCAATATAACAGGACTTTAAACCAGCTATTGACGTTATTAATTTTGCACAATAGCAGAGGCGCGACGACCGTGCAGGAACAGCAGAATGATTCACGGTCTATAAAATGGAGTAGACGACCCAATGACTTATGTTGTTACCGACGCATGTATCAAATGCAAATATATGGACTGCGTTGAAGTCTGCCCCGTGGATTGCTTTTACGAAGGCGACAATATGCTCGTCATCAACCCCAGCGAATGTATCGACTGCGGTGTGTGTGAACCGGAATGCCCGGCCGAAGCGATTTTGCCGGATACCGAAGACGGTCTGGAAAAGTGGCTGGAAGTGAACACAAAATATTCCGAAACCTGGCCCAACATTACCGTCAGCCGCGAACCACCAGCGGATGCCGACGAATTTAAAGGCGTTGAAGGCAAGTTCGAGAAATATTTCTCCGAAGCTCCCGGCGAAGGGGATTAAGGACTTCGCGGCTGAGTTAGAAACTCAATCTCGCTTTGCTCTTAACCTAATTTCCGGAATCTTAGCCTCTGGCGCGGTAATTTAAATCATGCCCTAGCGCCAGAATTCCGACGCCAACCATGGTCAGCAATATTTCCGTTAAACCATGGCTGCCTTCATGTCCGATAAGGACCGCGGCTGCCATGATGGCAAGGCCAATTCCGCCGACTATGGCTGGCATGTAATAGCCATGGACGCTTATTCCGCGACCCAGCGCAAACAGGCCTAGTGCGATAGCGATGGCAATACCGATTTCATGGATGATCGGGTCCAGCAACACTCCCGCTGTCGATGATAACAGAGCGACCAGAACTATAGTCGATATGCAATGGATCAGGCATAGGCCGGATATGAGCACCGCTATGCGGTCCCATAAACCATCCTTGCCCAAAAGGGCGCCTTTGTTCCAGAGTTTAGAGGTTGGCAACACGAACGAATTTCCCATTATGCTGATAAGCTGACACCTGACATAGGCTGTTTAATGTTAAGATACAACATATCATTAATGGTTGCATATGTTTTTCCGCTATTTCGCTTGTCAGTCTGTAATTTTGGCATACATTGCCGCCCATGAACAGCAAAGCCAGATCCATAGTGTCCATTGACGGAGCCTCCGGGAAACGTCCTGTCGCAATCTCTAATTGGCTGCTTTCCGTTGCTTTTCTGGTATTTATCATGGTGATAGTCGGCGGCATTACGCGGCTGACCGAATCAGGCCTGTCGATTACCGAGTGGAAACCTATCATGGGAGCTATCCCGCCGCTGAGTGAAGCGGACTGGCTGGCCGAGTTTAATAAATACAAACAGATTCCCGAATATATAGAAATTACCGGCCCCGCAGGAATGACGCTGGCGGATTTCAAATTCATCTATTTCTGGGAATGGATCCACAGGCTGTTGGGCCGCGTGATTGGCATCGCCTTTGCGATACCGTTTGTTTACTTCGCGGTGAAACGGGCCATCCCGAAAGGCTATGGCTGGCGCTTGACGGGGCTGCTTGCTCTGGGTGGTTTGCAAGGGTTGATCGGATGGTGGATGGTCACCTCCGGCCTCGCGCAGCAAACGGATGTCAGCCATTTCCGTCTGGCGATCCATTTGTTGCTGGCACTATTCATTCTGGCGTGTCTTGTCTGGACCGCGCTTGACCTCAGGAACACGTCCAGCGGCTTTCCAAGACCCGCGCGGATGACGGGCTTTGGTCTTGTTGTCTCGGTGGTGCTGTTCTTGCAGCTTTTATTTGGGGCCTATGTCGCCGGGTTGAATGCAGGTTATGTGTCCAACACGTGGCCGCTGATGAATGGCCAGCTTCTGCCGGAGGGAATTGACTATAGCTTTGGCCTTTGGTCGGCGATCAATAACGACCCGTTTCTGGTGCATTTCATCCACCGTTGGTGGGCGTGGGTTGTAGTCGGTTTTCTAGTCGTGCTGGCTCGTAAAATTCGCCGCCAGTCACGGATGGCATCTGTCGCTATCCATAGTGCGTTTGGGGTCCAGATATTGCTTGGCATCGCGACGGTAATGACCGGAATGAACATCTATATGGCGGTGCTTCACCAGGCGGTTGGTGCCCTGCTTGTCGCAGCGACAGCGTGGGGTGTGCATGACCTTGGACGCAAAAGCCGCACTTCCATCAGGTCATGATGGACCAGCCCGTCCTGATCTATACATTGTTCGGGTCGGGAGCAGAGGCGAAGCAGGTCGCAGGAATATTGATCAAAGAAAAGCTGGTCGCCTGCGCCAATCATCTGGCACCGGCAAGCTCGCAATATGTCTGGAAAGGCGAAACCTGCGAAGAGCAGGAATATCCGGTGCTATTGAAAACCATGGCATCGCGGACGGATGCGGCGATGGCGCGCTTGAAAGCATTGCACAGCTATGATGTGCCGGCGATATTGAGCTGGAGCGCCGATAAATGCGATCCTGATTATGGCAGGTGGCTATCCGGTCAGGTCGCGGATAATTGATGGAGGGTATTATTATACCCGTCAGCAAAGCCGCACTTTTGCTTGACTTGAAGCGAAAACATAGCCAATAGCGCCTCACTTGGCCGGGTATCAGTCCGGCCTTTATCACATTGATTCGTTCCCTCTCCTTAGCGGAGAGCTCCAAAAGGAGTTAAGCCCATGAAGGCTATCACCAAACAGACGCAGTCGATTAAACCGGCAGACGTCGAAAAGAAATGGCATATTATTGATGCCGAAAACCTGGTCGTTGGCCGCGTTGCCTCGATCATTGCGAACATCCTGCGCGGCAAGCATAAAGCAAGCTATACCCCGCATGTTGATTGCGGCGACCATGTCATCGTTATCAACGCTGGCAAAGTGAAGTTCACCGGCAACAAGACCAAGCAGAAAATGTATTACAAGCACACCGGCCACCCCGGCGGCTTGAAAGAACGTTCGGCGGAAAAAGTGCTTGAAGGCCAGTTTCCGGAGCGCGTCCTGGAAAAAGCGGTTGAACGCATGATTCCAAAAGGCCCGCTTGGCTTTGCGCAGATGCGCGCCCTGCACCTCTTCAATGGCACCGAGCATCCTTATGCCGGCCAAAACCCGCAGCCGCTCGACGTGGCTTCCATGAACCGCAAAAACAAGGTGAGCGTATAATGGCGACCGATAATAAAGAAGGCGTAACCGATCTCGCTGATCTTAAGGAAATTGCTGGAGACGCGGTGGTCAACACCCCTGCTGCGACGGCTGGCGCAAGTGAAACCGAAGCGCCGGTTTCCACCATGCCACTACGTGAACAGGAGCTCGATCAATATGGCCGTGCCTATGCAACCGGTCGCCGTAAAGATGCGGTTGCCCGCGTCTGGGTAAAGCCCGGCAAAGGCATAATCACCGTCAATGGCCGCGCTCAGGAAGTCTATTTTGCACGTCCTACGCTGCGCCTCGTCATAAACCAGGTTTTTGCGATCACCGATCGTGAAGGCCAGTATGATGTGGACGTTACGGTTAAAGGTGGCGGACTGTCTGGTCAGGCTGGCGCTGTAAAGCACGGCATTTCACAGGCCCTGACAAAATTTGAACCTGCGCTTCGCAGCACGGTCAAAGCAGCAGGCTTCCTTACCCGTGATAGCCGTAAGGTTGAACGTAAGAAATACGGTCGGGCAAAAGCGCGTAAGAGCTTCCAGTTCTCGAAACGCTAAACCAGTCCTTATCGAAATTACGAAAAGGCGGTCTTCGGGCCGCCTTTTTTTTGACAGCCCTGCCACAGGTCATAGCTTTTTTCATCAAAGATGGCGCTACTCTGACGTGCCATTGCCAGCATCTGATCCGCTGGTTAAGGCGTTGTGGATGAAATGGTTTATCATATTGGGCGCCGCGGGATTGGCAGTGATAGGGTTTGCCTATTGGTTTTTCTCGCAATCCGGCCCGCGCCAGCTTGATATGCTCAACAACCTGTTGCCCGGTGACGGTAATGCAAAATCTGTGATCCGGAATCAGGTCTATGATGAAGAGTTAAATCTGGCGCTGAATATCTGGGCGCCAAAGAAAACGCCAGACCATCAAGCATCAAACAGGCCGCTCCCGGTGGTTATCTTCATCCATGGCGGCGGGTGGAACTCCGGGTCAAAGAATGATTATGGATTTGCTGGCCGTGCGTTCGCCCATCGCGGATATATGACAGTACTGGTGGATTACCGGCTTTATCCAGACGTCCAGTTTCCCGGCTTTCTGCAAGATAGTGCAAAAGCCGTCGCATGGGTTCATGATAATATTGCATCTTTGGGCGGCGATCCGGACAGGATATTTCTGTCGGGACATTCCGCTGGTGCTTATAATGTAGTGATGCTGGCACTTGACCGGCAGTGGCTGGAGCGTCTGGGCAAATCGCCTGATCTTATCAAGGGCGTAGCGGCGCTGGCCGGACCTTATGATTTTTATCCCTTCGATAGTGACAGGACAAAGAATAGCTTTGGCTCTTACGATCTTCCTGAAATGACTCAGCCGGTTAATTTCGTCCGCGCTGATGCTCCGCCACTCTGGCTTGCGACCGGCCTTGAAGATACACAAGTGAAGCCGCGAAACAGCCGTGTATTGCGCGACAAAATTCTCGAAGCCGGGGGCAGTGCAAAATATAATGAATATGCCGACATGGATCATCTTGAAATCATGATGGCGGTTGCCAAACCATTTCGCCGTAAAGGTCCGGTGCTGGACGACATGATCGCCTTTTTTGAAAGCTGCAAATGATGACGCGCCAAATAGATAAACCGGATGATTGCCGGGAAATGGGATCAACGAGCGCGCTCATCATGGCGGGCAGCCGTCCGGCTGGCGATCCCATGGCCGAAAGCCGGGGCATCGCTGTCAAAGCCTTGATACCCGTGGCGGGTAAGGCAATGCTCGCCCATGTCGCAGAGGCTTTGCTGGCACACAAAAAAATCAGTAATCTTTACTTGCTGGCGCAGGATTTCGAGCCCTTCTGGGACAACCCGGATACACAGGCGCTCAAATCCGATGATCGTGTGATAGCGAAAACAAGTTCCGCCACTATTGCGTCATCGCTGGATAGCGTATTGGAACGCGAGGACATGCGCTTCCCCGTGCTGATTACCACGGCGGATAATGTGTTGCTCAGTGAGCAGATGATTGGCGATTTTCTGAGTATTGCCGGATCGGCGGATATTGCCATTGCGGTTGTCGAAAAAAAGACATTGCTAAAGCGCTATCCGGCATCACAGCGAACCTGGTTAAAGCTGCGCGGGGGACAATATAGCGGCGCGAACCTGTTTTATTTCGGCTCCCCCAAAGCGCGGCAGATATTGCAATATTGGGCTGCGGTGGAGCAGGATCGGAAAAAAGGCTGGAAAATATTGACGATTTTTGGTCCGTGGCTGTTGTTCCTTGCCGTCACCAGAATGCTTACCATCGACCAGCTTGCATCAAGGGTGGGAAAAAAACTGGGGCTCAAAATAAAGATCGTATCAATGGCTCAGGCAGAAGCCTGTATTGATGTTGATAAGGAAAGCGACCTTGTGATGGTTGAACAGATTATCGAGAGCCGGTCTTAACCGTGCTTCAGACTGCGCCGCGCTGCCCTTCCAAATATTAACAATCGGATGATAGCGGTGACCACCATCGCGCCCGCTGCGCCCGTCGCGCCGTATAGCTCCAGCCCTGTAAACATCAATATTATGAATAGCGCGGCTAGGATGGCCTGTAGCTTTAACGCTGTTCGCGCGCCGCTACCCGATAATAAAGTGGGTTCATATATCGCGCCGGCAAGGTCGATAGATGCGGCTGTCGCCAGCAGGACGAGCAAGGGATATGCGGGTAAAAACTCTGACCCTGACATGAAATATATCGCCGGTTTGCCAAGTATGAGCACGAGAAGGATGACTGCCCCGCCGGTGATGAACAACATCCGGCTGGTTTGGCGGAACAGTTTTTTCATGGCCCCTATGCCTTGCTGTGAGCGGACCAGGTTAACCTCGGCAAAAATCGCGCGCGACAAGAGCACCGATATTTTGGTCATGGCGACGCTGAGCTGGCTGGCAAGACGAAACAGGCCGGCTGCTGCGGGGCCGACAAAATAACCGACGATAAGCAGCGCCATATTCTGGGATAGCCCGGCTAAGGTTGATCCCAGATTGGTTATCATCAAAAATTCGCCAATCCCTTTATTCTCGCGCAGCGCAAACCTGGCGCGAAACAGGTTCCGGGGCGACATGATGTCACGGCTATGCCACATTGCGAACATCCAGTAACCGATAGCGGTACAGACTTCCGACAAAGCCCAGACGATCAGAAAGTTTACCAGGCTTGGGTCCGTCAGCCATACAATGACGGTTCCGATCAGGCGGACCATCGGAACAATCGATTCCGCATAGACGGTCAGGTCGAAACGGTTTTCAACCCGCAATATGCCGGTGGGCGTTGATTTGATGGAAAGCAGCACGGCGAGAGCAAAGAATAGCGCGCTTTGCGCCAATTCCGGGCCCCAGCCAAAAAGCGGTGCTAACCAGCGTATGCCAAAAAAGGCAATAATGCATCCCACCGCAGCCCCGGCCATATCGAGCAATGTGCACAGGCCAACCAGCCGGCCAAATTTCTGCCGGTTTACAGCGCCCTCAAGATAACCTGCGCCATAGCGCACAACGACTTGCCATGTCTGGAAAGAAACGATCAGGACAATCGCCTGAGCCGCGCCGGTGATAAGCGCAAACTGACCAAAGACGGTAACGCCAAGGGATCTGGTCAAAATCGCCAGATAGAAAAGACTTAGCACTCCCCCAAAGCCCTTGCCGCCAAGCAACCAGCCGGTATTGGTAAGGATACGCCTTATCCCGGTTTTCTTATCTTTGGTTTTGTCCGGTGCGGTCGCTGCGTCCTCGGCCATGATTTAATCTTGCATCCTATAATGCCCCTGCAACCGGTGGTAACAGGATTGAGCTTTTTCGCACATCGTTCTAAGTGTCTTCCCACAAATGTCCCTATCCCGATAAAGGCCAATTGCCAACATGATCGATAAAGTAATAATATTGAGCGCGGGCCAAGGATCCCGCCTTTTGCCGCTGACTGCAGAGCGGCCCAAATGTTTGATCGATTTTTCGGGAAAAAGCCTGATCGCCTGGCAGATCGAGATTCTTGCCGCCAGAGGGGTGACCGACTTTCATGTAGTGACCGGTTTTATGACTGATATGGTCGAGGCTGAGCTGGAACAATTGAAACCGTCCGGGACGAATATTACCGTCCATTTCAATCCATTCTACAAGGTTGCCGATAATCTGGGCAGTTGCTGGATTGTGCGCGACGAAATGGACGGTGATTTTATGATCTTGAACGGAGATACACTGATTTCGCCCGAGATTATCGAAACTGTACAAAATAGCGATTCCTGGCCGATAACAGTCACGGTAGATATCAAAGATCAATATGATAGCGACGATATGAAAGTGTCGCTTGATGGCGACCGGTTAATATCCATCGGCAAAACGCTGGCTGCCGAGAAGAGTAACGCCGAATCTATCGGTTTTCTGGCATTTCGACGGGAAGGCGGGGCGTTATTCCGCGAAAAGGTGCGTGAATTTATGCGAACACCTGCTGGTGTTGAAAACTGGTATCTCAAGATTATCGATGAGCTTGCGCCAAGTGGCAAGGTTGGCACCATCTCTATACAGGGATATGACTGGGCTGAGGTTGATTTCTTGAATGATGTGGAAACCGCGACAGCCCTTACAGATCAGTGGCTGGATAAAGCCCTTTAATCTGGAAAGCCTGATTTCAACCAAGTCGCCATGCCGGAAATCTGGTTATCTGAGAGCTTGATGGCGTCGCTCAATACCGGTGGGCCGGGCCATGATTTATCTTCAAAAGCCTGTCCCTCCCATTCGCGTGTTCCTTCATAGCGGGGAATGAGGTGAAAATGGACATGGGGATCAACCATCATCAGCATCAGCCAGTTAAGTTTCTGATACGATACCAAGCTTGCCAGTGCGGCTGAGACATCCCCTGTCACCACTTTAAGCTCGGAAAAATGATCAGCGGATAATGCACCGAAATCCTGTGCATCGGATTTCGCGGCGACGATAAGGGAGCCCAAAGTCACTTGGGCCGGCCGCAGCAAAACCATCCAATGATCATAGTCGTGTATTAAAGTTGCCGGATAACCGAATTTGGTGATGGTATCGTTGATCATCACTTTATCCTTGCTCCCGTTCCAGCCATGACACAATTTCTCCGCCCTGCATACGTACCTTCATGGCTTGAAGGAGCTGCACCATATGAACGGCGAGCGAAATTAATGTCCACCATGCTACGGCGATCAACCCGATGTCCGGTCTGCCGAAAATCATCGAAACAAATAGCAACACCATATTGGGATTACGCCTTGCGGTAATCAGGCGGAACCAGGAATCGATTGGTCGCCAGACATGGATATGCTGACCGAAGGCGCGCATGAAAATCCCCTCGATGATGCGTTGTAAGACATATCCGCCCAAGATAACGATCATTACCAGGCGGAATTGTTCATCGGGTAGCGCCAATCCTGCTGTGCCAAGTCCTAATGCCCAGGCTACCCACCAGAAAGGCGGGTGAATGAGGTCAATCCCATGGTCAAAAATATTGCCCCAAAAGGAAGATGTGATGGTGCAGCGCGCGAGTTTTCCATCGACTGTGTCCAGTACCATGAACACAAATCCGGCGGCCATCCCTGTCCAGAAGTAGCCATAATAGAACAGAAATGTCGCAGCGATACAGCCGATGGCCCCAATACCGGTGACCATATTCGGGGTCATGCCGATACGCGCTGCAAAGCGGGTAAGGACCAAGGCAAGTTCCGGCCAAAGATATTTGGTTAGAATGTCGGTGACACCCTTGTAGGCGCCAAAATAGCTTTGTCGTTCAATGTCCTTCACAGTTGCGGAATCGAGGATAGAGACAAAAGGCGTGTCCAGTTTACGTAGCTCGTGATTGTAGATCTGCGGCCCGTCCCGATATTCAGTCATCGCTCCACCAGCAGGAATCTCGAGCCTGTTGAGGGCATCAATCTCTGCCTCTGTTCGTGCGTTGGCCAGAATGGGAGTGCCATCCATTGTCAGGACAAGGCCGGGATGCTCGGCAATATGACGCATCCATTGCGGATCGAAAGCATAGGCGAGGTTGACCCATATAGTGCCATCTACCTTGGCGGTTAGCTTGCCCGCCAACCGCTGTACACGGACCGCGTTGCTCATGCCCCAGATCGGGGTGTCATTGGCCCCGTGAAGGGATAGCTTGATGCCGTTGTCGGTCAGCATTTATCGTCTTTCTGTCCACCGTTGCCGGTTGTTGCGCTCATCTTGTGGCTTTAGCCTAATTTACCGTTCTTTCCAGTCCCGCCGTGCCGATTTACCTGATTTTCAACATAAATTGACGCGGGCGACTGATAATTCTGTCATTGAATTTGGCAGAAAACCAATTATGGTGCGCGCCATCCACCTTCGGATATACGAAAGATTCCTTTCGCCACTAACAAGAGAAACCCAATGGCAACATTCACCCTTCCGAAAAATAGCAAAATCCGTAAGACCGGCGAAGTGCATGAAGCGCTGAGCAGCGGAACAGTACGGTCGTTCAAGGTCTATCGCTATGACCCGGATAGTGGTGAAAACCCGCGTTATGATACATTCAAAATCGATCTGGATGATTGCGGGCCAATGGTGCTTGATGCGCTGATCAAAATGAAAAGCGATCAGGATGCGACTTTGACTTTCCGCCGGTCCTGCCGCGAAGGGATTTGCGGTTCATGCGCCATGAATATTGATGGTAAGAACGGCCTTGCCTGCACCACCGCGATTGAGGATTGCTCCAAGGAAATCAAAATTACGCCTTTGCCGCATATGGAAGTTATCAAGGATCTTGTTCCGGATTTCACTCATTTTTATGCGCAATATGCCTCTATCCAGCCTTGGCTGAAGACGGTAACGCCTACGCCATCCGGTAAAGAGCGTCTGCAATCACCCGAAGACCGCTCCAAACTCGATGGCCTTTACGAGTGCATTCTGTGCGCATGTTGCCAGACGAGTTGCCCCAGCTATTGGTGGAATTCAGACAAGTTTCTTGGTCCTGCCATTTTGCTTCAGGCTTATCGCTGGCTGGCCGATAGCCGCGATGAAATGACCGGAGAGCGGCTCGACGAACTGGAAGATCCTTTCCGTCTCTATCGCTGCCACACGATCATGAACTGCTCGAACGCCTGTCCCAAAGGTCTGTCGCCTGCAAAAGCGATTGCCGAGATCAAGAAGTTGACCGCTGCACGAGAAGCCTGATCTTGTCTGCAGACAAGCCGATAACGCACGCTGAGCCTATTGTTCTTGCCGATGAACCGGACCCCGATAATCCCGGCTGGTATCGATGGGAATTAAGCGAGGCCGATTGCTATAATAGCTTTCTGGGCCCGATAATCGTGCGGCGCGGCGGTGACGGTGTTGCTGATAATATTGCTCGCGTTCGCATGACCCCGCAGAAGCGGCACCGCAATCTGGGTGATGTGGTTCATGGCGGGGCCTTGGCGGGCTTTATTGATTGTTCGCTGTTCGCGGCGATGCGGGCTTTGGATATCGGCCCTTCCGGCTTTGCGCTGACGGTTGAGTTGCAGACCCATTTCATCGGCGCGGCGCAGCTTGACGAACCAATTGAAGCGCGCGTTGAAGTGACTCGCGAAACAGGCCGGTTCCTGTTCCTTCGCGGACTGATAGTGCAGGGCGAGGCAAGTGATAACCATGCCGAGAACAAGGCGTCTTTCACGGCGATCGTAAAGAAACCGTCGCCGCAAGCTGCGCCAAGCCAATGACCGGATTTTACGCGCGCTATCAGGCGCTGATCGCCAATGGCGAGTTGAAGCCCGATCCCGATCAGGAAGCATGCGCCCAGCGACTGGCTCTATTGCAGGACGAACTGGAAGCCG
The DNA here is from genome assembly GCF_036568145.1 of Parasphingorhabdus sp. GTDB lineage: Bacteria > Pseudomonadota > Alphaproteobacteria > Sphingomonadales > Sphingomonadaceae > Parasphingorhabdus. The sequence goes on along the minus strand of NZ_DATCTC010000018.1, from coordinate 57,092 downwards.
TGCCGCCGCGGGGCAGTGTGCTGTGGCGGATGTTCGGCAAGAAACCAAAGCCGCCGCGCGGGGTTTACATGTGGGGCGGTGTCGGACGCGGCAAATCCATGTTGATGGATCTGTTTTACGACAGCCTCCAGATAAACCGCAAGAAACGCGCGCATTTTCATGAATTCATGCTGGATGTCCATGCGCGGTTGAATGAAGAGCGCAAGAAGGAGCAGGGCGATCCGGTGTTGCCGGTTGTCGCCGCGCTGGCCGCAGAGGCGCGCTTCCTTGCCTTTGACGAAATGGTGGTCAATAACAGCGCCGATGCGATGATCATGTCGCGGCTGTTTACCGGCCTGGTCGAAGCGGGTGTGACTCTGGTCGCGACCTCTAACCGGCCGCCTGCCGATCTTCACAAAGACGGGCTTAACCGTGAGCATTTCCTTCCTTTCATCCGCTTGCTTAAAACCCGGCTCGATGTCATTTCACTCAACGGTCCGACCGATTACCGGCGCGAACGGCTGGGCGGCATGGCGCTGTGGCATGTCCCCAATGGCGAAGCGGCGACCAAGGCGCTGAGCGAGGCTTTTTTCCGCCTGACCGATTATCCGCCGGAAGATCGCGCCCATGTGCCGAGCGAGGAATTGCCGGTGCAGGGCGGGCGAAGCTTGCATGTGCCAAAGTCGCTGAAAGGCGTTGCGGTATTCTCTTTCAAAAGATTGTGCGGTCAGCCGCGCGGCGCGTCGGATTATCTGGCCATTGCACGGCATTTCCACAGTGTGATCATTGTTGGTATTCCTGTCCTTTCCAAGGAAAACCGCAACGAAGCAGCACGGTTTGTGACCCTGATCGACGCGCTATATGAATATCGGGTCAAGCTGCTCGCCAGTGCGGACGCGCAGCCGGATGCCCTTTATCCGGAAGGGGACGGCGCGTTCGAGTTTGAGCGCACAGCATCGCGGCTGATGGAAATGCAGTCCGATGACTATCTGGCTCTCGGCCATGGTGAGGCGGAGAGGGTTTCCAGATAATCGCGTTTTTCTGGTAATCTAGCGGGCTTACAATGTGAGCTTACAATAGGGCCAGACTGTCAAGATCAAGCGCCATTTGTGCAGGGCGTTCGGCCATCAGGGCAAACATTTCGTCCCCCCGTTCGGTCTGCTCGACATGGATCGATGCGTTGATGGCCATGATGAAACCGGAAAAAGCAGAACGCCGGTAGTCTTGCCAGAATTGCGCTTCATCCCGATCAATGCCGCGCGCCGATAGATGCGTCAGATAATCGGTAACCAGTTCCTTTTCCACCGCTGCCCGTTCCGCCGGATCAGCAAAACTGGTCCCGATCAGATAGGCTATATCACTCGCGCCATTGCCCAGCGATGTGGTTTGCCAGTCAACCAGAATGGCTCTTTTGCCCTCATCATCAAACAGGATATTATCGAGTCGCATATCGCCATGCGTAATACAGGGATTGGCCGGTTCTACGTTAAGATAGGTGTCGAATCTCGCAATAAGCTCAGCGCCCATGTCGAGTATATCCTTGCTCAGTCTGCCGGCAAACCGCTGGCAGAACTGGGGATAGATGGCCGGCAGGGACTGGCGCAGATATTCGCTGTTCCCCTTGCCGTGCAGTAGCCAGCTATATTGATCGAGCGTGCCCGATGCGGGTCGATAGCTGTGCAGGGCAGCGGCTTCACGGATGGTAGATCGCACCTGCGTCAACGTGGCGCCTGCCAACTGGTCGCCCTGGCTTGCGGGGGCCATGTCTTCCAGCATCAGGACAAATTGGGTTTCATCATCCCCGATGGCCGCGTGATAGCTTTGCGGGCACCCTACTTCCGAATTGCCTGCAACATCGCGGTACCAGCCAATTTCCATATCATAGAGGTGGAACAGGGCGGCGGCCCCGCGGCTGACCGGATCGGCGCTTGGGCATTTGGCGATGAAACTGGCGGGATAGCCCTCTTCCTGCCAGTCGCAAGTGAAGCGGAAGCTGTCACAAACCTGTCCGGTGCCGACTGGCTTGTGGGTCAACGATTGCAGCGCCCCCGATGGCGCGCCCAGTATCTCTTCGACCCAGCGCGGGTCAAATTCTTCCGGGCGAAGCGGGAAACCGGCGCTCATTCGTGGGGGTGCAGCAGGTCGGTGAGACCGCTGGTCTGATGGGGGCCGACAAATAATTGCTCGACAACACCAATCCCTTCATGGCGTTCCTTGCCGCTGGTCAGCACGGCGTCGCCAAGCGCCTGAATATGGATGTAGAGCATGTCATTGTCCGGCACATTATCAAGGTCAATCACGTCATAGCCGGTTTCAAGCGGCCCGTGATCGATACCGTGACCCCAGACAGGGTGCATATAGCCAAGGCCGGACATATAGAATGTCCGCGTGGCATCGCCTGTGCGCGGGGTGACGGATAATGTTCCATCAGCGGTTTGCATGTCCAGTTGCTTGATCCGCCGGGTGCCGGAATGATAGCTGAGGTCGATAGAGTGCGGATCAAATTCCTGCCGCTCGCCTGCTATGGCATCAACCACGCCGCGCCGGTTCCATGCTATTCCTTTGCCGTCATCATTGCTGTGGAAGAAACAGGCATGATGGTCGAAATTGAGCGGCGTCCACAACCACCAGAATTGCGGCAAAGCGCCCGCTGGCGGAGGCTGCGATTCCGGAGCGCCCACCGGCCGGATGCCCCAGCTGCGGTCGCGGGTTCCGCGGTGTGTTTCGGGGGAGAGGGTGATGGTTTCTCCCTCCACCTCTATATTGCCGGACCAGCCGCCATTTTGCGTCAAGCGGGTATAGTCCATGATCAGGCGTGGTCCTTCGCGGCGGATGAAGCGGGGTTCCTCGATCGGAGCATGACGGGCGGTGAAGCTGATATCGGCTTTGATCGGGCAGCTCGCTTCGCTGGCGGTTCCGTTTACCTCGTCATTGATGATGAGGCGAATGACCTGTAACGGCTCGACAATCTCGATGGTGATCGGCCCGACATTCAGGTCCAGCCGCTCGCTGCCCATGCGTTTGGATGCGCGCAGATTATGTTGCTTGCCGCCAATCGACACGCAAAAGGCCGCATCCATGATGTCTAGCTGTGGATAGACGCCCAGCGCGGCGGCGAAAAAGATACTGCCGTCTGCGCTATAGCCGTTGAAGAAATAGCGGTCGTAAAAATTGCGGTTGCCGCCTGACACTGCCATCGGTTCCGGCGTCTGGTGCAACGGATATTCGTCGCCTTTGCTCAGCATGTCTAAAGCCCCTCTTCTAAAGCATTTTAATTTGTTCATCATGGCAAGCGGCTCCGGCAATGGCAAAGTAAAAATATGCCGGAGAGGTCAAACTTCACTAACTTCACACCAAGGAACCGCCGTTATCCGCTAAATCCTACTTTAATTAAGAGATTAACTAATTTTCCGTTTCAGCTTTTCGGGGAGGAGGGCATTTGCGGCCGGAAAAAGCGCTGGATCACGACGAGAATCAGGCGCGCGGGATATTCAAGGATGAGAAAGAGCAGGTCAGTGAGACAAGGGCGGATTACAATAAAGCCATCAGTGTAGGACAGCGATTTCTGGCTGACCGGCATTGTGACTAGTCGCAGCCAATCCGACATAGCTCTCCAGAAAGCGGGATTGCTGCCTGCGCCGGAATAAGGATGGCTGGTTACTGCCCTTACGACTAGCGGTAATGAGAGGCACTATTGCTATCGCAAACCATTTGCAAAGATAGATGGAAAAATGGTGTTTTCACCGGTTGAAATTGCCTATGGATAGGCCTATCCGAAGGATACGTTTATCTACGAATCTGTTTTCAGGAGAATAATCTCAATGGCCCGTAATAAAATTGCGCTGATTGGCGCAGGTATGATCGGCGGCACGCTTGCCCATCTCGCAGCTTCCAAGGAACTTGGCGATGTCGTCCTGTTCGACATTGCCGAAGGTATGCCAGCCGGTAAGGCGCTGGATCTGTCGCAAGCCGGGCCGGTTGAAGGATTTGACAGCAATCTGAAAGGCACAAGCGATTATGCCGATATTGCGGGCGCTGATGTCATCATCGTAACCGCAGGCGTTCCGCGCAAGCCCGGCATGAGCCGCGATGATTTGCTCGGCATCAACCTGAAAGTCATGAAATCCGTGGGTGAGGGTATCAAGGCCCACGCACCGGATGCTTTTGTTATTTGCATCACCAACCCGCTCGACGCGATGGTGTGGGCGCTGCGCGAATTTTCCGGACTGCCGCATAACAAGGTTGTCGGCATGGCCGGCGTTCTGGACAGTGCGCGTTTCCGCCACTTCCTTGCTGACGAATTCAATGTGTCTGTCGAAGATGTCACCGCGTTCGTTCTGGGCGGCCACGGCGATACGATGGTTCCGGTTCCTGCTTATTCGACGGTCGCTGGTATTCCGATCCCCGATCTGGTAAAAATGGGCTGGACCACACAGGAAAAAATCGATGCGATTGTTCAGCGCACCCGCTCCGGTGGCGGCGAGATTGTCGGACTGCTGGGCAATGGTTCGGCTTATTATGCTCCGGCGACAAGCGCGATCATGATGGCGGAAAGCTATCTGAAAGACAAACGCCGCGTGCTTCCTGCCGCGGCTCACCTGACCGGTGAATATGGCGTTGATGACCTTTATGTCGGCGTGCCTTGCATCATCGGCAAAGACGGCGTTGAAAAAATCATCCAGATTGAACTGAGCGAGGAAGCACAGGGCAATTTCAATCTATCTGTTGACGCGGTCAAAGAGCTGTTGGAAGCATGTAAGGCGCTGGATTCAAGTCTCGCATAAAGATAATCAAGCGTTCCGGCCTTAGGTTTAAGTTGTAGCTGCCGGGATGACGAAGGAGCCAATAATCTTATGTCTATTTTAATCGACAAGAATACCAAAGTTATTACGCAGGGGATGACCGGCAATACCGGCACATTCCACACCGAACAGGCTTTGGCTTATGGCACGCAGATGGTTGCGGGTGTTACGCCGGGCAAAGGCGGAACAACGCATATCGGCCTGCCTAACTATAATACGGTTGCCGAAGCCAAGGAAGCGACCGGTGCGACTGCCAGCGTGGTATATGTTCCACCGCCATTTGCTGCCGATTCGATCCTCGAAGCCATTGATGCAGAGATCGAACTGATCGTTGCGATTACCGAAGGTGTTCCGGTGCTCGACATGGTGCGGGTGAAACGCGCGCTGCAAGGCTCCAAGTCGCGGCTTATCGGTCCGAACTGCCCCGGCGTTCTGACCCCCGATGAATGCAAGATCGGCATCATGCCCGGCAATATCTTCAAAAAAGGTTCGGTCGGCGTTGTTTCTCGCTCCGGCACGCTCACCTATGAAGCGGTGCACCAGACCACGGCGGTTGGCCTTGGCCAGACCACGGCGGTTGGCATTGGCGGTGATCCGGTCAACGGAACCAACTTTATCGACGTTCTGGAACTGTTCCTTGCCGATGATGAAACCAAGTCGATCATCATGATCGGTGAAATTGGCGGCAGCGCAGAAGAAGAAGCGGCGCAGTTTATCGCTGATGAAGCGAAGCGCGGACGCAGCAAGCCAATGGTTGGCTTTATTGCAGGTCTTACGGCACCTCCGGGCCGCCGCATGGGCCATGCCGGTGCGATTGTTTCGGGCGGCCAGGGCGGCGCGGAAGACAAGATCGCTGCAATGGAAGCGGCCGGCATTCGCGTGTCACCAAGCCCGTCAGAGCTTGGCACGACACTCGACGCATTGCTGAAAGAAACAGTCTAGATTGTTTGACCCTCTGCCTGTGCAGGGGGTCAAAACCCTCTCCCCAAGGAAAAGATCATGGGACTTGAAGGTCAGGAATTTGTAGGTAGCCCCGAAAAAGAAGCGGGGCCAAGTTGGCAGAAAAAGCATTGGCCGATTGACGATCAGGACGAACTGATCAGCGCGCTCGATCCCACGAAAATGGGTATCGAGATCAAGGCTGCTGCTGAAAAATCCGGCAAGTCCATGTCCGATGCCGAAGTGGCAGAGGCAGCGGAAAACTCCATCCGTGCGATGATGCTGATCCGCACCTATCGGGTGCGCGGCCATCTGGGCGCCAATCTTGATCCTTTGGGATTGTCCAAGCTGGATGAGCCGGCTGACCTGACCCCGGAATTCCATGGCATTACAGAAGACGAGATGGACAAGCCGGTCTATCTTGGCGGTGTGCTGGGCTTTGAAACCGCGTCTATCCGCGAGATCGAAGCGGTGCTTCGCGCCAATTATTGCGGCCCCGTCGGTCTTGAATATATGCATATTGCCGATGTCGAGGAACGGCGCTTTTTGCAGGACAGGTTTGAAGGCAAGGATGCTGAAATCCACTTCACGCCGCAAGGCAAAAAGGCGATCCTCAACAAGGTGATCGAGGGTGAGGAATATGAAAATTTCCTCGGCAAGAAATATGTAGGGACCAAGCGTTTCGGCCTTGATGGTGGCGAATCGATGCTGCCTGCGCTGGAAAATATCATCAAATATGGCGGTCAGGCCGGCGTGCGCGATATTGTTTACGGCATGGCGCACCGCGGGCGCTTGAACATTCTCGCCAACGTGATGGCAAAGCCTTACAAGACGATTTTCCATGAATTTCATGGCGGCTCGGCCAACCCCGATGATGTCGGCGGTTCCGGCGATGTGAAATATCATCTGGGCACTTCCACCGACCGCGAATTTGACGGCATCAATGTCCATATGAGCCTGGTGCCCAACCCGTCCCATCTGGAAGCGGTTGATCCGGTCGTTCTGGGCAAGGTCCGGGCGCAGCAAGTGGCGCGGGATGATCTTAAAAAACACGCTCAGGTCCTGCCTGTGCTGATCCACGGCGACGCGGCATTTGCCGGACAGGGTATCGTTTGGGAATGCCTCGGCTTTTCCGGTATCAGCGGCTATAATACCGGCGGCTGTATCCACTTTGTCATCAACAACCAGATCGGCTTCACGACCAGCCCGAAATTCGCGCGTTCCTCCCCCTATCCGTCGGATGTGGCCAAGGGCGTGCAGGCTCCGATTTTCCACGTCAACGGTGATGATCCCGAAGCGGTAACCTTTGCGTGCAAGATCGCGATTGAATTTCGCCAGCGTTTTGGCCGCGATATCGTGATCGATATGTGGTGCTATCGCCGCGCTGGCCATAACGAAGGTGACGAACCAAGCTTTACGCAGCCGATCATGTATGCTGCGATTAAAAAGCACCCCAAGGTCAGCCAGATCTATGAAAAACGGTTGATCGCAGAAGGATTGATCGACGCCGATTGGGGCGCGGCAAAGCGCAAGAATTTTGCCGAGCTTCTGGAAGTCGAGTTTCAGGCAGCGGCCGATTACAAGGCTGGTGAAGCGGACTGGTTTGGCGGTCGCTGGCGCGGTCTGCACAGGCCTGCCGATCCGGAAACCGCAAGGCGCAATGTCGATACCGCGATTGACAGAAAATTGTTCGACAGTCTTGGCCGGACGCTAACCACCGTGCCGGACGATCACAAGATCCACAAAACATTGGGCCGCATCCTTGATGCCAAGGCCAAGATGTTTGAAACGGGTGAGAATTTTGACTGGGCAACCGGCGAAGCTCTGGCGTTCGGGTCGCTGGTTTCCGAAGGCTATAATGTCCGTCTTTCGGGTCAGGATAGTGGCCGTGGCACGTTCAGCCAGCGGCATGCTGTCTGGGTGGACCAGGAAAACGAGAACGAATATATCCCATTGAGCAAAGTGCCCTATGGCCGGTTTGAGGTGCTGGACAGCCCGCTTTCCGAATATGGTGTGCTGGGCTTTGAATATGGATATGCCGGGGCGGACCCCAAAACGCTGGTATTGTGGGAAGCGCAATTTGGTGATTTTGCCAATGGCGCCCAGATCATGATTGACCAGTTCATTGCTGCTGGCGAAGTCAAATGGCTGCGTGCCAACGGCCTCGTGATGCTGCTGCCCCACGGTTATGAGGGGCAGGGGCCAGAGCATAGCTCGGCGCGGCTGGAGCGGTTCCTGCAACTTTGTGCGGAAGATAATATCCAGGTCGCGAATATCACGACACCGGCCAACTATTTCCATATTTTGCGCCGCCAGATGCTACGCAGTTTCCGTAAACCGCTTATCATCATGACGCCAAAATCGCTGCTCCGTCACAAAATGGCGGTGTCGAGCGCGGACGAGTTTCTTGGCGATCACCACTTCATGCGGATCAAGTCCGATACCAGTCCGCCAGCGGACAAGGATATCAAGCGGCTTGTGCTGTGTTCGGGCAAGGTTGCCTATGACCTGATCGAAGCGCGCGATGCGGCGGGTGATAAAAACACCTCTATCGTGCGGATTGAACAGCTTTATCCGTTCCCGGCAGAACCCCTGGTCGTGCGTCTGAAACGCATGAAAAACCTGGAAACCCTGGTCTGGGCACAGGAAGAGCCGCGCAATAACGGTAGCTGGCATTTTGTCCGTGCCTATCTGGAAAAATGCCTGAAAGACGCGGGAATGGGGTCTCTTGCTCCCGTTTATGCAGGACGCGATGCGTCGGCGTCACCGGCAACCGGCCTGGCTTCGCGGCACAAGGAACAGCAGGACAAGTTGATTGCAGACGCTTTAGGGCATTAAACTGAAAAATTATTGGGTGCGGAGCGATCCGCCGATGAAAGTGAGCAAAAGACGATGGCAACAGATGTAAAGGTCCCTGTGCTGGGCGAATCGATTACTGAAGCGACTTTGGGTGAGTGGCTCAAGCAGCCGGGTGATACGGTCGCGGCGGATGAGCCGATCGCTAGTCTGGAAACCGACAAGGTGGCGCTTGAAGTCCCCGCTCCGGTGGCTGGCGTTCTGGGCAAGCACGTGGTCGCGGTAGGCGATACGGTCGAAGTCGGCGCGATCATTGCGACGGTTGAAGAGGGTGGCAGCGGGGCTTCTGCCTCGGCTGCAAAAGCGGCTCCGGCCCCGGCAGCCGCATCCACTGCGCCTGAACCTTCGGCCGATGACGAAACCGCATCCTCCATCACCTTGTCCCCGGCTGTGCGCCGTCTGGTGCTGGAACATGGCGTGGACCCCAGCAAAATCGAAGGCACGGGCAAGGATGGCCGCCTGACCAAGGATGATGTCGAGAAATATGTGAAATCCGGCGCGCAATCATCTGCGGCAGAAAAGGGCGCGGAAAGCCAGCCGGCACCTGCTGCAACGGTAACGGACACCAGCGCGGGCGCCAGCCGCAAGGAAGAGCGCGTGCGCATGACCCGCCTGCGCCAGACCGTCGCAAAGCGCCTCAAGGAAGCGCAGGATACGGCCGCGCTGCTGACCACCTTTAACGACGTGGACATGACCGCGGTGATAGAAGCGCGGGAGAAATATAAAGACCTGTTCGCCAAGAAACATGGCGTCAAACTGGGCTTCATGGGCTTTTTTACCAAGGCCGCCTGCCTCGCCCTCAAAGATGTGCCATCGGTCAACGCCCAGATTGAAGGCGATGAAATCGTCTATTATGATTATGCCGATATTTCGGTTGCCGTAAGCGCGCCCAATGGTCTGGTCGTGCCGGTGATCCGCAATGCGGAAACGCTGAGCTTTGCCGATGTAGAAAATACCATCGGCGATTTCGGCAAGCGCGCCAAGGACGGCACGCTGACCATGGCGGACATGAAAGGCGGCACGTTCACGATTTCGAACGGCGGCGTGTTTGGCTCGCTATTGTCAACGCCGATCATCAACCCGCCGCAATCGGCTGTGCTGGGCCTCCACCGGATTGAACAGCGCGCTGTTGTGATGCCGAACGGAGAGATCAAGGCACGTCCGATGATGTATCTGGCGCTCAGCTATGACCACCGCCTGGTGGATGGTCGCGAAGCCGTGACTTTCCTTGTGCGGATTAAAGAGGCGATTGAAGATCCAACCCGGCTTTTGATTGATCTGTAAGCCAATCGTCACCCTGAACTTGTTTCAGGGTCTCGTGAGATGCTGAAACAAGTTCAGCATGACGAAACAAGAGGTGTAAAATGACCGACAATTTCGACTATGACGTTCTGGTAATCGGCGGTGGCCCCGGTGGTTATGTTGCCGCAATCCGCGCTGCGCAGCTGGGTTTGAAAACCGCTTGTGTGGAAAGTCGGGAAACGCTGGGCGGAACCTGCCTTAATGTCGGTTGTATCCCGTCAAAAGCGATGCTCCACGCATCCGAATTATATCACGAGGCCCATTCCGGTGCGCTTGAGAAATTCGGTATCAATCTGTCGGGGACAAAGCTTGACCTGAAACAGATGCTCGCGGAAAAAACGAAAGCGGTGGATGAACTGACCGGCGGGATTGCTTTTCTGTTCAAGAAAAACAAGATCGATTGGCTGAAAGGTCTGGGCTCGTTTGAAAGCGCGAACAGCGTCAAGGTCGGTGACAAGACCTATACCGCCAAAAATATCATCATCGCCACCGGCTCTTCGGTAACGCCGCTGCCGGGTGTGGAGATCGACAATAGCAAGCATGTCGTCGTGGACAGCACCGGCGCGCTCGAACTGCCGAAAGTGCCGAACCATATGGTCGTTATCGGCGGCGGTGTCATCGGGCTGGAACTGGGCAGCGTGTGGATGCGCCTGGGCGCGAAAGTCACGGTGGTTGAATATCTGGACCAGATTTTGCCCGGCATGGACGGTGATATCCGCAAGGACAGCGCGCGCATTTTCAAGAAACAGGGCTTTGACATCAAGACCGGCACCAAGGTGACCGGCGTGACGGTCAAGGGCAAGAAAGCGAGCGTGACCATCGAACCGGCCAAGGGCGGCGATGCGGAAACGATCGAAGCGGATGCGGTTCTGGTTGCGATTGGCCGCCGGCCCAATATCGATGGTCTTGCGCTCGAAAAATCAGGCGTGGAAACCAATGATCGCGGCCAGATCGAAGTCGGCCATGATTTTCAGACGGCTGTGAAAGGCGTCTATGCGATTGGCGACGTGACCCCCGGCCCGATGCTTGCCCATAAAGCCATGGATGAAGGCGTGGCCGTGGCTGAATTTGTGGCTGGTCAACAGGGCATTGTTAATCACGACCTGATTCCCGGCGTCGTCTATACCCATCCCGAAATTGCCAGCATCGGCAAGACCGAGGAACAGGTCAAGGAAAGCGGCGTCGAATATAAGGTCGGCAAATTCCCGTTCCTGGCCAATAGCCGCGCCAAAACCAACCGGGACACCGAAGGCTATGTAAAGATCATTGCAGACGCCAAAACGGACCGTGTGCTGGGCGCGCATATAATCTCGTCGCTCGCCGGGACATTGGTTGCACAGATTACGCAGGCTATGGAATTTGGCGCGACCAGCGAGGATATTGCCTATACCTGTCACGCCCATCCAACGCATAGCGAAGCGATCAAAGAAGCGGCGATAGCGGTGCTGGGCAAACCGATCCATACCTAGTGTCTTTTGGGGGCAAACGGTCTAAGCTCTCTATCCGGATATCCAAAGGCGCAGGTCGGCCCAGGCCTTGTCGCCAGTTCGGGTCTGCCCGCTCTTATCCCTTTTTCAGGGGGAGGGCGGGGTTAAAGGAGAATTATATGGATGGCACCATTCTCGTTAATGCCCTCGGCTGGCTCGACCTGTTTGGCATAGCTGTGTTCGCTATATCCGGCGCGCTGGTTGCCGCCCGACATGGCCAGACCCTGGTAACATTCGGATTTTTCACGCTGGTCACGGGCGTGGGCGGGGGGACGGTGCGCGACCTTTTGATCGGGGCGCCGGTATTCTGGGTACAGGATAGCCGGGTGCCGATTCTGTGCCTTGCCATCGCGCTGATCGTCTGGGTCACGCCGGTGCGTATATGGCGTCCGGCGGCGGTGGACTGGTTCGATGCGGTTGGCCTTGCGGCTTATTCGGTATTTGGCGCGGCCAAGGCCATGCAACTGGGAATTGATCCGGTGCCTGCGGCAATTATGGGAATATTCACGGGCTGTGTCGGCGGTGTGATCCGTGACCTGATCGCCGGTGAGCCATCCATTATCATTCGGCCGGAACTCTATGTCACGGCCGGGGCTTTATCCGCCTTTTCCTTTGTTGGTCTGGCTCAGGCCGGCATGACAGCCTTTGTGGCGGCCATCATTGCCTTCACCGCCGGTTTCCTGCTGCGCGGGCTTGCGATTGTTAAGGGCTTGTCCCTGCCATCCTATCGCGGGGCGGAAGAGAGTGAATAGCTTTGGTGCGAGTGAAATGGAAACGAGCGTAGGCTCTGCACTACCCAAAAATCACCAATAGCTTTTGAGCAGCGTGATCAGGTCAGGCGACCCGCTTTTGCTCTGCCGCCAGCTCCCGCCACATTCCAGGCACAGCGCCTGCACATCCTCTCGCGTCATCAGGCCGCGTGCCGTGTTCAGCGCCTCTGCAAAGGCGGCCTTTTGCTGACGCGCGGCCCATCCGACCATGCCCGTTACGCGAGCCTGCTCGGTCTCGCCAAAGGGTAGCCCATCAATGGGCAGCAAGCGGAAGCCCGGTTTTGATTCAAGATATTCGGGATAATAGTCGCCTTGTTCCAGCCCGGCGCGCCGTGCAGCCTCGGCAAGCGCATCATCCATGCCGCCAAAGCTGTCCACCAGCCCCAGTTGCCGCGCTGTGCCGCCATCCCAGACGCGGCCCTGACCAATGGTGTCCACTTCAGCACTGGTTTTGCCGCGCGCGTCACCGACCAGCTTCAGGAAACTGCGATAGCTATGCTCGACTCCCGATTGCAATATGGTGTCGACATCTACGCCAAACCCGCCAACGAAATCAGGTTCCCCGGATAACGGTGTTGTCTGCACACCATCGACGGTGATGCCCCATTTTCCCAACATTTTTTCAAAGCTGGGCAAAACAGCGAACACCCCGATGGAGCCTGTAATCGTATCGGGTTCGGCCATGATATGATCGCCTGCCGCCGCGACCCAATAACCTCCGCTGGCCGCGACATCACCCATGGAAATGACAATGGGGATTCCGGCCTTTTTAACATCGGCCAGGGCCAGGCGGATTTCTTCACTGGCAAAAGCTGAACCGCCGGGCGAATCCACCCGCACGACCAGTGCCTTGATTTCCTCTTTTTCCAGCGCTTTATAAATCTGTTCGGCAATACGGCCACTGGCGGCAATGCCCGGCCCGCCTTTGCCGTCCACGATTTCACCGGCAACGGTGATGACGCCAATAGGATCACCGCTTGTTTTCACCGGATGGGCGGAGACGAAATTATCGTAAGCGATGCTTTTGAAACTGTCAGGCGAGGGCTTTGTATCTGTGCCCACCTTGCTGGCGACATAGCGGCCAAAGGCAACGCGGTCGCCAATTTTGTCGACCAGTTTCTGTTCGGCGGCAACCTTGGTATAATCACCGCCAGCGGCCTTAACATAGCGGGCCGGATCATTTGCATAAGGCTGGATGACAGCTTGTGGCCGTGCTTTTTTAACCTCGTCTATCCAGCTATCCCATAATACGGAATAAAGCGCTTCGGATGCTTCTCTGGATTCTGGTGACTGGTCAGCGCGCATGAAAGGCTCCACCGCGCTTTTATAGGTGCCGACCCGATAGATATGGGCGGTGATGCCGATCTGCTCGATCAGGTTCTTGAAATAGAGCCGGTTACCGCCGGGTCCGGCAAAAATAACGCCGCCCATCGGGTCCATCCAGATTTCGTCTGCATGGGCCGCAAGTTGATAGCTGTCGTCGCTATAGAAATTCGCATAGGCGTAAACCGGCTTGTCGGTTTTCCTGACCCGCTCCAGAGCATCGCCAACCGCGCTCAGGCTGGTCTGCCCGCCGCCCAGAAATGTGCTGAGGTCCAGCACGACCGCCTTTACCCGGTCATCCGTGGCAGCCGAGTCAATGGCGCGGACAACATCGCGCAGCCGGTATTCGCGGATCGCATTCTCATCAGCAGCCAGCGTGGCAAGAAAGCCAATCTCAGCCGGTTGTTCGACAATGACCCCGTTAAGGTCAAGAAGCAGCGCGCCTTCACCAATTGCCGCGACATTGGGGCGAGAGGATAAAGCGGCATAGAGAGCGGCAAAGAACAGCAGCATCGCGATCAGCACCAGACCGTCTTTGATTGCTACCAGAAATCCCCAGGCTGCCCGTGCAAATTGCATATTCGCTATTCTCCAAAAAAGCTGCGGCGGACCATTGTCGTTCGCCGCCTTTTGATATGGTCATACCGCCTGTAAATTACCAGCGCATAAGCAATGCTAGCACAGTCCGGCTTGCTATTTACTGAAAACCGGGGCGGATCTTTTCGGGCGCGGCGATTTTTGTGACAATTCTGCGCTGTGCAACAAATGCAAAAAACATCGGAAATTTTTCCGCCAAGCCTTGACGATGAAATTATATGGCCCATATGAACGCCGTTAGCACTCGACTCAATAGAGTGCTAATCCTCCATAGAATATATTCCTGGTGGCATAGGCTAAGGGAGCAAGCCGCAGGAAAGAATTTGGACAAGAAAGGGAAATATATGAAATTTCGTCCACTACATGATCGTGTACTGGTTCGCCGCGTAGAGGCGGATACGAAAACCGCTGGCGGGATTATCATTCCAGATAGCGCGCAGGAAAAGCCATCCGAAGGTGAAGTTGTCGCTGCTGGCAACGGTCTGAAAGACGAAGACGGCAAGCCAATTGCTCTCGACGTTAAAAAAGGCGATCGCATCCTGTTCGGCAAATGGTCCGGCACGGAAGTCACCGTCGAAGGTGAAGACCTCATCATCATGAAAGAAAGCGATATTCTCGGTATCGTAGAATAATACCGCTTTTTGAACTCCGCCACCCGCGCTCATCCTGAGCCTTACCGGGGATGCGGAAGGATAATCAACATGCCCTGATAGGTCCGGCCATAGGCAGGACTCGCCGGGAGCACAGAAAAAGGAAAGTAGAAAATGGCTGCTAAAGACGTAAAATTTGGACGTGATGCCCGTGAACGCATTCTTAAAGGTGTGAACACGCTGGCAGACGCCGTCAAAGTGACCCTGGGCCCTAAAGGCCGCAACGTTGTTCTCGACAAATCCTTTGGCGCACCGCGCATCACCAAGGACGGTGTATCGGTTGCCAAGGAAATCGAACTGAAAGACAAGTTCGAAAATATGGGTGCACAGATGCTGCGCGAAGTTGCATCGAAAACCAACGATGTTGCTGGCGACGGCACCACCACAGCGACTGTTCTGGCTCAAGCCATCGTCAAAGAAGGCATGAAGTCCGTATCCGCCGGTATGAACCCGATGGATCTGAAACGCGGTATTGACCAGGCTGTCAAAGCGGTTGTCGAAGACCTCCAGAAAAGATCAAAGAACGTTAAAGGCAGCGACGAAATCGCTCAGGTCGGTATCATTTCTGCCAATGGCGACAAGGAAGTCGGCGAGAAAATTGCTGAAGCGATGGAAAAAGTCGGCAAAGAAGGCGTTATCACGGTTGAAGAAGCCAAAGGTCTCGACTTTGAACTCGACGTTGTTGAAGGCATGCAGTTTGACCGCGGTTACCTGTCCCCTTACTTCATCACCAACCCGGACAAGATGATTGCCGACCTCGACAATCCCTACATCCTGATCCACGAGAAAAAGCTGACCAACTTGCAGCCAATGCTCCCGATTCTGGAAGCTGTTGTGCAGGCCGGACGTCCGCTTTTGATCATTGCCGAAGATATTGAAGGCGAAGCGCTGGCTACTCTGGTGGTCAACAAACTGCGTGGCGGCCTGAAAATCGCAGCGGTGAAAGCACCTGGTTTCGGTGATCGCCGTAAAGCAATGCTCGAAGATATCGCGATCCTCACCAAAGGTGAAATGATCTCCGAAGATCTGGGCATCAAGCTCGAAAACGTAACGCTGAACATGCTCGGCGAAGCGAAAAATGTCACGATCGACAAAGACAACACCACCATTGTTGACGGTGCTGGCGATACGAAAGACATTAAAGCCCGTGTTGAAGCGATCCGTGCACAGATCGAAAACACCACATCCGACTATGACAAAGAAAAACTGCAAGAACGTCTGGCGAAACTCGCTGGCGGTGTTGCCGTAATCAAGGTTGGCGGTGCTTCGGAAGTTGAAGTGAAAGAGAAGAAAGACCGTGTTGACGATGCTCTGCATGCGACACGTGCTGCTGTTGAAGAAGGTATTCTTCCCGGCGGCGGTGCTGCGCTTCTTTATGCAACCTCTGCTCTGGAAGGCCTACAAGGCATCAACGAAGATCAGACCCGCGGTATCGACATTGTTCGTAAAGCGCTGCAGGCTCCTGTTCGTCAGATCGCTGAAAATGCCGGTTTTGACGGCGCGGTTGTTTCCGGTAAAATGCTAGATCAAAATAGCAAGGAATACGGTTTCAACGCATCAACCGATGTTTATGAAGACCTTGTTAAAGCCGGTGTGGTCGACCCGACCAAAGTTGTGCGCGCTGCATTGCAGGACGCTTCTTCGGTTGCCGGTTTGCTTATCACCACCGAAGCGGCTGTGGCAGACTCGCCATCAGACGACAAAGCCGGTGGCATGCCCGATATGGGCGGCATGGGCGGCGGCATGGGCGGCATGGGCGGAATGGGTTTCTAAACACCCCATCTGTTCAGACGTTCGGCTAACGCTGAAACAAACATCAGGGGCTGGAAGGAAACTTCCGGCCCCTTTTTTTGATTTATATAATCTCCCGTCTGCTTGGCGCTATTTTCAAACAGTCCGGATTATGTCATGTAGTTTCCATTGTAATGTATTTATAAGGATCAGACTGCATGAGCAGATTTCTCACATTCATCATGGCATCCACCGCGCTGGCAGGTTTTGCGGTAACGGCGCAGCCGGTTCAGGCACAGGACACAGCAACGGCTTCGACAACGGCGGCCGCGCAGGCACAGCAATCCGAAACCGAGCGCCTTAACGCCTGGTTCGACCAGAAATTCGAAGAGCAACTGGCCTTCAGTCCGATCAGCCAGACCTTTTTGGGGCGCAAAACGGCTTATGACCAGATTGATGATTTTTCCATCGAAGCGGAAGACCGTCAACTGGAGTGGATGAGAACTGCCACTGCCGAGATGAAGCGCGACTTTGACTATGACAAATTGACGCATGACGGCAAAATATCATGGGACATGTGGCTGTTCAATCTGGAGCGGGAAGAAGCAGGAGTGCCATTTCGCCAGAATGCCTATGTCCTGCACCAGTTTAACGGGCAGCAGTCCTTTTTCCCGACCTTCCTGATTAACCAGCACCGCGTCGAGAGCGAGGAAGACATGGTCGCTTTCATCGCGCGTCTGAAAGGCAGTGCGCGGGCGCTGGACCAGCTGCTTGTGCGGGCGCAAACCAATGCCGAGGCAGGGACCCGTCCGCCGCGCTTTTCCTATGAAGGCGTGATCGACCAATCGGAAAAAATAACCACGGGCGCCCCTTTTGATGAAGGCGAGCCGTCTGCCCTGTGGGAAGCGACAGAAAGCAAGCTGGCAGGACTTGTCAAAGCCGGAACGATTACACAGAGCCGGTCCGACGAGCTGAAAGAACAGGCGCGCGAAGCGCTTACCGGGACGTTGAAACCGGCCTATGAGCGGATCATCGCCTGGTTCAAGCAGGACATGCCCAATACAAAGGAAACGCCCTTTGGCGCGTCCGAATTGCCCAATGGAGAGGCTTATTATAATTATCGCCTGGCCAATCAGACCACCACGGACCTGACTGCCGACGAGATTCATAATATCGGCCTTTCCGAAGTCGCGCGTATCCGCGGCGAGATGGAAACGATCAAGGACAAAGCGGGATTCGAGGGCGACTTGCCAGCCTTCTTCACTTTCCTGCGCGAGGACGATCAATTTTATTTCTCCAACGATGACAAGGGCGCGCAGGATTATATCGATGCGGCCGAGAAACATCTGGCGTTCATCAATTCGCGGCTGCCGGAGTTTTTCGGAATATTGCCGAAAGCCGATCTGGAGGTGAAGCGCGTGGAGCCTTTCCGCGAGCAGGACGGCGCGGCCCAGCATTACCGCCCTGGCACGCCGGACGGAACGCGGCCCGGAACCTATTATGCGCATTTGTCCGATATGCGCTCGATGCCGATTCATACACTGGAAGTTATCGCCTATCATGAAGGCAATCCCGGCCATCACATGCAAATCTCGATTGCGAACGAGCTGACGGACGTTCCCAAATTCCGCTCGCAGGGTAGTTTTTTTGCTGCCTTCAGCGAAGGATGGGGGCTATATTCCGAGCTTCTGGCCAAGGAAATGGGCGCGTATAAGGACCATTATTCCGACTTTGGCCGGTTGACGACAGAAATGTGGAGGGCAATCCGGTTGGTCGTGGACACCGGCATGCATTCCAAAGGATGGAGCGAAGAAAAGGCAGTGGAATATTTCCTGGCCAATTCACCTATTCCGGAAACTTCCGTGCGGTCCGAAGTGCGCCGTTATCTGGTGATGCCGGGTCAGGCAACCAGCTACAAGATCGGCATGCTGAAAATTCAGGAACTGCGCGCAAAGGCTGAAAAAGCTCTCGGCGATGATTTTGATATTCGCGGTTTCCACGATACCGTTCTGGGCGACGGAGCCGTGCCGCTCCACATATTGGAGAAAAATGTCGATCGCTGGATCGCCGAAAAGCAAAAGTCGTAATGGCCCGTGGTCGCCAGCACCTTTGATCTTTTGAAAATAGGTGTCGGGCCATCCAGTTCCCACACCATGGGACCGATGCTGGCGGCGGCGACTTTTATACAGTGGTTGGCGGGTCAGGGCCTGCTGGACCAAGTGACGCGGGTGGAGACGAAATTGTTCGGCTCCCTCGCGCTCACTGGCAAAGGGCACGCGACCGACCGGGCGATCCTGCTTGGCCTGTCGGGGCAAGTGCCCCAGAATATCGAGCCGGACGCCGCTGATGCGCTGGTCGAGCGGATCAGAAGCGAAGAACATATCCTGCTTGGCGGGGAGCATGACATTGCTTTTGATGAAGAAGCCGACGTAATTTTCGATCAGCACAAACGGCTCGATTTCCACTCCAATGCCATGCGTTTTGCCGCGTTCAAGGGTGAGGACGAGCTGGCAAACCGCGCTTATTATTCGGTGGGCGGCGGAGCGATACTGGATGAGGACCAGATCGGCGCCAATAATCCGGAAAGCGGCCTTTGGGACGTTCCCCATCCCTTTCGCTCCGGCGCTGACCTGCTCGCCATAGCGCAAGAGAAAAAACTCTCGATCGCAGAGATCATGCGTAATAACGAACGCGCGGCAAGAAAAGATGACGAGATTAGCGCGGGCATCCGGGAAATTGCCGATGCGATGTCGGCCTGCATCGATCGCGGTATCCAGTCGGGCGGGATATTGCCGGGCGGATTGCGCGTGAAACGCCGTGCGCCGCTTATCCATGCGCGCCTGATGGAACGGCAGGAACGCGCGCTGTCCGATCCGCTGACCGTGCTCGATTGGGTGAACCTGTGGGCGCTGGCAGTGAACGAGGAAAATGCGGCGGGCGGCAAGGTGGTCACGGCCCCCACCAATGGCGCGGCCGGGATTGTCCCCTCTGTCCTGCGATTTTATGAGCGCTTCTCGCCCAAGGCCGATGAAGCAGGAGTTGAAACATTCCTGTTAACCGCAGCGGCCATCGGATCGCTGTTCAAGGAAAATGCTTCCATATCCGGTGCGGAAGTGGGCTGTCAGGGGGAAGTCGGCGTGGCCTGCTCCATGGCGGCGGGCGGGTTAACGGCGGCCTGGGGCGGCACCGCTTTGCAGGTCGAGAATGCGGCTGAAATTGGCATGGAGCATAATCTGGGCCTGACCTGTGATCCGGTTGCGGGGCTGGTGCAAGTGCCATGTATCGAGCGCAATGCCGTTGGTGCGGTCAAGGCGATCGAGGCGGCCCGGCTGGCGATCATGGGCGATGGCACGCACCGGGTCAGCCTTGATGAAGTGATCGAAACCATGCGAAAAACCGGCATGGATATGAGCGAGCGTTACAAGGAAACATCAAAGGGCGGTTTGGCGGTCAATCTGGTGGAGTGCTGATTTAAAAAATGAACCAATAAACAGGCAATAATCGGGGGAGGGGATCATAGATGAAAAAGTTGGGAACAGGTCTATTGGTCCTGGCGCTGCTGATCGTTGCAGCGGGGGTTATTTTTAGCGAGCAGATAGGAAAGCGTCTGTTTATCAGCGCCGTCGATATAGTTGCAACAAGTGATGTTATTGGCGATCTTCCTGGCGGAATGCACGTCGTTCTATGCGGAACCGGATCTCCGCTGCCTGACCCGAAACGGGCCGGGCCATGCTCTGCGGTCATTGTTGATGGCAAGATGTTTATCGTTGATATTGGCGGCGGAGCTGTGCGGAAGCTTGGCCTGATGGGCCTCGACATCGGCGCGAGTGAAGCCTTGTTGCTGACGCATTTTCACAGCGACCATATTGACGGCATGGGCGAACTCATGCTCCAGCGATGGGCCGGTGGTGGCCGGACAGAGCCTTTGCCCGTGATAGCACCAGAGGGCGCCGAGGCGGTCGTGGAAGGGCTTAACACTGCTTATGCCACCGATGTCGGTTACCGTGTCGCGCATCACGGGGAAAAGACCATGCCGCCATCGGGGGCAGGGGGTATTGCCCGGCCTTTTGTGATGCCGGAAAAGGGAACGGGACTGGTCGTCTATGACCGTGAGGGCATCAAGATCACAGCCTTTGCCGTCGAGCACGAGCCGGTTAGCGCGGCAGTCGGCTACCGGTTTGACTATAAGGGCCGCTCCGTCGTGTTCAGCGGGGACACATCCAAAACAGCCGTCTTGGAAAAGGCGTGCAATGGCTGCGACATATTGGTGCATGAAGTGCTGAACACAGAAATGGTCGGCATCATCCAAGCCGCCATGAAGAAGGCAGGACGAACGGGGCCGGAAAAAATCATGGCGGATATTCCGGACTATCACGCATCACCAGTACAAGCGGCCGAGACAGCACAGGCAGGCAAGGCAAAGATGCTGGTTTTTACCCACATCATTCCTGCGGTTCCGGTGGGTTATCTGAAATCCTATTATCTGAAAGATGTCGATGCCGTTTTTGACGGCAAGGTTGTGCTGGGCGAAGATGGTATGCTGTTCACCCTCCCCGCCAATAAGGATAGTATCGAACAGGACCAACTGCTCTAAATTGTTCGCCCAGTATATAAGGGACAGAAACAATGACCGAGAACCGCTATTGGCGATTGAACAAA
Organism: Parasphingorhabdus sp.; assembly: GCF_036568145.1. GTDB lineage: Bacteria > Pseudomonadota > Alphaproteobacteria > Sphingomonadales > Sphingomonadaceae > Parasphingorhabdus. The sequence continues at coordinate 35,997 of NZ_DATCTC010000018.1, read as the reverse complement.
CGGCCAGAGGGTGATGATTTTTCCAGCGCGCTTTCACTGGAAATGGAGGCCATGCCGGACATTGCCGATGGCGAGGTGTTGGTGCGCTGTGCCTATCTGTCGATGGATGCAGGCACGCGCATGTGGATGACAGAGCGTGAAGACGGCTATCAACCGCCGCTGGAACTAGGCACGAAAATGGTCGGTTTGGTTTTGGGACATGTGACCCGCTCCCGGCATCCCGGCTTTGCCGAGGGCGATCTTGTGCGCGGATTTGGCCAATGGGCCGAATATGCCGTGATGGAGCCGGAACTTTCCGGACTGGTCAAGGTTGATGCCAGCATCAATGATATCAAACAGCATTTCGGTGTGCTGGGATATAACGGCTGGACAGCGCTCTGGGGCTTGCAGGAAACCGCAGGGGTAAAGGCCGGGGACAATGTTCTTGTCTCTGCGGCGGCAGGGGCAACAGGCGTGCTGGCCTGCCAGATCGCCCGGATTTTGGGGGCGAATGTCTATGGCCTGGCAGGAGGACCGGAAAAGTGCCGGTGGCTGGAAGAGGAACTCGGCATAACCAGGGCGATTGACTATAAAAATGATGATATTGCGGCGCAGCTTGCGAAGGTTGACGGCGGGATCAATGTCTATTTCGACAATGTCGGCGGCCCCATTCTGGATGCGGTCTTGCCCAATATGGCCCATTATGGGCGAGTGGCCTTATGCGGCTTGCTTGCACAATATAAAGGCGACGGCCGCGGGCAGGGGCCGGTCAATTTTGACCAGATATTGATGCGGCGTCTGCGCATTGAAGGTTTTTTCTCTCCCGATTTCATGGATCAGGGGGAGCGGCTGACTGCCCAGTTGAAAGACTGGCTGGATCAGGGCCTGATCGACACACCCTTTGACGTGACAGACGGGATTGAAAATGTGCTGAGCGCTTATGACAAGCTGTTCAGCGGCGGCAATATCGGCAAGGTTCTGGTCAGGATTTAGCTTTGCGAAACCGCAGGCCCCAGATCGCAAGAATCATGACCATGCTGACAAATATTAGCGACATTGCAACAATGGCATCCCATCCGCCCCAGGCATAAGCGGCAGTGCCAATCCAGCTTGAAAGCCCGCCACCGGTGAACATGATGACGATATAGATGGTCATTAAACGGGTGCGGATTTCGGGTGCCCGGCTGAACAGGATGGTCCGGTTGGCAACATCCATGGACGCTCCGCCAAAATTGCTGAACATGATTGGCAGCACCAGCATCCACAGGCTTTCACCAGCGAAGATCAGCAAAATTGCGCCAATAACCTGTGCAATGGCAAACAGGATGCGCGCATTTTCCGGGCCGATCCGATCCGCCAATCGGCCAGACCAAGGCGCAGCAAGAACATTGACCGCGGCCAGCAGTGCAAGATAGCCAACCACATCGACGCCATAACCCATTTGCGGGCTGGTAATATGCAGCCCGATGCCCAGCCATAAGGCGAGAAAGAGGCCAAATGACAAAGCTTGCAACATCCCTGCAAGCAGCAGGTCCGGCATGGTCTTGATAATCGGCCAGAGCGAAGCGATCAGCGCGCCATAGCTTTCCTGCGGCTCGTTATCGTCGCGGAAACTTTCATCTTTCTCCATGATGAGCGGCAAAATGAACAGCAAGAGCAGGGTGAGCGCTGCGCCCACCCAATAAGCCGACCGCCAGCCAAAATAATGGCCCAGCACACCGGCGCCCGCCCGGCTACCAAGCAAACCGACGGTGATGCCCGCTGTCATTATACCGGTGACATGACCAATCCGGTCAGGGCGGACGCGCTTGGTCACATAGGCGGGTAGCAAATACGGGGTAATGGTCGCAAAGCCGAGCAGCGAGGATGCGGCAACGAAAAGCCGGAAATCCTGAGCCAGCGCCATGACCATCAGCGCGGCCAACTGGCCCACGGCAAAGGCGATAACCAGCTTGCGGTTATTGATCCGGTCGCCCAGCGGCAAGAGCAATAATATGCCAAGAGCCAACGCGACCTGATTGAGCGCGGGGACCAGGCCGAGCAGCGATCCGCCAACCCCGAAATCGGCCCCGACCGGGGCGATGAGCGGGTGAATATAATAGCCATTGGCCACCGCCACCGCACAGGCCATGGCCAGAAGAAACAGTTTTGCTTCGCTAATCCGGCGCGGTGTGGATTTGGTGTAGGATTGGGCGGCTTCGGTCAGTTGCTCGGCTTTCTCATCAGATCAGAACAGCTTGCCAGACGGTAGCGCCATAAGCCTCTGTCTGTTTAGCTAGTACCAAGCCCTTTCACCAGTATATTGCACGCACCTTTACAGGGGCAGGGCAGAGAGCACAGCCTACCGGTCGTCCAGACGGACGATCAACTTATAAATTTTTCGAAGTAAATACGCGTAAACGGGCCGGTTCTATTTCCGGCCTAAACCTATTTCGGTTGCCAAGCCGCTGCGCACTTTTGAATAGTTTGAAGACACCATGGGATAATCTGCGGGAAGGCCCCATTTCGCACGATATTCTTCGGGCGTCATATTATAGCTTGTCATCAGGTGACGCTTCAGCATTTTGAATTTCTTACCATCTTCCAGGCAGACAATATAATCCGGCTGGATTGAATCCTTGATGGGGACTGCGGGTTTCTGTTGGGTCTTTGTGGGGGTGGTTCCGCCGGCAAGTTCCGCCATTGCGCCATGTACATTGTTGATGAGTAACGGCAGGTCTGACACAGCAACACTATTATTGTTCAGGTGCGCCACAACGATTTGTGACGTCAAAGCAATCAGTGTTTCATTCATTCTGTTGTCAATTTCTGTCATTTTATTCCCGTGATTTCATCAATGTTTGAAATTACACCCAATCTGGTTGTAAAAATCTGATGTGCGTAATATTCGCATAAATCAAGCCTTTATCTAACAGATAATTGGCTAACTGTTGGCCTTGGGCAAGTGTTATATTCTTTTTTCCGGCCATATCCAAAAATCAGGCGGCCAGATAAGCCGCCCGATTTGGCTTTCGAAATGATTGGGGCCTGATATTCAAATATAAGCCGCCGTTGTTTTCTCTGCGACTTCCTCTGCAGTGACGCCGGGGGCCAGTTCTACCAATTTGAACGGGCTGTCATGATCGTCGCGCCGGAACACGCACAGGTCGGTAATGATCATATCCACGACATTGGCCCCGGTTAGCGGCAATGTGCATTCCGGAATGAATTTGGGGCTGCCGTCCTTGGCACAGTGATCCATCACGACGATGATTTTCTTGACGCCCGCAACCAGATCCATCGCGCCGCCCATGCCCTTGATCATCTTGCCGGGCACCATCCAGTTGGCAAGGTCGCCATTTTCCGCGACTTCCATGCCGCCTAGCACGGCAAGGTCTATATGACCGCCGCGGATCATCGCAAAGCTCTGGTCCGACCCGAAATAGGCGGTCTGCGGCAGTTCGCTGATCGTCTGTTTGCCGGCATTGATAAGATCGGGGTCCTCCTCGCCCTCATAGGGGAAAGGACCGATGCCAAGCATGCCGTTTTCGGATTGCAGTGTAACCGTCACACCGTCCGGAACATGGTTGGCGACCAGTGTCGGGATACCGATGCCAAGGTTGACGTAAAAGCCGTCTTCCAACTCTTGTGCCGCGCGCGCGGCCATCTGGTCGCGGGTCCACCCTTTTGCAGCATCAGCCATCATGCTGTCTCCCGCTTGCGTGTTGTTCTGAATTCAATTTTCTTGTCATAGGGGCTGCCGTCGATCAGCCGTTTTACATAAATGCCGGGCAGGTGGATATGATCCGGATCCAGCTCTCCGACTTCGACAATCTCTTCCACTTCGGCAACACAGATTTTTCCGGCCGTTGCCATCGGCGCATTGAAATTGCGAGCGGTCTTGCGGAAAATGAGGTTGCCGGATGTATCGGCTTTCCATCCCTTGATAAGGCAAAGGTCCGCGTAAATGCCGCGTTCCATGATATAGGTTTGCCCGTCGAAATCCTTGTGTTCCTTGCCCTCGGCAACCTGTGTGCCGACCCCTGTCTTGGTATAGAAGCCCGGTATCCCGGCACCGCCAGCGCGGCAGCGTTCGGCCAATGTGCCCTGGGGGCAGAATTCTACTTCCAGTTCGCCGGACAGATATTGACGTTCAAATTCCTTATTCTCGCCGACATAGGATGAAATCATCTTTTTCACCTGCCGCGAGCGCAGCAATTTACCCAAGCCTTCGCCATCAACGCCAGCATTATTGGAAGCGATCGTAAGGTCCTTGACGCCGTTTTCGAGTACGCCGTCGATCAGCCGTTCAGGAATACCGCATAAACCAAATCCACCGACACACAGATGCATGCCATCGAATAATAATCCTTCCAGTGCAGCACTAGCGTCAGGGTAAATTTTCTTCATATTCTGCCTTTCGCGATCTTTGTAGCTGTCATTAGCGCAAGTTTTTCAGAGTGGCCAGATTAGAATATATTTGGTCATATTTATCGGCTATGCCGTCTGCCGTGAACCGGATTATCGCCTGCATCTTGTTAATATTCTTCCTTGTTCCAGTGACTTATGTTCGCGGGCCAGCACCGGATAAGAATGATAGCCAAAACATCCGGTTAGAATCCGTGCATTTAAATTCCAAGTTCCCTGTGCGGACATTGGCGGGTCGTCTTGAATTTATACGCGGGTGGAAACTGGACAGCGATAATAGTGATTTTGGCGGTATCTCTTCGATGCTTGCCTTGCCTGATAACCGCTTTGTCATGTTGAGCGATTCCGGTGTCCTGATCGGCTTTACGCTGATGGAGCAGGACGGAAAAGCGGTGCGGCCGTATATTGCACCTTTGCCTGACGGGCCAGCGCCTGCAAACCGGTTCGCGCGGCAGAATTGGGATGCGGAATCCATGGTCCATGATCCTGAAACGGGTCAATATTGGGTGGGATATGAACATTCGCATAGCATCTGGCGTTACGGTCCGGCTTTTGCGCGCAAAGAGGCCGACCATAAGGTCGCAATGATGCAGAAATGGCCTTCAAATGGCGGTGCGGAAGCGATGCTGCGCCTGGCGGGGCGGGGACAAGGCGGGGACCGCTTTCTGATTTTCTCTGAATCAGCACACTATGGCAAGGCCAGGGGCGTTTATCAGGCGCTGATCTTTGATGGCGATCCAGCGGCCGAGGGCATGGAACCCAAACTGTTCGGTTATCGTCCCCCAAAAGGGTATCTCATCACCGATGCGGCATTGTTGCCCGATGGCCGGGCTTTGTTGCTGCATCGCCGTTTTACGCCGCTGGAAGGGGTGTCCGCGATTGTCTCGATAGGTGATCTATCGCAGATTGAGCCGGGTGAAATCTGGAGCGGGGAGCCTATTGCTTCGCTGAAGCCGCCTATGACGTTGGATAATATGGAGGCGCTTGCGGTAACGAGGGAAGGGGATGATACGATCATCTGGATCGCGTCGGATGACAACTTCAATGTGGTTCAGCAATCGCTGTTGATGAAGTTCCGTTTACTGCCGGACGAGGCGGATAGGAGCGCGAGTAAAGCCCCAAAAGCGAAAGCCGAGGCATGCCCCGGCTTTTCTTCGATTCCTGACTAAAAATACTGTAAAAACAGTAGCTTAAGCAGCGGCCTGCTTTTTAGCGATTTCTTTTTTGAGGCGGCGAACGCGCAGGCTCAATTTTTCGTCAGAGGTTTTCAGCAGCCAGTTATCCAGCCCGCCTACGTGCTCAACCGAACGCAGGCCATGGGTCGATACCCGCAGCTTCACGCCTTTGCCGAGCGCGTCGGACAACAGGGTCACATTTTGCAGGTTCGGCAAAAATGTTTTCTTGGTACGGTTTTTGGCGTGCGATACGTTATTACCTACCAGCCGAGTTTTACCTGTCAGTTCGCAAATCCGCGACATCGTTCTTGTCCAATTTTTTATTAAAGAGTGATTCCCATGGGAAAGACAGCGCAATTAGCGGTAATTAGCCTGCCCGTCAAGCACCGCTCGCCCGGAAATTGCCTTTGCCCCGTGAAACGTCTGGTCCCGCCCGCCAAATCCCACTAAAGCCGGTCCCCATGGTGATGGATCAGACCCGGACATATATGCAGCGCGCCCTTGCATTGGCGCGGGAAGCGGCTGCGGCGGGCGAAGTGCCGGTCGGTGCGGTCATTGTGCATAAAGGCGAGATTATTGCCGAGGGGCATAACCGGCCACGCGGGACGAGCGACCCCACGGCCCATGCCGAAATTGTCGCGTTGCGCGCGGCGGCGCAAAAGCTGGGCACGGACAGGTTAACCGACTGTGACCTTTGGGTGACGCTGGAGCCATGCACCATGTGTGCGGGCGCGATAGCCCATGCGCGGATCCGGCGGCTTTATTACGGTGCGGCTGACCCGAAAGGCGGCGCGGTGGAAAGCGGAGTCAAATTTTTCTCCGCCGCCACCTGCCACCATATACCGGAAATCTATTCAGGCTTTAACGAGGCCGAATCCGCCGCGCTGTTGAAAGATTTTTTCCAAAACCGCCGGGACTAGACTGGCCCTAATGGACGAAGCGCGCAACCACATCGCGGTAACTGCGGCTTACCTTGACCTGCGCTCCTGATGCGAGGACCAGAAAACATTCGCCATTGGTATGCGGCTTGACTTCGCGGACCTGACCCAGATTCACGATGGTCGAACGGTGGACGCGCTGAAAATTGCGGGGGTCCAGACGCTTTTCAAGGTCTTTCATCGTTTCGCGCAGGATCAGCGAGTTATCGGCGGTATAGATGCACATATAATCGCCCGCCGCATCAATGCGTTCAATCGTATCGACATCAACGCGGAAAATCTGGCCGCGATCCTTTACGTTGATCAGCTTTTCATAGCGGCTGGCCGCAGCCGGTTCTTCGGCATTTTCCAGATCGGCCATCGCGCCGGGTGCCACTTCGCTGAGGACATGTTTCAGCTTTTCAATTTCTTCGGCTCCGCGTTTCTCGCTAAGACGCACGCGAACACGCTCCAGTGCGTCGGCCAGCCGGTCCGGTTCAACAGGCTTGACCAGATAGTCAATCGCCTCTGCTTCAAACGCGCGCACCGCATGGTCGGCATAAGCGGTGACGAAAATGAATAATGGCGGTTCGATTTCTATGATTCCCTGAACCACGGAAAAACCGTCAAAGCCCGGCATCTGGATATCAAGAAATACCAGATCGGGTTTCAGTGTCTTGATTTTGCGAATCGCCTCGCGGCCATTGCTGCAAGTATCGATAACTTCGATATCCTCGAATTCTGCCAGACGGATCTGAAGCCCCTGCGTGGCAAGTTTTTCGTCGTCGACCAATATCGTTTTTATCGTCATGTATATATGTCCTTTTGGTGCGATAATGCCATTGCAGGGTTTGTGACGTGTTTCCCTCTGGCATTATCGGATGCATGCTCCCCAAATATGGCTTCGTTTCTGATCTGCTCCACTGTCGCGTTGTCTTCTGCTGCTTCCTTGTCAATTTGCTGTCTGGTTTCAAACGGCAGTGTGATGATTACAGAAAAGCCGCCCCCTGCTGATGATTTTGTTTCAAACGAATGCGCTTCTCCATAAGCTTGGTTTAATCGCTCCTGAATATTTCCCAATCCGACCCCGGTGGAATCAGAAGTTTTTTCCAGCGGCCCCGTTTGCCCCGGCCCGGTGTCGGATACTTTTATCTGGACCCGGTCATTCTTCATCCGGGCGGACACGGAAATATCCGCGCCTTCCTCCATCGGGGTCACGGCATATTTGATCGCATTTTCGACCAAGGGCTGTAATAACAGGGAGGGCAACAGGGCATTGCAAACCGCAGGATCAATATCAAAACTGGGTCGCAGCCGTTCTTCAAAGCGCATTTTTTCAATGTCGAGATACAGATGCAGTGTTTCCACCTCTTGCGCCAAAGTCACCCGGCTATGAACCTCGTTGACCAAAGTATGGCGCAGGAAAGAGGACAGGCGCGACAGCATGGCATTGGCCGGTTCGGTCTGTTTCAGCAGCACCAGTGTCGAAATACTGTTCAGCGTGTTGAACAGAAAATGCGGGTTAAGCTGGTAACGCAGCATCGCAAGCTGCGCGCGGGTCGCCTGTGTTTCCAGCCTCAATAGCTGGTCATTCTGTTCCTCCACCCGCAAAAAGAAGTTGATAGCAAAATAGAGCGCGGACCACGCGCCAAGCAACGTGAAGTTAAGAAAGACATAGCCGGTGAACAGGGACAGAAACCCGGTTTCGGTTGCCGGGTTCTGGATGACAAATACCCAAGCATCGATAAACGCATATAATGCTGTCGCGATCATCAGGCTGATGGTCGTGGTCACCCATGTTATAACCGGCTTTTGATGGATAAGCTGTTTATAGATGACCGATAGTAAAAGCGTAATCGAATAGCCGGTAATCGTCGAAATAATGATCGGCAATAGAAAGCCGAGCGGTTGCCCGTTCGCCAAGCCGGAAATCCCGCGCAGCGCAAGCACACCGGCCCAGCCCGCCGATTGCAAATTCCAGAACGCACGGTTCTTGTTGCCGAAAAAAGGTTGGGGTCGGATATCCATGACTGGCATAGGCCTATCTATAGCGCGCCATTGCCGTTTGGGAAAGAATCGCATAACATCGGTCCAGAAATACGCACATCTAAATAGTGCGGCTAAGGAGAGAGATATGGGCGGTCCCAACGAATTGCGAGCTAAATTTTCGTCTATGGAAGAAGGCACAGGCGAGGATTGGCAGATTATCAGCGGTCATTACATGCCTTTTGCCAGCAAGGTTGCCGACCGTGTGCTGGACCATTTGCGCTTGCTGGACGGTGATTATGGCGGTTTTCCGGTTGATAGGCTGGAACATAGTCTGCAAACCGCCACAAGAGCACATCGTGACGGGCGCGAGGATGATTATGTCGTCATGGCCTTGCTGCACGATATTGGCGATACATTATGTACGTATAACCACCCTGATATTGCCGCGGCGATCCTGCGGCCCTTTGTCAGTGAAAAACTGCACTGGATCACCGAGAAACACGGCATATTCCAGGGCTATTATTTCTTTCACCATATCGGGCAGGACCGCGACATGCGGGAAAGTTTTCGCGGCCATGAATATTTCGAGGATTGCGCCGAATTTTGCGAAAAATATGACCAGAGCGCCTTTGATGCCAATTATGACAGCGCTCCGCTGGAGTTTTTCGAACCGATGGTAAGGCGCGTTCTGGCCCGGCCGGTAAACAGCGTATATGTAACGGAATAACCCATCCCGCTTCCCCTCAAAAAAGGGGAGTGGGGGACTTTCAGTTAAAGCGGGTCGCCGCCCAGTTCTTTTAGCGGGCGGACCACCATATCGCCGCGATCGTCGGAACCGCCTTGTTTGCCCGATGCGTGGTTTCTCAGCTCCTCCTCGTCAATCCAGCAGAGGTCGTCCAAGCCCAAAATTCTGTCGTCATTGGCGCGGATGGATATCCGGCCGATAGGTTGGCGGTTTCGGGCGTCGGCCAATATCGGGTTTGACGGCACGCCGGTTTCCCATTTTTCACCCCATTGACGAATGGCGACAATCGCCGGCAACAAGTCTGCGCCTTTCTCGGTAAGGCGATATTCGACCTTGCGCCGATCATGGTCGCACGGGCGACGGGACAGGATACCGGCCTCGACCAGCCGGGTAAGGCGGTTGGCCAGAATGTTCCGGGCAATGCCGATTTCCGAGAGAAAATCCTCAAAATGGCGGATCCCGTTAAAGGATGCACGCAAGATCATGAAGCACCAGCGTTCCCCGATTACCTCAAGAGAAATAGGCAAAGAGCAGCCGGAACTGAGCGCAGAGAGATTTTCTATCAGTTTTTCCATTTCCACTATCTAGACCAGATTTGAGTAATCCCAAAAAAAAATATAAGTTTCAGGTTGCAACTTAAAACCTATTAAAGTAAGTAGTGATTCGCAACTGATATTGCAAGCCAATTGTTCCTACGCTTTTTCTCCCCGGACATTGGCGCAAACCAACTTACCAAGGAAGGAAAACCTGATGTTTACTCCCCAGAAAGCGCCCGATAGTTCAAATCTTGCTCATATCACTGTCGCGCTGATTGTCGCTCTTGCTGCGGCAATGTTTGTCTTTATCGCCAGCCCCGCCGAGGCGCGCAGCAAGCCGGTCGCTTATACCGCCGAATTGCAGCAGCCTGTCGAAGAGTCGCGTTTCATTATCAAAGGCACGGTGATTTACTGTGCCGGGACCGAATGTAAAGGTGCCAAAGGCCATTCATCGGTGAAGACAATGTGCGCGAAACTGGCGAAAGAAGTCGGACCGATCGTGTCCTTTTCCTATAAAGGCGAAGTGATAGATTCCGATGCCCTTAGCGAGTGCAACGCATGACAGTATGCTCGTAACCTTTTCCTCATGACCGGCTTCTCTCCCCTCACGACCATTTAAATGGTCTGACCGGTCAAACTAAAGCGTTGAAGCATTGCCTTTCCTAGTCGAAAGCATTGCTTCAACGCTATTTTTTAGTTGCTCCAGCGCGCAAAGCCAGACAGTTTGTAAAAGTGTTAAGACAATATGAACTTGTAGAGCGGGTCCGCAGTTACGACCCGGATGCGGATGAAGATCTGCTCAACCGTGCTTATGTATTTTCCGTTCAGCGGCATGGCAGTCAAAAGCGGGCGAGCGGCGATCCGTATTTCAGCCATCCTATTGAGGTTGCAGGTTTAATGACCGATCTCAAGCTTGACCAGCATACGATCGTGACTGCTTTGCTGCATGACACAGTGGAAGACACGCTGACCACGGTTGAGGAAATTGAAAAGCTGTTCGGGCCCGAAGTGGCCAAGATGGTGGACGGCGTGACCAAATTGTCAAAGATCGAGGCGCAGACCGATAATGAGCGCGCGGCAGAGAATTTACGCAAATTTCTGCTCGCCATGTCGGATGATATCCGCGTCTTGCTGGTCAAGCTGGCCGACCGGCTGCATAATATGCGGACCCTGCATTTCATCAAGAGCGAGGAAAAACGCAGGCGCATCGCCCACGAAACCATGGATATTTACGCGCCGCTGGCGGAGCGTATCGGCATGTATGAATTCATGCGCGAGATGCAGCTATTGGCATTCCGCCATCTGGAGCCGGAAGCTTACGAGACGATAACCGGGCGGCTGAACGCGATTAAAAAGGGTGACGAGGGGCAAATCCACAAAATCATCCGCTCGCTGGAAAAGGCGCTGGCCGCGGGCGGCGTGGCTGTGGAAATCAGCGGGCGGGAAAAACATCCCTATTCGATCTGGCGCAAAATGCAGGAACGGCATGTCAGCTTTGAACAGTTGCCCGATATCATGGCGTTCCGGGTGATTACCGACAACAGCGCGGAATGTTACCGGGCGCTCGGCATATTGCACCAGAAATGGAAAATGGTTCCGGGGCGGTTCAAGGATTATATCTCGACGCCCAAGCGCAACGGCTATCAATCGCTGCACACCACCATCATGTATGGCAATAATATGCGGGTCGAGATCCAGATCCGTTCCCGGCGCATGCATCATGACAACGAATTCGGGCTGGCAGCGCACTGGGCCTATAAACAGGGCGGGGCACAGCCGGACGGGCAGGCGGGCTGGATTCGCGACCTTATCGAAATCCTGGAACATGCCGAGGATGCCGAGGAACTGCTCGAGAACACGCGGCTGGCCATGTACCAGGACCGGATATTCGCGTTCACGCCCAAAGGCACGCTGCTACAGCTCCCAAGGGGGGCGACGACGGTGGACTTTGCCTATGCGGTGCATACCGACCTTGGCAACCAGACGGTCGGGGCAAAGGTCAACGGCCGCCACGTTCCGCTCCGCACACAGCTCGTCAATGGCGATGTTGTTGAGATCTTGCGATCCGATGGTCAGGAACCACAGCCCGGCTGGCTGTCCTTTGTCATCACGGGCAAGGCCCGCGCTGCAATCCGCCGGTTCGTGCGCCACAAGGAACGTGACGAGCTGGTCGAGATAGGCAGCAAATTATATGCCGAGATTGTCCAGCGCCTGCCCGGGAAAATTGGCAAGAAAGCATTGAAAGCCGCGGTCAAGCGTCTTGATCTGGAGGATGAGGACGATCTGATGCTCGCCATCGGGACACGCAAAATAAGTGACCGTGATGTCATGGAAGCGTTAATGCCCGGCAGCGCCAATGACGATATTGACGAGCGTGTATGGCCGGAACAGGACCGGGCGATCTCTATCAAGGGGCTGACCCCCGGCGTGGCTTTTGACCTTGCCGAATGTTGCCACCCCGTTCCCGGCGACCGCATTGTCGGCCTGCGCCGCAGCGGTGCGAATGTCGAGGTTCACGCGATAGACTGTTTCAAGCTGGCCGACGGCACCGATGCCGACTGGGTTGACCTTAGCTGGGGCACGGAAACCGATGGCGCGGCAGCACGGCTTATGGTGGTGGTCCATAACAAGCCGGGGACGCTGGCGGAGATCACGGGGATTGTGGCCTTTCACAACGCCAATATCTTGCACCTGCGCATGACCAGCCGCGATAACCCGTTCCACACTTTCGAGATTGATCTGGAAGTGCACAATGTCCACCATTTGATGCGGATATTATCCGCGCTCAGGGCGTCGGAAGCCGTGGCCCAAGCCGAACGGCGGTGAATGGATAAAGCCGAACGGCGATAGTGGATAAAGCCGAACGGCGGTAATTTGGGGGCCGAAAGATCAATCCGGCATTTGAAAAGGCGTTTTAGTAAGCCTTACTGGCCCGGCATTTCGATGCCTTCGGGCATGCCGCCTTGCTGCATTTGCTGTTGCAGGGCCTGCATCTGCTCTGCCGAGATAAAGTCGATCAGGGTCACGTCGAAAATCAGGACAGAGTTGGCTGGCAAGGCAGGGCTGGGCGATTGTTCGCCATAGCCTAGTTCAGACGGGATCCAGATCCGGTATTCGCCGCCTTTTTGCATCAGCTGAAGTGCTTCGGAAAAACCGGGAACCACGGCGCCAACCGGCATCGGTGTCTGTTCATTCGCATCAAACACCGTGCCATCACGCAGCGACCCCTCATATTTCACCAGCGCGGTATCGGTGGCAATCGGGGATGGGCCTTCGCCGGGTTTCAGCACTTTATATTGCAGGCCAGAATCGGTCGTAATCACGCCGTCCTTGTCTGCATTATTGGCTAAGAACTGTTCGTTAGTCGCGCCAGTCGCCACTGCTTCCTGGGTGCCGATAAAGGCCAGTCCGGCCGCAACCAGAACCACCACTATTATTCCAAGCCACATTTTGGTCATCGACCCTTTTTTGATCGGATGGATGGGAACAGTGGTTACGGACATATCGGACTACCTATACAGTGAAAGCCTGAAACAGATTGTTCAGGTCAATATCGAAAAGGAAAGCGGCTTAAACCAGGCCGTCGCGTTCCATCCGCTTGCGCTCCATCTTGCGGGCACGGCGAACAGCAGCCGCTTTTTCGCGCGCGCGCTTTTCAGAAGGCTTCTCATAATGGCGACGCAATTTCATTTCGCGATAAACGCCCTCACGCTGCAATTTCTTTTTGAGCGCCCGAAGGGCTTGATCGACATTATTATCGCGAACCATGATTTGCATAAGACTGAGTAACTCCGTTCAAAATCGTTTTGGGCCTACCTAATAAAACCGGTAAGCCATAATAAAGGGTTTGCAGGTGATTCGTTCAGCTACAATTGCAGCGCGCTTAACAGGCTAATCCACCGCTATCAAGCATTTCCGACTCATTATTATAGCATATTTGCCACAGCTTTGGCCAATATCTACACCGATTTCGGGGCGATTTCCGATTATGCAAAGCCTTTTGATAATCATGATTGGCTGTGGCATGTTGGTTTCAAAGTGAAATCTAGCACGAATCAGGAGACGGGAAATGGCGACGGCAATCAATGTTCAATCTAATTGTAGTGACGAGGAATGGAAAGCGCGTCAGCGGCTGGCCGCCTGTTACCGGATATTCGCCTATCTTGGCTGGGACGAGCTGATTTTCAATCATGTGACCTTGAAAGTACCGGGGGAGGATGACGCCTTTCTGATAAATCCTTACGGCCTGCATTTCAGCGAGGTAACGGCTTCTTCTCTGGTGAAGATCGATATTGACGGCAACACGCTGGATGGCTCGACCTATCCGGTAAACAAGGCCGGGTTCACGCAGCACAGCCTGTTCCACCGCGAACTGCCCGATGTCCATGCGATCATCCATACCCATACGACAGCCACTATGGCGGTGTCGTCGCTGGAAGGCGGGTTGCAGCCGGTTAATTTCTATGCCGCCGGAGTCGTTCCGCGCCTAGCCTATCATAAATTTGAAGGAATCACGGTTCATGCCGAAGAAGGGCCACGTTTCCTGGCGAGTCTGGGCAAGAAACGGATGATGCTATTGGAAAACCATGGTCCGGTGGTGATGGGCCGGACTTTGGAAGAAGCGTTCCTCAACCACTGGGTATTACAGCGCGCCTGTGAAATCCAGATGCAGACCCTGTCCATGGGCAAACCGATCATGATCGGTGAAGAGGTGATGAAAAAACATCTCGCCAACCTGTCACAGGCGTCGATCGATCCCGCCCAGCAGGGCGTGCCTGAATTTGACGCCATGGTCCGCCTGATCGACCGCGAAGACAAAAGCTGGCGGGAATAGCTTGCAAAGCGTGATCGATTCCCGTTAGCCCTGCGTTCGAGACATGTTTCGTTAGTGCCGGACGACTGGCTCGGCACGAACGGATGTAGCGCCTGATATCCCAACGGATTTTGTTAATGGTATTTCCCGCATGACCAAGTTCACTGTCAACAACCGGCCCGTGCAATATCGTATGGACCCGAACACGCCGCTGCTTTGGGCGCTGCGTGATGCGTCTAATCTGACGGGCACCAAATATGGCTGCGGCACAGGTGATTGCGGGGCCTGTATGGTCGAAGTTGACGGGGAGGCAATCCGAAGCTGTCTTGTCACGATCGGGGAGATGGAGGGCCGGTTTGTCACGACAATCGAGGCCCTGTCGCGCGACCGTAACCATCCGGTGCAACAGGCATGGGCCGCGGAAAATGTGCCGCAATGCGGGTTTTGCCAATCGGGTATGATTATGGCGGCAGCGGTATTGCTAAAGAAAAACGCCAATCCGTCGAATGATGATATTGATGCGGCGATCCTTAACATCTGCCGCTGCGGCACCTATCCGCGGATCAGGGAAGCCATACAGCGCGCCGCCCGGGCCGCACGCGGAGACGGCATGTTAAGCGCCGCCCCGCCGCCGGGTATTGACCCGGCAGACGCGACAAGAACTGTTCCGGCCCTGACACCAAAGGAATAGAGGCAGCGGTTAGTCCTAATCTCCCAAACTTTCCTTTGAAACAGGGTGCGATCTGGTGTTTATGGGGTTCAAAATCCCAAGGTTACGGAGTGCAAAATGAAAGCGACGATCTGGCATAACCCTAAATGCGGCACGTCCCGCAAAACGCTTGCCCTGCTTGAAGAAGCGCCGGGCGTTGATGTGACGGTGGTCGAATATCTGAAAAACCCGCCGAGCCGCGACAAGCTGGAGCAGCTTTACCGCGATGCGGGCATCACGCCGCGTGAGGGGCTGCGGACACGCGGTTCGCCTGCCGAAGAACTGGGCCTGACCGACGAGAGCGCTACGGCAGACCAGATACTCGATGCGATGGCGGCTGATCCTATCCTGATTGAGCGGCCATTGGTTGAGACGGATAAAGGCGTTCGGCTTTGCCGGCCGCAGGAAAAAGTGCAGGAAATTCTCTGACGGGTAGAAAATCGGGCGTTTAAGCGGCCTTGCCGCCGACCCGCGCCTTGGTCACCGTGCCAGCCGGGCTGTCATCGTGATTCTGGAACAGGGCCAGCGCATTTTCCGGCGACATGGGGCGGCCAAAATAATAGCCCTGGATGTTGCTGCAACCCAGTTTCCGGATCATCTTGACCTCTTCTTCGGTCTCTGCGCCCTCGGCGGTTGTGGACATGCCCAAGCTGTCCGCCATGGCGACAACGGCGCGGATGATGGCAAGGCTTTCGGGAGCATTTTTCGCCGCGCCCTGCACAAAGCTGCGGTCCACTTTGATGGTCGAAAAGCGAGTTCTGCGTAAATAGCCCAGCGAAGAATAGCCGGTGCCGAAATCATCCAGCGACAGGTTGATGCCCAGCGCGATAATCTGGTCAAGCACCTGGGCCGCGCCTGTGCCTTCGCGCATGAAGATGCTTTCCGTTACCTCTATCTCCAGCCGCCGTGCCGGCAAACGGCTTTCCTGTAGCGCAGAGATGACCATATCGAGGAAATTGGGATCGGTGAGCTGATCCGCCGATACATTGACGGCAACCTTCATTGTGGTTGGCCATTTCATCGCTTCTTTACAGGCTGTTCGCAAAACCCACTCGCCAATCGGACCGATCAGGCGGGCATCTTCGGCCAAAGGCACAAATTTCGCCGGTGATACGATGCCAATTTTAGGGTTGGTCCAGCGTAAAAGCGCTTCAAAGCCCAGAACGCTGCCGGTGGTAGCGCTGACCACGGGCTGATAATTAAGGGTGAATTCCTTGTTATCCAGTGCCTTGCGCAATGAAATCTCCATGACACGGCGTTCCTCGGCATGGACGTGGAGCTTGGGCTCATATTGATTATGCGCGCCGCCACCCTGATCCTTGGACCGGTAAAGTGCCAAGTCGGCGCTGCGCATCAGCATTTCGACCGTGCGGCCGTCACGCGGTCCGATCGCGGTGCCGACACTGGCCCCGATATAAAGCGTATGCTGATCGACTTCGTAAGGCCGCGCGAGGGTTTCGATAATTTTCTTGCCCAGCGCTTCCATATATTGGGGATTGCTGGCGTCTTTGATGACAATGGCAAACTCGTCGCCGCCCAGCCGTCCGCAAAGTTCGTTATCGGTCATGATAGAGCGCAGCCGGTCAGCCACGCGGGCGAGCAGGCGATCACCGACCGGATGGCCCAATGTATCGTTCACCGCCTTGAACCGGTCGAGGTCGATCATCATGAAACCGCAGCGGCTGTTCCACTTGTCGGAATCCAGTTGCGCCTGGCCAAGAGCTTCGGTCAGGTGCAATCGGTTGGGTAGGCTGGTAAGCGTATCAAAGCGTGCCATGTGAGAGATTTTGTCAGCAGATTCGCGCTGGATAGTGACATCGGATCCAACGCCGCGAAAGCCATGGAAAATGCCGTTATCATCTATTTTGGGAGAAGCGGAAAGCTCCCACCAGTGGTTCTGGTCGTTGATCAGGACGGGAACCACCATGTTGCTGAAACTGTCGCGGCGCTTCAGCTTTTCCGCAAGTTTGTGCAGGGCGGGCGGGAAGTCCCCCGAATCCCATGACTGTCCGGCAACCAGTTGCAGGAAGGGCTTGCCCTCAATTTCTTCCGGTGTCTTTCCCACAGCATGGGCAAAACGAGGAGAGACATGGGTCAACAGTCTGGACGTGTCTGTCTGCCATAGCCAGTCGGCGCCGGTATCTTCAAACTCGCGCAGCAAAAGGCTCACCACCTCTTTCTTCTCGTTCAAATTCGCTTCGGCAATTTTGCGGTTTATGAACGAACGCCCATTCGTCAAACAGGAAGCGATGAGCAGCAAGGCGAGGGAAATGGCTGCCCACGCCATTTTATATTCGCCAAAAGCATACCATGCATAGGTCGCGGTAAGTCCGGTAATGGCAATGAATGTAATGCTGGCAAGCGGAACAGCGGATAGCAATATCGCGGCCCCGACCATCAGGCATAATACCAGCGACCATATACTGACCATAGTGATCAGTCCGCCGGACGGTCCTAGAAACAATATCGCCACGGACCACAGCAATCCTGCTGATATCGAAGGCACAAGAACCTGGAAATTATCTTTGCGAGAGAGGGTCTTGCGTTCCCAAAGCGCATCTTTGCGGGCTTTGAAATAGAAATAGATATAGGTGGCCCATAGTGTGAGCGCCCAGGCGCCCAGCAGCCATCCGTTGACCAGGCTGACAGAGGACTGGACCGCAATGAGGACGCAGATACTGGCCCCGAACATCCGGAAGAAACCGTGCTCATATACGCCTTCATACTGAAACACGCGAATGCGGCCCCAGTCGATGCCTTCGGGATCACCTATCCCCAAGAGGACTCTTAAAGGGATTTCTTGCGGTAATCCGGACGATGATGACAGTTTTTCTTCCACGTCCCCCTACCTACGGGGGAAGTGTTAGCGAATGGTAATCATACCCGCTTATTTGTCACTAATGGTTGAGCTATATTAAGCGCAAATCGGTCCGTTTTTACGCAGCCACATCATAAGGACGAATATCGCCCGAAAGATAGAGGTTGCGCGCCTTTGCCCGGCTTAGCTTACCGGAGCTGGTGCGCGGCAATGTCCGCGGCGGAACCAGTTCGATAACGCAGTTCATGCCGGTAATCGCACGGACCTTTTCACGGATCTCGTCACGCAGTCGCAGCCGTTCAATCTCATCGGATGTCCGGCACTGGACCAGCACCGCCGGTGTTTCGTCGCCGCCCGGCGTTGTGATCGAGAACGCGGCAATATCGCCGGCCTTGAATCCGGGCAATTGCTCGACAGCCCATTCAATATCCTGCGGCCAGTGGTTCTTGCCGTTGATGATGATCATATCCTTGGCACGGCCAACAATATAAAGATAACCGCCAGACAAATAGCCCATGTCGCCGGTATCGAGCCAGCCATCGACCAGACATTCGTCGGTTGCTTCCTGATCCCGGTAATAGCCTTCCATGACGGACGGGCTTTTCATCCAGACTTTGCCAACGGCTTTTTCCGGCAACTTGCTGCCATTTTCTTCGCGGATTTCCAGAAGGGTGTCACGTACAGGCTTGCCGCAATTCACAATCGCGCGATAGCGTTTGGGACGGCTGCCATCGGCTTGTTTCTCACCAGCGAGTTCGGTTTCCTCGACCAGTTCGACTTCCATGCCTTCACCCGGAGGCATGATGGTCACCGCCAAGGTTGCTTCGGCAAGGCCATAGCTGGGCAGAAATGCCTTGGCATCGAATTTTGCGGCGGCAAAAGCATCGGTAAAGCGTTGCATGACATCGGGACGGATCATATCCGCGCCATTTCCGGCAATACGCCAGCGCGACAGGTCAAACCGTTCCGCGACATTGCTCTGGCTACCGATACGGCGGGCGCAAATCTCGTAACCAAAGGTCGGAGAGAAGCTGCACGATGTGCCGGGGTTGCGGGAAATCAGGTCGAGCCAGGACAAGGGACGACGAGCAAAATCGGCGGTTTTCAGATAATCGGTCGATACCTGGTTACAGACCATCGAAATGAAACAGCCAACCAGCCCCATGTCATGATAAAAGGGCAGCCATGAAATACAGCGGTCGCCCTGATTGACGTTCATGCCATGGGAATGTGATCCCACATTATGGAGGAGTGCCTTGTGCGACACGGCAACGCCATGCGGGAAGCGGGTCGAACCGCTGGAATATTGCAAATAGGCAATGTCGCTGCTTTTGGCTTGCGGCAATTCACAATCGGGAACTTCGCGCTCGGCAAATTTATCCCAGCCGAATACCGGAACCTTGCGCGCTTCTCCGGCCGCAGCGGCCAGGTCTTCAATCTCGTCGGGATAGAGCATGATGGCGGGATCACAGCTTCCAAGCTGAACACCGATCTGCTCGATATAGCTTTCCTTGCCGCCAAATGATGTGGGCAGTGGCAGCGGCACCGGCCATGCACCGGCATAGATCACGCCAAAGAACAGCGCACAAAATTGCGGCTCTGTATCGGCGATAAGGGCGACGCGGTCGCCCGGCTTTATACCAAAACCAATCAGGCGGCGCGCGGCATCCAGCGCGTCCGTCCGTAGCTCTTTGAAAGGATAAACGCGCACCAGAGAAGCACGGGCATCGTAAAAGTTAAAGCCTCTATTACCCTGTGCGGCGTAATCAAGCGCCTCGCCAACAGTATCAAAATCGGCGAAACGACGTGGAAGATCGTCTGCGGTTGGGGTCGGTGTCAGCTTCGTCATACAAAATCCATTTTCCAGAAGGTCCAGCCTTCCTACAAATTGTCATTTTCCAAGATAATCAGCCAATAAGTATCAAAATATTATAGATAATTCGCGACCATTACCATGAACAAGCCCTATTGGTCCCAAGTGACGTTTAAATTTCGGCTCGACTGTGGCACAAAAAGGGCAGTGGTTCTTTTAGAAAGATGAAGCGTTGAAAAATAGCGATAAAACGTTGGATCAAAATGGATTGCAAGAACTCGCTTTACGCTATGTCAGCCGATATGCAACAACGCGGCACAAATTAAAGTCCTATCTTTTCCGTAAATTACGCGAGCGGGGCTGGTCCGCAGACGGGTCGGATACACTGGAGCGACCGGTTGAGCAGGTAATTGACGCGCTAGTCGAACGCTTTGTCGAACTGGGTTATATTGACGATGCGCTTTTTGCAAAAAATCAGGCATCTGCCCTTATTAACCGCGGTTATGGCAAGAGACGGGTTGCCCAGGCGCTCTATCAGGCCGGAATTAAAGAGGGCGACGACCATCAGGCGCTAGACCTTAGCGACGCAAAGCAATGGGAAGCTGCGCGAACCTATGCGCGCAAGAAATCAATCGGTCCCTTCGCGTCACAAGCTGCCGATCAGGACAAATGCCGTAAACAATTACAGGCTTTTTTAAGGGCAGGACATGGTTTTGACATTGCTTCACGCTTTGTTTTCGCCAAACCGGGCGAAGAAGTTGAAGAAGATATTTAGAACAGCAAGACCATCGCAAATATCCCGTAACAACAGGAATCGCCAGTTAGCAATAAATCTGCTATAGTTCATTTGTCCGATTCTTTTGGCTAAGCCATTCCAAAGTTTAGACCAAATCAGGAGAGTGAGTTCGGAGATTTATTGTGGCAAGCGTATACGAAGAACCCGTTATAACCCCCGCCATGACAGATGGTGGCCCGGCGAACGACTATGACGGTAGTGCGCCCGATGATTCCCGGATTCAAAATCGCCCGGCAAAAAGTCAGGGCTCCCGTGTTTTGCAAACCACAGGCCGTGTAAAGTGGTTCGATTCGCATCGCGGATTTGGTTTCATCATTCCCGATACGGACGATGACTATAATGATCAGGACATTCTGGTCCACTGGACCGTGCTGGAGCCATTGAAACGCAGGGACTTGCCGGAATTGGCGCGGGTAACATGCGAATATGTGGATGCCGCCAAAGGTTTGCAGGCGACCAGAATATTGGAAATAGACGAATCCCATTGCGCCAAACCAACCCCCCGTCCTGTTCCAGAAGTAAAGAACCCGTCCAATAATGTGGTGGAAGTCGATTCGAGCTTTGTCGAAGCAGAGGTGAAATGGTTCAACCGGGCCAAGGGCTATGGCTTCCTTGTCGTCGATGGCGTTGACGGCGATATTTTCGTGCACATGGAAACCCTTCGCAATGCCGGAATCGCAGAGATTATGCCCGGCGAAAATATGCTGGCGCGGATTGATACTGGTGATCGCGGCTATATGGCGGTACAGGTTTGCAGCTCGCAACTTTCCAGATAACGGACTAATTTCATGAACGGATTTTCCAGACAGGCGCTGTTGCCGGTGTTGTTCCTTTCCTGCGTCGGCATAACAGGTTGCAATGCCCAGGCCGGTGATACCGCAAGCCAGCAGCCGCAGGTAGCCGCACCTCAAGATAAAGGCGTATCGGAGGCCGGTTTGAAACTTATCGCGCTGACCATTTCTTCCGCCGGGAAACAGCATGACTTTACGGTGGAAGTCGCCGGCACCCGGGAAGAACAGGCGCAGGGTTTAATGTTTCGCAAGGAACTGGCCCCCGACAAGGGGATGCTATTTCCCTTTGCACAGAGCCGGATGGCCAATTTCTGGATGAAGAATACGCTCATTCCGCTCGACATTATTTTTATCCGCAGTGACGGCTCGATCGAATCCATTGCCGCCAATACAACGCCTTATTCCCTTGACGGTGTCGAATCCGGGGAACCGGTTGCGGCCGTGCTGGAATTGGCAGGCGGAAGAGCGGCTGAGCTGGGAATCGGGCCGGGCGACATAGTGAAGTGGTCGCATTAAAAGCGCATAAGGGCGCATGGCGGAGTTTTCGGAGCATTTTTTAATTGCGAACCCCCCTCTCGTGGGGCTAAGCGGTGCGGCATGGGAATATTAGGCAAAATTTTCACATGGTGGGATGGTGCAACCATCGGCACTCATTTGTTCAGCGCGCGCAAAGGCAAGTCCGTTGGCGAGGATATTTTTGGCAATAAATATTATGCCTCAAAAAATCCTGGCAAAGATGGCGACAAGCGCTGGGTCATTTATTCCGGGTCCAATGACGCAAGCCGCGTGGCACCTGAATGGCATGGCTGGCTCCATAAAAATTTTGATGAAGTTCCGGAAAGCCATATGCCGCAACCACGCATCTGGGAAAAAGAGCCTACCGGCAATTTAACCGGCACCGCGGCTGCTTATCGTCCGGCGGGCGCTCTGGAACGGGGCGGTGTCAGGGCTCCGGCGACTGGCGACTATGAAGCATGGAATCCGGCCGAGGTTGAATGATAGTTGGATGATTTCTGGCCACGGCCCTTCTGCGTTCAATAAAAACCGCTTTTTGCAGATATGTGCCGGCATATTCCTGTTATCCGGAACGCTGACCGGCTGCGGCCTGTTTGGCGGTGATACCGGTGAGGAAAATACCGGTCAACCAGCGGAAAAAGCTGATCTGAAAGCTGTCGATGATAAAGAGCTGGTCCGGCAAATCGGTAACCAGATTGGCACCCCGATGGCAGAGCGGGTCGCGACATTGGGATTTTTGAACAAACGCAACGGCCAGACCCGCGATCTGGAACTGAAACCGGGTCAGTCGGTCCGCGTTGGCCGTGCGATTGTCCGTTTGCGTGCCTGTGAACGCACCGCTCCGTGGGAACTTAACCCGGAGCAGGGCGCTTTTGTGCAGCTTCTGGTCAATGACCGGCCCCCCACCCGCAAAGGGGATGACCGGTGGGTGAAGGTTTTCTCCGGCTGGCTGTTCCGCGAATCTCCGTCGCTAAATGTGGTGGAACACCCGATTTACGATGTCTGGGTCAAAAGCTGTGAAATGAGCTTCCCCGGCGAGGCAGAGGCACCCGAAGGTGCGGCAGACGCTACCGAGCCGCGCTCATCATCTTCCAACCTTGGCAACAATCCATCCAGCACCGAAAATGACGGGGCGGAAAGTAACGGGTCGGGGACTGTCGCGCCGGTACCGACAACTCCTCCCGCAGCCTCGCCGCCTGCTGTGCGTCCTGTTCCGGAAACGACTCCACGGGCCGCACCGGAAGCGGTTGAAACGCTGGACGACCTGATTTCTGCCAATACCGGCGAATAGGGGGCCTGTGCCGCGCGCAGCCTTTTGATATATTCGGACTGACTGATTTCAATCGCACCCAGTGACGCCAGATGATCGGTCATGAACTGGCAGTCGAGCAAAGAGTAACCCCCGACAATCAGGCGCGCGACCACCCAGGCAAGCGCAACTTTTGATGCATCGCGGGTGCGGGAGAACATGCTTTCTCCGCAAAACGCACCGCCGATTTCCAACCCGTATAATCCGCCGACCAGCATCTTGTTGCCTTCGCCATCAATCGTCCAGCATTCCACGCTATGGGCATGGCCCTTTTCATGAAGAGCGCAAAAGGCCTCCTCAATCTCTGCATTGATCCATGTTTCCTCACGGTCCGATGCTGATTCGGCGCAAATGGAAATCACCTCGGCAAATGCCGTGTCCGCCGTGACCAGAAACCGGTCAGACCGGATGGTCTTTCGTAGCGAACGCGACATGTGAAAACCGTCAAGCGGCAGGATCGCGCGTGTCTTCGGCTCTACCCAGAAAGTCTCCGGGTCATCGCGCGCGTCGGACATGGGGAAGATGCCGGACGCATAGGCCTTTAGCAGTAAATCAAGGTCGATAGTCATTAATGCGTCTGTTGAACCTGTTTAAGCAGGGTTTTCGCCTCCTCGGCAATGCGCTGGGCCACGGCGTGATATTGGTCGGCAAAACCGGCTCCGCTGCGCCATGCTATAGCGATACTGCGCGACGCATTCCACCCTTCAACATCCAGCACGGCAACATCGGCGCCATGGGTGATTTCCGAACGGATATATAGCGCGGGCAATATGCCCAGTCCCAGGCCGGAAGCCGCCATCTGGCGCACAGAGTCCAGGCTGGTTCCCTCATAATCCTGAAGCAGGTGCATGCGGTGCAAGCTGCATTGTTCTGCGACATTCCGGTGCAAATGGTGCCGTCTGTCCAGACTCAGCACCGGAGCATCGACAAGTTCAGCCTTATCAATATTCTTGCGCCCGGCAAGCGGGTGGTCGGGCGATGAAATCAACATCAGGGGCTCCCGAAACAGCGGCTCTATGGTCAGGTTTTCTCCCTCGATAGGGAGCGGCCCCAGCAGCATATCTATCGCGCCCTTGACCAGTTCCATGGCTTGCAAATCGGGGATGCCCTCTTGCATGTAGAAACGCAGATCGGGTCGCTCCCGGTGCAGGGCGGCGATAACAGGGGGCATTAAATAAGGTCCAAGCGTGGGTGACACGCCAAAGCGTAAAGTCCCGGCAAGGCTGTCGCTGGCGCGTTCCGCCAAATCGCGGATATCCTTTACCGCGACAAGCACCTGTCTTGCCCGCTCGGCTATCTCGCGTCCTATGGGAGATAATTCAGCGGCATGGGTCCGCCGCTCCACCAGCGTTACGCCCAGCCGCGCTTCCAGTGCGCGCAGTTGGTGACTGAGAGTCGGCTGCGAAGCTCCGGCCGCCTGAGCCGCCCGGCCAAAATGCCGGTGATCGGCAATGGCCACAAGATATTGAAATTGGCGTAAAGTCGGCATATTGATACTCGCCAGAATGATAGATGGTATCTATTGATAAATCGAGTTTTATTCGATTTGAAATATCACCGACTCTCTGCAATATCAAGACGTACAAGAGAAAGCAGGATAAAAAACGGTTCCATTGTAGCTGTTTCGATAGTCCGCATTTCCTTATCCCAGCTTGGGGCAGCAGCTTTCCCTCTTTCTGCTGTTGCCCCTTTTTTTTGGACTGCTCAGTTTCAGGCTTTACGATGCGAAAGCCGAATTACATTGCTCCGCCGCGCGGCATATATGATACCGCCAGATCTATGAAACGGCATTTTTATCTGGCGGGAGGATTCATCGCACTGGCCTTGGGCAGTCTTGGCGTGATTCTGCCGCTGCTTCCCACTGTGCCTTTCGTCATCCTTGCCGCCTTTTGTTTTGCGCGCAGCAGCCCGCGGCTGGAGGCGTGGTTGCTGGACCACCATGTATTTGGCCCGCACATTCGTCATTGGCGTAACCAGCGGGCAATAACCAAACGCGGAAAGCGGGCGGCGATTGCCGCTTTTGCGGTCAGTATCGTGATAGCGCTGATTTTCCTGAAACTGCCGTGGAACCTGATTCCTGTGGCGGCGGCGCTGATTTGCGGGACATGGATATGGACGCGCAACGAACCCGCACCTGATGGCGCACCCGATAGAGTGGATGACGCAAATTCACCGAATGAGAGCCCCCCGCATAAAGGATAGTTTGATCCCCGCCCGTATTTGATAAACTCGGCAGAAAATACGGAGAGAGATATGTCACTTGAAAAACTGATCGAAATGAATCGCACGCTGATTGAGCATGGCAAAGCGGGTACCATGGAACTGGTTGATGATGTGGTGGCGATCCCCGCTTCGGATTATACCGATGAAGACCAGTTTGAACTGGAAATAGAACGCATTTTCAAACGTCTGCCGCTGACGGTCGCGCCGTCCTGTGAATTGCCGGAACCGGGCAGTTACAAAGCGATGGACATTGCCGGAATACCGGTTTTGGTCACGCGCCAGAAAGATGGCACCGCACAGGCATTTCTGAATAGCTGCACCCACCGCGGCAACCCGGTAGCGCAAGGCAGTGGCAAGGCAAACCGCTTTACCTGCGGCTATCATGGCTGGACATTCAAAAATGACGGCGATTTGCTTGCCATCGCTTCACCTCAGGATTTTGGAGCGGTTGACAAGGCTGCCTTTTGCCTGACCAAATTCCCGACCCTTGAACGGGCGGGTCTGATTTGGGTTACACTTGATCCGAAAAGCACCCTCGATATGGAGGCTTTCCTGTGCGGATATGACGAAATGCTTGAACATTTCGGGTTCAAGGACTGGCACCTGTTTGAACAGCGAACATTGACCGGCCCCAACTGGAAGACCGCTTTTGACGGCTATCTGGATTTCTATCATTTGCCGGTCCTGCACAAGGATACATTCGGGGCTGATTTCTTTAACCGGGCCAATTATTTTGCCTGGGGCCCGCACCAAAGGCTTTCCGCGCCGTCCGTCTATGCTCAAAAGACCGGCAGCGACGAGAAGATGGACCTCAGCAAGATGGAGGAAGAAGACTGGCCAATCGAAGCATTGACGCAGGGCGTATGGACGATTTTCCCTTGTGTCTCGATTGCCAGCTTTTACGGCGGCGGCGGTCGCGGAGCGATGATATCTGTTCTTTATCCCGGCAAAACCGTTGGAGAAAGTTTCACGACACAATATTATGTGATGGAGAATGAGCCTACTGACGATGCTGTGCGGCAGGGCGCGCATGACCAGTTTGCCTTCCTGGAAACAGTGGTTGCCGAGGAAGATTACAAGACCGGAAAACGCCAGCACGAAGCATTGCAATCCGGCCTGATCGACAAAGTCTGGTTTGGCCGTAACGAAGGCGGCGGACAGGCTTTCCACCAGTGGGTGGAAAAACTGGTCAAGGCCGATGATGCGGAACTGAACAGGATTTTCACTCCGCAACTACAGGCGGCTGAATAGGCTTTAGGGCGGCTGACTCCTAATGGATTCGCCGCCTAAACTTTCAAGCGTTCCGGTAATCGCGGCTGGGCGGTAGGGCTTCGCGCCATTGGGGACGTTCGCTGCGTAATTTTTGTAGCATCTGTTCCCAATAGGCTTCGGTCTTGCCTTTGAACTGGATGTTGAAATCCTCTTCGGTCCGGAACTCGAGGATTTCGACGCCTTTTTCGCCGATATTATAGGTATATGGTGTTTCGGCGGGCAGGAAAAAGCCGTCGCCCGGCCCCATATGTTCGGTCCCCATCCGGATATCGCCTGCGATGATATAATAGAGGCAATCGCTGTCATGGCTGTGTAGCGGTAGCGGATAGCCGGGTTTGAACCAGAAATGGTGAAGCGAGAAGCCGAAACCACTGAACAGGCATGTGCCTTTAAAGCCCTCGGCTACACCTTCTTCGGCCATTTTGGTGATGCCATCAAGGATGACAGGGGCGTCATCAACATAGGACATGTGCCCGGCCTCGACAAAATCCTGTGCGTCCTCTTTGCGAAAGATGCGAAGTACCTTTAGCGGTTCTGGTTTTGCGGGGCTTGTTGGTGCCATGTCATTCTCCGGTCCGGTTTGCAGACAGGATATAACAGAACTGGCGAGCCGGGGAAACCGGCGGTCAGGAACATCTTGCCCTTAAGTTATGAAGCCGGATAACCCGCAACAAAGCGGTCCAGCACAGCCGCGTTCAATAGGTTATGGAATGCGCAGCCGAGGCCAAGATTGTTGCGGTGGACCACCTCCGCCTCCAGCGGGGTCAAGCCGGGAAGGGCCAGCCAGCATCTTGTGCCGGGATGCGCTTGCACCATCGCGTCACAGGCAAAGCCGGCCAGTGATAGATCCGTAACCGTAACCGCAAAATTGCTGCACCCGGAGAATCGCAGTTTCGCAGGCACAGCGACCTTGTGCCGCACCGCGCAGCGGTCTTCATCGGAGGCCAAGGCATAAGATTGTGCAATAGGCGTAATTTTCAATTCTTCATTCGTGACATGAGTCATTGGAAACTCCATCTCAAAGAGAGCCGGTTCTACAGCGAACGGCGCACGGACCGGCGGATATGCTTTGCCACGGCTGGGTAAACCGTACCTTCTTTCGCTTGGTTAACGGAGGTAGGGTCAATATTAACCATGTCAGGCGGCGGGAGAATATCAAAGGGACTGTTTCGGGGGCGCAGTGCAGAATGACGCTTGCCCTCGATCGCACATGGCGCTAATGCGCGCGCATTGGCTTTTATCAAAAATATTTGATTGGCCTGTGCAGGAGTGTAGCTCAGTTGGTAGAGCATCGGTCTCCAAAACCGAGGGCCCACGGTTCGAGTCCGTGCACTCCTGCCATTTCTTTTCCGTAAAACTGGCGATCCCGACAATGACACAGTTTATTTCCGCAATATCGCTGATTGTGCCCGATTATGATCAGGCCATTGCCTTTTATGTCGGGCTTCTTGGCTTTGAGCTTGTCGAAGACATCGAGCTGTCCGATGACAAGCGCCGGGTTCTGGTCGCTCCTCAAGGCAGCACCGAAACGCGGATTTTACTGACATTGGCGGAAAATGAAGCGCAGGAAGAAGTGATCGGCGAACAGGCTGGCAATGGGGTATTCCTGTTCCTTGAAACCTATGACTTTGACGGCGACATTGCCCTGATGGAACGCGCTGGCGTTGATATTGTCGAAGAACCCCGATTCGAGGATCATGGCAAGCTGGCCATATTTCGCGATCCGTTCGGAAATAAATGGGAACTGCTTGAGCGGCATTGATGCCGGTTTGGTCTTTGGACAAGGAAGAGTCCCTTAGCCCTGAGCCTGTCGAAGGGCGTTTATGGGCTTGACGCTCCGCCCTATCTAGAAACACCCTACGACAGGCTCAGGGTTAACGGAAAGTCAGGGAAAATACCCTTAAAAGCACCCCTTATCAGCCATGCCGTAGCGTCACTCCGAAACATTGCTAGAATCGCTGTTTTCTGCCATATTCCTTTGATGATCGAACAGAAAATAGCCGCAGCTGATGAGGCTGCATTAAAGCCTTGTCTGGGCGGGAGAAGTTTCGAGCAATGCTGGGAACAATATGAAGCCGATGGCTATGTGATTTTCCCCGGCATCATGACTGCGGATGAGGTGGAGCGCCAGCGTGCAGCGCTGCGCCCCTTTATCGAGGCGGATGTTCGCGGCCGCAACGTGTTTGAAGGTGTGCAGTCCAACCGGATCTACGCCATGTTGGGCAAGAACCCCATATTCGCTGACCTTGTGACCCACCCCTTGCAACTGGCTTTTGCAGAGCGCGAACTGGGCCGTTCCTGCCTGTTATCCGCCTGTCTGGCGATTAACCTGCATCCCGGCGAAACGGTGCAGCCCTGGCATATGGATGACGAGCATTGCCGCCAGCCGCTTCCCCGTAAAGCGCTGGGCGTTAGCAGTTTTTGGGCGATTGACCCGATGACAGAGGATAATGGCGCGACCGAAGTCATCCCCGGTAGCCATCTATGGAGTAAGGTAGAGCTGAACGGAGCCAACAGCCTTGCCCATTTCTCGACCAAAGAGGATGGCGGTCAGGATGAAGATCCCGGCGCGCACCCCGATGCGGTCAAGGCCATCATGCCCGCCGGTTCCTTGATGATAGCCAAGGGCAATTTATGGCACCGCGGCGGCGCCAACCGTTCGGACAGCCCGCGCTTGATCGTGACGCCGCAATATTGTCCCGGCTGGATGCGGCCGCTGGAAACCATGTTACTGGCCGTCCCGCCCGATAAAGCCGCTGCTTTACCGAAACGGGTGCAGGAGCTGCTCGGCTATTCCATCCACGAACCTTTCATGGGCTATGTCGATGGCATGCACCCGGCGCGTGTGTTGGGTTAAGCGCACTCTTTTCTTGCGAAAGACCGAATCAGTGGTTAAAGGACTCGTTCTTTCCGCTATCGTGCATATATCCGTTCCCAGTCGCATAGACTGACACCCGGAGTTTATGCAGGTTTTGGATAAGTAATTTTAGGAATCGAACCATGGCGAAAGTCAATCCCGGCGAATTTATGCGGCAAGTCCGCGCCGAAAATAGCAAGGTTGTGTGGCCGACATGGCCCGAAACAGTCAGAACGGCGATCATGGTTTTAATCATGACCACGATTCTGGCGCTGTTTTTCCTCGGCACTGATTCGGTATTTAACGGTATTGTCGGTTGGCTTCTTGGTCTTGCCAAAGGCGGTTAAAACCCGCCACCCGGTTTCAGAGCGCAATTTTTAGATTAGGTTTATTACATGGCACGCTGGTATATCATTCACGCTTATTCAGGCTTTGAGCATAAGGTCAAAGAAGCCATTGAGGCGGATGCCAAGCGTCTGGGTCTGGAAGCTCTGGTCGAGGAAATCGAAGTCCCGACCGAAACCGTGACCGAAGTGCGACGCGGTAAAAAAGTGCAGTCGGAGCGGAAATTCTTCCCCGGCTATGTGCTCGCCAAGCTGACGATGAACGACGATGTCTATCACCTTGTGAAAGACCAGCCAAAAGTCACCGGCTTTCTTGGCACCACCAAGCCGCAACCGATTAGCGAAGCCGAAGCGGCCCGCATCCTCAACACCAAAGAGGAAGCAGCCAACGCACCGAAACAGCGGATCACGGTCAATTACGAAATTGGCGACCAGATCAAGGTTCTGGATGGTCCGTTCGCAAGTTTCAACGGCATTGTCGAGGAACTGGATTTCGAGAAAAACCGCGTCAAGGTATCGGTATCGATCTTTGGCCGTGCGACCCCTGTCGAGCTTGATTTTGAGCAGGTGGAAGTCGCGAAATAAGAGATTTGGCAACTTTGGTTGCCGGATAGGCCAGCGGCTTTCAGCCTCTGGATCACCAATGCGGGAGAATGATCTTCGGATCATTCGTTTGACCGCTTAATTTGATCCGGCATCATTATCGGTGGCGGAGATAGAATGAAAGGACAGCCAAATGGCTAAGAAAATTGATGGTTATATCAATTTGCAAGTACCAGCCGGTACTGCAAACCCATCCCCGCCAATCGGCCCTGCACTGGGTCAACGCGGTGTTAATATCATGGAATTCTGTAAGGCGTTTAACGCAGCTACAGACAAGCTGGAAAAAGGCGCGCCGATCCCGACAAAGATCACGGTCTATGCGGATCGCAGCTTTACCTTTGTAACCAAATCACCACCAGCCAGCTATTTGCTCAAGAAAATTGCAAAGCTGAAAAAAGGCTCAGCCGAACCGGGCAAGTCATCCATCGGCACGATCAAATCTTCGCAGGTGAATGAAATTGCTGAAATGAAAATGGCTGACCTCAACGCGAACACGCCTGAGCAAGCATTTAAAATCATCGCGGGTACCGCCCGTTCGATGGGCATCGACGTGGTGGAGGGATAAGAACATGGCTAAACTCTCCAAAAAAATGCAGGCGATTAACGAGAAAGTTGACCGCGAAAAGCTCTACAGCATTGATGAAGCTATCAAGACGCTGAAAGAACTCGCTTCTTCTTCCAAATTTGACGAAACGCTCGACGTTGCAATCAATCTGGGTGTTGACCCGCGCCATGCTGACCAGATGGTCCGCGGCGTGATCACGCTGCCTTCGGGTACCGGTAAAGACAGCCGCGTTGCTGTGTTCGCCAAGGATGCGAAAGCAGACGAAGCGAGAGAAGCTGGCGCAGATGTTGTCGGTGCAGAAGACCTGATGGAAGCCATGCAGGGCGGCGATCTGAACTATGACCGCGTTATCGCAACCCCCGACATGATGGGTGTTGTTGGCCGTCTTGGTAAGGTGCTTGGTCCAAAAGGCCTGATGCCTAACCCGAAACTGGGCACGGTTACCCCCAATGTCGCGCAAGCGGTCAAGGACGCCAAGGGCGGCCAGGTCGAATATCGCGTTGAAAAAGCGGGTATCATCCACAATGGCATCGGCAAGGTGAGCTTCAGCGAAGCGGATCTGCGCAAGAACTTTGATGCGCTTGTGAATGCGGTTGTCAAAGCCAAACCAGCCGGCGCGAAGGGCAAATATGTCCGGAAAATCGGTCTGAGCACGACCATGGGCCCCGGCCTGAAAGTCGATCTCAGCGAGATTGAAGGCGCTTAAACGCTTTTTCCACCTGCCCGAACGGCGGGTGACAAGGATAATGAAAAGAGGCTGGGAGAGATCCCGGCCTTTTTTATTGGGGCGACTTTCACTTGCACGGCCGGTCGTTCTCAGTGAAAATATAATGCCATGATAATCCGCAGCACAAGAAAGGATTCAACATGCCGGATACAGCACATAAAGGTTCATGCCTCTGCGGCGCAGTGAAGATCAGGGTTGAGGGAAAACTCTCTGATGCGGATGGCTGCCACTGCTCGCAATGCCGTAAACAGACCGGGCATTATCTGGTGAGCACGAACGTGCCGAAAAGCGCACTTTCGGTCGAGGGTGAGGAAAATGTCCGCTGGTATCCTTCGTCCGATAACGCACGGCGCGGTTTTTGCGGAACCTGTGGCTCGACGCTTTTCTGGGACCCTCTACGCAAGGACGGGATCGCTATCGCTATGGGCCTGTTCGACGGTCCGACCGGTGCAAAGCTGACCCATCATATCTTTACAGCGGACAAAGGCGATTATTACGAAATTACCGACGGCTTGCCGCAAAACAGCCAGTGAGCGACGCCGCATTGAACATCTGGCCAGAAGCTATATGACATAGTCTATGTATGATCTGGCAATTATCGGCGGCGGCATAAACGGGGTAGGCATTGCGCGCGATGCGGCGGGCCGGGGCCTGAGTGTACTGCTGGTCGAGCGGGACGATCTGGCAGCGCATACGTCATCGGCCAGCACCAAGCTGGTTCATGGCGGTTTGCGTTATCTGGAACAATATGAATTTGCTCTGGTGCGTAAAGCCTTGAAGGAGCGGGAAGTGCTGCTGCACAACGCGCCGCATATCATTTGGCCCATGCGCTTTGTTTTGCCGGTGGACGAGGGAATGCGCCCCGCCTGGTTCCTGCGCCTTGGCCTGTTTCTTTATGACCATCTGGGCTCGCGATCGATATTGCCGGGGACAAAGAGCCTTGATTTGCTCAAGGATGCTCGCGGTACGCCCTTGCAAAAGCGGCTGAAAAAAGGGTTCGCCTATTCCGATTGCTGGGTGGACGATGCGCGGCTTGTATCGCTGACAGCGCGCGATGCGAAAGAGCGCGGCGCGGATATCCGGACACAGACCGAATGTATCGGCATTGAACGCAGCGCGGACCATTGGACTTTACAGTTGAACGGTAGTGATGGCGGAGTGACAGAACAGGCCAAGGTTCTGGTCAATGCCGCCGGTCCGTGGGTTGACCCTGTGACAGCGCTATATGACAGCAGCAATCCGGCAAAGCTGC
The DNA here is from genome assembly GCF_036568145.1 of Parasphingorhabdus sp. Taxonomy (GTDB): domain Bacteria; phylum Pseudomonadota; class Alphaproteobacteria; order Sphingomonadales; family Sphingomonadaceae; genus Parasphingorhabdus. The sequence goes on along the minus strand of NZ_DATCTC010000018.1, from coordinate 2,841 downwards.
GCCTTATCAAAGGAAGCCATATTGTCATCGCCCGTAAATTTGAAGGTGATCACAGCTATATATTCCAGAACAAGGATGGCCGGATCGTTTTCGCCATTCCTTACGAGGGCACCCACACCTTGATCGGCACAACGGATCAGCCGTGGAGCTATGAGGAAGGTCCGGCAAAGATCAGCGATAGCGAAATTGACTATCTTTGCGCGGTAGCGAGCGAATATTTCGCGCAGCCCGTGACCCGCGGCGATGTCCAGTGGACCTATTCGGGCGTGCGGCCTTTATTCGACGATCACAGCCAGTCGGCTTCGACGGTGACCCGTGACTATGTGTTTGATTATAATGAAGACGGCGGAGCGCCGGTCCTGTCGGTCTTTGGCGGCAAGATAACCACCTATCGCGTGCTGGCGCGGCAGGCGATGAAGACATTGAAATCCGCTTTGCATGTCGAAACGGACGACTGGACCAAAGATGCACCGCTACCGGGCGGTGATTTTCCGGTGGATGGTTTTGACGCGCTGGTCGCCCGATATATGCAGCGCTGGGCGTTTATTGACAAAGACGTAATGGTCCGGCTGGTGCGGGCTTATGGCACGGATACAGCGCAAATACTGGCCGGAGCCACAGATCAGGCCGCGCTTGGCCAGTATTTCGGCGCGGGCCTTTACGAGGCCGAGCTACGCTGGCTTATCGAGCATGAATTTGCGAAGAGCGCAGAAGATGTGCTGTGGCGGCGCTCAAAGCTGGGCCTGCATATGAGCGAGGGGGAGCAAGCATCACTCGCAGACTGGTTCACCAGTCAGGGCCGAAACCGAGATTTGAAAACAAAAACCGTCAAAGCAAAGGCATCAGGAACAGTTTCCTGATTGACGCGCCGCGATAGCGATGGCAATAGCGGCGCTTGGAAACAGGCGGGTGTAGCTCAATGGTAGAGCAGAAGCCTTCCAAGCTTACGACGAGGGTTCGATTCCCTTCACCCGCTCCATCACCAAAATCAGCAAAAAATCTGTGAGATACAGCCCCTGATTGAAATCAATTCAGGGATACGACCCCGTGGACATACAAAGCCGGGCGAGTGGCAATCGTTACGGAAGATTTACCTCTCTGCTCTATCGTTCCCGAAGCGATATTATACGGGTTACAGCGATAAAATGAGCAGGGTTGTAAATAAACTCAACATGTTGTGGAAAGAACGCACGCACCGCAGTGCAGCGCGCGCCGTTCTGGATACGCCGCCAGTGGATCCGGTGGACGACGGGCTGGTCCTGTTCTCGATGATCGGAACCCGCGTATTGCTGCCTTATCTGGTGGCGATAAAATCGCTGCATGCACGGTTGAAGCGCGGACGGATTGTGATCCTTGACGATGGCTCGCTGACCCCCGGTGATCGCGATATGCTCGCGGCGCATCTGGGAAATCCGCGTATCATTTCCTTGAATGACGTGGATACCGGGCCATGCCCGCGCGGGGGGACATGGGAGCGGCTTTTGACGATACTCGACCTGCGCGCGGCGGACTATGTCATTCAGCTAGATTCGGACACGGTGACGCTGGGGGACATTCCGGAAGTTGCCGATGCCATTGCCGCAAACCGCAGTTTCACGCTGCGCGGCGATCCTGATTCCGAATTCAAATCCTTCATCGAAATAGCAGAACAGCTATGCGATGATGATTATCTGCACAATCCCGGCGCCCATGTGCAGGGCGCGATCGAATGTGTGCTTGACCGCGTTTCACTGCCGATGCTGGAAAGCCCGCAATATGTGCGTGGCTGTTCCGGATTTGCGGGGTTTGCACGCGGAGAGGGCGGACGGGCACTGGCAGAGGCTTTCTCTGGCGAGGCAGTGCGCCTGCTGGGCAAAGAACGCTGGGCCCGCTGGGGAAGCGAGCAGGTGACGTCTAATTTCGTCATTGCAAATGAACCGGATGCTATGCTGCTGCCCTATGATCGCTATATCAATTTCTGGAATGAATGCGTGCCATCCGATGTGCGCTTCATTCATTTTATCGGAAGCTGCCGCTATCATGGCAATGCTTATATCGACGCGACACGCACCGCCATCGCGCAGGTTGCGTAAAGACTAGGCGGCCCGATTACGGCGCACCAATAGCCCGTCCGCGCACCAGCAGGATCAGGTCACGCACCGTTTCCCGTGCAAAGCACAGCAACCACAGGCTATAGATCAAACCCCCGGATGTAACGAGCAGCGCAAGCTGCGCCACTTGCGGCATATCGGGCAAACTGCGCTTAATCATAATGACGGCCAGCGCCATGACTGCAGCCGCCAGAACCGGCGGCGCGACACAGCGAAGGAAAGTGCCGAACCGGATGCCGATGACGGGCAGTGACCGCGCGGCGGAAAATGCCAGCAATAGCGGATAGGCAATCAGCCAGGCCCAGGCGATTCCCGATATGCCCCATCGCACACCGACTAGGAATGTGACCGGCATGATGAGTGCGCCTATGGCCGCGTTGACCGATCCGATGCCCGGCCGGCCAAGCGCGTCTGTCGCCGGTTGCAGCAAAGTGAACATAGTCCAGAACGGCATAGCGAGGGCCAGCGGCAGAAGCAGCGGTACGACTTCCCGCCACTTTTCACCCAGCAGCGTGAGCACCAATGGCTCTGCCACCGCGGCAAGCCCAAAGAAAAAGGGCATTGCGACGACCATGATGGCGCGGACCGAGCGCGTGAAGCCGCTGGTGAGGGCCGCCTTGTCATCCTGCATCCGCGAATAGGCGGCAAAGGCCACTTCGTTCAGCGGCGGGATCACCTTGTTATTGAAAATCTGCGTCAACAGCAGGGCGGTTGTATAGACCCCGACCAGGTGCGCGTCGAACCAGCGGCC
>NZ_DATCTC010000017.1:0-35905 GCF_036568145.1 Parasphingorhabdus sp. | reverse complement strand
TACGCAGTTCATCCTCGATAATGAAACATATTATAATAACGAACCGTTCTGGGGCGCCATGCGTGAGCTGGATCAGCTGAAACTCGCTCAGGATGCGGGTTTCCCCGCCGATACCATACGCTTCGATACCGCACCGATGGCCATTCGCGAATATATGGCCAAGGGTCAGGGCTATGATGGCAAATCGGCCGAAAATATAGCCAACCGCAAATTCAAGGCCGGTGAATATGCACCGGGTGGCGGCTGGGAAGTGCTTATTGGGCAGAAAGCGACTTCATGAAGAACAGTAACGTACCCGAAGCACTGACCGCCACAGGCCGCGTGCTGGAACAGAGCGAAAATGCCTTTTTCGGCGCAGATGTCTATCGAAGCCATGCAGTGCCGCGCGCAGTCGTACGCCCGCAAAACGTGGACGAATTACGTCAAGTCGTGATCGCAGCGGCCCAAGCAGGCCTTGCCATCCATACGCGCGGAGGCGGCGTATCTTATACCGACGCACATTTGCCGGTTAGCCCGGATAGCATAGTTATAGACACCGCAGCATTGAACCGTGTCATCAATATTGACGACACCGACATGACAGTCACTGTTGAACCTGGAATATCGTGGGAACAACTTGACAACGCACTTGCGCCATATGGGCTGAAAGTTCCTTTTATCGGCACGTTCAGTGGTATCGCCGCCAGCGTCGGGGGCACGATCAGCCAGAATGCCAATGGCCACGGCAGCAACGCAAACGGCATTTCCGCGGAGAGCGTGGTAGCGGTCGAAGTGATGAACATACGCGGCGAAATTATACGTACCGGCACGACTGGTAAAGGGGAAACACAGGGCCGCTTCCGCAATTACGGGCCAGACCTTGCCGGGATGTTCCTTGGTGATTCTGGAGCTCTAGGGATCAAAACAGCGGTAACGTTACGTTTACTATCCCGCCGTATCCATGCCGAAACGGCCAGCTTTTCTTTTTCCAATTTCCACTCGCTTCATGCTTGCATGTCACAGATAGCCAACATGAAACTGGAAGAAAAATCCTTCGGGCTCGACCTCAAACTTTCGCAGGGCCAGATTGCAAAGCAGGATACCGGCACGGCGATTTCAGTGGCGAAAGGCGTCTGGAAATCTTCCCCTAACACACTGTCCGCGATTGGTAGTCTTGTTCGCCTTGCCCGTGCCGGAAAGCGCGTGCTGGCCAGTGCGCCATATGCAGCCCATTATATCTGTGACGGTTTTACGCCGACAGAAGCGCGTGCAAAACTGGATACGATACGCAAGGTCGCACTCGGTCACGGGCGTGAAATCGCCAATTCGGTCCCCACCGTTGTGCGTGCCATGCCGTTCCAGCCGCTCCACAACATGCTGGGGCCACAAGGCGAACGTTGGGTGCCTCTCCACGGGCTACTTCCCCATTCGCAAGTATCTGACTTTTACACCGCATTCGAGAATTACGTCTCCTCCAAACAATCAGAAATGGAACGGTCCAAAGCCTATATCGGAGCGATGTTTTCCTCTATCGGCGCTGGGACTTTCCTGTTTGAACCTGCCCTCTACTGGCAAGATGAACTGGCAGAATATCATCTTCGCATGATGGAACCGTCCTATCTCGCCAGCCTGCCTCGCTATCCCTCCAATCCGGAAGGAGCGGCGCTGGTCGAAAAGATGCGGACCGATATCATCACAATAATGGCCGAACATGGCGCAGGTCATTTCCAGGTAGGCAAGCTCTATCCCTATACGGAAGATCGCGACCCGGGCGCAATGGCACTCCTCCGATCGATCAAAAGGGAAATGGATCCGCAGGGCTTACTCAATCCTGGCGCGCTGGGGCTAAAGTAAGATATTTGCGTTATGATAACGGGCCCGAGCCCTTCGGGTAAATCGGCACAGCGCCTGTAAAGATTTGCGTCTGGCGCTTTGTAGCAATTTTCATCCTTCAACCGATTTTTCTTGGATTACCCCCAGCGAAGGGCCTCCCCCCGTGAACATAGATTTTGTTCAATTGGCGAATAGAGCGAACCTCGAATGATGCATGATCACCATAGGAATGCATAATTGGCGGACTTGGAAAAGAGGTCGACGCCCGATCCGACAACCTGTCAGTTAATAGGACGCTCCTGACTATGATATATCGCCGATTTCTCGACCTCTCCGGAAGGCAGATACATTACAGGGAGTCGGAGAATTTAGTGAGCGGCGTTCCGCTCGTCATGTTGCATCTTTTACCTGGCTCTTCACTCCAACTGGTCAAGTTGATGCAGGATCTTAATCCACGCTATGTTCTCGCGCCCGACCTGGCAGGCGCTGGTGACAGCGATCCCTTGGACCTCGACCAGCCTTCTGTTGCCGATCTCGCAGCTGACGTGTTGGCTCTGATCGAGGCACGATGCGGTAACAAACCGGTAGACCTTTACGGCACCCACACGGGTGCTTGCGTAGCCATTGAGCTCGCTGCCAGCCACCCCGATTTGGTACGCAGCGTTATCATCGACGGCGTACCGATCTTTGATGCATCGACTGCCGCCAAATTTGCCGAAACATACGCACCTGTAATCAAGCCGGATCACGACGGGACGCATTTTCTTAAAGCGCACAGCTTTTGCAAGGATCTATCCCTGTTCTTTCCATGGTACGACAAGTCTGCGGCAGCCGCACGCTGCCGCGGATTATCTGATCCAGACACACTGTTCGCTTTTGTGATGGAAGTCCTGAAGGGGATTGACACAATCCCTGCCCTATATCGCGCAGCTTTTTCATATCCGACGGTGGAACGCTTGCGGGACGTTCTACAACCGACGCTATGCCTTGCTCCCGCAGGCGACACTTTGGCCCAACCGACGCGACAGGCGATTAACCTCCTCAGCTCCGGCCAGCTTGTCGAAATAGACGGTAATGAATCTGATCGATCCTCATCCTCAGCCGCCATCTCTGCCTTTCTTGAGAGCAATACAAAATGAGTACGGTTCTGACGATTAAGAAGGGGCTTTTTGCAATAACAGTCCACCAAACGAAAACAAATAACCGTGCATTTTCATAATTAACGACAAAAATAGGGAGTTCTAACATGACACTTTTTTCAACCCGGGCAATGCTACTTGCCACCACTCTTGCTGTTATGCCGCATATGGCCATGGCCCAGGAAGGGACAGATGAACCCGATTCCCGTTTTAATGAAATAGTTGTGAGTGCCCAGCGCACTGATCAGCGTCTTCAAGACGTTCCTATCAGCGTAACCGCGATAACTGCCGAAGAAATCGAAATGCGCCAAATTTCGTCCCCGGTTGATGTCGCAAGACTTTCACCCAACGTGAAATTCGACGGCGTATCCGGTGGCTCAGCAGGCCTGAAAGCCTATATCCGCGGGGGAGGCACAACGGACAGCGCCCTCATTGTTTCCGAATCCGAAGTCGCTCTCTACACCAACGACGTATATAATTCACGGCTACAGGCTGCACTGGTCGACTTTGCGGAAATTGAACGGATTGAAGTCTTGCGCGGCCCTCAAGGCGTACTCTATGGCCGCAATGCATCGGCTGGCGCGATCAACATCATCACCAAAACGCCCTCCGATACGTTGACTGGAACTGTTCAGGCCGGTTACGGCACATGGAACGAACGGCGATTGAAGGGCTATCTCTCCGTACCACTCGATGATGATTGGGCCTTTTCGGTGAATGGTATGGTTCGGGGCCGTGATGGCGGTAAATGGTATAATGAAACATTGGACAAAGATGTCGGCTCCGAAGATTTCCACGGCGGCCAGTTCGATCTTGCATATAAGGGAGATGCGGTGAATGGCCGACTCAACCTCTTCTACCTCGACCTGTCAACTGATGGTCTCTACGCTAGTAATACTACCACCAATTCGGATGGGGATATCGTTCCGGTTTCCGGTTCCTATCGCACCGTGCAGTCTCCCCTCATGTCTGCGACAGATGTAAAGCAGTGGGGTGCGTCATTGAATCTGGAGGCCAATTATCCAGGTGGTACTCTTACCTCGATCTCCGGCTATTCCGATTTGGCAGATTCTTGGTTCATTGACTTTTCCGGTGGTGTGCCGGACTCGTTCCTTGGATTGGACAACGGAGAAACATTGGCACTGTTCGAACGGGGGGCAGTGGCTGACCAATGGCAATTTAGTCAGGAACTGCAAGGTGCAGGCTCAATTGGAAGTGTCGATTATGTGGCAGGTGTATTCTTTTTCCACGAAACTGCATCTCAGACCATTGATTCCAACATCTTTTTCGCCCCGTCGCAAACCGTGTTCAACGCCACAACCGACGCCTGGGCCGCGTATGGCCAGTTGTCCTTCAACGTGACAGATAATCTTCAACTTGTCGCAGGAGGTCGCTACACTCTTGAAGACAAGTCGCTCGACGCCACCGTCGACGGGATACCGGCTGTCCGTAAAGACAGCTGGGAAAGGTTTACACCCAAGCTGGGCGCAAACTTGAAAATTACCCCGGATGTCTTACTCTATGCGTCCTATTCCGAAGGCTTCAAGGCAGGGGGATATAACGGCCTAGCCTCCAACGCTGAGCAGCTTGCCGCACCATTTCGTCCTCAGGTCACCAGCGCATATGAAGTCGGTATCAAGGGCGATATCGGACGCACTATTCGTTTCACGCTCGCCGGCTTCTGGAGCGACATCACGGACAGGCAACAGACGATCAACCTGAATGACGGCGGTTTTCTGATCGAAAACTATGATGTGGAGATCAAAGGCATTGAGGTGGAATTTGCTTGGCGCCCGATCGATGGTCTGCAAATCTGGGGCAATGGCGCTTTGAATGACGGGAAATATACCGGCACTGATTCCGCTGTCGCATCGTTGCTGAATAATGAACCGCCGTCCCTTCCGGATTATGAGGTTACAGTCGGCTTTGACTACGCGTTTGATCTGGGTGCAGGTAAGATGAAATTTGGCGGTGATTTCAATAGGCGCGATGACTATTACTCGACGCCAGACAATGTTGCTGTCGGAGCGATCACACCGCTCGAGTTCCTGAACGCCTATGTCGGTTATGACACAGGCCCTTGGAAGTTCCAGGTAGCAGGCAAAAATCTGCTTCAGGAAAAAGGCTGGCATACCGGCTTCGGCTTTTCAGTAATCAACCCGCGGTTAATTACCGATCCGCGTACATGGATGGCTACTGCACGCTATTCGTTCTGATTTTGGGTCCAAAGAATAAGGGGTCGGCTGTCCTTCCGGATAGCCGACCCTGTTTTAATTTGTGGCACTATATCAACGCTATCGCTGTTGCGAATAGCTGACTCATTGAATCGGAGGGCGGTAATCCTGGCTTTTGAGTGTCAGCATATATTCCGTGAGATTATCAATCTGCTTCGCATCAATCTCAAAGTCCATTTGCTCAGGATAATTGTGAGACTCGCGAAGCCAAGCCTTTAGAGTGTCGTAAGTCAGCCCCCGGGTATTGGCTATTGCTTCGAAAAGTGGTGCGTTTGGGTTAGGCGAAAATTGCCCTCCCGTTACGTTGTGGCAACTGGCGCAGCGTGCTTGGGCAAATGCCAACCCCTCGCCTGCTCCTTCTGAATCAGCGGGCAGTCTGGAACTTTCGGCTGTGCCATCGATATTCCCGACTGTCTGCTTGGCTGGCGCGGTAACGCACCCTGTCACGACAAGCGGAAGCAAGACCACTAGAAAGAATAGACGCATTGATGATCTCCGGCGAAGTAAAACATTGGGTCTTAAGCTGACACTCATATGATATATCGGGCCAGTTGGAGCAATACATGTCTTCACCCGCAACAGCCAGCGCCGTGTCATCGGAATAGATAGATACCCGCAATATCGGTTCAGGAATATGCAGCAGGCATGGAGATGCTCGCCCTTGCTGCCATCGCCAAAGTCATTTTCGCGTACCAGATACAGGGGGTGATCTCAACAGCCGGGAAATGGTGGACAGGATAGGATTCGAACCTATGTACGCTTACGCGGGCAGATTTACAGTCTGCTGCCTTTAACCACTCGGCCACCTGTCCATTGGTTGCCAGTCTATACCGTTTTCCGGTAAGAAGCGGCTCAATGACGAAAGCATCGCCAAGTGTCAATGCCTCCCCGGCCAAATTTGCTTATTTGCAACAAAAATGCTGTGGAAAAGACCGATAGAGCCGGTAAAAAACAGGTGTGCCATCGGCGTCAACGCGCTAAGGGGCGATTATGGCGCGTAAAAATAGATCTGTGAAGAAAACCGGCGGCGGTTTGAAATTCTGGGGCCGGCATGCGGTGGAAGCCGCGCTGGCCAATCCCAACCGGCACATAAAGAAAATATCCGGCACGCGCGAAGCGCTTGAAACACTGGACATTCCGGATGGGGTCGCGGTTGTCTATTGCGATGTTGCCGACCTTGGCCGGGCGATCCCGCGCGATGCCCCGCATCAGGGCATGGTGATCGATGTCGATCCACTGCCCGATATCTGGCTTGGCGACATACTCGACAATGCCGCCGAAAGGGGCCGGCCGATATTGGTGCTGGATCAGGTCACCGATCCGCATAATGTTGGCGCGATCTTGCGTTCTGCCGCTGCGTTTGATGCTGCCGCCATTGTCACGCAGGACCGCCATGCTCCGCCGGAATCCGGCACGCTGGCCAAATCGGCCTCTGGTGCCCTCGAAATCGTGCCCTGGGTGCGGGTCGTCAATCTGGCACGCGCGCTGGAAGATATTGCGAAGGCCGGTTATTGGCGGATCGGCATGGACGGAGAGGCAGAGGAAACGCTTGGCGCTGTCATGGGGCAAAGCAAATTGGCACTGGTCATGGGCGCAGAAGGCGAAGGACTGCGCCAGAATGTAGCCGCCCACTGCGATGCGTTGGCACGGCTGCCGATTGCGCCGCAAATGGAAAGCCTGAACGTATCAAATGCTGCTGCTATTGCACTTTACGCGGAGTATACCAGAAACGGGGGGGAATAATGAACCGGATATTCAAACTGGCTGCGGCCATAACAGCGCCTTTGCTGTTAACAGGATGTTTCCTGTTACCCGGAAAGTTCGATGCCCATCTGAACTTATTGGACGGCGACCGGTATGAGTTCAGCTATATCGGGCAAGTTCAAATGACGACCCCCGACGATGGCAAGCCTGCGAAACCCGCCGATGAACCCTTTGACCCCGCGCAGCTGAAATGCCGGGATGTCGTTGATAAAGAGAGCGGCCAGATTACCGATACGTCTATTATATACGGGGATGAATATGACCCTTACCCGAAAAAATCCCGGACCGACGATGATATAGATTATGACGTGGTTGAGCGTAGCTGTAGCAAAAAGGAAATTGCAGCAGAGCAACAGGAATATGAAGCCGCGAAGGCCCGTAAACAGGAAAATTATGAGCGGGAAAGAGGAATGGCCAGCGTGGTTTTCGGCGGTCCGGTACCCGGTGACGACGCCAGCATGCGCGCCTTTGCAGAGACGTTGAAAAAATATCAGGGCTGGAAAAAGGTTGAATATGTCGGCGGCAATATTTTTGACGTCGAATATAAAGAAACAGGCACTATCGGCAGCTATTTCAGCTTCCCGGTTCTGCCGGATGCCCAGATGCAATATCCGTTCTTCCAGCTCGTCCGGCGCGCCGATGGTGCCGTTGAGCTGTTCGCACCCGGCATTGGGGGCAAAAGCAGCTTCTTCAATATGATGATGCTTGAAGACAAGGGAGCGAAGGCCCCGGATCTTGCGGAAATTGACGGCACATTCACTCTCGAAACCAATGGCACCGTCGTCACCAATAACAGCGCGGACGGATTCACCGAAAAAGGCGACCGGAAAGTGATGAACTGGAAAATCGGAAAAAGCGCACCGGCCCAGCAAGACGCGCCGCGCGCTATGATCCGGTTCTGACGATCAGCCGAAACAAAAAAGGGGAGCATGAAAGCTCCCCTTTTATATTCAATGTGCGGAAGGGTTTAGTCTTCTTCGGCGATGGTAACTTTCAGCCCGTCAAGATCGTCGTTCAGTTCGATCTGGCAGCTAAGGCGTGAAAACTCGTTGCGGTGGTCGCTGCTGTCCAGAAGATCATTTTCATCTTCGCTCATTTCCGGCAGCCTGTCTTTCCAATCCGCAGCGACATGCACATGGCAGGTCGCGCAGGAACAGCATCCGCCGCATAGAGCCAGCAATTCGTCAAACCCATTGTCGCGAATCGCTTCCATGACATTCATTCCGCTGTCGACGGTAACGCTTTTTTCTTCACCGGAACGACCGGTAACATGAATTGTTGGCATCTTAACCCCTAAGCTGTTTTAATCTAAAATCCGGCACGCTATGTCTTCTGAAACAAAAATAATCAAGGCCGGATACGGCTTCTTACCCGAAGGGACATCGCTATGGGCCTGACAAAAGAGACGATCAAAGAAAGCCTTGATGCGATTCAAGTGATCGAGCCCCGCTTCGAAAAAGCGATTAGCGCCGTCGGCTATCCGGAGCCGCGGATCAACCCGGCCGGCTACCAGACTTTACTGCGAACCATTGTCGGACAACAGGTTAGCGTGGCTGCGGCGACCTCTGTGTGGAACAAGCTGGAGGCGCTTTTGGGTTCTGGCTGCCCGGCCGACAAACTTATAGCCACCGATTTCGACGAGCTTCGCGCCTGTGGCCTGTCGCGCCAGAAACAAGGCTATGCGCGTAGTCTGGCGGAATTGATATTATCGGGAGAGCTGGATCTTAACCACCTGCCAGAGGATGATGAAGAGGCAATCGCGCGACTCACCCAGGTGAAGGGCATTGGCCGCTGGTCAGCCGAAATATATCTGCTCTTTGCATTGGGCCGTCCCGATATCTGGCCCGCGGGGGATCTTGCTATCCAGGCAGGAGTGGCTTCGATCATGGAGCATGACACGCGGCCATCGGAAAAGCTTTTGCGGGAAATGGCACTGCCATGGTCACCGCATCGCGGGTCTGTCGCGATTTTCATCTGGCATCTTTATAACACAACTGTGATGTAAAATAGTGAACCTGAGCTACCAAAGGAGCGGAGCGGATTATTTCTTTAACCTTGGATTCAGCGACAAGACCTCTTCCATGAATGATCGCGGTTTTTTCCAGAAACCGGTATCGCGGTTGAAGCGGTAGCCCAACAGCGCGATCACCTCGCTGACAAAATGCACGCAATTGCGCTTGTTCAAGCTATAGCTTTTCTGCGGTATATTGCGCCATTTATTGACGAGCTCCAGAATCTGCCGATATTTGCTGTCTTCCACAGTGACCGTGAAATGCCGATTACTGTTGGCAATATATTTTGGCTTGGGCGTCGCCACCTCTCCCTTGACCGAGCCCCATAATATGCCGGGAGAGATATTCACTGCTGTGAAACCAAAGCTGGTATCGACAGTCTCGCCACTTTCCAGCTTGCCTTTCATCACGAAAAAAGCGTGAGGAAAATTCTCGCCAAATTCATGGGAATAGAATGACACCGAAACTTGCGCCTGTGCTGGCACAGCCGCCAGAAACAGGGGTAACAGAGCTACAACAATATACAGACGTAACTTCACAAAAAACTGTCTTGGCACTTATCTCTCTTCCCCGTCCCTGATTCTCTGATCCAGCCAGCGTGCAGCCCTTAAAGGCGAAAGCTTGTCCGCGTTCCGGTCCACCTTATAATTCGCCTCTCTCATATTTTCCACAGTGATTGCGCCCAGCAGAGGCTTGATGGCGTTTATAAACCTGTCGTCACCGGCCCGGCCCGGCGCAACCAGGATCATCGCGTCATAAGGCGGCACTGCTCCCTTTGGATCTTCCAGCACGACAAGCCCGTTGGCGGCAATCCGTCCGTCCGAGGAAAAAGCGGAAATGACATCGACTTCCCCGCTTGATAATGCAGGGTACATGAAGGTCGGATTAAACGATCGCACTTCCCTGAAGCGGATTGGATAGGCGGCTTTGACCATTGCCCATTCCGGTCTTTCGCGAAATTCAAGGTCCGTCCCCAAGACGAAAGCGGATGACACGTGGGCAAGGTCGTCCAGCGTTCTGAGCCGTTTGTTCGCTGCATCTTCCGCCCGCACGGCGAAAGCATAACTATTTTCAAATCCAAGCGCTCCGGGAATCGTGACGCCGTGTGTTTCCTTCCCCCATTTGCGGATTTCACGGACCATCTCTTCGGCGGGAAGCGGATCACGGCGCTTCATCTGGTTGGTCCAGATCGTACCGGAATAATCGACATAGATATCAATATCATCCGCCGCCACGGCCTGAAACACGACCGCCGATCCCAGGCCGTCCTGATATTCCACCTCGTAACCCGCCTCTTTCAGCCGCAAGCCGATTAGGCGCGCCAGAATATATTGTTCGGAAAAACCTTTTGCTCCGATTGTTACGACATTCTCTCGAGCCATCAGTCCCGGTAACAGCGCTATGGCAAGGCCGATTGCCAGAAGCGCCGCCGCGCCCCATGCAATATATCGCCGTCGCTCGCGGATTGAGCGCTCGATAAGGCCAAGCAACAAATCAACGATGATCGCCAGTCCCGCCGACATCAGACAGCCGGTCAGCACCAAGGCCCAGTTCTGTGTTTGCAGCCCCGCAAAAATAAGATCGCCCAGGCTGGGCTGCCCGACGGTTGTGGACAAAGTCGCCGCTCCGATGGTCCAGACCGCTGCAATCCGGATACCGGCCATGATGGTCGGCGCGGCAATCGGAGCTTCGACAAGGCGGAGCTTTTGTGCAGCGGTCATGCCAAGCCCGTCCGCCGCCTGTTTCACTGACGCAGATACGCCGGTCAGGCCGGTCACGGCATTACGCAGGATCGGCAGCAGGGCATATAGGGTCAGCGCCAGCAGGGCGGGCAAAAATCCCAGCGCGGATATACCTGCACCCAACCGCTCACCCAATAATGCCGACAGGCCGAGCAAAGCCGGATAGAATAATGCCAGCAATGCCAGCGCCGGGATCGTCTGGACAAGGCTTGCAAAGCCCAGAATGATGGTCGCCACTCTCGGTTTACGCGCCGCCCATATCGCAAGCGGTAGACACAAAAGCATGGCAAGCAGCAAGGCCGAAAAGCTGAGCTGGACATGCGCGGCCAGCAATTCGGGAACACGGGAAAAGGCTTGTTTCCATGCCCCCGTCATTCCATTCGTTCCATCATAAGGTTTTTTCCAGCGCAATAAGATGCTCCGCCTGCGCCCGCGGAACCGCGACCAAGGCTTCGGCTTCCTTGCCCGCTTTGCCGGAAAGCATCTCGGCCGGTGTGGCATCAGCCTTTATCTCACCGCCTTCCATCACCACTATGCGATCCGCAAGATAAAGCGCTTCGGCCATATCGTGGGTAACGATAATAGTCGTCAGTCCCAGTTTCTGGTGCAGCGTTTTATATCCGCCCACCAAACTGTCTCGCGTCACCGGGTCCAGCGCGCCAAAGGGTTCATCCATCAGCATCAATCCAGGCCGCGTAGCCAGCGCCCGTGCTACGCCTACCCGCTGTTGCTGACCGCCACTTAACTGATTCGGCATCCTGCTTGCCATTTCCTGAGGCAGCTCAACCTGTTCAAGCAACTCTTCCACCCGCTGCTGGCGCCCCTCCACGGCTCCCGTCAGTTCCAGACCAATGGAAATATTGCGGGCAATGGTCATATGCGGGAACAGCCCTACATTCTGGAACACATATCCGATTCGGCGGCGAAGGATATGCGGATCGCCCGTTTTGACATTTTCATTGTCGATCAGTACCTCTCCAGCACTTGGTTCCACCAGCTGGTTGATCATTTTTAGCAAGGTTGACTTGCCAGAACCCGACAATCCAACCAAAGCGACCAGACTGCCGGCTGCAATGTCCAGCGTGACCCCCTCCACCGCTTTAACCGCGCCGTAATAGCGGCTAAGATTGCGTAAACTGAGAGCAGGTCCCGAAGCAGATGATTGACCATTCATCACAGGCATTATTGACCAGCAATGCCCCATATGTCCAATCGCACTTGACCTGATGAGGAAAAACCGCTCGAACAAACATTAATGTCAATAAGGCAGTATTTGAAATCGGTGGGGAAGCAGATGGCATATCAGAACGGACAGAAATCCATATTCATCACAGGCGGCGCATCGGGGCTAGGTAGGGAAGTCGCCTCCTATTTTGCCGGGCAGGGCTGGTTTGTCGGGCTGGCGGATATTAACGATTCCGGTCTACAGGAAACGGCGGCGATGTTACCCGACGGGATGAGCTCTACCCATTATCTGGATGTCACGGACCGCAAGCAATGGGCCCGTGTTGTCACGGAATTCGGGGCCATTACCGGTGGCCAGATGACTGTGCTGTTTAACAATGCCGGCATCGGCAATGGCGGCGCGATACAAGAAATGACGGATGAAGATATTGACTTGATGATCGCAATCAATTTGACCGGTGTTATCAACGGGACGCGCGCCTGTTTTGAATTGTTGAAAGCTACACCGGATAGCTGCGTGCTTTATACTTCATCGGCGGCCGGTATATACGGCGTCGCTGATCTCAGCATTTATAGCGCGACCAAATTTGCCGTGCGCGGTCTGGCTGAATCGCATGATATAGAGTTTCGCAAATATGGCATAAAATCCCGCTCTCTTATGCCCGGTTTCATTGACACGAATATCATTTCCGGTGTTGCCGAGGGAACAAACCAGAGCGGTAAGGAAATGCTAGAATCCGCTGGTGTTCTGGTCAGCCCGGTGTCCATTATCGGGCCAGCGGCGTGGCAAGCCGTTCACGGGGATAAGGTCCACACGCCGGTGAATAAAATGGCGAAACAACTGACATTTGCCGCGCGCTGGCTACCGGGCAGATTGCGTAAACAAGCGGTCGCATTGGCTTCCGGTCTTGGCGACGTTCTGGCCGGTTCGGACCAGCCACCAAAAAAGTAACGGTAGAACGGTTAGGAACAGCTTTCGATAATATGGGCCAGATCTATATCGCGCTTTGACAATCCGCCATTTTCGCCCGCATCGTGGGTGGTAAGCGTGATATCGACATTGTTATATACATTGAACCATTCGGGATGGTGGTCCGCTTTTTCGGCGTGAAGCGCCACACGGGTCATGAAAGCAAAGGCTTCGGTGAAATCGGCAAATTTGAATTTGCGGCTGATCGCATCGCGCGCCCCGTCATATTTCCAGTCTTGAAGCGCAGTCAGTGCAGCTTCGCGCTCTTTATCATTCAGCTTTGCGACCATTATTCGATACTCCTGCCTTGGCTTTATCGTCGTTTCGTGGCTTAAGTCTCCTCCATGAACCAAGGGGCGTCAACCAAAATGCGGGAACAGGGATTGCGGAAACAGGGGGGACACAATTTACGCGCCGAGAAGTTGTCTTGTATGCGCGGCGACAAATTGCTGTTTCGGGATTTGAATCTTGCCTTGATGCCGGGGCAGGCAGGACTGCTTACCGGTCCCAATGGTGTCGGCAAATCCAGCCTGCTGCGCTTGATTGCCGGATTGCTGGATCCTTTTTCCGGTTCCATTAATGTTCCCGCCTCTATTGCATTATGTGATGATCGGATGGCACTGGACGAAAACATGCCGTTGGCATCTGCCTTGCACTTCTGGGCTAGAATGGACGGCAAAAACAGCGGTGATGTTGCAAATGCCATTTCTGCGATGGGCATGGAGCATCTGGCTGAAGTGCCGATACGATATTTTTCCACCGGACAACGCCAGCGCGCGCGGCTCGCACGGACGTTTCTGACGGCAGCCGATTTGTGGTTACTCGATGAGCCTGCCAACGGTCTGGACAGCGCTTCGGTAGAACAGTTGGGCAAAGCATTGCAAACGCATCTGGACGGCGGAGGAATGATATTGGCTGCCAGTCATATTGGGCTGCCGATTGATTTTGATGTGACATTACAATTGGCGGCGCTGGAACGAATGGAGACGCAATCGTGATTGGCGTATTTGGGACGCTGGTCTGGCGCGATGTGCGGCAAAGCTATGCCAGTGGCGGGACCTGGTTGCCGGTGATTTTTTATTTATCGGCGGCGACCTTGTTCCCCTTTGCGGTGGGGCCGGACCGGGATTTGCTGTTGCAGACCGGCGGCGGGATATTGTGGATAGCGGCCTTGCTGGCGACGCTTTTGCCGCTCGACCGGCTGGTGCAGCCGGACCTTGATAACGGAATTTACGACCAGCTGCTGGTCCGCGGTATTACGGACGAGTGGATTGCCTTTGCCCGGCTGATTTCGCACTGGCTGGCCTTTGGCCCCCCGCTTCTGTTTGCGGCACTGCTGGCCAGCGGCCTGATGGGACTGGAAGGGCCGCCGCTTGGCATTTTGCTGGCCAGCCTTGCTATCGCGACACCGGCGCTGGCGGGCTTGGCCGTGATGATCGCGGCGCTGACAGCCGGCTTAAAGGGCGCAAGTGCACTGGGCGGATTGCTGCTGGTGCCGCTCGCCATCCCGCTGCTGATTTTCGGGGCGGGCAGCCTGTCGGACCGAACCGGCAGCGCATTATTATTCCTGAGCGCCGTATCGTTGCTTCTGGTTGCAATTACGCCCTTTGCGGCGGGTGCGGCGTTAAAAGCGGTGCGGGAGTAAACCCCGTGAGTAAGCCGCCGCCTTTATCTAGATTCCGCCCTCTGTAACCTCGTAACCGGCCTCTTCCAGACCGGCTTTCAGTCCCGCTGTGCAGGCGGCCAGCGCATCGGCTTCTGTCGAACGCACGACAAAATTCGCGCCGACCTTGCCATTGCGGAAG
The DNA here is from genome assembly GCF_036568145.1 of Parasphingorhabdus sp. Classification (GTDB taxonomy): domain Bacteria; phylum Pseudomonadota; class Alphaproteobacteria; order Sphingomonadales; family Sphingomonadaceae; genus Parasphingorhabdus. The sequence continues at coordinate 21,242 of NZ_DATCTC010000017.1, read as the reverse complement.
AAAGGATAGCTGCCGATCTGGCACCCTTCATGGGCATTTTCTGAAGCAATCAATATATCGGCAATCTCGCTTTCCGGTGCCCATGCGCCCACCGTGGCAGACAATAAAGGCGCGCCGCCTTCCAATGTCCCGGTCAGCCCGTCGAGCATCCCTGCGGTGATATGCGGCACTCCCGCCATCAGATAGAGATTTTCCAAATGAATCCCCGGCGCGCCGGACATGCGGTTTTCGATCAGATCAGCGCCTTCGGGGACTCGCGCCATGCGCAGGCGGCCTTCGTTGAGCCCGCCTTTGTCGGCATAATATTTTTCCAGTATCGCACGCGCCGCCGGATGAATGACGACATCAAGCCCCAACGCCTTGGCAATCGCGTCAACCGTAATATCATCATGAGTCGGGCCGATGCCGCCGGTGGTAAACAGATAATCGTTGCGCGCGCGCAAAATATTTACCGCTTCGGCAATCGCATCCATATCGTCGGCAATCACCCGCACTTCAGCCAGCCTGATCCCCTGCACATTCAACCATTTGGAAATCTGGGGAATATTTTTGTCCGCCGTTCGCCCGGAGAGGATTTCATCACCAATCACGATCAGCGCGGCAGTATAAATGCGGGATTTGCTCATATCATCCGGATATAGACCAGTTGGGCAAATCATCAACGGCATTTTGTGGTTAGATCAGGTGCGGGGGCAACAGCGTCTCTCTCAAACCCTATCTTGTCCCATCTTCCGGTTTTCCCCGGCTTTGATCCGCGAAACAGATAATTTACCTGATTACCCCTCGTCAAACCGGGTTAATGTCCATATATACGGGGCATGACTGATTATCTGACTGTTGACGAAGACAAACCGCAAAGCCGTACCGGCGCAATCAAACTTCACGGACCGAAAGCGTTCGAAGGTATGCGTAAGGCCGGACGACTGGCCGCCGAGATTCTTGACGCTCTGGTGCCGCATGTCGTGCCGGGCGTAACGACTGGCGAGCTTGACGATATTGTGCGCGAACATACGCTTCGTGGAGGCGGCGTTCCCGCAACGCTCGGTTATCGCGGGTTCACGCATAGCTGCTGCATCTCTATCAACCATGTTGTGTGTCACGGGATTCCCGGTGACAAGAAGCTGAAAGAAGGCGACATTGCCAATATTGACGTGACCGTCATCGTCGATGGCTGGCACGGCGACACGAGCCGCATGTTCCTGATCGGCAAGGCTCCTGTAAAGGCGGCCAGGCTGGTGCAGAATACCTATGAATGCCTGATGCTCGGCATCGAACAGGCCAAGCCCGGCAACCATCTGGGCGATATATCCCACGCCATCCAGACCCATGCAGAGGCCCAGCGTTATAGCGTCGTGCGCGATTTTTGCGGGCATGGTGTAGGACAGTTGTTCCACGATGCGCCGGAAGTTGTCCACGCCGGACGCCCCGGCACAGGTCCGGAGCTTCGCCCCGGCATGTTCTTTACCATCGAGCCGATGATCAATATCGGGAAATATGCGGTCAAGATGCTGGACGACGGCTGGACCGCTGTCACCCGTGATCGCTCGTTATCGGCACAGTTTGAACATAGTATCGGTATCACCGAAACCGGATGCGAGATTTTTACCAAAAGCCCGGCCGGTCTGGACTGCCCGCCTTATTTTTAAACGCGGATATGCCTTTTCGTTCAAAAGAGTATAGTCACAACACTCAACAGCCTTGACCGGGCGGCTTAAATTTAGCTAGTCAGTTAAAAAGCCGGGCCCGCGTAGGCTTGGTCGTCTGGGGAGAAGTGACGATGCGTCGTTTGGGACTATTTTTTGCGACATGCCTGCTCGCAGCCTGTCAGAATCAAAAGGCGGATCAGGATAGCCCCGCTGTCGAACAGGATGTTGCATGGAGCAACATCGGCTTTGACGCCAAGGAACAGCGCCACAGTCCGCTTGACCAGATAAACGAAAGCAATGTCAGTGAACTGGGCATTGCCTGGTTCAGGGATTTACCCGATGCCCGCGGGCAAGAGGCCACTCCCGTTGTGGTTGACGGCAAATTATTCATCACAACCGCTTGGTCCAAGGTGTTCGCCTATGATGCGAAAACCGGCGAAGAGCTTTGGTCCTATGATCCGGAAGTTGACGGTTCCAAAGCAATTGATGCTTGCTGCGATGTTGTGAACCGCGGGTTGGCCTTTTCACGCGGACGGTTATTTTTCGGCACGATTGATGGCCGCCTGATCGCGCTTGATGCCAATACGGGCGCGCGTTTATGGGCAAGCCAGACCACCGATAACAGCAAACCCTATACGATCACCGGCGCACCGCGGGTGGTTAAAAATATGGTCGTCATCGGCAATGGCGGCGCGGAATTTGGCGTTCGCGGCTATGTTTCCGCTTATAGTATCGCCGACGGGTCGCTGAAATGGCGTTTCTACACTGTCCCCAATCCCGAAGGGGAGCCTGACGGTGCGGCCAGCGACGAGATTTTCGCAAAAGCGGCAAACAAGACATGGGGCGATGGGACATGGAAAGAATCCGGCGGCGGCGGAACCGTGTGGGACAGCATCGTCTATGACGAAGAACTCGACCAGCTTTATTTCGGGGTCGGTAACGGCAATCCGTGGAATCACGGCCTGCGCTCTGGCGGAGAGGGCGACAACCTGTTCCTGTCTTCCATCGTTGCGGTCAATCCCGACAACGGAAAATATCTCTGGCATTATCAGGAAACTCCCGCTGAAACCTGGGATTATACCGCCACCCAATCCATCATCATTGCAGAGATTGACTGGCCGGTCAGCAGCACCAGCGATACTGAAGGTGAAGAAGGTGAAGAAGGCGAGAGCGAAAAAACCGCGCTCACAAAAAGGCGCAAAGTGCTTTTCCATGCACCTAAAAACGGCTTTTTCTTTGTTATCGACCGGACCAATGGCCGCTTGCTGAGCGCGGAACCATTTGTCGAAAATATCAACTGGGCAGAAGGCTATGATCTGAAAACCGGCCGCCCGATAGAGAATCCTGCCGCGCGATTCTATAAAACCGGGGAGCCGTTTATCGCCATACCGGGCGCATTGGGCGCGCATAACTGGCACCCGATGAGCTATAATCCGGGAACAGGGCTGGTCTATATTCCCGCGCAGCAAGTGCCGCAGGGTTATGAAGTCCCCACATCGGATATTGATAAGAGCCGTGGGCGGCAGGGCTTTAACGTCGGTGTCGGCTGGAACATTGCCCAGCTTCCCGATGACAAGGAAGTTTATAAAGCGGCCATCGCGTCAACCACGGGCCAGCTTGTCGCCTTTGACCCCAAAGCGGGCAAGGTCGCATGGACTGTCGATTATCCCGCCGCGTGGAATGGCGGCACCATGACAACCGCCGGCAATCTTGTGTTTCAGGGTACCAGCCTTGGCCTCTTCAAAGCCTATGCTGCCGATAGCGGGGAAGAGCTTTTGAGCATGGACGTGCAGTCCGGTATTGTCGCCGCCCCTTCCACCTATATGATCGACGGGGAGCAATATATCGCCTTCCTGACCAGCAAGGGCGGCGCATTTCCGCTAACCGCCGGAGTTGCGGGCGGCGAGTCTCGCCAGATCCCGAATATCCCGCGCCTGATCGTGATGAAATTGGGCGGCAAGACCAGCCTGCCTCCGCTGCCGCAACAAAACGAGATTGTCTGGGATCCGCCAGAACCAACCGGAACGCCGCAGCAGGTGGCTCAGGGCAAGGCGCTTTTTGGCCGGTACTGCCTAGTCTGCCATGGCGACAGCGCGGTCGGCAACGGCTTTACGCCGGACCTGCGTATATCGGCCACCCTGGCCAATGCAGAGGCATGGGCATCCATCTTAACCGACGGTGCGTTGAAACATAATGGCATGGTCAGCTTTGAAGAGCAGTTGAATCCCGGTCAGGTAGAGGCGCTGCGCCATTATGTCATCGAACGGTCCCACTGGACCAAGGCCAATGTCGCCGACCTCACCGCGCCCGTTGCGCGGGAATGACATTTTTTAAGCGGGATTAACCGGCTTACCCGAAAGCAAAAATCTGCCTTATTTTTAGGCTCCAGAGTCCAGAAATGCCTGTTTTTTGAGCGGGATTGCAACTGTCTGGATTTGGCTATAGCAGTTTACGTGCGATTCCTTGCACAATGTCAATTTGGCATGGTATTTGTATTGCAAAGGGCAAATGCGCCCGACTTTGGTGCTGCATCCACGTGCCAAAGCTATAGTGGCCGGAGCATAAGGATAGGAAAGAATAAATGAAAAAGATTGAGGCAATCATCAAGCCTTTCAAACTTGATGAAGTGAAAGAGGCGCTGCACGAGGTTGGTGTATCGGGAATCACCGTTACCGAAGCCAAGGGCTTTGGCCGTCAGAAAGGCCATACCGAGCTGTATCGCGGCGCCGAATATGTCGTGGATTTCCTGCCCAAAGTGAAGCTGGAAGTTGTCGTCGATGATTCGATGGCAGAACGGGTTGTCGAAGCGATCTCCGCCGCCGCGCAAACCGGCCGCATCGGTGACGGCAAGATTTTCGTCATGCCCGTCGAAGCCGCGCTACGCATCCGCACCGGCGAGCGGGACAGCGATGCAATTTAGGGCGGGACTATGAAAGGCATGATGTAATAAAAGACATCAGCTGAATTTTGATTTTAACTTTTCCAAATCATTTTTAACCAAGGGACTAGCAAATGGCTAATACTGCTGCAGATATCATGAAATTAATCAAGGAAGAGGATGTAGAGTGGGTCGATGTCCGCTTCACCGATCCGCGCGGTAAATGGCAGCATCTGACGATGTGCGCCAATGTCATTGATGAAGATATGCTCGAAGAGGGCTTCATGTTTGACGGCTCCTCCATTGGCGGCTGGAAAGTCATCAATGAATCGGACATGATTTTGCGTCCCGATCTTGACGCCATGTATATGGACCCGTTCTCGGCCACACCGATGATGATCTTGATCTGTGACATTGTCGAACCCGGCGATGGCTCGCTCTATGGCCGCGACCCGCGCTCGACCGCGAAACGCGCTGAATCCTATATGAAATCCACCGGCATTGGCGACACCGTTTATGTCGGTCCGGAACCCGAATTTTTCATGTTCGACGATGTCCGTTTTGAAGACGGCTATGACCGCTCCGGCTTCCGCATTGACGATATCGAGCTGCCGACCAACACCGGCCGCGAATATGAAGTCGGCAATATGGGCCACCGCCCGCGTGCCAAGGGCGGCTATTTCCCGGTTGCTCCGGTTGACAGCGCTGTCGATATTCGCGGCGAAATGGTTGCCACGATGCAGGAAATGGGCCTGCCGATGGACAAGCATCACCACGAAGTGGCCGCTGCGCAGCACGAACTGGGCATGATGTTTGGCACGCTCGTCGAAACCGCTGACCGGATTCAGGTTTACAAATATGTCGTGCATCAGGTTGCCCATGCCTATGGCAAAACAGCAACCTTCATGCCCAAGCCAATCCGCAGCGATAACGGCTCCGGCATGCACACGCACATGTCGATCTGGAAAGAAGGCAAGCCGCTTTTCGCCGGTAACGAATATGCCGGACTTTCCGAAACCTGCCTCTATTATATTGGCGGCGTGATCAAACATGCCAAGGCTTGTAACGCGTTCACCAACCCGACGACCAACAGCTACAAGCGCCTGGTCCCCGGTTTTGAAGCGCCGGTTCTGCTCGCTTATTCCAGCCGTAACCGCTCTGCATCCTGCCGTATTCCTTATGGTGCAGGCGACAAGGCCAAGCGCGTCGAGTTCCGTTTCCCGGATCCGCTGGCCAACCCGTATCTGTCTGCCGCGGCACTGCTGATGGCCGGTCTTGACGGGATCGAGAATAAAATCCACCCCGGCGAAGCGATGGACAAGAACCTTTATGACCTGCCGCCAGCAGAGTTGGCCGAAGTGCCTACCGTTTGCGGTTCGCTGCGCGAAGCGTTGGAAGCGCTGGAAGCCGATCACGAATTCCTTCTGAAAGGCGACGTGTTTACCAAGGACCAGATCGACGCGTATGCCGCGCTGAAATGGGAAGAAGTCAGCCGCGTGGAAATGACTCCAAGCCCGGTCGAGTTCGACCTCTATTATTCCGGCTGATCGTCAGCGTCAGGTTTGAACTGCTTATAAAAAACCCCGGGGCAAGCGATTGTCCCGGGGTTTTTATTTGGCTTATCGCGCTTCGCGGCACCTATTCCCCTTTTTTGGAAAGGCCCATAGCGCTCCTGATCTCGTCATTATCCGCGCCCAATGTTGGCGGATCGGCAAAGATATTTGCCGGGCTTTCGGAATAAAGCACCGGATGTTTGATAGAGCGGTATTTCCCGATTTTTTCACCCTCGCGCTCGGTCCAGAAACCGACCTGCTGCAAGTGCGGATCGTTAAGCACATCGCCGATCCGGTTGTAACGCATCGCCGGAATATTATGCTTGTCGAGCAGTTCCAGCCACTCGTCCGTTGTCTTGGTCGCTGCGATTTCCTCGATCAGGCCATAAAGCTCGGTGATATTCTTGGTGCGCTCCGAATAGGTCGAGAAACGCGGGTCATCAAACACACCGGTCTTGCCGCCCAGTTCAAAGAATTTTTCCCACTGCTGGTCATTATAGGGGACCAGACCGATAAAGCCGTCCTTTGTCGGATAGGGTTTGCGATTGGGGTTGATCGACCGCGTGTAGCCAAGGCGGCCATTACCTGGGATGAAGGTTTCACCCCACAGATTCTCGACCATGTTGAACCATGTAAAGGCCTCGAACATCGGGACCTGGACAAACTGGCCCTCGCCGGTTTTTTCCTTGTGATACATGGCGGCAAGCGTGGCGTTGACCGCGAACAGACCGATGGTTTTATCGGCCACCAGCGACGGCATATAAAGCGGACGCCCGCTATCGCCGCGCATTTCAAACAGGGACGCAAAGCCCGATGAACACTGGATCAGGTCATCATAAGCCTGTCGGTGGGAATATTCACCGCCCTGACCAAAACCGGCGCAGTGGACATAGACGATACCGGGGTTAATGGCTTTTACCGCTTCGTAATCAAGCCCCATCCGTTCCATACCAGCCATGCGGACGTTGTGGAAAAACACGTCGGCATGTTTGAGCAGCTCCACGATCACGGCCTTATCCGCTTCCACTTTGCCATTGAGCGTGATCGATTTCTTGTTGCGGTTCAGCGACGTGAAAATCGGCCCCAGATCGCCCGTCGGGCTGTCACCGGCCATACGCATCATGTCACCGGAAAACTTGCCTTCGTCATTTTCGATCTTGATGACATCCGCGCCCATATCCGCAAAGTTCAGTGTCGCAAACGGCCCCAGAACAACCGTGGACATATCGACAATCTTTAACCCTTTCAGCGGTCCTGTCGGTTCAACATCCCATTTCAGCTCTGGCCATCCGGTCATTTTTTTCAATCCTCTAAATATTTAGGTGCATCGGTTGCCATGTCTGTTATCAGTTTTAATTGATTGATGAACTGTTTTTTTAGGGGATGTTCAAATATGAGTTTTTTTGACCGACAGGCACCGGTATTGATAGGCGTAGGCGAAGCAAGTGGCCAATCATTGGGTCTGGAATGGCCATCTCCGGTCGATCTGGCTTCCGGCGCTGTAAAGGCCGCCCTGGCGGATGGCGGAGCCGCCGGACTTGCGGATTCTATCGATTGCCTGCTCGCAACGCGGCTCTTCTATGATAGCGGGGTCGGGCATCAATATGGATCACCGGCCAACCTGCCCGACGCGATTGCCCGTGCATCCGGCCTTGAACCCGCGCAGCTACTTTACGGTGATGTCGGCGGCCAAAGCCCCCAGAAATATGTGAACGAACTGGCGGTGCAGCTTCATGAAGGCAAGATAAAGGCGGCTGTCATCTGTGGATCGGAATCCATCGGTACAGTGAAACGCGCCAAAAAGGCCGGGCATGAAATGGACTGGAACCTGCCTTCGGATCGTGATTTCATCGACAAGCGTTCCGACTTTGCCGTCCTCACCATGTATGAGATCCGCCACGGAATTATATCCATGCCGATGGCCTATGCGCTGCTTGAAAACGCCCGACGCAAAAGGCTGGAAATGGACCGGGACAGCTATGCTGCGGACATGGCGCAGCTTTGGTCTGCGTTTTCAAGTGTCGCATCCTCGCGTGAACATGCCCAGTTTGCAAAGCATTGGAGCGTGGAAGAATTGCTAAGCGACGAGGGCGGCAATTACCGGCTCAACGATCCCTATCGCCGCTGGATGGTGGCGCAGGATGCTGTCGCATTGGGCGGAGCGGTGATTATGACCACCGCTGGCCATGCCGCCGATCTTGGCATAGCCGAAGACAGGATGATCTACCTGCACAGCGGCGCGGATTCCAGTGCGCCGGTTATCAGCGAACAGATGGACCTGTCGCGCTCTCCGGCGATTGAATGGGCAGTCACAAAGGCGCTGGAACTTGCCGAATTGCAGGCGGGGGATATTGGCCCGATTGACATATATAGCTGTTTCCCTGTTGCCGTGTCACTGGCGATAGAGGCGCTGAACCAGCCGGACCGGCCGCTGTCCAGCTATACACTGACCGGCGGGCTGAGCTTTTTTGGCGGACCTGGCAACAGTTACAGCACCCATGCGATAGTCGCGCTGGTTCAGGCCTTGAGAAAAGATGGCAGCAAGCCGGGCATGATCTCTGCCAATGGCGGGGTGATTAACAAGGAATCCGTCGGCATTTACGCGGCCCAACCGTTAGCGGGCGGCTGGTCCCCCGACCGGATCGCGAAGCCCAACTACCTGCCCCCGGACAAGGGCACCAGCCCGGCCCATTTCGTCAATGGTAATGGCGTCATCAAAAGCTATGCAACACCTTATGTGAAGGATGTTCCCGGCTCCGCGACGCTGTGGATGGTGGATGAAAACGGCACGCCATGTTTCGGTATGCTGGACGATACGCCTGATGACACGGATCTGATTGGCCGGGCGGTCACGATTACCAACGATGGCAAACGCAATCATGCGATTTTGAAATAGGATGGTTTTAATTTAACCTCAAGCGCCGGGCGGGCGCATCCGCGCCCTTGGCTTTCCTCGCATAAGCTCGGGCGCGCGGTCGCGCTTGCCGACGCTACGCGTCGGTCTGGTATGTGTTCTTTAGGTTGCGCTTTGGTGTGCCCTTCAGAGGTAGCACCAGACCGAGCGCAGCGAGGCAAGGCCGACTGGCCGCCGCGCCTTATTGGCGGAGCGGATGCCCGCGCCCGGCGCTTGAGGTAATAATAAAGAATCCCCACCCCCGGCCCCTCCCTTGAAAGGGAGGGGGGAATTACCTTCCCTTAAACTGCAACCACTTCCTGCCGGATCGCGCCGAATATAGAATGTCCGTCGTCGTCCAGCATCTGGATTTTCACGACATCGCCTGCGCTCATAAACGGTGTTTTCGCTTCCCCGTCAGATATGGTTTCGATCATCCGGATTTCCGCGATACAGCTATAGCCAAGCCCGCCTTCGGAAACAGGTTTGCCGGGGCCGCCATCCTCATCCTGATTGGATACCGTGCCCGAACCGATGATCGTGCCCGTGCATAGGGGCCGCGTTTTGGCAGCGTGGGCGACAAGCTGTGCCAGGCTGAACGTCGCATCGTCCCCTGCATTGGCGCGGCCAAAGGGTTCGCCGTTATAATCGATATGCAATGGCAGATGAATCACAGAGCCTATCCACGCATCGCCCAGTTCATCGGGCGTTACGCAAACAGGGGAAAAGGCGCTTGGCGGCTTGGACTGGAAAAAGCCGAAACCTTTGGCCAGCTCTCCGGGGATCAGGCCGCGCAGGGACACGTCGTTGCACAGCATGACAAGCTTGATATGGTCTGCTGCCTCTTCCGCACTGGCGCCCATCGGCACGTCATCGGTTATGACGGCGACCTCGCCCTCCATATCGCAACCCCAGGCCGGATCACCCAGCGGGATAGGATCGCGCGGAGCCAGAAAAGCATCGGAGCCGCCCTGATACATTAACGGGTCGCTGTAAAAACTTTCCGGCACTTCCGCTCCGCGGGCTTTGCGGACCAGCTCGACATGGTTGATATAGGCGCTGCCATCGGCCCATTGGTACGCGCGGGGCAGCGGGGAGTGGGCTTCGCGCTCATGGAAACGCTCGCACGGAACTGTCTGGTGCTCGACATCGCGGTATAGGGCTTCCAGCTTTGGCGCGCATAGTTCCCAATTATCGAGAGCCGCTTGCAGCGTCGGGGCAATATTACTGGCTTCACAGCACCGGGTCAGGTCTTTGGAAACGACGACCAACCGGCCGTCTCGTGTATCGTTTTTGAGCGTCGCGAGTTTCATAGGGTCCCCATTTGTTATTGGATACGGGTTCTGATTATCGACGTTAGGCTGTGAGTGTGCGCCGGAACGCGGCAACAATCAACCGTTCAGCGGCAGACGGGCCACTCAATAGTCGTCGCGCGCTTTCTCATGCAGCCATGCGGCATGTTGCGGCGCTTTTTTGGTGCGGCTCCATTCTTCCAGCATTTCAGGTGCCACCCGCTGCAACTCGGCCATTTCTTCTGCTGTCCCGGTATTGCACGCCAGTTCCAGCCGGTGGCCATTCGGGTCAAAGAAATAGATGGATTTGAATATGCCGTGATTGGTCGGACCGATCACCTCAAGCCCTTCGGCCTCGGCCCGCTCTTTTACCGCCATCAGGTCGTCCATCGTCGGGGCCTGAAACGCAATATGCTGAACCCATGACGGCGTGTTCGGGTCCTTGCCCATTTCCGGCTGCTGCGGCAGTTCAAAAAACGCCAGTATATTGCCGCCCCCTGCATCAAGGAACACGTGCATATAGGGGTCATATTCTCCGGTCGATGGAACATGGTCTTCGGAAAAAGCAACGGTGAACGGCATGCCCAGTACGCGCTGGTAAAACTCGACCGTTTCCTTCGCATCCTTGCAGCGATAGGCGACATGGTGGATACCGTTTATTTTTGGGGTTCTTGTCATTCAGCCGGCTCCTTGACGTCAAGCACGCCGCGCGCAACCTGGTCACGCTCGATGCTTTCAAACAATGCCTTGAAATTACCCTCGCCGAAACCGTCATCGCCTTTGCGCTGGATAAATTCGAAAAATACCGGGCCGATTTGTGCCTCGGCAAAAATTTGCAGGAGCAGCCGCGGCTGTCCGCCTTCGGTCGTTCCGTCGAGCAGGATACCACGGGATTTAAGGGCGGATACATCCTCCCCGTGCCCGGGCAAGCGCTCGTCCAGCATATCGTAATAAGTGTCCGGCGGCGGCGTCATAAACGGCACGCCCAATGCTTTCAGCTTATCCCAACTGGCGATAAGGTCGTCACAGATCAGCGCGATATGCTGAATCCCCTCGCCATTGAATTCGCGCAGAAACTCCTCGATCTGGCCTTTACCGCCCTCGCCCTCTTCGTTGAGCGGTATGCGGATCTTGCCATCCGGTGCGGTCAGCGCCTTTGAAGTGAGGCCGGTATATTCGCCCTTTATGTCGAAAAAGCGGATCTCGCGGAAATTGAACAGGCTTTCATAATAGTCCGCCCAATAGGCCATCCTGCCGCCATAGACATTGTGTGTAAGGTGGTCGATGATTTTGAAACCGGCGCCAAAAGGGTTGCGGTCAACGCCGGGCAGATATTCAAAGTCGATATCGTAAATGGAAAGGGCATCGCTTTTTTCATCATCGGCATAGCGATCGACCAGATACAGTATTGCACCGCCAATGCCGCGAATGGCCGGAATGTGCAATTCCATCGGCCCGGTTTCCACCGCCACCGGCTCTGCGCCCTGGGCCAGCAGATGGTCATAAGCCTTGCGCGCATCTTTCACGCGAAACGCCATACCGCATGCCGATGGTCCATGTTCGCGGGCGAAATACCATGCCGCCGATCTCGGCTCGTAATTGATGATAAGATTAATCTGCCCCTGCCGCCACAGATGCACATCCTTGCTGCGATGCTTGGCAATGCGGGTAAAGCCCATGACCTCGAACACCGGCTCCAGCACACCTTTTTCAAGCGCGCAAAATTCAACAAATTCAAAGCCGTCAAGCCCGGCCGGGTTTTCGAAAAGATCCGCCATTTCATATTCCTTGCAAATCGGCTAATTAGTTACATTTGCAACTATAGCGAATGATCGGCTGATTGACAAGGGAATTGGCTGTTGCTCACATGACTGCGGAACGAATGAAGATGACCGCTACGGCGAAAATCGCAAAGAGGATAGGCAGGATCAGCATCTGGCCAAAAATCTCGCCAAAGCTCATGGGACCGTTCAGGCTCTGGAACTTGCCCTTGACCCACTCGCTTTCAAGCTCCTTGCGACCTGCGGCCCCTATGCTGTTGAGTACGAAAGTCGTGCCAAAATACATGATCGCGAACAACCCGCTGACAGTGACTACAAATATCGCTCCCAGATCGTGACCAGTCGCTATGGCTAGCGCCACAAAGAATATCGCGTAGCTGGTCAGCATGATGCTCCAGACCGACCCTGGCAAACCGAACGTGCGGGCTTCATGCTGCGTAGAGGCTTCGAGCGCGACCATATTTTCCGGATGCAGGTCCTGCTCCATATCATGCGATTGAGCAGCCAAGTTATTTTCATCAAGAAACATTTCCAGTCTCCTTCTTTTAAGGAACAGGTGGCATTCCTCCAAGGCGCCCGTCGCGGTGGATGGAAATTCCGGTCATCAAACTCTCGGCAATCCGCTCGGCGCGATCCGACAGAAACTGGCACGCCGCAGCATTTGGCATTATTTCTGGCAAAGTCTCGTCAAACAGCTTTAACCAGTGATCGAAATGAGAGCGCTCGATACCGGGTATCGCCAAATGCTTGACCATCGGATTGCCGCGAAACCGTCCTGATTCAATGGCAATGGAGGTCCAGAAAGCTTTCATCCGCTCCAAGTGGGGTGGCCAGTTGGTAATTATTTCGTTGAATATCGGCCCGAGAAGCGCATCGCCTCTGATTTTGTCATAAAAGCTATCGACAAGTTGGGAAATTCGCGCTTCAGTAATCCCCAAAGCCTGCGCGTGGGCAGCTTTCTCTTCTCTCGCGGCAATCGTATAAGGGTGGGGCATCTGACGACTCTTTTAAAGATGTATATTATTTACCTCTTATAACTTATAACCAACTTGAAATTAAAAGCAATATATAATATGCATGTTTTATGAGACTTACCACACATACTGACTATGCCCTGCGGACATTGATGTTTCTGGCAGCGCATGATGATAGCCAGACAATTGATGATATAGCATCGGCTTATGATATTTCCAAAAACCACCTGATGAAGGTGGTGCAACGGCTTGCCGGTGCAGGATTTATCACCAGCCAGCGTGGCCGCGGCGGCGGGCTTAAGCTGGCCCGCAACTCGTCAGAGGTCAATATTGGCGATGTCGTCCGTACGATGGAGGAGGTTAACCAGTTTGTCGAATGCAGCCCTGGCTCAAAAAACCATTGCGTCGTCACTCCGGTCTGCGGCTTGTCCCGCGTAATGGCTGACGCCGTTGCAGCCTTTTTGGCGCATCTCGACAAGTTCACCTTGGAAGATGTGATGGGCAAAAGACAATTATTCGCCGAAATATTTGCGCTGGAAAAGCTAGATAGCTGAGAGGCGAAATCAGGGGGTGGACATTGCTACTCGATAAGAGGGAGGCCGTCCTCCTTGATCATTAGGCGTGGAATGAGCGTCTGATGCAGATACTCAGCTGTATTTTTGTGCCAGCTCCCACATCGCAATCGCTGCTTTGGCCGCTTCGCCGCCTTTGTCTTTCTGCGTTTTATCGGCGCGGGCCAAGGCCTGCGCTTCATTTTCGACCGTTATGATACCATTGCCGATCGCCGCACCGTCAAGCGTCAGCGCCATGATACCGCGCGCGCTTTCGTTGGAGACAATTTCAAAATGATATGTCTCCCCGCGCAGCACGACGCCGAGTGCGACAAAGCCGTCAAACTGCTCGCTGTCAATTGCCAGAGAAATGGCTCCGGGCACTTCCAGCGCTCCGGGAACAGTCAGCACTTCATAACTATGCCCCGAAGCATTCAGCGCCGCCTTGGCGCCGTCTAACAACATATCGTTCAAATGGTCATAAAAACGCGCTTCGACGATCAGGAATTTGGCCATTTTATTTACTCTCGCTTTGGTTGGTCTGGTTCTGTTTCATCATGAAGGCGATCTTAAGCCGCCTGACTTTCCTCGGTGGTTTCTCCATCGGGAATAGCCCGCTGACCAATGATACGCAGGCCATAGGCATCCAGCCCGACCAGATCGTGGTTGGTGTTGGACAATAATTCCATATCCTTCACGCCCAGTTCCGTGAGAATCTGTGCGCCGACACCATAATCGCGCAGCTGGTCCATATGCGGCCCTTCTTCGCCAGCCAGTTTACGCACCTGATTGGACAGAAATTGCCTGCTTTGCTGGGTGATGAATACGATCAGCCCCGCGCCTTCGTCACCGATAATCTTCATACATTCGGATAGCGTCCGCCCGCCCGGCCCTGTGCTGCCGAAAATATCGCTAAAAAGTGTCATCGCATGCATCCGCACCAAGGTCGGCTTATCGGGATTGATATGCCCTTTTTGCAGCACGATCTGTTCCGTTTCCGTAGCTGTATTATAATAGGTGATTGCTTTCCATTCCCCGCCCCAGCGGCTTTCAAAGCTGGCTTCGGCCCGGCGTTTAGCAAGATGGTCATTGCGAAGGCGGTAAGCGATAAGATCACGGATCGTTCCGATCTTCATCCCGTGATGCTGGGCAAATTCAATAAGATCATCCAGCCGCGCCATTTCGCCGTCATCCTTCATGATCTCGCAGATCACACCAGACGGGTTAAGCCCGGCCAGACGCGAGACATCGACCGCCGCCTCGGTATGGCCGGCGCGTACCAGCACACCACCATTGCGCGCTTGCAGGGGAAAGACATGGCCGGGCGTTACAATCTCGTTCCTGCCCTTGGTGCCGTCAATCGCGACCGCCACCGTGCGGGCGCGATCAGCGGCGGAAATGCCGGTGGTGACGCCGTCGCGCGCTTCAATGGACGTGGTAAATGCGGTTTCATGAGCGGTACGGTTATTCTGGCTCATCATATCAAGGCCAAGTTCCTGAACCCGGTCCTTTGCCAGCGCTAGACAGATGAGCCCGCGGCCATATTTGGCCATGAAGTTGATCGCATCGGGCGTTGCCATCTGAGCCGGAATGATGAGGTCGCCCTCATTTTCGCGGTCTTCGTCATCGACCAGGATATACATACGGCCGTTGCGCGCTTCGTTGATGATTTCTTCCGCGCTTGCCATCACTCCGCTGCCACCGCGTGAGAGATATTTTTCCAGCTTGCCCAGAGTTTCGGCAGTAGGGTTCCAGTCCGGTTGCCCCAAAGCACGCAGGCTATTCGCATGAAGACCAGCGGCGCGGGCCAGACCGGCGCGTGTCTCTGTGCCGGATTCGATCAGTTCGATCAGTTGCTCTATCAATATCTTGCTCATGGTCACACCTTCATCCAATGGGTATATCACATCTGTATCACACCATAATGTGATGCGTCCAGACATATATAACATCGAATGTGATAGGACCTGCGCCTTATGCAGATATGCTTATAAAAAAGCCCGCAATTCACCAACAAATTCATCAAACTGGTCATGGTGCAGCCAATGTCCGGCATTGGAGAAGCTTTTGACCGTAACATTGTCGCCGAAATATTGGATTCGACCGTCTTTCTCCGGATTACTTGCCCAGCTATCTTCGCCATAATGCAACTGGGTCGGGCAACTTACGTTTCCCCATAATTTGTGAATGTCGGATTGCTGCAGGTCAATCGAATCCCAATGTTGCACATAGGGGTCGAATTTCCAGCTATAGCTGCCATCCTCGTTACGAATCACCGCATGAGTGGTGAGGTGACGGGCTTGCTTGTCGGATAAATGGCTGTTTTCCTCCTGCATCCGTTTTAGCGCGTCATCAAAAGTTGCATAGCGCCTGACCTGACGGCCAGCGGCTTTTCGTTTTTCCTCTATCGAATTACGCACGCGCTGAAGCTGTCCGATTTCTTCCCGCTCGGCGAGCATTGCAGGGCTGGGTCCAAGCCCTTCTATTGCAACCAGCCGCCGAACTGTATCCGGATAAAGGCCCGTATAGCGCAGCGCAATATTACCGCCCATACTGTGCGCGACAATAGTCACCGGCGACAGATCAAGCTGGTAGATGAGCTGGGCCAGATCGGTGACCATCGCCATGACCGAGTAATTGCCGTCCGTGCTCCACTGGCTGTCGCCATGGCCGCGAATATCAGGCGCAATAATATGCCAGTCCTCGCGCAATTCCTGAGCAACCCAGTCCCAGTTGCGGCAATGGTCCCTGCCCCCGTGAAGCAGGATCAGCGGCGGTTTCCCTGCATTACCCCAATCGGCATAATGCAGACGAAGCCGCTGGGAAAAATAGCTATGCGATGCGGGGCCGACCAGATCCATGTTTTATCCTGTTATTTTGTATCAGAAGAATCTTAAGACCATATTCGGGCACACAGACCAAGCCAAAAAAACAACCCCCGCCCGAGTACAAGCCCGGCCGGGGGGGGGCAATCTATAGCGTTCGATCAACCGGCTGTAATCGGCGGCTCAGGGGACAATCTGTCCGCCGGAGTAACTTCCATGCCCAGCGCCTTTGCCACGCCTGCACCATAAGCAGGGTCACAGCGAGCGCAGTTGTCGATGTGGCGCTGCTTTATAAAGTCGGGAGCATCGCCCATTGCTCCTGCCGTATTTTCAAACAACACTTGCTGTTGCTCGGGACTCATCTGCTGGAATAACTTGCGTGGCTGGGTGAAATAATCGGCATCGTCCTCACGAAAGTCCCAGAAGTCCGCATCGCCATTAATCTTCAAAGGTGGCTCGCGGAACTCGGGCTGCTCCTTCCACTGGTTAAAGCTGTTTGGCTCATAATGGGGTATGCCGCCATAGTTGCCATCGACCCGACCCCTACCGTCACGATGGTTGCTGGATACCGGGCAGCGCGGTGCATTTACCGGGATCTGGTTGTAATTAACGCCAAGCCGGTAACGCTGTGCATCGGCATAGTTGAACAACCGCGCTTGCAACATCTTGTCAGGAGAGACGCCGATTCCGGGAACCAGGTTCGACGGGGCAAAGGCGCTCTGTTCCACATCCGCAAAGAAATTTTCCGGATTGCGGTTCAGTTCAAACTCGCCGACCTCCATCAGCGGATAATCCGCCTTGTACCAGACCTTGGTTAGGTCGAAGGGGTGGAAGCGATAGGTTTCCGCGTCCTTCTCCGGCATCACCTGAATGAACATCTTCCACTTCGGAAAATCGCCGCGCTCAATCGCATCATAAAGGTCGCGCTGGTTGCTTTCACGGTCGCGGCCGACCACCTCCGCCGCTTCGGCGTCAGTCAGATTCTCGATACCCTGCTGTGTCCGGAAGTGGAACTTGACCCAGAACCGCTCACCTTCCTCGTTATAAAAACTGTAAGTGTGGCTACCAAAGCCATGCATATGGCGAAAGCTTTTCGGAATACCGCGATCGGACATTAGCACTGTCACCTGATGGAATGCCTCTGGCAACAGGGACCAGAAATCCCAGTTGTTCGTCGCCGAACGCAGGTTCGTGCGCGGATCGCGCTTCACCGCCCGATTGAGGTCGGGAAACTTGCGCGGGTCGCGGAAGAAAAAGACCGGCGTGTTGTTACCAACCAAGTCCCAATTGCCTTCTTCGGTATAGAATTTCAGCGCAAAGCCGCGAATATCACGCTCGGCATCAGCCGCGCCGCGCTCACCAGCAACGGTTGTGAAGCGGGCAAACATCTCTGTTTTTTTACCAACCTCGGAAAAAATTTTCGCGCGGGTATATTTCGTGATGTCGTGCGTAACGGTAAAAGTACCGAAAGCGCCCGAACCCTTGGCATGCATCCGCCGTTCAGGGATCACTTCCCGCACAAAATTGGCCAGCTTTTCATTGAGCCAGACATCCTGGGCAAGCAGCGGTCCGCGCGGTCCGGCGGTCAACGAGTTCTGATTCTCGGTTACCGGCGCACCAAAAGCTGTCGTAAGGTTCGTTACAGGACATTTATCGGGATTTTTGGGGGCATCGGACATCGTGAACTCTCCTGTTTCAGGTCGCAGACCTGTCGCGACCTGTTATGTCAAATTAAACAGGCCACTTCCAGAGCTAACTTGGAGTGATCCTCGCTATCCGCCCCCGCCAATGCTATCGCTCGCCCCGATCTTCGAAATCATTCAGGAATACGGCATATTGTGGGTGCGCCCTAATCTGGTTTCAGAGCGAAAGTATCTCAATCGCAACGCGCTCCGAGGATTCCAGCGCGCCTTCCAGTCCGCGAGCGCCGACAGCCGTGTGCTCACCGCAGAAATGGATACGCCCAGCCGGTTCGGCCATGGTAGCGCCAAAGGCCGCAATCTGGCCAGGACCGAAATAGGAAAAAGCACCCATGTTAAAACGCTCCGCTGTCCAGCTATGAAGATGGGCGCCCTTGACCTTGCCCTTAGCAGCCGGACGCAATGCTTCAAGCCGCTGAACGACAAACGTAAGCGCATCTTCCTTACCCAGCCGATCCCAATGTTGAGCCAAATGACCACGTGCCTGTACCGTCAGGCCGGTAATCTGCTTTGGATCCGCGCCAAAGCGTTGCGGCATCACAACACCCATTCGATCATCCGTCCACATTGCCGGTGAGGTATCGTCATGCTCCCAGAAAGGCTCGGTCACAGTCAAGAAAGCGATGCTGAGCGGCTGATATTTAAGCTCTGCAACTGCCATCGCCTGTGGACCGCTCAGACCCGGGCGGATGGCGATATTACGTAACGTCGGCAAGGGCAGCGAACTAATTACGCGCGGCGCTGAATAGACCGATCCGTCGGCGCAACGCACCTCCGCCTTGTCCGTCAGATTGTCGATTGCGACAACATCCTTGCCGAACAATATGTCGCCTTTGAGAAGTTTGGCCATACCGTTGGGCAGTTTGATGTTGCCTCCCTTGATCGCCAGCACGCGCGGCCCGGCCGCAATCTGACTCTTTATGAAACCGTCGTTAAATTCCAGCATCAGCGCCGAAACATCGTAGGCCGACGTTCCATAATAGGGCGAAAGGCTGACAAGATTGATCGCTGCGTCGCTCAGCCCCTGCGCTTTTAGAAAGCTATAAAGCGAGATGTCCAGCTTGGCGTTTGCCGGGTCGTTCCAAAGACCGGAATCGGGTAGCCGGTTATTCTGCGAGACCATTTTGTTGGTGACTTCCCACGGCATCGATCGTTTCAGATGTTCGGGAAAGGGGTTGATCGGCGACCCCGCCCATTCCTCACGCGTGATGCGCTGCCCATCCAGATAGAGTTCCTGCGGTGGGCCGCCATGGAAACGCGGCACAACATTTTCGAGTTCGACACCCGCCCGCGTGGCCGCGTCGATCCCGCGGCCATAGCCTTCGCCCATCGAGTTAAAACCCATTTCCGGGTAGCCAGGCTGATCCAGCAGTGTGAACACGCGCCCGCCAACACGTTGCCGTCCTTCTAACAGCAGAACCTTCAAACCCTGCTGCTCCAGCAGCCAGGCCGCGTTCAAACCAGATACGCCAGCCCCTAGCACAATGACGTCGACACCTTTGGGCTTGCCCATCCGTGCGCTTGCACGATCCGCCATGAGCGTAAGACCCAGGGCAGCTGCCCCCATTCCGAAATCGCGCCGTGTAAGCTTCACTGCATTCTCCTTCAATATTGCTGATCATCTCATTCGGCCACGGACAGTCCAAGGCAATCTTCCCACATCATCTGTTCGACTGACGGACAGTTTCCAACCTGAACGATTGACGCACATCCCGCCCTCTATAGCTATGGTTGCCCAATCGCCGACCGTTAAGCTCGCGAAAACCCGCAGCAAACCATATGGTCAGCGTTTCAAATGAAGGAGCCTTGTTGACCCTGCGTGTTTCTCTATCGGTTCCGGGTCCCTATGGGGACAGCGTGATGCTCTTAAGGCGCAATACATATCCTCGGGCCGATAGCCATTCAGGGAAAAGCTTTTATATCCTGATTAACCCTTAAATATATGATGGAGGATGCAGTGAGACTGCTTTCGAAAATAATGGTCACCGGCATGGTGGCAGTTGCACCCGCAACGGCGTTTGCCCAGGCGGGGGTCAGCTTTGATCCATTGATCGCCGATTCTATGAACAGCGAGCGCCTGACGATCAAGCAATTACGCGCCAAATATCAGGATGAGCAGAGCCGCTATATGAACATCGGCGATGTGGAAGTGCATTATAAAGACGAAGGGCAAGGACCTGTCGTGCTGCTGGTCCATGGATCGCTCAGTACGATGCGTACCTGGGATGGAGTGGCTGAAAAGCTGACTGATCGCTATCGCGTGATCCGTTTTGACCTGCCGGGCTTTGGGCTGTCCGGACGTATTTCTGACAAGGCTGTCGCTGAAATGCAGCCTACTGATATTCCGCAAATACTTCTGGAAAGACTGGGCGTCACCAAAGTGGCTGCTGCATCGGGTGTTTCAAGCGGCGGTACAATGGTGGCGATGCTGGCTGCCAAGAATCCGGGTCTGGTGGAACGGTTGATATTGTCGAATATGCCGTCTGATCCGGTCAGAACCGATCACATGAAACCACCACCTGAATTGACGGCCGAACTAGAAAAAGCCCGCGAGACAGGATTTCAGGCACCAAGTTATTGGAAAGAATTTTTCAATTTCTATTTCGGTGTGCCGGCGCGCGCAACACCGGAACTGCAGCGCGAGTATTATGATTTTAACCGCCGCGTACCCGAAAAGCATCCGATTGCTTTTATCGCACAGGTCAAGGACGGCAAGGAAACAACCCCGTTATTTGCATCTTTGACCATACCTGTGCTGCTGGTTTGGGGTAGTACTGACCCCTTGCTTCCGGACGCAGCGGCCCACAGGCTAGCGGAATATCTGGAACAGGCCAAAATATCGAAATTATTCATGCCGGACGTCGGTCACTATCCGCCACTGGAAATACCGGGCCGCTTTGGCAAGATTATCGGTAATTATTTGGAGGCAGTGACGCCGATTCTCGAACCGGCTGAATAGCAGCAGCGGACATTTTAAAACGGAAGGGCGGGCCCGCGGGTCCGCCTTTTTTTTACGTGAACGGCTTGATGGCGAAATTATCCACTTGCACGATCAGAGACGGACAAAGTCTGTGCTCCGCGCTCCAGTCACTGCTTATGTCAGGAATATACCTTTTATATAGACATTATATAAAATTGCGGGCGAGCCA